>CAJOFE010000038.1 GCA_905233825.1 uncultured Prevotella sp. | reverse complement strand
ATTCACGACTATTTTTACCCCCTATGGGATATTTTGAATTTAGAATTAAGAGTTCTTGGCAAGCCAAGCGGCATAGCCGAGCGAAGAAGTAAGATGTGTCGGCTTCGCCGAGTAGGAAGGAAGAAGTAGGAAGTACTTCTAATATCTAAATTCTCACTTGCCCGAAGGACAACACCTTTAAATTCTAAAATCTAAATTCAAACTTCAAAACTATTTCGGCTGTGCCGTGACCGGCAGTGCCAGGCGCAGGCCGAGGTTGAAGTTGCGGAAGTCGGGTGTGCGGTTGCGGCGGTTGGCGCTGCGCGCGCTGGTGGCGATATAGTCCCACGAGCCGCCACGGTTCACACGGTAGGAGTGCATGTCGCCGGGCTGTCCCTGCGGGTCGGTCTGGTCTTCATCGGTGTAACGGCCGTAGCTGTCCTGGCACCACTCCCACACGTTGCCCGACATGTCGTAGAGCCCCAGCTCGTTGGGGGCTTTCGAGCCTACGGGATGGCTGCCGAAGTCGGGATTGCCCTTGCCCTTGTCCCAGGCGTTGACGGAGTACCATCCTACCTGGTCGAGGTTGTCGCTGCCGGCATATTTGAAGTCGTGGGTGTATCTGCCGCCACGGGCTGCAAACTCCCATTGTGCCTCGGTGGGCAAGGTGAAGGGTCGCCCGGTCATCTGGCTCAGGCGGCTGACGAAGAGCTGGCAGTCGTCCCACGACACTTTCTTGGCGGGGTGGTCGTCGCCGTCGTAGGGTAGGGGTGCGTCGCCCATGACGGCTTTCCACAGACCCTCGGTGACCTCGGTCTCGCCGATCATATAGTCGGACAGCGTGACCTGATGTGGGGGGAACTCGTCGCTGTCGGCTTCTTCTTTCTCTTTCTCGCCGGCTCCCATCATGAAGGTTCCTCCTTCTACATAGACCATCTTGAAGGTGATGTTGCCCACGGTGAAGGTCTCGAATCGGGAGGCGGTGGTGTTCACGACTTTCTGGCCGCTGTCGCTCCAGCAGGCTTTCAGGTGGCTCAGGCCCCATATTCCGGCTATGACGATGACGAGGGTGGGCACTACCCATAGGTTTGCCTTCAGTCTGGTTAGCAGGGATCCCTCTTCCTCGTCGTCAGCCCACTCCTCCTCCTCTGGCTCCTTCCCTTCAAGGGGAGTGGCGGAGGGCGTGTGGCGGGTCATAGCTTGGCTGACCAGCTGCTGCTTGTCGCTGTGCTGCTGGCGTATCTGGCTGGCAATGGTGACGGTCTCGATAATCTCGTCGCCCTCGTTTTCCTCTTCGCTCTCCGACTTCTTACTCCTTTCCTCCTTGGGATAGAGCAAGTCGATGCACTGCTGCAGGAGTGCTTCATCATCGGTCTGGTTGATGCGGCTGATGAGGAGTTGCTTGAGTGTTTGATTATTCTTTGTCATGCTGGATGCCCTTTTGGAATTCCTGGTATTCTTCGTCGGTGTAGTAGATGTCGTAGATCTCGCAGCCCCATTCTTTGTCGCGGTTGCCCGAGGCGGGGATGGTGAACTGCAGCAGTTGCCAGGAGCGGGTGCGCTGGTCGTAGCGTGCCACTCGCAGGCTGACGTTCTGTCGGCCTATGCTGTTCCATGTTGGCAGGGCCTGCTGGGCGTGCGGCTGCCGGTCGTAGTGCCATGTGCCTGCATCTATGAGCAGGTCGCCGTCGCGCAGTCCGTATTGTTCGGCCAAGGAGCCGTAGCATGTGAGGTGCACATAGACCATGCTGTGGGCATTGGCAGGGATGTGGTCGGCATAGACGGTGGTGACGGTCTCGCGTTTCCAGTTGCTGCCCATGTCGTCGGTGGTGTGCCGTTGTCCGCGGTGCTCCTCCTCGCCGAAGGGGTCGGTGCCTACGTATGCCCACGAGGTGCGTCCGTACTCATTGACGGGCCTGACGTATGACAGGGCATCGCTCAGTGAGCGCACGTTCTGCAGGCGATAGTAGGACAGGCCGTCGCGCTCCCATCGGGGGCAGCGTATGGGATTGCCGTGGATGCCTCGGGCATAGCGTGCTACCTCGATGCCGTCCTTGTACTCATAGCCCTGTGAGAGCACGATGATGGTGTCGCGGTCGTAGCACACGCGGCTCAGGAGCATGCCTTGTGGACTGTAGAGACAGGAGTCGATGGCATAGTTGCGCTCGCCGACCTTGGAGTAGAGCGAGCCGTCGCTATCGTAGAAGCGGTGTACCACGATGGTATTGCCGTTGGCCTGCGGGTTTCGCTCGATGATGTGTTTCGAGAAGTGGTCGATGGTGTCGAAGGCAGGCTTGTCATTCCGTCCGTAGTAGGACACGCTGACGGGTTCCTCCTCTTCGTTGTGTTCCACGCGCATCATGCGGTAGGTGTCTTTCTCGTAGTCGATGGTGACATACTCCACGACGCTGCCATAGAGCATGGTCTGGTTGGTCAGCACTTCAATCATGGCACTGGCATCGGGATCCCAGCGGAAACACTTGGTGCTGAGGCGTTCCATGGTGTTGCCAATATAGGTGAACTCGCGATGGGGGTAGTATTTGCGGTTCTGGGTGTAGGGGCGTCCGTCGCCGTCGAAGTCGTTGGTGCTGATCAGGCGGTTCTTGTCATCATACTTCAAATCGACCAGCGACGAGCGCAGCTGGTCATTGACATGCGAGCCGCTGCAGTCGTAGAACTCCTTGTGAATGGTGTTGCCACGGGCATCGAAGACTGCCTTCCGGCGATGGTAGCCCAGCTTCTTGTGGTTGATGGGCGTGCCCTGGCAGTCGAAGTAGCGGTAGTCGGTCGTGCTGTCGGTATAGTTGCGTACTTCAATGAACTCGTCTTCGCTGAAGGGGTCGAGGCCCCACACGCTGTCGGTGCGATGCAGATTGTCGTAGTGCAGCCGGTAGCCGTAGCAATCGAGGTCGTTGGTCTTGGGGGCTCCGTTCTCATCGAAGAACATGTATTTCTCTTCCTCTCCGTTGGGCCCGAGGAACACTTGCATGCGATCGACGCCATTGTCGCGCATCTTCAGCGGAGCACCGTTGGCATCGGTATAGACGGCCCACAGGAAAGGAGCCTCTACGGCAACGTCGGCATTGTCGCGCAGCTCGATGGCATTGAAGTAGGTCACGATGTAGAGCACTTTTCCCTTGCTGTCGAGGGCTTCATACTTGGTGACACGGACATCATCGCTGTTGCCTTGCGTAGAGCTGTACTTATAGTATTTCGTGGTGTTGAGCAACTGGGCAAAGTCATGGGCATGGCGGTCGCTCACCTCGCTGAGATCTACCAGCGGCGTACGCATGTTGTTATGCAGCAGACCTTCGTCGTTGCTCATCACCTCGACCATGTCGAAGGGACGGCTGCTGCGGTGTCCTTTCTTGCTGAGGCGATAGCTCACGGCTAAATGCTGCACTTCGCTGGGCGACAGCTTTTCGCCTACACCGACGGGCCATCCGTTCACCTGTGTGAAGGAACGGTAGTAGGCCATGCAGTCCATCTCGTCCATGTAGTAGCCGTAGAACCAGTGGCCGATGAGGAAGAGCAACAGCAGACCGCCGCCGATGAGCCATGTGGCATAGCGTTTGCGCTGGGCACGGGCTTTCCGCTCCAGCTCTTCGCGCTTGCGCTGCTCCTCTTGCTGCATGCGCTGCAGCTCGGCCTCCTGAGCCCGCAGCATCTGGCGGATGTCGCGACGGTCCTTGATGACGGGGCACAGGATGTCGTGGATATATTCTATGCGCATGTCGCCACCATAGAAGAAACGGCGCAGCAGGCGCTTCTCGTCGCACAGATAGTGTAGTTCTTTTTCGTTGACGTTTCCTAAATGGGTGGCGTTATAGACGGAGATATTCTCACGTCGCCCTTCGTTGTTCAGCAGGTTGTCTTCTAAGTATTCTACGGTCTGCGGCCTGACATTCTCAATGACTTCGAGGTAGAAGTCCTGGATGATATTGTCGCCGAAGCGCTGCACCATGTCAGCAGTGATGGCCGTTGCTCCCTCGGGCAGCATGGCGTAGAGACGGCTGAGGTAGAGCGAGAGGATGGCACTATCGACGAAAATGTTGGGACGGCCGTCGAGATGGAATCCCGTCTCGCCTGTTATCTTCTCGATGATAAGTATGGCAACTTCCTCGCTTACCAGTCCGGGCACGGGGTCCATGATAATGGTGGCGGCCTGCTCCTCATTGATGGGCTGCAGGCAGTAGCGGTTCATCTTCAGCGAGGGGATGTGTAGCGTGTTGCGCTCTAAGTAGGAGAGGTAGTCTTCACGCAGGGAGAAGATGATTCTGAACTCGTCGGTCTCGAGATAGGCGGCCTGGCGTGCTGCCTGCCTGCGCTTGATGCCCGCAAAGATGTTGGCTCCCCCGGCGGGTGCCGTGCTTGTCTCGGCGGATGAAGAGGACGTTCTCTCTTGCAGGTATTCGGGGGTAATGCCGTTGAGTAGGTCGGCCAGTTCTGCGAAGAAGTCGGTCACACGGTGATGGTCTTTCTCGAGGGTGAAGATTTCTTCAAACTGGTCGAACACGAGTAGCGGGCGCACTGGTCGGTTCTCGATGCTGAAGGTATGGCGGTGCAGATATTCCCACAGCGTCTCGGCATGGCCTTCAGCGTGTGGCACCAGTTCGCGGGCATTACCACCCAAGCGAAGCAGCTCGTTGTCGATGGCCTTGCGTATCTGGTCGATATAGGGTTCTGTGGGGTTTTCCTTGTCAGAGGTGTGCAACAGGCGTATGGCCACCGGCATCATGCCTGCCAGCCTGGCCTTGGGAAAGATGCCGGCGTTGAGAATCGACGACTTTCCGATGCCTGAGCGACCATAGACCACGGTCTGCACATTGTATTCAATGCGGCTCATGAGCACCTCCACCTCGTCATCGCGACCGTAGAGCTTCTCAGATTCTTTATAGGAATCAAGGCCTTTCCAGGGGTTCTGTCTGTTCATAGGTATGATGATGGCGGCTGTCCGCCGGATACATTACTATAAGGAGTTCAGTATTTTCTCTATCTCGTCAGCAAAAGCGGTGAAGTCAGGAGCCGAAGCATTGTAGAGGAAGGCATTGCAGGCCTTGATGGCGTCGGGCACATTGCTGCCGTAGAAGTCGAAGCCCTGCTCGCTGACAGGCATGATGAAGCTGCGGCCGTAGCCCGAAGCCATGTCGATGGCTGTCTGCCACTCCGTGCGATAGGGGTGGTATTCGTTTTTCTGTGCCTCAATGTTGCGGGTCATGATAGGCACGAAGAGCTTGGTAGAGCGTATGCCGGCAATAATCTCGTTCATGAAGTTGGTGCCGTAGCCTAAGCTGTTGCGGTCGTACCACACCTTCAGTCCTCGGGCTGAAAGCAGGTCGTAGAGCATGGCTGCCACCTCGGAGTCGGCCCGTGAATAACTGATGAACACGTCGGTGCCTGTGGGGGCTTTGTTGAAACGGCTGTCCTGCTGCTCGCGTTCGTTCAGCATCTGCTCAATCTTGTCAATGACTTCTTCGGGAAGATTCTGCACGAAAGCATCAATGCGGCGCATGAACTGCATCAGGCTCTCATCGGCCTGAGAATCCACGACAAGGCCCATAGGCTGCGACTCCAAGCGCTGCTTCAGGGCGAACCACACGAAGCGGCTCAGCCAGTCGCTGTAGTTGTTGCCCAGCAGCAACAGGTATTTGTTCTGCAGCTCGGCAGTGAGGTTCTGGGGGCGCTCGGCCGACGACAGCCACGCCTTGCAGAAAGTGAGCATGTCATAGTCGGTGACCACATATTTATGTTCTGACGAGCATACGCGCCCGAACATATAATATACAGTAGGGCGCTCAATGTCGGCACGAGTCTTGATATCATCATTGTGCGAGGGGTCGTTGCTGAAGTTCATCACCCGCAGGCTCTGTCCCCACACCTCGCGCATGATATCCTCCACCACAGGCGTGAAGGACGTGGTGATGACGAAGGGGAAACGCTTCGAAGCCAATAGCCGGCGCAACACCTGCGACGGCTGGAACAGCGGTTGCTCGAAGGCCTCGCCCAGCATGGCATAGATGTTTTTGCGGTCGCTGGCAGGGAAGTCCTTATCGTAGAGCAGTTCAGAGAAGGAAACAGGCCTGGCCTGCAGCTCGTAGGCTTCAGCCAGGTCGTTGATGAGAATCTGGTGGGGATTGCTGCCACGCTGGTCATCGACGAGCCATTCCGGCCCGATGACAGGAATGACATTCCCATCAATAATCTGGGTCACAAGTCTGTCCCAGTGCCGGGTATTCTCCGATTCGCTTTTCTTCTGCTTACTAAAGATAGCCATAGGCGTGACTCCCTGTTCTTACTCCTTTGCGCTGATGGCCTTGGCAAACTCGCCGCTGGCCACACTGATGGCTTCCGGCTCGCCACTCTTCTCGCGGGCAATGTCAGTGCGGTCAATGAAGGGCACGTTATCCATGGCACGTGCATGGAAATAGCGAGGGTCGTCGAAATCACCGTAGTTGCCATAACGGCCGTTGCCAGTGCGGTAGTACTCCCAGTCATCATAAGCTATGTTCTCAAATCCGAACTTGATGCGCTGGTTGGTCGGAGTGTATATCTTGCCACGGAACCAGCTGCTACTCAGCGAATAGTCGATGATATAGATGGGCGTCCACACATCGTCATCGTAGAGCAGCGTGATCTCTCCATCGACGATGAACCACTTGAACGACGAGCAGGCATAGTCACGGTGGGGCGAGTTCACGTTGTAGTTCAGCTCATAACCTCGGCCGCTGGTGTAATACTCGCCGCGCGACTCAAAGCGCATCACCGTCGCGTATGTGCTGCCGCTGATGCCCCAGCGGTCGCTATAGTAGGCGCCGATATAGCCTTGCCAGTCGCCGTTGCGCAATTGCTGGGCAATGTAGTCATCCTCGTCCTCACAGCTGGTGAAGGTGATCATGGCTGTCATCGTGGTGACCAGCATTATGATATAATTGCAGATTCTTCTCATAGGAGTAATAGTATTTGTAGATTTCTGTTTGCAAAATTAAATATTTTTTATCAAAGTGCCAAAGAAATAGCCATTTTTCTGCATTATTCCTTTTTCTTCTTTCCGAATTGTGGGTCAATCTTCAGGAAGGCACAGACGAGGAATGTCACAGCACAGCAGATGACGGCACAGATGAAAAAGTGGCGGTAGCCGATGGTTTCCTGCAACCAACCAGCCATCATGCCAGGCAGCATCATTCCTAATGCCATGAAGCCGGTGGCAATGGCATAGTGAGCTGTCTTGTGCGGACCTTCGGCGAAGTAGATGAGGTAGAGCATGTAGGCGGTGAAACCGAAGCCGTAGCCGAATTGTTCGATGAAGATGCAGGTGTTGATGAGTAGCAGGCTACCAGGTTGGGCGTAGCTCAGATAGACATAGACCAGATCGGGTAGGGTGATGGCTAGCACCATGGGCCATAGCCATTTCTTCAGTCCGCCGCGTGCTGCCGCAATGCCGCCCAAAATGCCGCCGATGGTCAGGCCGATAATGCCTACGGTGCCATAGGCCACGCCCACCTCCTTGGTCGTTAGTGCCAGTCCTCCCTGTTCTATGGGATCCAACAGGAAGGGACTTACCATCTTCACTAACAGGGCTTCGGGCAGGCGGTAGAGCAGCATGAAAAGAATGGCCATCAGGGCACCTGGCTTTGTGAAGAAGGTGCGGAAGGTGTCTAGGAACTCATGGAGGATGTTACTGGCTGTCACGCCTTGCGTGGGATGGTCGCTGATGGGATGTGGCAAAATGTATTGATGGTAGAGCGAGGCGGCGAGCATCAGTGCCGAGAGGATAGCCATGGTGATGGTCCACGACAGTGATATGTTGCCGGTGCTCTCTTCAAGGAAGCCTGCAAGAATGACCAGCAGACCCTGTCCGGCTACGGTGGCGATGCGGTAGAAAGTGCTGCGTATGCCCACGTAGAGCGACTGCTCGTGAGAGTCGAGCGCATGCATATAGTATCCGTCGGCGGCAATGTCGTGGGTAGCTGAGGTGAATGCCACTAACCAGAAAGCAGCTAACGACAACTGGAAGGCCAGCGACGTTGGCAGCGTTAGGGCGATGGCGGCAAAGCCTATGGCCATGAGCAGCTGCATGGTCACCGTCCACCAGCGCTTGGTTTTCACCAGATCGACGAAGGGGCTCCAGAAGGGCTTGATGACCCACGGCAGGTAGAGCCAACCGGTGTAGAGGGCAATGTCGGTGTTAGAGATGCCTAATCGTTTGTACATGATGACTGAGATGGTCATCACGGCCACGTAGGGCAGGCCTTCGGCAATGTATAGTGTGGGAATCCATGCCCACGGGCTTCTTTTCTTTTCCATATTAATTTAATAAAGTTGTTTGATTTCTGCTCCTTGATAATAATGTAAGAGGATGTCGCGGTAATTCTTGCCCTCGTGGCCCATCACTGCAGCACCTATCTGGCAGAGACCCACGCCGTGGCCCCAACCGTGGCCATGGAGGACGAAATGGGGAGAGGTGAGTGGGACTTTCTCCACCTCGAAGTTCGAACTATAGAGGTGGGTTTCACTGAGCACGCGACGTATCTCCAATTCCTTGCCGATGATAAACGAGCGTATGGTGCCCACGATTTGCAGTCGCCAAATACGTCCGCTCTTGCCTCGGCTCAGGGGAATGAGGTCAACAATGTCGCCAAGGTCCATTTTTAGTTTGCGGCTTACCAGTTGTGTCAGCTCCTCTTGGGTGTACTCCACCGTCCAGTCATGGAAGTCGGTGGTCTCCTGGTCATAATCCTTCAGCACTTGTCGCAGGATGTCCTTGTTGTGGGTGTCACACCAGGGACACTCCACGCTCTGTAGGTAAGGTTTCGGTGTGTCCTCCCAGCAGTACTGGTATTCCTCGGTGCGTCCACCGCAGCATTTCGAGAAACGGGTGTCGCATAATGCTCCGTCATAGACGAGCACCTGACCACGCGTCTGGCGGACAGCCTCCTTGGCAGCTCCCTCCTTCCTCCCACAGAAGGGGGCTATTCCTTGGTAACGCTGGCAATGGTCATCGGCACAGACGTCGAACAGCGTGTGCTCGCCACCGTCGTACCAGCGTAGCAGTTCATCTTCCTTCTTGACGAAAGAGAAGAAGCCGTTCCCTTTTTCTTTACTCCTTACTTCCTTACTCCTTTTCTCCTTCTGGTAGAGCAGCCACGAGCGACTGATGACGGCATGGGCTTTCAGCAACTCCAAAGACGACGTGGCGCTCATCTCACTGCTGATGACGCTTTCCAGATAGTCCTCTACGGGTAGCTCGTTGATAGCAAGTACCTTGTCGGCCTCTACAATCAACCGCAGGGTGCCGAGGAAGGTCTGGGCTTCGTGGCGCTCCCAATGGAAGCCGTTGCCTATAATCACGTCATTCAGAGTGAAGGAAGAGGTGAGTGGTAAATGTTCTTGCGTCCCTTCAGTAGCAAGCGCCCTTCGGTCGAGCGAAGTGGTGAGTGGCGTAAATCGCAGTTCCTGATATTGCTGGCCGCGCCACAATAGGCCGCCCTCGGTCAGCTCTACGCTTTGCGGTCCTTCGATGCTCTCGCCCTTAGCCTGGTACTTGCCGTTCAGGCAGAAGTCGATGCGCTGACCGCTGACGATGCCGACTGAAACTGTCTCACCCTCAATCCCTTTGAGGGGAGAAGATGCCTTGCCAAAGGAGTCGTTTATATCAGAGTAGTCGCTTCCCTCTCCCTCTGGAGATGGGTTGGGGGTGAGGCTGACCTCTTGCAGGATGCTTACGGCCTTCTCGCTGTCAATCTTCTTGAAGTCCTCCTCGCGAGGGGTGATAATCAGACCAGCCATGTCTAATGCCCCTGGGCTAACCATTAGCTGCTCGTCGCCCTCGGCGTAGTAGCAGTCTGGACGGTGCTTCTTGCGTGGGAACACCACGGTCAGGAAGTTGTCGGCCTCACACCAGCTGATGACATTCATCATCGGCTCTGGCTCGTCGGCGGGTATGGGCAGAGTGTTGTATAATTGTTCGAAGAGCCGCTCTGATGCCTTCCGTTCCTTCGTGCGGATGACGAGGGCGGTGCAGGGATAGTCTTCCACTATGGCTAACAGCGCGTCGTCGGAAGGCTGTTGGATGGTCGTCAGATTGCGCGACAGCCGTTGCCAGTCACGTTGCAAGGGCAGCACGCTACCTTTCGGGCCTTGGGCGATGCCTGCCTGCAGATGGGCATGGTCAGGAGCCGAAGCACCACATTTGGGCCCGTTGTAGAACACCGTCAGCTCAGGATGCTTTGCCAGCAGGGCCAGTATGTCGCCATACAGGGGCTTGATACGTTGCGGCTGGTGCTGCTTGGTAGGCAAAGTGAAGTGGATGGGCAGGATGGGGTAGGGGTTTACTAAAAGTGATAAATGATAAGTGGAGAGTGAAAGCTGCTCTTTCGGCCTGTTCTCTTCGCAGAGGAAACAGGGTCGCGCTGCAAGTGCCTGCTTGGTGATGCTGGCACCTGTCGAACGCATGCGGGCAGGGTTATACTGTGCCATCAATGTCAGTTGATTGATGGGCAGTTCTTTCGTCTGTACGTCGGTCAGGTCACGATAGCGTTGCAAGGTCTCGGGCCACTGGCTCAACTGACGGTCGAAGAAACGCTCCAATGGCGTACTCTCCTCTCTCTGCTCCCCATTTTCCTCTCTGTTCATACGCTGACGAGCCAGAATCTCCATCGTGCGCAGGCGATCTTTATAGAGGTTGTTCTGGTTCACGCGCTCCACACTCAGCGCGGCATCGCTGTTACCCTCCCAACGGCGGCATAGGTACAGCTCGTCATAAATTCGTCCGATGCGATAGCGTCTTGAGAAAGCCAGCCCCATTGCATAATCCTCGCCATAGCTGGTGTTCGGCAGCTGGATCTGGCGCAGCAGAGGGGTGAAGAAGGCGCGGGGTGCTCCGAGACCGTTGATGCGCAGGGCATTGTTCGCGCCATTCTCGTCCGTCCACTCGCGGTGGTCGATAAGACCCGGCGGTAACGTCTCTAACTGGAAGTTGCAGATGCGGTACGAGCCTACAATCATTGCTGCCCGTTGCTCGCGGAAAGCATCGACGATGCGTTGCAAGGTCTGTTCCGAGGAGTATAGGTCATCGCTATCCAACTGCACGGCGAAGCGTCCGCAACGCGGGTCGTTGATGGCCATGTCCCAGCAGCCGCCAATGCCGAGGTCTGTGCGCGAAGGAGTGAGGACTATCAATTCTCGTACCTTGCACTTCGATAAGACCTCCCCTGTTCCGTCCGTCGAGTGGTTATCCACTACGATGACGTTGAAGGGGAAGGTAGTCTTTTGCGAGAGGGCACTCTCCACGGCGTCCTTGATGGTGCGCACACGATTATAGACGGGAATGATAACCGAGGCCTCAACGGGGAACGGCTGCTCATCGAAATCTACGTCGGCATAGGCAGTCGTGTCGATGGTGGCGCCGATAGCCTTCAGATGGCGCGTGGCCACCTGCTCCATCTCAATCTGCACGGCGCGGTTGGCGGGGTTTACATAGTCAAACTGTTTCTCACCCGAGCGCCGCAGGTCGGTTTCTATTTCCGTATAGAGATACTCATTCAGGTGCAAGAGTTCGCCCTTGCGGCTCAGGAAGAGGCGTAGGTCGTAGAGACCGCCATATTGATAGGCGGTGTCTGCGCTCTCCTGTGCCCATTGTTTCAACAACGAGGTACGCATCAGCAGCATGCTGCCGAAGTCGAAGTCATTGCGGATGCTACCCAACTGGTAGTCAATGACGGGATGCTTCTCCACTTTTCTGTCTTTTTCTTCCATCCTGTCTGCATACACCATAGCGGCACCGCTATCGTCGGCTGCACGGGCCATGCGCTCTAAGGCACCTTCGGCCAAGAGCAATGGGGAGGCTTTTGTCACCACGACAGTATAGTCGGCCTTCGCCTGTGCGGCGATATCGCGCATGGTGCCAGTTGAGGGCAGGTTCTCAATCTTCTGCTGTATGATGGCTCTTACCACAGGACATGTCTTCAGCTGTTCTGTGAGCGAAGCTACCGTCTGCTCATCGCCCGACGGCATGAAAATATCTATCTTTCTGTTCATGTTTTTGCTATTTTCCTGCAAAGGTAGTGTAAACCGAGTGAAAAACCAAATATATTTGGCGTATATTTCATAATTATTTTGTACCTTTGTCGTCGTTATGGAAATTACGAGTGCACAGAATCCCCGTATCAAGCACCTGCTGGCCCTTCAGCAGAAGTCGCAATTGCGCCGCCAGGAAGGTCTTTTCGTGGTGGAGGGTCGCCGCGAGCTGGAGCATTGCTTGCGTGCTGGCTATGAGATAGAAGAACTATACTACCTCCCCCTTACCCCCTCCGAGCGGAAGGGGGAGAAGACAGGCATGTTATTGGATCAGCTCCTCAATGAAGAAGAGCATCCATTCCCTCTCCGTTCGGAGGGGATAAAGGGGAGGTATTGCCTCACTCCCTCTCTATACGAGCGCATTGCCTATCGTGGTTCTACTGAAGGTGTCATTGCTATTGTAAAAGAACGGTGTCTCACGCTCTCAGACCTTAAGGTGTCTTCTCCCGTATCCGGTCGGAGAGCGGCTGAGGGTGAGGCTTCTCTTATTGTTGTTTTGGAAAGCGTGGAGAAACCAGGCAATCTGGGAGCTGTGTTGCGTTCGGCTGATGCCGCCGGTGCTGATGCCGTCATTGTCTGCGACCCGCTTACCGACCTCTACAATCCCAACCTTATCCGCTCCAGTATCGGTGCAATCTTCACTGTGCCTACCATAGCATGCACCAGTGAGGAGTGTATCGCCTTCCTGAAACAGCAGGGCATACAGATTCTCACTGCCCAGTTGCAGGACTCAAAGCTTTATTACGATACTGATATGTGCGGTCCAACAGCCATCGTGATGGGTACTGAGAGTACGGGTCTTACTCAGCAGTGGCGAGAGGCTGCTACCGCCCACATCCGCATTCCCATGCTGGGTCGCCTGGACTCGCTCAACGTTTCTGTTTCTGCAGCCATCCTTCTTTTCGAGGCTGTGCGTCAGCGAACCATCAAGCCGAAATCCTGACATCTATTTTGCGTAGGCGCGTAAACCATTTTGTGTAGGCGCGTAAACCATTTTGCGTAGGCGCAAAAATCAATTAGAAGGCACCTTAATCGGGCTTTCACCCATGTAAGCAACGGTAGAACGGGGAAAAACTAAGGCAGGACAACGGTGGAAGAATTGCAAATGCAGGTAAGGGTAAGATATACGGTGAGTTCTACAAGTAGGAACAGCGCACCGCAGCAGTCGCCGGTGTAGCCTCGCAGTCGGCTCCAGATAAGGCGATAAAGGAAGTACATCACCACGCAAGGCACGAAGATAATGTATTCCCAGTCAATCATATCCCTGAAATAATAGAGGTAAAGTCCAATAGGAAGCAGTCCTTGCACGGCCAGCAACAGGGCCGATGCAGTGCTCATGCGGCGATACACGGTATGCGACTTCGCCGTCTGTTCCGTACGGGCGTAGGGCATCATCTGGATGACCTGTCCGGCCAGCATCTTCGCATAGGGATCGGCGACCAGTACGGTAAGTGCTGCTATCCGCGGAGTCAGGCAGTGGAGAGCCGTAAAAAGCAGTGCCAAATAGATGATCAGACCTAATACACCGTAGGTGCCGATGTGCGAGTCCTTCATGATGTCGAGGATGCGCTGGCGGTTGTTGCCTCCGCCACCGAAACCGTCCATGAAGTCTGCCAGCCCGTCTTCGTGCAGCGCTCCCGTCAGCAACAGGCGTGCGGTGATAGCAACCAACACGGTCAGGCTCCAAGGTAGCACCTGCGAACCGAACCACAGCACGGCGGCCATCACGCCTCCCGTGAGCCAGCCCACTAACGGCCACCACTCGACGACTGAGTCGTAACACTCTTTCTGCGGCTGGTGCATACGCCATAGCGGCAAGCGAGTGAAAAAGATAAACGCCGCCCAAGGTCGGTCAAAAGTATTTCGTAATCTTTGCATTCTGGAAGTTGTTCATTTCGTTCATCATGCGCACGGCAGAATCGATGATAGGGTAGGCGCAGAGGGCTCCCGTGCCTTCGCCTAAGCGCATCCCTAAGCTAAGTAGTGGCTTCGCGCCGAGGAAGTCGAGCATGCGGCGGTGGCCGCTCTCGTCGCCGCAATGGCCGAAGATCATATAGTCGCGGGCCTCGGGATATAGCTGACAGGTAGCCAGCGCGCAGGCCGTCATGATGAAACCATCGACCATTATCAGCATCCGTAGTTCAGCCGCACGTAGCATCGCCCCGATGGCTGCCACCATCTCGAAACCTCCGAAATACCGAATCGTCTGTAGTCTCTCGTCTATAGTCTCTCTTCTAAAGTCTATAGTCTGTAGTCTATAGTCTGTAGTCTTCCCTCTATAGTCTTCAAACCTGTCGAGTGCTGTCTGTAGCACTTGCTGCTTGTGGCTAATGCCCTGACAGTCGAGACCTGAGCCAGCACCAATGCACTCAGCTAGTGGTATTTTGCAGAAGAGGCTCATCCAGATGCTGCTGGGTGAAGTGTTGGCAGCCCCCATCTCGCCAATGCACAGGATGTTACAGCCCTCGCGATAGCAATCATCAGTCAAGCCGATGCCCACGTTGATGGTTTGTTCCAGTTGCTCCTCGCTCATGGCGGGCTCATAGAGGAAGTCGCGAGTGCCGCGGGCCACCTTGCGGTCGATGATACCCGTCACTTTGGAGAGGTCGTAATCCACGCCTACATCTACGATGCGCAGTTTGAAGTCATGCTGACGGCAGAACATGTTCACGCCGCCACCACCACGGGTGAAGTTCACCATTTGTTGCCACGTCACCTCGCGTGGTGTTGCGCTGACGCCCTCGCGCTCGATGCCGTGGTCGCCGCCTAATAGCAAATGGCAGGGGTGCTGCAAGCGTGGCTCCAGTGTTTGTTGCACCAGACATATCTGCATGGCCAGTTCCTCCAACAGCCCCAACGAGCCCTTTGGCTTGTTCAGGTTGTCGATTTTCTGCTGTATGTCTGCCCGCATCCCCTCGTTGGGTCGCTCTATCTTAAAGGCTCTCATTCCTAACTCTTAACTTTTAAAGGTATTCCGCTCACCATGAGTACCACCTCGTCGGCTTGCTTAGCTACATACTGATTCATCCACCCTTGCAGGTCGGTGAACCGTCGTTGCAGAGCATTCTCACTGGTGCCGCCCAGACCAATCTCGTTGGTCACCACAATCAGCGTGGCGTCTTGTTCCGCAAGACGGTCGAACTCTTCTTTTGCCGCCTGCAACACCCGTTCCACGTCGCCATCATAGGTCTCTTCGAAGAACATATTCGTCAGCCATAGCGTCAGGCAATCAATCAGCACCACGCGCCCATTCAGGTCGTGTCGGCTCAGGTGCAGCGGCTCTTCGATGTTCGTCCATTGCGGGCCACGCCGTTGCTGGTGCAAGGTGACGCGATAACGCATCTCCTCGTCCAGCACTTGTGCTGTGGCTAAATAGACAGGCCGCTCGCTCAGGTTCAGCGCCAGTCGCTCAGCCTCCTCGCTCTTTCCTGAGCGTTGTCCGCCCGTTATCATGATAATCTTACTCATAATTCTTTTTTGAAAGGCAACCAAAACGACCTAAATACATTTTGTACAATTATGCAAAGTTATAGCTTTTTTGCCAATAAGGGAATATCATTTGTCAAGAAAAACATAACAAGGCATTTACTTTAACAAAGTTTAAGATTTAAAAGGGTGGTAAAACAGACTTCTGTTAGTGAGCAATTTCTTCAAATTTCCCTTAATTCCTTTCGGGATTCAAAGAAATTTCGTACCTTTGCGCTCGTCAAAAACGAAGATGATGAAAAAGCAATTAATATTAGGCATTTTGCTGTTGGCTGCGATGCTGACGGCTTGCCGACAGACGAAGGAAGGGGAGGGGCGTACGCCTACTTTCTATGATGGCCGACGGGCGCAGCAAGTACAGACTGCAGAGCCCACGACCATCGACCTGCTGAAACAGAGGGTGGGGCGAGGAGTGAGCGAGATTATGCTGACGCGAAAGGGCTATGTGACGAGCTACAACAAGCAGACTCGCACGCCTAACTGGGTGGCTTGGACGCTGACGAAGGAGCACAGCTATGGCGACAACTTGCGTGAGAATGAGCGCTTCGAGGAGGACTTCGACGTGCCTGAGCCTCGCGCCACCTTCCAGGACTTCTACAACTCGCGCTACGATCGTGGTCACATGTGTCCGGCTGGCGATAACAAGTGGGACGAGGGGGCGATGAAGGAGTCGTTCTTGCTGACGAACATCTGTCCCCAGAACCACGGGCTGAACAAGGAGGACTGGAACGATTTGGAGATGCAATGTCGTAAGTGGGCTCGTCGTTTCGGCGAGGTGACCATCGTGTGTGGTCCCTTGTTTGAAGATGGCGACCAGGCTCGCTTCTTGGGGCGCAACAAGGTGCGAGTGCCCACAGGCTTCTTCAAGGTGGTCTATCGCGAAGAGCCTGAGCCGAGGGCCATCGGCTTCGTATTTCGCAACAACGGAAGCTCGCAACCTTGGCGCGAGCAAGCCACCAGCGTGGATGAGGTGGAACGTCGCACGGGCTTCAATTTTTTCCCCCAACTGCCTGATGATGTGGAGGACGAGGTGGAGGCTCAGGAGAGTCTGAGAGGGTGGTAGTGGTCATCTAATTGCAGATTCTGATACTCCATTCGGGCGAATTTTGAATTCGCTCGAATGTGTTTTTGCATTGTGAAAGTAGTTTACAAAACTATCGATTAACTACCCTCAAAACTAGGCTCTTTGCAAAGAAAGTATCCGTCGCTCTGAAATGAGCAAATCTGAGCGATGTTCGTAACTCTTTGAGGATGAATGTCTTGTGATTTTTACTCCCAGGAAGGGACTCGAAAAGTACCTCAAAAACGCCAGAAAGAGGCCGTTTTTCGCCTTTAGAAATGCCGTTTCTGGGGCAAGAAGAAGGCATTTCGAGGGGTGGAAATGGCGTTCTCTTTTCATTTAGCGCCGTTCTAAATTCATTTTAGACGCATGAAGTTGTTCGGAAAGACGTTTCTTCTGCTTTTTACGTTCTATTTCATACTTTTTCAGAGCTCTGTTTTTACGACCAAATATGTTTACAAATGCAATATAAGGCCGTGTTAATCCGTGCCTAAATAAACTGTGTTCGTTAGTGTTAAATGTTGTTTAAAAGCGGCTGGGAAGTGATGAAATTCCGAAGAAAAGTCGTAACTTTGCAGTTCCAAAAACGACGTAGAAGCGTGAAAATAAAGCAAGTGCTGGAAGCCCTTGAACGATTCGCGCCCCTGCCGCTGCAGGAAAGCTGGGACAATGCTGGCTTGCAGATTGGATTGACAGAGGCGGAGGTTTCAGGGGCATTATTGTGTCTGGACGTGACCGAGGCCATCGTGGAAGAGGCCGCGAAGAAGGGTTGTAACCTGGTGGTGAGTCACCATCCGTTGCTTTTCCGTGGGCTGAAGCAGGTGGCTGACCTGAACGATGTGCAACGTACCGTTCGTCGCGCTATCAAGAACGACATCGCCGTCGTCTCGATGCACACCAATCTGGACAATGCCCCTGGAGGCGTGAACTTCAAGATTGCCGAGCGGCTGGGGCTGAAGGATGTCAGCTTCGGCGATGGTGCTGAAGAGAAGGGCCAATGGGTGATGGGCGAGTTGGAGCGACCTATGGAGGCTCGGGCTTTCATTGCCCACGTAAAGGAGCGCTTGGAGGCTCAGAGTGCCATGTGCAACGAACTGCTAAACAGACAGATACGTCGTGTGGCCATCTGTGGCGGAGCAGGTGACTTCGTCCTCGACGAGGCCGTTGCCAAAGGTGCTGATGCCTTCCTAACGGGCGAGATGCACTATCACCAGTATTTCGGCTATGAACAGCAGTTGCAGATATGCGTGGTGGGGCACTACGAGAGCGAGCACTTCACCAAAGAACTGTTGCGCGACATCATCCAGCGTGAGTGCCCAGGCGTGCGTTGCGAACTGGCAGAAACAAATACGAATCCAATATTATATATGTAAGGCCCATGCCCCCGATGACGGCCTCCCCCTTTTGGGGGATAAGAGGGGGGCTTTGATTATGGCAAAGAAAGATCCTACAGACCTGTCGGTAGAGGAGAAACTGAAGACCCTCTTCCAGCTGCAGACGGCCCTATCGGCCATCGACGAGAAGAAAGCCCTGCGTGGCGAGCTGCCCTTAGAGGTGGAAGACCTGGAGGCCGAGATTGAAGGCCTGACTACGCGTATCGACCGTATCAAGGCCGAGATTGACGAGTTCCAGCGTGCCATCTCTCAGAAGAAAGGCGAGATTATCGAGGCTAACGCAACTGTGGAGCGTTATAAGCAACAGCTGAACGATGTGCGCAACAACCGTGAGTTCGACACCCTGAGCAAGGAGATAGAGTTCCAGAGCCTGGAGATTGAACTCTGCAACAAGAAAATTAGCGAAGCCAACCGTCGTATCGACGAGAAGAGCGTGGAGCTCGACGGCGCTGCTGCCATCCTCGAAGAGAAGCAGGGCGACCTCGACGTGAAGAAAAGCGAGCTCGATGAGATTATGGACGAGACTCGTACGGAGGAAGAGAAACTTCGCGAGAAAGCCCACGAGCTGGAGGCCAAGATAGAGCCTCGTCTGCTGACTTCGTTCAAGCGCATCCGCAAGAATGCCCGTAACGGACTGGGCATCGTCTATGTGCAGCGCGACGCCTGTGGTGGCTGTTTCAACAAGATTCCGCCCCAGCGTCAGCTCGACATCAAGATGCACAAGAAGATTATCGTCTGCGAATATTGCGGTCGCATCCTCATCGATCCCGAACTGGCTGGCGTTAAGGTAGATAAGCCCGCTGGCGAGGAGAAGAAGGGTCGCCGTCGTAGCACGGGCGCTCGCAAGAGTGCAGCCTCGAAGAAGGCTACTGACGCCAACGATATGGCGTAAGACTATAGCTCTTCGTAGCTGGGAATGTCCTTGAGGAATTCGTAGGTTCCGTGCTCGTAATCCATACGGCAGCAGTAGTGCTGCATGCCGTTGGAAACGACGAGATAATCTACATGCAGCAACATGTTGTAGGCCGTAATCTGGTCAAAGACGCGCTGTGTGATGGAAATATCAGGAGCCTTGTACTCGATAATCATCTTTGGCTGCAACACATTATTATATAATAGGGTGTCGCAGCGTAGTCGCTTCTCGCCAACGCGCAGTTCCAGCTCGTTGGCGAGAAGTCCTTTTGGATAGCCTTTGTGCTCTACGAGGAAATGAACGAAATGCTGGCGCACCCACTCCTCAGGCGTCAGCGCCACGTAGCGACGGCGCAGAAAATCGAATATTTCACGTTTTCCGCTCTTCTCGCGCAATTTTATTTCGTAGGAAGGTAGGTTTATTTCCATCTTTTTTGTAACTTTGCACCTGCAAAGGTACGAATAAGTGAGAGAAAATGCAAATGAATTTGCAATTTTCCGAGCGGAAGTGCCTAAAAGTGAAGCTTAAAATTACAAAAAAGATTTCAACTGACCAATGGCAGAGACGAAAAATGTGACCTACGACAGCATCATGCGCGACCTGAAGGAGCGTAAGTTTGCCCCCGTGTATTACCTGTATGGGGATGAGTCGTACTATATCGACAAGATCTGCGACTATATTGCAGAGAACGCTCTGCAGCCTGAGGAACGCGACTTTAACCAGACTATCCTCTTTGGTAGCGACGTCACAGCCTCGCAGGTGGCCGACGTTGCACGGAGATATCCCATGATGGCTGAGCGACAGGTGGTCATCGTGAAAGAGGCGCAGAATATCAAGCAGACGGATGCGTTGGAGAAATACATGAAACAACCATTAGCCAGCACCATTTTGGTGATTTGTCACAAGAATGGCAAGATTGATGGTCGTAAACGCGAATATGTGAAGGCCATCCAGCAGGCAGGAATTCTCTTCGAGAGTCAGAAAATGAAAGAATTCAAGCTGCCAGAGTTCATCGAGAGCTATCTGAGGCAGCGCGAAGTGAGCATCGACCCCAAATCTGCCCAACTCATTGCCGATGCCATCGGTTCCGATCTGAGCCGTCTTACCAGCGAACTCGATAAGGTGCTCATCTCTTTGCCGGCCAACGATAGGAGAGTGACACCTCAAGTGGTGGAAGACCAAATAGGGGTGAGCAAAGATTTCAATGGTTTCGAACTGCGCGATGCTATCGTGAATCGCAACGTCTTCAAGGCAAATCAAATTATCAATTATTTTGACAAAAATCCGAAAGCAGGTAGTCTCTATGCTTTTCTCCCGTTGCTCTTCAATTACTTCCAGAATCTGATGATTGCTCATTATTCACCTCAAAAGCAGAGCCAGGAGGCTGTTGCAGGGTGGCTTGAATTGCGAAATCCGTGGGCTGCCAAAGATTACATGACTGGCATGAGAAACTACTCTGGAATGAAAGTGATGCAGATTATTGGTAAACTACGCGAAATAGACGCCAAAAGTAAGGGATTGGATAACCTGAATACCCCTCCAGGGGAGCTGATGAAGGAACTGATTTTTTACATTTTGCACTAAAATAGCTCCTTTTTCACCCATATCTTTTCTAGAATAAGCACTCACGAAGGGTGCTTTTTTTGACCCTAAATGCCGATAACTACAAGCGTTTCAAGCAAAATAACCCCTCTCAAAATTCGAAAATTTTCAGCTTTCTGAATCGTCGTGCAGAATTTTTAAGCTATGACGATTTTAGCGTTTTTGGCCTCTTCCGGATTTAACGTTAGCATTCTTTTGCATTTCTATATGTGAACTTTAAAGAATTAAACACCCCACATCCGTTTACAAAATGAAAAGTTTGCACCTTTATATTTGCAAACATAAATACATGTTTCAGGCTATAAAAGTTCAAATATTTAAACCCAAATCAGTCGTTTAAAACTTTAAATCAATAAATATACAAAGCGATACGGATAATAATAAGTTGTTGAAAATCAGTTAGATTGTGCGAATATGAACAATTTGCTTAAGCCTAATCCTTCGAATTAAATGCAAATATTTCCCAACTGCCCTATATTTAAGAATTCGAATCGTATTATCTTGCAGATTCCCAGTTAATTATATAGATTATTCTAATTATTATCTTTGTTTTATTTTGATTTACAAAATTCATATTTACATATCTACAGTACAAATTAAGCATTTTTCTTGTTTCTGTTTACAAATTTGAAACAACATATTTGAACTATGTATTTTCAAATTTCTCTTTGAATTTGTTGCGTATCTCAAAAAAATGTTTTACCTTTGTAAACTCAAAGAAGAAACCCTCAAAATGGTCAAATGACGACAATAAACAGTATGAAAGACAGAATCAGACAGATCATGGAGTCACGACACATGACTCAACAAGAGTTTGCCGACTTCATCGGCACTACCCCAGCCACCCTTAGTGGCATCTTCAACGACCGCACGCGGCCAACCATTAACATCGTGGAATCTGTTAAAAAGAAAATTCCTGACATCAGTACCGACTGGCTACTCTTTGGCACAGGTGACATGTATCAGCAGGCTTCCCCCCTCTCTGCTGACTTGGTTCAGACACCAGAAAATGCTCGTTCGGGGGGTGGTCAGGTAATCGAATCAATGATCGATTTCAATTCTACCTCTACTCCTACCCCACAATCTGCACCTAAGGCGACTTCTTATTATAATAGTGTAAGGACAACACCTTCAAATTTGGTGCGCGAAGAAATGAAAATAATTGACAAGCCGAAACGACACGTAACAGAAATCAGAGTCTATTACGATGATCAGACTTGGGAGAGTTTTGTTCCCTCGAAGAAGTGATTTTCTGATAAAAATTTGTTTCTTTAATAGTTTTACATTACCTTTGCATGTTGAATGTAAAAGGTAATGTTTTTTATGGATTCACTCAAGAAATATGTTCTCGACCTGACGGTGCGATCTGTGACGAAGGTTCATGCACGCTATGTGCTGATCAAACTGACCAGCGACGAGCCTTTGCCTCTTATGCAGCCTGGACAGTTTGTAGAAGTGCGCGTTGATGGTTCACCATCTACCTTCCTCCGTCGCCCTATTTCCATCAATTTCGTTGATTACGTGCAAAACGAGTTGTGGCTGTTGGTGGCTGTTGTGGGCGAAGGCACCCGTTGGATGGCCTCACTGAAGGCTGGCGACCGTCTGAATTGCATGTTGCCGTTGGGTAATGGTTTTTCGCTTCAAAGCAGAGATACCGCTTTATATCGTATCTTGCTGGTGGGTGGAGGCGTAGGTGTGGCTCCCTTGCTTTTTTTAGGAAAAGTACTTTGTGAGCAGGGCGTGAAGCCGACGTTCCTCCTTGGTGCCCGTACGAAGGATGACTTGCTGATGCTCAGCGAGTTCGAGAAATACGGGCGGGTGATGACCACGACGGAAGATGGTTCTGCGGGTGAGAGGGGCTTTGTGACCAATCACTCTATATTATCTCATGAGCAGTTTGGCCTCATTCAGACTTGTGGCCCCACGGCGATGATGAAAGCTGTGGCCCGTTATGCCCGTGAACACGGCATTGAGTGTGAGGTCTCGTTAGAGAACCTGATGGCCTGTGGTTTAGGAGCCTGCCTGTGTTGTGTGGAAAATACTGTTGTTGGGCATGTCTGCGTGTGCAAGGAAGGGCCTGTATTTAATATCAAGAAACTGTTATGGCAAGATTAGACGTCAATATTGGTGCATTGCACTTGAAGAACCCTGTGATGACTGCTTCTGGGACGTTCGGCTACGGGCTGGAGTTCCAGGACTTCGTGCCGTTAGACCAGATTGGCGGCATCATCGTGAAAGGAACTACTCTGAAGCCTCGTGAGGGCAACGCCTATCCCCGCATGGCCGAGACGCCTATGGGTATGCTCAATTGCGTGGGTCTGCAGAACAAGGGCGTTGATTATTTCTGCGAGCACATCTACCCACAACTGAAGGACATCGATACGGCGTGGATCGTGAATGTAAGTGGTTCTTCGCCAGACGATTATGCCGAGTGTGCCGCACGTGTAGATGCCTTGGAACGTGTACCTGCCATCGAGCTGAACATCTCGTGCCCCAATGTCAAGGACGGCGGTATGGCTTTCGGTGTCACCTGTTCCGGAGCCGAGAGTGTGGTCAGGGCCGTTCGCGAACGCTACAAGAAGACACTCATTGTAAAGCTATCGCCCAATGTGACTGATATTGCCGAGATTGCCCGTGCCGTAGAGGCTGCTGGTGCCGATTCCGTTTCTCTTATCAACACGCTGATGGGTACTGTCGTCGATATAGAGCGTCGTCGCCGTGTGCTGAGCATTGGTACTGGTGGACTGAGTGGCCCTTGCGTGAAGCCCGTCGCCTTGCGTATGGTGCTTCAGGTGGCAAAGGCTGTGAAGGTTCCCATCATCGGTCTGGGTGGCATTATGACTGCCAAAGATGCCATCGAGTTTCTCATGTGCGGAGCCACCGCCATAGAGATTGGCACGGCCAACTTCATCGATCCCACTACGACCATTAAGGTGCGCGACGGTATCAACAACTGGCTCGACGCTCATGGCGTCAAGTCAGTTGAAGAAATTATCGGTGTGATTGATTAGCCAGTGTAGGGCACCAGGCGGATGGTCTTACCGTTGTAGGTCAGCGTCATCGAGCTGTTTGCCTTAAATTCCGTAATTGTGTAGCGGCGTGTGCCTGTGTCAAGGCTCAGCGTCAGCGTGTTGTTGTTCGTGTCGAGCGTGTAGGTGCCGCTCTGCAAGATGGCAGTGCCATCTTTATCGACATAGGAGTCTTCATAGAGTTCCACCTGTCCGTTGCCGAAGCCTATCAAGAGGGCGATGTACTGGCTGCCGTCAGAAGCACTTTGATAGTTGGCCCAAGTAGTGCCATTCAGGTCGTCGGTACTCAGCAGTGCGTCAAGGATGCTGACGATGGTGGTCACGTCATCATCATCACAGCTGGTCAGGGTCACGGGAGCGCCTGCCATCAGTACGGTCATGGCCAGTACGCCGAAGATATTCTTTACTTTCATACTCTTTGTTTTTTATTTGTTGTTGAATAGAGTGGGGTAGTTGTTGCGGTTATTTCACTTTCCAAACGTTCAGCGCAATGCCCCTGAACCCTGCAGACATGGCAGGAGCGCAGACGAAGAGGGCATTGTTCATCCAAGCGTAGGGACTATCGGCGGGAGCCTCCAACTGTGGGGCACACCTGAAGTAGAACGATGGCATTCCCTGGTCGTTTTTCTCGGTGGCGATGATGCCACGATTACGTACATGGATGTAGTAGCCATCGTCGGTCTTGATGCTGTAGATCGCTTCAATCTCCGTGCGGCTGCCGTCGGCACTGCCCATCTGATAGTCGGCACCGCCACTGAGAATCGTACCCTTCAGTTTAGGTCCCTCAAAAGTGCCGCCCGTAATGGGGACGACGTTGCGCCTGCCGCGTGGCGTGTTGCCTACTGAGTAGGATTCGCCGAGTGTCACCTTCAGCTGCATGACAAACTCCAATTCGGGAGCAGCAGGCGACTGGACATCCTGAGCGTGGATGCTAAGAGCCGATAGCATCAGGAAAGCAGTAAAAAGTAGTTTTCTCATCATATTATTTATTTTAATTGAATGATTGTTTCGTTCCATGTTTTGATAGCCTGTCTTCTGGTAGGAAAAAGAGGGCTGCCAACTGACAGCCCTCAACCAACACAAAAACTAAACTAGACTTAACTAAAGCAATTTAGACTTTCACAAGCCCTTATTGCGTGTGCAAAGATAGTCAAAATTTCCAATAGTGCAAAATTTTTCGGGAGAATTTTGCATCAAAAGTGAATTTTTTCTAAAAGCGGGCTGTTTTTGAGAGTAAAAAGTGGTCTAAAAGCGTCATTGCGGCCATTGCTTCGACTACGGGAACGGCACGAGGCAGCACACAGGGATCGTGGCGTCCTCGGGCAGTGAACGTGGTGGCGTTTCCTTCCATATCCACCGTCTCTTGTTCGCGCAGCAGGGTAGCCACTGGCTTGAAGGCCACGCGGAAATAGATATCCTGTCCGTTGCTGATGCCACCTTGTATGCCGCCGCTGTGGTTAGTCTTAAGCGAACAGGGAATGGCAAATTTCTCACTATTCACTTTTACTTTTTCACTTATAAAGATGTCATTCTGCTCCGAACCGCGCTGACTCACGCCGTCGAATCCTTCGCCATATTCGAATCCTTTCACGGCGTTGATGCTCAGCATAGCGTGTCCTAAGGCGGCGTGCAGCTTATCAAATTCCGGCTCGCCCAGTCCTGCAGGACAGCCTTTCACCACGCAGGTAATCACTCCTCCGATGGTGTCGCCCTCGGCTTTCACGGTCTGTATCAGTCGTTCCATCTCGGCAGCTTTCTCAGGATCGGGGCAGCGCACGGCATTTGTCTCGGTAAGCGATAGGTCGTAGCGACGGTAGTCACGGTCCAGGGCGATGCTACCTACCTGCGAGGTGTATGCCTGCACGGTGATGCCTGTCTGTCGCAATGCCAGCTTCGCCAAAGCGCCTGCCACCACACGGCTCAGTGTGATGCGTGCCGACGAGCGGCCTCCACCACGATGGTCGCGCGTACCATACTTATAATGATAGGTGAAGTCGGCATGCGACGGGCGGAACAGCGTGCGCAGGTTCTCGTAGTCCTGCGAGTGCTGATTCTCGTTGCGCACGATAAAGCCGATGGGACAGCCCGTAGAACGCCCTTCAAAGACGCCGCTGAGCAGCTCCACTCGATCGGCTTCCTGTCGCGAGGTGGTGATACTGCTCTGCCCTGGGCGACGGCGGTTCAGCTCGTTCTGGATGAAGTCCAGGTCGATGTCGATGCCGGCAGGCATTCCATCAACCACTCCCCCCACAGCAGCCCCGTGGCTCTCGCCGAAGGTGGTCAGCGTAAAGACATTTCCAAATGTATTGCGCATAAACTCCTTATTCCTTACTTCTTACTCCTAACTCCTAACTTAGTGGTGGCAATGTCCACATCCGCATCCACCCTCGTGCTTGTGCTCATGCTCATCGCCACAGCCCTCACAGTCGTCGCATCCGCTGCATTCGTGGCTCATGTGGTTCAGCATGTGCTGAATCTCCTCGTTCGTAGCCTCGCGGTTCTCCAGTACGATGCCTGTAAACTGTAGCGTGCTGCCTGCCAGCGGGTGATTAGTGTCGATGGTCACGCCGTCTTCATCCACCTTCATCACGCGAGCCATAAAGCGGTGTTCGTCCTCGTCCATCAGGGTGATGACAGCTCCCTCGTAGATGTTCTCGTGGTCGAAATGCCCGTTGATGGTGAAGATTTCGCGCTTCATCTTGTGCACACCATCCTCCATGTATTCGCCGAAAGCCTCGGCAGGAGTCAGCGTGAAGTCGAACTTCTCGCCAGGCTGCAGGGGCACGATGCGCTGCTCGAAACCGTCGAGCGAGAAGCCGAAGCCACTGATAAACGTGAAGGGATTGCCCTGCTGGGTCTGCTCTTCCAGGTGCTTACTGCCGTCGGCCTCGATAGAGTAGAGCTGGTAGCTCACGGAGATGTATTTGCTTTCTTTCTTGTCCATAATGATAATTGTACACTAGTGTCCACTAAATAATAGCAGAGATGTTTGTAAATTACTTAAATATAGAGTTTTAGAGCAGAAAATTGACGGTGACGATTTGAATTGACTACT
>CAJOFE010000037.1 GCA_905233825.1 uncultured Prevotella sp. | reverse complement strand
TTATCGACATCTAACGTTGAATATAGTTCTTTTCGGAAATAATATTCGGCAGAATCTGTTTGCTGTAACAGCAAATAATACATTCCTATATAGTAATAGTAGCCTTCTCGTCCTTTTTCAATGTTTCCATCAGAATCGAAATAGCCAGATTTTGTCTTAAGGATACTAATATATGTTTTTGCTTTCTCCCAATCACCCCTTTCTAAAAGTGCATAGACAGGTAAAATGCAGAACTTAGCGGCATACTCAACTCCAGAAGTCTGTAGAAGTTTGTCATATACATCATCAAAAGTCGCTATTACCTTATCATGTTGCTCTAATCGATTATATGCCCCTATTTCATGGACTTTTACATTCAGTGCCTGCAATGTATCACCGTCCTTCCAGGCATACACAATGGACTTGTCACATGCGTCAATATAATCTTCCATCAGATTTTGCCAATAGAACACATTCGCCATCTGTCCATAGACGCGGCTCAGGGTGTGGTAGTCGCAGTCGGCAGCGGTGGTGTCGGCACAGTCGGCAGCGTCGAGGTAGGCGTTGAGGGCGGCGGGTGCCTCGCCCATGTCGGCATAGGTGCGGCCGAGGATATAGTGGGCACGGAGGCGCTCGTTGGCGGTGCCGTGGCTGTCGAAATAGGTGGTGAGGGCCTCGGCCAGCGAGTCGTTGGTCATCACCGAGTCGGCACGGTTCATCTGCTCCAGCACCTCCAGCTGCCGGAGCATCGCCTCATGGCTCTCGCCGCAGGCGGCGAGCAGCAGCACCATCATCAGTGCCAAGAGGCCAAGAACACCTGTCTGCTTCATCTGCATTCCATTTTTTCGGCTACATTAGTCAAATGATTCGTAGCAAAAGTGATTACTACTCCATAGGGAACAGGCCGTAGAGCTTAGCATCGATCATGTCGGTGACCTGCTTCAGATGGTCGGGATTCTCACCGAACTTGCAGTGGTCGCCATCGACGACGATGAGCTGTCCTTCGTAACCGGAGATCCATTCCTCGTAGCGACGCTCCAAGCCTTGCAGGTAGTCGAGGCGCATGGTCTGCTCATAGTCGCGGCCACGCTTCTGTATCTGCGCCACGAGCGTGGGGATGCTGGCACGGATGTAGATCATGAGGTCGGGCAGCTTCACCAACGACATCATCAGACGGAACAAATCCTGATAGTTGTCGAAGTCGCGGTCGCTCATCATGCCCTGCCCGTGCAGGTTGGGGGCGAAGATACAGGCATCCTCGAAGATGGTGCGATCCTGGATGATGGTGTCCTTCGACTTCGATATCTCCACCACTTCCTTGAAACGCTTGTTGAGGAAATACACCTGAAGATTGAACGACCAGCGGGGCATGTCGGCATAGAAGTCGGCCAGGTAGGGGTTGTTGTCAACGGGTTCAAAACGGGGCGTCCAACCATAACGGTGGGCTAAAAGCTTGGTGAGCGTGGTCTTGCCACTGCCAATGTTTCCTGCTATTGCGATGTGCATGTTCTTATGTGCCCCCTAAGTTAGGGGGTTGGGGGTCTGAACAAACGTTCATTAGCACCAGTTAAGTTAATATTATTGGTTATATAATCTTTTGTGACAGGATGGTTTGAGTAATTCATGTTACTTTTTATGTTATCAGGATGTTCAGACCCCCACCCCCCTAACTTAGGGGGCTTAGGGGGCTAAAGAGGCCGAAAAGTGTGCGGTCGATGCGATCCACGATCTGGGCGAAGTCACGGGGATTGTGCTGGAAGTCGAGTGCATCCTTGTCGATGGTCATCACGCGCCCAGGGTACTTATGCTGTATGAAGTCCTCGTAACGACGGTTCAGGTTCTCGAGGTATTCGAGCTGCATCTGCTGCTCGTAGTCACGGCCGCGCTTCTGGATGTTCCCCACCAAATGGGCCACCGAAGCCCGCAGGTAGATCATCAGGTCGGGCACGCGCACCACCGTCATCATCTGCTGAAACAGCTCCATGAAGGTGTTATAGTCACGCTCAGAAAGATGGCCCATCGCCTTGTTGTTCTCCATGAAGACATAGACACCCTCGAAGATGCTGCGATCCTGTATGACGGTATGGTCGGTCTTGGCAATGTCGATGAGGTCGCGGAAGCGCTCCTTGAGGAAATAGACCTCGAGATTGAACGACCAGCGGTGCAAATCGCGGTAGTAGTCATCCAGATAGGGATTACCTACCACGGCCTCGTAACGTGCCTCCCAGCCATAGTGGCGAGCCAGCATTTTCGTGAGCGTTGATTTGCCGCTGCCAATGTTTCCTGCGACGACGATGTGCATTTCTTGATAGTGTTTATAGCAATTTTTCTGCAAAGATACAAAATATTTGTGAATTATAAGCGGAAGATTATGAATATTTTTGTAATTTTGCACTCGTAAACTAACAATAAGGAATAAAAGCAATGAAAAGATTACTGATAGCCATGCTGATGAGCCTGCCCATCGCAGCCGCAGCGCAAGACAATGCCTGGGAACAGTCCGAGGCTACACAGCAAGTGAATGCCGACCAGAAATATCTGGCTGGAGCCGTGCCCGTAGTTGATGGTGTGGTGATGTTCGAGACCACCATTCAGGCTCCCGGCAAGAGCGGCAGAGAGATTTACGACATCCTGCTCGGTTACATGGAGCAGGTGGTCAAAGAGAAGGGGCAGTATGAGCAGAGCAGGATTGCTTTGGAAGACCCCGACAAACTGCAGATTATTGGCAACTACCAAGAGCAGCTCATCTTCAAGAAGAAAGCATTGGAGTTCGACTACACCCGCCTGTTCTACAATCTCATTGTTGATTGTCAGGACGGACAGGCCAAGGTGAAGATGACGCGCATTATCTATCTCTACGAAGAGGAGCGCAGTCCGATGACCTTCAAGGCCGAGGAATCGATTATCGACCGCTATGGTCTGAACAAGAAACAGACGAAGCTCTCGAAGGCCTATGGCAAGTTCCGCCGCAAGACCATCGACCGCAAGGACTATCTGTTCCGTAAGTTTGCAGAGCTGCTGAAGTAAGGAAGGAGTAAGGAGAAAAGGAGTAAGGAGTAAAGGAGTAAGATGACTGACGAAGAGATTAAGCAGCAGGTGGATGAGGCGATGGCCAACCGACCCAAGCGCCATAATCTGGAGCCTTTCCGCGACAGCAGCCGCACACGTACGTTGCGCCTATGGCTGAACATCATCTTCATGGTGGGAGCCATTGCGGGCCTCATTATTTATTTTAAGGTAGATCACGACACGGCTAAATGGGTGCTCATCGTGTCGCTGGTATTCAAGTTCGTAGAGCTGTTCCTGCGCATCTTTAAAATCTGAGGGTAGAAAAACAAGTGAAGCATTCTGTCAAGCATATTCTTCTCCTGATGATGCTGGCGCTGCTGCCCGTTGCAGCCAGCAGCCAGTCGTTGAAGGAGATGGACAATGACGGCAGCTTCTCGCAGCGCGACGGACGCAACGGCAGCTTCAATCCCCACAATAGCGACACTACCAAGCAGACGAAGGAAGTGCCGAAGGGCATCTACTCCTGGACGGTAGATCGTCACTTCGGCGACATACGCCCCGTGGAGGTCGATACCATGCCCCACCTCTATCCGCAATCGACGATGGGTCCAGGTATGTATGGCCAGTATAATACCGTTGGCTCGAATTACACGGCACGGCAGTCACGCATCTTTGCCGACCGCCGCGCAACCACCCAGTTCCTCTTCACCGATGCCTACACTCAGGTGCTGCGCCAGCCCGACGAATGGCACTTCACCAACACCCTCTCGCCCATCACTAACCTGAGCTACGGCAGCTGTGGCGACAAGACCAACGGCGAAGACCTGCTCGACGCCCGTTTTGCCGTGAATGCCGGCAAACGGACTGGTATTGGCTTCGACCTGGACTACCGCTATGCGCGCGGCTACTATCAGAACCAGAATAACTCCCACTTCGGTGCCTCGTTCTATGCCTCGCACTTAGGCGACCGCTACCAGATGCACGTACTCGCTCAGACTTGGCACCAGAAAGCCCATGAAAACGGAGGCATCACTAACGATAACTACATCACCCATCCCGAGCTGTTCACAGAGAGCTACTCCGACAACGAGATTCCCACCGTACTGTCATCCAACTGGAACCGCAACAACCACCAGCGCCTCTTCCTCACACACCGTTATAGCATCGGTTTCTATCGCAAAGTGCCCATGACCGAGGAAGAAATAGAAACCAAGAAAAAGGCCGATGAAGAGGCCAAGAAGAATAATATCACGGCAGATGCTCCTGCAGGCCGGCCCGACGATGCAAAGATAGCTGGTACAGAACCCGTCGTTGCCCTACCCGACTCCTTAGGCACCGACTCCCTCACAGCTCTTGCCTCCGACTCCATAGGTGGCCGTATCAGCGTCACCTCGAAGGAGATGGCCGACAGCCTTATCCATGCCGACCTTCAGGCACAGACTGACACAGCCGACCTGTATATGAAGCGCGAGTTCGTGCCCGTCACCAGCTTCATACATACCGCAGAGGTCACTAACCACGACCGCATCTATCAGGCATATTACTCTCCCAAGGACTACTATGCCGACACCTTCTACGACCAAAAGCCCAACGGCGGCTACAGCGGCGACTCCATCTACGACAAGACCAAGCAGCTTGCTATCAGGAACACGTTGGCCATCGCCATGCTCGAAGGCTTCAACAAGTATGCCGCAGCAGGACTGAAAGGTTTCGTGACTCACGACTTGCGGCGTTTCGACATGCCCGACCTTGATAACGACTCTGCCTATATGCACCGCTGGACGGAACACAGCATCAGCGTGGGCGGACAGCTTACTAAGACTCAGGGTAGCCTCCTACATTACGACTTGCTGGCCGAGGCATGGGTGGCAGGCGAAGATGCTGGACAGCTGAAGCTCGATGCCCGTGGCGACCTGAACTTCCCCCTTCTGGGAGATACCGTGCGCCTCGATGCCCGTGCTTACATGCACCGCCTGAACCCCACCTTCCTGCAGCGCCGATATCACTCCAAGCATCTGTGGTGGGACAACGACCTCTCTAAAGAAACGCACACTCACCTGGAGGGCCGGCTAACCTATGAGAAGACGAACACCAGCCTACGCGTGGCACTCGACGAGATAGAGAACTATACCTACTTAGGCATGAGCTACGCCATCGACGACGAGAACCGCACAGGACTGACAGCTCGATTCCAGCAGCACGATGCGTCAATCACCGTGCTCACCGCACAGCTCGACCAGCGCATGCGCCTCGGTCCCCTGCACTGGGATAACATCGTCACCTTCCAGACTTCAAACGAAGAGGATGTGCTGCCTCTGCCTAAGCTCAATGTGTTCACCAACCTCTACCTCCAGTTCAGAATCGCTGATGTGCTGAGTGTAGAGATGGGCGCTTCGGGCACCTGGTTCACTAAGTACTACGCTCCTGACTTCCTGCCACAGCTCAACCAGTTTGCCGTGCAGCAGAATGCCGATACCCGCATGGAATTAGGTAATTTCCCCTTCGTCGATGTCTATGCCAACCTCCACCTGAAGCATGCCCGCTTCTTTGTCATGATGACCAACGTCACAGGCAAAGACTTCGACCGTATGTCGTTCCTCACGCCCCACTATCCACTGAACCGCTCAGTGCTTCACCTCGGCGTTTCGTGGAACTTCTTCAATTAATCCCAATCACATCAGAACTGGAAGTAGATGAAAGGCTGAATCTCGCTGCTCTTCACCTGAATGACAATATAGATAACAGCTGCGATAAGCAGGGCCCCTAAGACTACCCCGCCCTTACGGATGATGGTGACACAGGCTTCGTTCCAACGGTCGGGAATGAAGTGGGTGACATAGCCGAAAAGAATCATGGCGAACACCACCCAGTAGCCTGTCACTACCTGCACAAACAGCTCGGGATGGAAATCGGTGAAGATCTTCGTGATCATTGTCCAGGAGGCATCGAAGGTGTGATGGCGGAAGAATATCCAGCAGAACACTACGAAATGGAAAGTGAGCACAATGGCCAGTGCCTTCTTGACACCTCGGCTCACGTAGTGCTTGTCGTGATGGAAAATGTTCTCGCGCATCCACTTGTGGATAGCTAAGGCCACGCCATGCATGCCACCCCACGCCACGAAGTTCAGACTGGCACCATGCCACAGGCCTCCAAGTAGCATGGTGATAATGAGATTGATGTACTGTCGCACTTTACCCTTACGGTTGCCTCCTAAAGAGATATAGATGTAATCGCGAATCCACGAGGAGAGCGAGATGTGCCAGCGCCGCCAGAAGTCGGTAATACTCACAGAGGTGTAAGGGGCATTGAAGTTCATGGGGAAGCGGAAACCAAGGAGCAGGGCAATGCCGATAGCCATATCGGAATAGCCAGAGAAGTCGCAATAGATCTGCATGGCATAGCCATATGCACCCAGCAGGTTCTCCACGCCGCTGTAAAGCGAGGGATTGTCGAAGATGCGATCGACGAAATTCAGCGAGATATAGTCGCTGATGACTGCCTTCTTAAACAGACCTATCATGATGAAGAACACACCACGTGCAAACATCTCCTGCGTAATCTCTAAGGGCTTACGGATCTGTGGGGCAAAGTCGCGGGCACGCACGATGGGACCTGCTACTAACTGCGGGAAGAAGGATACATAGAAGGCATAGTCAAGCAGCGACGGTAGTGGCTTCAGGTCGCCACGATAGACGTCAATGACATACGACATACTCTGGAAGGTGAAGAACGAGATGCCTACGGGCAGGAAGATATCCCACGGCTGGAAGTTTGCCCCCACCATCTGCGCCCACATGCCGGCAAAGAAGTTAGTGTATTTGAAATAGGCCAGCAGTCCGAGGTCGATGACGAGGGACAACGTTACGAGCCATTTTGATTTATGCTTGGAAATGGCCTTGGCAATGAAGAAGTCGGAGAGTGTGACCACCGCCAGCAGGAAGAAGTAGAAGCCGCTCGACTTATAATAGAAGTAGTAGCTGAAGGCCGCCACGAAAAGCAGGCGCAACGTCCGTGTGTGCTGCAGGAGCATGTAGCAGAACGTGAAACCCAAGAAGAGGAAGAGGAAGAGTCCCGACGAGAAGATGAGCGGCTCGTCAGGGTTGTATGTCAGCTGATGTAGTATATTCTCAATCATTTACTTTTCTCCTTATTCCTTATCACCTACTCCTAAAAGCCATAGCTATGATACCCTGCCATCAAGGCATCGAAGAGGAGCTTGGCCAGATATTTGCCTCCCCTGAAGTTGATGTGTGTATAGTCTTTGTTAGCCAGCCCACGATCTACGAGGCTCTTCATGCTCTCGCGCCCTCCCATCGCCTGGAAGAGGTTGAAGAAACTCACAGCATGGTCGCTGGCCATAATTTGCTGATAGGCCACTAACTGCTCCACGCCTCTCATCGTACGTAGTCCTGCATCGGTGCGCTGGTCGCGGTCAGGCATGCTGACAACGAGGATGCTGGCCTGCGGATAGGCCTGGTGCAAATGGTCGATGGCCTGCCCCATCTGTTTCGTATAGCCCGAGTAGTTGCCCTGACGACTATTGGCCACGTTCAGACCATAGTGCACCACGATGAGGTCGTAGGGGCGCTGAACGGCAAACTGCCCCAGCGTGGCAGCGGGAATCTGCGAGAGCGTATAGCCTGCCGAGCCACGCATACTGAAGTTATCGACCACCACGCCTGCCACAGGCTCCAACGCCACACCATAGAGCAGCGTGCCGCTACCGATGCCCGTCACCTGATAACTCACGCTGGTCATGGAACGGGCTCGCTGTAGTGAATCCTTCGGGTCGAAACCTGCAGTTCTCACAATGGTCTGCAGGTTCTGCGAGCCAACTACGGTATCTACCACCGTCGTATCGCCGTTCAAGGTGGTGCGTAGCGTCAGTCCTCCACCCGTACGCAGGTAGAAAATGGCACGATCCCACTGCGACAGATGTTTCTTCGCTCTCGTTCCCTTGTAAGTCATGCGGGCACCGTCGTTGGCCGTGAAGTAACGTTGGGCAATGCCCTGGTTGGAAGCGCTGAAGGGACGCTTCACCACCTCATACTCGTGAATGCCGCTATAGTTATGGGTTACTGTGGTGCGGAAACCGTTCACCTGACTGGCGCAATCCACCCATCCTACGCCATTGCCGCCAAACTGGTCTTGCAGCAGTTCGCGCAGATCGGCAGTAAAGATGTCTCCCTCAATGAACGAGTCGCCATAGTAAGCCACACGTACTGGGCGTCCCAACGACCGCACACTGGCCAGCGCCTGATAGAAATGGTACATGCCGCCAGCACGTCCCTGAGAATAGTCGAGGATGGACGTCCCCTCCACTGCTCCTCCTTGTGAGGGAGTGGAGGAAATACTATCACGCTGTTGGGCAAGTACACTTGTGTCTTCTGGGAGAGATTGAGCTTGAGTATTATCCTGCAAAGGAGTTGCAGATAGCATGTCATTGGACAGGGTATCTCCTTCCCTTCCTACAGGGAGAGGTTGGGTGATGGCCTGTTGGGCCAGTTGTGGTTGCGGCACATCTGGAATCTCGGGCACGGCATCAAGGTCATCCTCCAGCACCTCAGGCAGCACGTCGCTAAGCACATTCACTCGCCGGAGCTCCGTCTCACCGATACTCAGTTTCGGCAAGAAGTGAAGCGCCAGCAGGATGATAACAATCAGTCCTACAAAGATAAATGTGCGTGCTACCTGATTCATCTTAGTCAAAATTGCGTGCAAAGGTATAAAATAATTATGAATTATGAATTATGAATTATGAATTTTTTGTACCTTTGCACACAAAAACAAAACTTGACTATATGGTAAAGATTACTAAAGAGGCTGCACTGGCCTATCATCAGAGCGGCCGACCGGGAAAAATTGAAGTGAAGCCCACAAAGGCTTATCGTACGCAAACCGACCTCTCGCTGGCTTACTCGCCTGGCGTGGCCTATCCCTGTTTGGAGATCCAGCAGAATCCTGACGATGCGTACAAATATACAGATAAAGGTAATCTGGTAGCCGTCATCTCGAATGGTACTGCCGTCTTAGGACTGGGCGACATCGGCGCCATGAGCGGCAAGCCTGTGATGGAAGGCAAGGGCCTACTGTTCAAGATATACGGTGGCATTGACGTCTTCGACATCGAGGTAAACGAGAAAGACCCTGAGAAGTTCTGCGAGGCCGTGGAGCGTATAGCCCCCACTTTCGGCGGTATCAACCTTGAAGATATCAAGGCACCTGAGTGCTTCTACATTGAGGAGCGACTGAAGCGCACGCTCGACATCCCCGTGATGCACGACGACCAGCATGGCACGGCCATCATCAGCGCCGCTGGTCTGAAGAACGCACTAGAGGTCATCGGCAAGGATATCAAGAAGGTGCACATCGTGGTAAACGGTGCGGGTGCTGCTGCCATCTCGTGCACGAAACTCTACATGGCCATTGGCGCTCAGAAGGAGAATATTGTGATGCTCGACTCAAAGGGTGTCATCAGCACGGAGCGACAAGACCTAAATGAACAGAAGCGCTTCTTCGCCACTAATCGCACGGACATCCATACATTAGAGGAAGCCGTGAACGGTGCTGATGTATTTGTCGGATTATCAAAGGGTAATGTGCTGTCGAAAGATATGGTTCGAAGCATGGCTAAAGACCCTATCATCTTTGCCCTGGCCAATCCTGTTCCCGAGATTTCGTATGAGGATGCGATGGATGCCCGTCCCGACGTACTGATGTCTACTGGCCGCACAGACTATCCCAACCAGATTAATAATGTAATAGGCTTCCCCTACATCTTCCGTGGAGCACTTGACGTGCATGCCACGGCTATCAACGAAGAGATGAAGTTGGCAGCCGTGCATGCCATCGCCGACCTGGCGAAGCAGCCTGTGCCCGACGTGGTAAACGACGTATATAAAGTGAACAACCTGCGCTTTGGACGCGAGTATTTCATCCCGAAACCCGTCGATCCCCGTCTCATCAGCGAAGTAAGCGCCGCCGTTGCCAAGGCTGCCATCGACAGCGGTGTAGCCCGTAAGAAGATAGAAAACTGGGAGCAGTACAAGGACTCGCTCTCGGTGATGTTGGGACAGGAGACAAAACTGACGCAGAAGCTCTATGCCACAGCCGCCGCCCATCCGCAGCGCGTGGTTTTCGCCGAGGGTGTGCACCCCACCATGCTCAAGGCTGCCGTGCAGGCCAAGGCAGAAGGCATCTGCCAGCCCATTCTTTTAGGCAATGACGAGGTGATAGCCAAAATGGCCAAGAGTCTCGACCTCTCATTAGAAGGTATTGAGGTTGTGAACCTGCGTCACCCCTCGGAACAGGAGCGCCGCGAGCGCTATGCACGTATCCTCACCGAGAAACGCGGCCGCGACGGCTATACCTTCCAGGAAGCCAACGACAAGATGTTCGAGCGCAACTATTTCGGCATGATGATGGTGGAAACAGGAGAAGCTGACGCCTTTATCACTGGCCTCTACACAAAATATTCGAACACAGTGAAGGTGGTGAAGGAAGTTATCGGCATACGCCCTGAGTACCAGCACTTCGGCGCCATGCACATCATCAACTCTCCCAAGGGAACCCTCTACATCGCCGACACGCTGGTGAACGAGAATCCCGACACCGACACGCTGGTAGATATAGGCAAGCTGGCCGCCACCGCCGTGCGTTTCTTCAATGAGAAACCTGTTATCGCCATGGTGAGCCACTCAAACTTCGGATCCTCACAGAGCGATGGCGCCTTGAAGGTGAAACATGCCGTGGAGCAGCTGCATGAGTTGTACCCCGACCTGCCCATCGACGGTGAGATGCAGATAGGCTTCGCACTAGATCGTGAGCTGCGCGACGAGCAGTACCCCTTCAGCCGACTACAGAGCAAGGACGTGAACACACTAGTATTCCCCAACCTCACCTCGGCACGCTCCAGCTACAAGATGCTGCAGATGCTGGGTGCTGATGCCGAGATCATCGGTCCCATCCAGATAGGACTGAACAAAGCCATACACTTTGTGGATTTCGGAGCATCGGTGCGCGACGTAATGAACATCGTAGCTATCGCCACCATCGATGCCTACGTGTTCAAGGTGAAGGACCGTATTGCCAAGAGAAATTGAGATGCATCACGTACTCATATCCTTAGCTAGCAACCACGAACAAAAAGAGAATCTGTGTAAGGCCCGTGAGGCTCTCACACAGATTCTTTCTTTGCCAAAGTTCACTCCTGAGCAATGGACGCATCCTATGGGCAAGCACTTTGGCCGCTTCTATATCAACCAGCTGGTCAGTGCCGAGACCACGCTCAGCAGTGAAGACCTGACGTCACGACTGAAGGATACTGAGAAAAGTCTGGGACGCACACCTGAACTGCGACGCCACGGCATCGTGCCCATCGACCTTGACCTGTTACTCTATGATGACAAGCATTTCCACCTGCAAGACTGGGAACGCAGCTACATCAAAGATCTGCTACAACTGCTTTAATGAACGGATGACCGCCTCAGGATCGGCAGCCTTGAAGACATAGCTGCCGCTGACCAGCACATCGACGCCTGCAGCTACCAAGCGGGAAGCCGTCTCGTCCTGCACACCGCCATCGACCTCAATAAGGGCATGGCTGCCACTTTCGTTGATGAGCCGGCGCAGGCGCTGCACCTTCTGGATAGTGTTCTCAATAAACAGCTGTCCGCCAAAGCCAGGATTAACACTCATCAGCAGCACCATATCCACATCACCGATAACATCCTCCAGTGTAGAAACAGGAGTGGAAGGATTCAGCGTGACGCCTGCCTTCATGCCGGCAGCATGAATCTCCTGCAACGTACGGTGAAGATGCACGGTAGCCTCCTGGTGCACATTCATCATCATAGCCCCCAAACGGGCAGTCTGAGCGATATAGCGCTCGGGCTTCTCAATCATGAAATGCACATCGAGCGGTTTCTGGCACACCTTGGCAACAGCTTCTAAGACAGGGAAACCGAAGGAAATGTTGGGCACGAACATGCCGTCCATCACATCCAGGTGAAGCCAGTCGGCCTCACTGCGATTAATCATGGCAATCTCGCGGTCGAGATGCAGGAAATCGGCCGCGAGCAAAGATGGAGATACTTTCGTCATTCGATCTAAGATTAATTCAGACAGTACGCCTGATGGTTTGTCACACGATAGGTGTGGGCAATTTGCTTAATCAACTTGATCACCTTTTCACTTGGTGTCATTTCTTCGAGCGTAAATATTTGCATAGGCCACATGGATTTATGATTTAACAATTGATTTACAATTAAATAACGCCACTGACCTTGCATTTATTATATCATACCACAGAATATTTATCAATATCTGCCATTCCGTTCATAAACGAGGCGGCATCCATGCGTTTCTTGCCTGCCAGCTGCAAGCTTTCCACTTGCAAAAGTGCATCGCTGCATGCAATATAGAGATGCTTCTTGTCACGGGAGATAATTCCCTCTGCTTGTGTAGCCTCTCCCTTTTGGTGGACGATAGAGGGGGCCTTATATATCTTCAGCATAGTCTCCGTACCGTCAGGGGCTTTCAGTATCGTCCATGCCCCAGGCACTGGCGAGAGGCCACGGATGAAATCATAGACCTGCTTGGCCGTTTTGCCCCACTCTATCCTACATGTATCCTTGAACAATTTCGGAGCAGCATGCACGGCCTTGGTCTCGTCTTGAGGGAGCGAGGCAGGATGTCCGTCGGCAGCAATAATATCTTCAAGTGTCTCTATGCAAATCTCTGCTCCCAAGTGCATCAGCCCGTCATAGACATACTCCACGTCGGCAGAGTCGGGAATGTCGAAAGTCTTCTGACGGATGATGCGCCCCGTGTCGATGTCGTGGTCGAGGAAGAAGGTAGTGACACCCGTCTGCGTCTCGCCATTGATGACGGCCCAGTTGATGGGAGCGGCACCACGATAGTCGGGCAGCAGGGCGGCATGCACGTTGAACGTGCCATACTCGGGCATGGCCCAGACCACTTCGGGCAGCATGCGAAAAGCCACAACCACTTGCAGATTGGCCTGCCATGAGCGCAGTTGTTCCACGAAGTCAGGGTCTTTCATCTTCTCAGGTTGCAGGACGGGCAACCCCTGCTCCAGCGCATACTGCTTTACGGCAGGAGCCTGCAACTGCGAACCGTGACGCCCTACCGGTTTGTCAGGCTGCGTCACCACACCCACTACATTGTACTGATTCTCCACCAGCGCCTTCAAGGTTGCCACCGCAAACTCCGGTGTACCCATAAAGACTATTCTAAGATCTTCCTTACGCATACAAATTGTAAATCGTAAATTATCAAATTGTAAATAACATTAGTCTTCACTCATGTCGGCCACCATCTTACGGTACTGGGTATAGACATGCTCACGCGAGAGATAGCCTTTCAGGTGTCCGTCGGCATCGAGCACAGGCAGATAGTCGGCACGGGTCTTGTCGAACGTTCTCATCACCACCGTCATAGGCTGGCTGTCAGTGAGTACTGCCGACGGCTCCTGCATGAGCTGCTGTGCCGTAAAATGATGGTAGAGCTCAATGCGGAACACCACATGACGAATCTTCTTAATATCAATCTCACCCAGCAGACTGCCTGCAGCATCGAGCACGGGAATGACGCTACCCTTCGAACTGCTGATTTTACGGACGATGCCCCCCAGCTCTGTATCGGGACTGACGGCCAGATAGTCACGGTCGATAACGCTGTCTAACTGCATCAGCGTCAGCACAGCATGATCGGTATGGTGCGTGATAAGTTTGCCTTCCTTGGCCAGACGGGAGCCGTAGATGCTATGAGGCTCGAAGATGATGATGGTCAGGTAACTGCACACCGACACAATCATCAGCGGGAGGAACAGGCTGTAACCGCCCGTCAGTTCAGCAATAAGGAAGATACCCGTCAGCGGGGCATGCATCACGCCTGACATCACACCAGCCATACCCATCAGGGCGAAGTTCTTCTCGGGCACATGGACGCCCAGCTCATAGATGTTCCACAGCCTTGAAAAGAGGAAGCCGCTGAAACAGCCTATAAACAGCGAGGGAGCGAACGTACCGCCACAGCCTCCGCCTCCATTAGTGGCCGAGGTGGCAAAGACCTTCGTCAGCAGCACCAAGGCAATATATAGCACTAATAGTTTCTCCTGACCGGCAAAGAGTGAATTGTTCAGTATCTGCGTCCAGTCGCCCTCGCCCTTTCCGTTCAGCAGCAGGTTGATGCTGTTATAACCCTCGCCAAAAAGCGAAGGAAACAGGAAGATGAGCAGCGACAGCACAGAGCCACCCAACAACAGTTTAGCATACGGATATTTCTTCAGTCGTGCAAAGATATCCTCGCAGAAGCCCATCATACGAATGAAATAGAGACTTACCAGTCCGCAGAAGATGCCCAAAAGCACGCAGGCCGGAATACGTTCCACCGTCCAAAAGTCATCCAAGTGGAAGGTGAATAGCGCAGCATCGCCACTGAAAATATAGGTAAAGCAAGTGGCCGTGACGCAGCTCACGAGGATAGGCATCAACGAGGCCATCGTCAGGTCAATCATCAGCACCTCCAACGTAAACACCAGTCCTGCGATGGGTGCCTTGAAGATGCCCGCAATGGCACCTGCCGCTCCACAGCCCACCAACAACATCAGCGTGCGGCTGTCTAATCGGAATAGCTTGCCCAGATTCGAGCCGATGGCCGAGCCCGTCAGCACGATAGGCGCCTCAGCACCCACAGAGCCACCAAAACCAATGGTGATGGCCGACGCCACGACGCTCGACCATGTGTTGTGCACCCTTAGCCGCGAGCAGTTCTGACTGATGGCATAGAGGATGCGCGTGATGCCATGCGAGATGTTGTCCTTCACCACATAACGCACGAAAAGCATGGTCAGGAAGATGCCCACTACAGGATACACCAGATAGAGCAGGTTGAAAGAGGTAGCATCAAAGTCTCCAGTCAGCAAGGCTACTATCTGCCGGATCAACCAGTGGAGCACAAATGCTGCGACTGCCGACAGCAGTCCTACGAAAAAGGCCAGTATAAGAACGAACATGCGCTCACTCACATGAGTGGCGCGCCATGTATCGATGCGTGAAATGAAACTGATGATGGCCTGTGGCTTCATCTCCAAACTCCTTACTTCCTACTCCTTACTCCTTCAGAAGATTCTCCAGGAATTCATCAAGGTCGCTGTCAAGACTGTCCATTGAAAGAGGAGCAATAATGGCAATGTCATCATCCACCACATAAAGCTCCTGCATCGTCTCGCGGTCATCATCCTCCAGCACGAAGGAATAAGGCTTCAGGATGGAAAGATTCTCCATCACATCCTTCAGTCTTACTATGCAACCCTTCACGTCGGCTGCCACCTGCTCGTAGAAGTCGTCGTCCTTGTTGTCTATCCACTGCTCCACGATACACCGCATCAGTTCGTTGTCATCATCATCGAACGTCAGCAACTCGCCCGAATCCTGCGACACTCTAATGTGGATGTCAGTCATTACCGATGCTTCTTCTCCCGACGGGAACTTCTCTGCCGTCTTCCTTAAAGCCCTCTCAATCTGCTGGATGGTCTGCTCTGTTGCTTTCATAAATGCTTCCTCTTTTATTGATTCGCATGCAAAAGTAATAAAAAAGATTTGTACCTGCAAGCAAATGACAAAGAAATTTCATCATCCATCGATGTGGTTTTAACTATTAATGGGTAAGGACTTCCACGCCGTGCTCGGTCATAAGGAGGGTGTGCTCCCATTGGGCGCTGGGCAGCTCGTCGCCGGTGATGACTTCCCATTCGTAGGGGTCATCGGCATCAATGAAGACTTTCCAAGTGCCCATATTAATCATGGGTTCGATGGTGAAGACCATGCCTGGCACGAGGAGCATGCCCGTACCGCGATGACCATAGTGATCAACATCGGGCTCTTCGTGGAACTGCAACCCCACCCCATGCCCGGCAAGGTCGCGCACAATGCCATAACCGAACTTCTTGCAATGCTTCTCGATGGCGTGACCGATGTCGCCCACAAAGCCCCAAGGCTTGGCAGCCTCCATGCCTATTTCCAAACATTCTTTAGCCACACGCACCAGCTGTTCTTTCTCAGGTGTTGTCTTGCCAATGATGAACATGCGTGAGGCATCGGCATAATAGCCATCGAGGATGGTGGTAAAATCGACGTTGATGATATCGCCCTCGTGAAGCACGTCTTCCTCCTTGGGAATGCCGTGACAAACTACCTCGTTGATGCTGGTACACACACTCATGGGGAATCCTTCGTAACCCAAACAAGCAGGCGTGGCATTGTGCTCTTCGCAATACTTACGGCATATCTGGTCAATCTCCAGCGTGTTCATACCCTCGTGGATAGCAGCAGCCACAGCATCGAGCACGCCCGTGTTTACCACGCCAGCACGCCTGATGCCTTCTATCTGTTCTGGAGTCTTGATAAGCTCGCGTGTGGGCACCAGCTTACCTTTGTTCTCCCAGTACATGATTTGTTTGTCAAACTCCGTTGGCTCCTGACCCCTCAGGCAGTGCCAACGGCGCTTCTTCGGTCTTGCGCTCATAGTGAGCGGAATACGGGACTCGAACCCGCGACCCTCGGCTTGGGAAGCCAATGCTCTACCAACTGAGCTAATTCCGCAAGGGGTTTAAATGACAAAAGGGACGTTGCATCCCTTCCTTACTCCTTTTCTCGTACCTCGTACTCGAGCCGATACCCGGACTCGAACCGGGGACCCACGCATTACGAATGCGTTGCTCTACCAACTGAGCCATATCGGCTTTCATTAACCCTTTGTACACCCGCAGGGGCTCGAACCCTGGACACCCTGATTAAGAGTCAGGTGCTCTACCAACTGAGCTACGGGTGCATCCCTCTTACTTACCTTAAAATAACCCTTTGTACACCCGCAGGGGCTCGAACCCTGGACACCCTGATTAAGAGTCAGGTGCTCTACCAACTGAGCTACGGGTGCATCCTTTTTGGATTTGCGGGTGCAAAGGTACTCACATTTTTTGAAATGACAAAACTTTTCGATTACTTTTTTTACAAAAGCCGCAATTTTCTGCTATCGGGTAGCATGGAAGCCTTCCAGGTTTGCATATTTGCGCTTCATCATCCTGTTATAGATGTTTCTGAGCCACCACGGATGGGCTATTGTAAGGGCTAATCCGAAGAGGGCTATGATGGTGTAAGCCGTCTCTTCTTCGGTCACGGCAAGCATGCCTCCCACCAACAGCAGGGGCAGGAACATACCCACCAGTTCGATGACCAACTGGAAGCCGCTCTCCACATTGTTCTTTCCCGTGAGCTTCGCGTCGAGCGGCAGCGTCTGTTTGTTATAGACGGCCAACTGGAACATGATCAAATAGCCTAATCCTCCGGTAAGGAACATGTAGGCCAGCATCATCAGGATGGTAAACTTGCCGGCAATGACAGCAGGCAGCATGATGACGAGGGGCACCAGCAGGATAGCTACGTGGAAATAATATTTTGCCTTGAGCAATGCCAGGATATTCTCGCGCTGGGTCATCAGCAGGTCGATATAGTTTCCCTCGGGGCCCATCACCTTGGTGAGAGCTGTCATACCGTAGATGGCGAAGCAATAATAGCACCAGAAGTTGAGTATCATCTTGCCGTCATAGACATTGGTATAGCTGATGAGCAGGGAGAACATGACGATCAGTCCGAGGCTCATGATGACACGGGTACGGATGGCCTTGTTGCGCATGATACTCTTCAGCTCGAGCTTCAGGTACTCGCCTGTATGCCCAAAGCGCTCAAGGAAGGTGAACTGCGATACGTGCTTGATGGCAGAAGGCTTTTTCTGTTCACGTGATATTTCCTGATAGATAAAGCGGAACTGCATCTGACGATTAATCAGCAGCAGTCCTACAAGGATGGCTATCAGAATCAGCGCCAGCAGACAGAGCATCGGCACCGTGCTGAACGTGTCAGCCAGATGCTCCAGCACGTCAACACCATTGACTGTCAGGAAAAGCGGTACTATCCAGGCAGCATAGACAGCCAACGGCAACAGCCACCAGAGTAGCGAGCGGACAATGAGCGTGCGCACGATGAGATACCACTGGCTGTTGATGGTAGCCATGAGCTGACCACAGAATACGACGAGCAGCATGACCCATACCGAGGCACCTGCCACAATATTTATATATGCATAAGGAAGGAGCAGGCAGAGCCAAAGCACGTTGAAACCGCTACCCACCATCGTCAGCAGGTAGGACTCTACCACCCTTTTGGCCGACATGGGCAGAAGCAGGAAGGGCTTGACGAAAACCAACGGCGTCTGCTGAACCATGAACCTGAACAGGAAATCAATGATGAGCAGGAAGGGCATCAGCACGAGAATCAGCGCCGGCGTGTCTTGTTCGGCTGCCAGCTTTCCGAAGACGCTTCCTAAAAAGATGAGATAGGCGGCGGCGAGGGCAGCTCCGATATACATCATCACCTTCGCCACCTGGTTCTGCTCAAAGGCGGGGCTGCGTTTCTCGCTCAACTTGGTATTCTTCCTGAGCAGGCGGAATGTCTGTAAACGGTTCATCAGCGCAGGTCTATGATTTCAGCATCAGGATAGGCATTGGCATCAAAGCGGAACTTTGAATCGGCCAGCGTCTCTTTCTTCAATCCCGAGATAGTGAAGGTTGTCCACTTGTTTCCCGTCAGCATCTTGATTTCCTTCGGTTCATAACTGGTCTTGTCGATGGTCAGGAAAGCCTCCGTAATCTTGAGTTGCGCATCGGTAGCTGTCAGATGAACGGTATAGGCCGACTGGGAAGTAGTCATCGTCGAGGAGTAGCCCTTCTTGTAGAGGTGGATGAAGTTGTAGGGATTCAGCGTCTGCAACTGCTGGGCCGTAGGAGTGGAGATGTTCACCTCCTCGTTGCTGGCCATATAGGTCCATAGCGTGGTGCCGTCGAACCACATGGTGGTGGTGTTCGAGAGCATGTAGAACTTCTGCCCCTTTATCGATATGGTACCTACAGCATTGCCATACTGTGCACTCTGCATGGTGAAATTGGCGGTCACGCCCGTCTTGCTGCTCACGGTGGCAGCACACTTGTCGAGTACCTTTGAAGCCGTCTGTGCAAAAGCCGATGCACCCATGAGGAGCATGGCCGTCATCGCTAAAACAATCTTTTTCATTTTTCTATCCTAAAAATTTTTGTATGTGTTATCTGTTACGTAATGATGCGAGAAGATTCTCCAATGCCAAATCGTCCTGAATGAGCACCTCACGGGGCTTAGAGCCGTGAGCCTGACCTACTACGCCAGCCTTTTCAAGCATATCCATCAGGCGGCCAGCGCGGTTGTAGCCAATGGAGAACTTGCGCTGGATGAGACTGGTAGAGCCACTACCGGAAGAGACGATGAGACGTGCAGCATCGTCGAACATCGGGTCGAGGTGATTCAAGTCCACATCGTCGGCACCACTCTCGCCCATGTCGCCACCCTCCATCACAGGCTCGGGCAGTTCGAACGGCTCTGAGTAGCCCTGCTGCTGCTGGATGAACGTGTTGATATCTACCACCTCGGGGGTATCTACAAAGGCACATTGCACACGGATGGGGTCGTTGCCTTGTAGGTAGAGCATGTCGCCACGTCCTATGAGCTGCTGGGCTCCCATCCGGTCAAGGATGGTCTTCGAGTCGATGCCCTGGCTCACCTTGAAGGCGATGCGGGCAGGGAAGTTGGCCTTGATGGTACCCGTGATGATGTTCGTGGTGGGGCGCTGCGTGGCAATAATCATGTGGATACCCACGGCACGGGCCTTCTGGGCAATGCGGGCGATGGGCAGCTCAATCTCCTTGCCAGCCGTCATGATGAGGTCGCCATACTCGTCGATGACCACCACGATATAGGGCATGAACTTATGTCCGTTGTTGGGATTCAGCTTGCGGGCAATGAACTTCTTGTTGTAGTCCTTGATATTTCGCTCGCCGGCTTTCATCAGCAGCTCGTAGCGGGCATCCATCTCCACGCAAAGCGACTGCAAGGTACGTATCACCTTCGAGGTGTCGGTGATGATGGGCGTGTCGGCCTCTTCGGGCAGGGCTGCCAGGAAGTGCTTGTCAATAGTGCGGTAGATGCTGAACTCCACCATCTTCGGATCGACCAGCACAATTTTCAGCTCGGCAGGATGCTTCTTGTAGAGCAACGAGGTGAGAATGGCATTCAAGCCCACCGACTTACCCTGGCCTGTAGCACCAGCCACCAGCAGGTGGGGAGCCTTGGCCAAGTCGAACATAAACACCTCGTTGGTAATGGTCTTACCCATGGCGCAAGGCAGCTCCATCGTGGTCTCCTGGAATTTCTTCGAGTTCAGGATTGACTCCATCGACACAATATTCGCCTTGGCGTTAGGTACTTCCACGCCGATGGTTCCCTTGCCGGGAATAGGAGCGATGATACGTATGCCTAGTGCCTTCAGGCTCAGGGCGATATCATCCTCCAGTCCGCGAATCTTCGAGATACGCACACCAGGGGCTGGCGTCAGCTCATAGAGCGTGATGGTGGGGCCTACCGTTGCCTTGATGCTGCTGATCTCGATGCCGAAGGTGCGCAGCACCTCCACGATGCGGTTCTTGTTGGCCGTCTGCTCAGCCATGTCGATATAGGGCTTGCCGTCATCGTCGTAGTGCTTCAGCAGGTCGAGCGTGGGATAGTGGTAGTTCTCCAAGTCGCGCTTGGGGTCGTAGGGCTCCAGATCCTCCTCGGCCACCAGGTCCAGACCGTCGGCCTTCTCCTCGCCGGCAGCCACCTCCACGTCCATCTCAACATCCTTACCGTCCTTTCCTCCAACGCGACGGACAGGTCTTACCAGCACATCGGCAGGAGCATCGGCAGTCACTCTGACCTTATCGCCCTCAAACTCCACCGTCTGCGTCACGGGATTATCAAACACCAACGGGTCTTCTTCCGTCTGTATCTGAGTCTCGTACGACATGACGGTCTCGTTGGGATCATTGTTGGTAATCTTGAACTTCACCTTCTCCAAGAACTTCGTGGGATTAAGCAGTTTGCGCACCCACTCGTAGGTCTCGGCGCTGACGTAGGAGAGAAACAATAGCGCAATAATAATCAGCACGGCAGCCAGTCCGGGCACACCCACGAAGCCTTCTATCCATCGGCCTATCTGCTCACCATGACCGCCTCCGAAGTTGAAATGGCTGTCGCCGAACAGCGGCGAGACGAACTTGGCCAGCGTGATAGATGCCCACACCATGATCAGCATCAGACACATGAACCATTTCAGCAGATTGGGCCTGAACGCCTTCATCAGCCTGAGCGACACCAGGAACAGGAACGCCGGAATGAGGAACGCCGGAATGCCGAAACATTGCTTGATGAAGAAGTAGGCTGTATAGGCGCCCAGCGAGCCGCAGGCATTATGAAACTCCCCGTTCTGGTTGGCCATCTCGCCCTGCCGCAAGTTCTCGATGATGCTCATGTCGGCCTGTCCCGTTGTGAAGAACGAGATAAACGACAGCACCATGCAGCAGGAGATGGCAAACAGCAGCATTCCTATGAAGAACCGCAGGCGCTCGTTCTGAAATATCTGTGAGATGCGCTTCAGTCCCAGTGCCTCAAGCATCGTGGGGCGTTGTTCGTCGCGTCGTGAAGTCTTTTTTTTCTTTTTACCCATGAATCCTTTCCTTGTTTTCTTTAATTCAAGTGCAAAAGTAGCGCAAAAAAATCAGACTACGGCATAAAATCACATTTTTTTAATTATTTTGGCTTCGCCTAAGTTACTTTTACTAGGAAAAGACGAAATAATTTTGATTTTTTGCTCGTTTATTGAACAAATTTCTTGCGTTCGACAAAAGAAATTCGTTCCTTTTGTTCTCACTTCATCGAAATTTTTGTAATTTTGCACACTCAAAACAGAAAAACAATGCCAAAAATCATATACAACAAATACGATAAAGGACTGATTACTGAACTCCCTGTGGCTGAATTCCAGGGCCGCATCGTGGTGGTGCTGTCGGCCACAGAAGCCAGGCGTGCGGTGGATTACCTGCTGTCGTGCCCGCTACTGGGACTTGATACCGAGACGCGACCTTCGTTCAAGCGCGGGCAGCAGCACAAGGTGGCGCTCCTGCAGGTGGCCACAGAAGACACATGCTTCCTCTTCAGGCTCAACTATACAGGACTGACGGCCGACATCATACGCCTGCTGGAGGATACCAGCGTGGCGAAGATCGGACTGTCATGGCACGACGACCTGAATGCCTTGCACAGACTGGGCAATTTCACCCCCGGTTTCTTCATCGACATACAGGATCATGTGCGCGAACTGGGCATAGAAGACCTCAGCCTGCAGAAGATATACGCTAACCTGTTCGGACAGAAAATCAGCAAGCGGCAACAGCTGAGCAACTGGGAGGCCGACGTGCTCAACGACAAGCAGAAGCTCTATGCCGCTACCGACGCCTGGGCATGCATCAACATCTACAAGGAGATTACCAGACTCAAGCAATCAGGAGACTATGAACTCATCATCAAAGAAGAACCCCATGAAGCAAGTGTATCTGAAGAGAGGTAAGGAAGAGAGTCTGCTGCGCTTCCACCCCTGGATTTTCTCGGGTGCCATTCATCATGCCGACAAAGACATCGACGAGGGCGACATCGTGAGGGTGCTGACAGCCGACGGCGCGTTCATCGCCACAGGCCACTACCAGCAGGGCTCCATCGCCGTGAGGGTGCTCAGCTTCGAGGATATAACCATCGACGAGGCCTTCTGGCACCAGCGGCTGAACGAGGCGTTGCAGGCAAGAAAGGCTATCGGACTCGTTGACAATCCCGTCACCACGGCGTTCCGTCTTGTTCACGGCGAAGGCGACATGCTGCCCGGGCTCATCATCGACATCTACGGGCAGACGGCCGTCATGCAGGCCCATAGCATCGGCATGCACCTGGAGCGTCATGCCATAGCCCGCCAGTTGATGGAGGTAATGGAAGGTCGCATACAACATGTCTATTACAAGAGTGAGACCACGCTATCGTTCATGGAGCCCGAGAACGGCTTTATCATTGGCGGTAGCGACGAGAACGTTGCGCTTGAGAACGGCCTGCGCTTCTATGCTGACTGGGTGCGCGGACAGAAAACGGGCTTCTTCGTGGATCAACGCGAGAATCGTGCCCTGCTGGAGCACTATGCCCACGGGCGCAAGGTGCTGAACATGTTCTGCTACACAGGCGGCTTCTCGTTCTATGCCATGCGTGGAGGTGCTGAGCTGGTGCACTCCGTCGATAGCTCGGCGAAGGCCATCGAACTGACACGCCGCAACGTAGAGCTGAACTTCCCCAATGACCCGCGCCATGAGGCCTTCTGTGAGGATGCCTTCAAGTTTTTGGAGGAAATCCCCTCCTTGGCTCCTGACTCCAAATCTCCTTACTCCTACGACCTGATCATCCTCGACCCGCCTGCCTTTGCCAAGCACCGGGGAGCCCTGCACAACGCGCTGAAGGGCTATACCCGCCTGAATGCCAAGGCTTTCGAGAAGATTGCTCCGGGAGGAATCCTGTTTACTTTCTCCTGCTCGCAGGTGGTGACGAAAGACCACTTCCGTAATGCCGTCTTCACGGCTGCTGCCCAGGCTCACCGGTCCGTACGCATCCTGCACCAGCTGCACCAGCCTGCCGACCATCCCATCAATATCTACCACCCGGAAGGGGAATACCTGAAGGGACTGGTGCTCTTTGTAGAATAGAAGTCCCCGAAGTCCCAGCCCCTCACGAAAAGGAGGGAAGACGAATATGACCGAGCGTGTAAAGACTTACATTGAGCAGCACCAGCTGCTGAGCCACGAGAAAGGAGCCTGTCTGGTGGCCCTGAGTGGTGGTGCCGATAGCGTCTGCCTGTTGCTGGTCCTGATGCAGCTGGGATATGACGTGGAAGCCGTACATTGCAATTTCAAGCTGCGCGGCGAAGAGAGCGACCGCGACGAGCAGTTTGTCATCTCCTTGTGCAAAGAGCATGACATCAAGCTGCACTTAACGCATTTTGATACACGTACTTACGCTTCATTACATAAAGTAAGCATTGAAATGGCTGCACGCCAGTTGCGCTACTCCTATTTCGAGCAGTTGAGAAGCGACATCGAGGCCCAGGCCATCTGCGTGGCGCATCATCAAGACGACGCTACCGAGACCATCCTGATGAACCTGATACGTGGCACGGGACTGCATGGACTGACGGGCATCAAGCCTCGCAATGGTCATGTGGTGCGTCCCTTGCTCTGCATCAGCCGGCAGGAGATTGAGCAATGGCTGAAAGCGCAAGGACAGGCCTACATCATCGACTCCACCAACCTGATTCCCGACGTGGTGCGCAACAAGCTGCGACTGCAGGTGCTTCCTCTGCTGAACGGCATCACTCCAAGTGCATCAACGAACATCCTCACTACCGCCCGCCGCTTGGCAGAAGCAGAGCGCATCTATGACAAGGCCGTCGGCGAGCAGTTAGAAGAACTGATAAATGCCGATTCCATCGACATCCGTCAATTGCTCATGCAGCCCTCGCCCGAAGCCTTGCTCTTCGAGTGGCTGACACCCTTCGGCTTCACGCCTGCCACCATCGAGGCCATCAGCCAGCGCTTGCCGGAAGCACAGGCAGGACGCCAATGGCTGTCGCCCACTCATCAGCTCACCATTCATCAGGGATGCCTCGTCCTCGACACCATCCGCCAGCAACCGTCTGCCATCCGCATTCCTGAGCCTGGCACCTATCTATACAACGACGAGGAGGCGCGGCTACGCATCACGCTAAGCAAGGGATGTCACATCCTGCGCGATGCCCATACGGCCTGTCTCGACGCCGCCAAGGTGAGCTTTCCCCTGACATTGCGCCCTGTGCAGACGGGCGATCGCTTCCAGCCATTCGGCATGAAGGGCACCAAGCTTGTCAGCGACTATCTTACCGACCGCCACGTGTCCCTGAACGAGAAGCGCCGCCAGCTGGTGCTTACCGATGCTCAGGGGCAAATACTATGGCTCGTAGGGCATCGTCCCGACGGCCGCTTTGCCGTCAACGACGACACCACCGAGACCCTCATTATCTCATCGAACGTCAAACCATAACCTTCAAACCAAGTGACCAACATAACCATCATCAACGACCCTGTGTTCGGGTTCATCCGCATACCACGTGGCCTGCTCTATGACATCGTGTCCCATCCGCTGTTCCAGCGCCTGAACCGCATCAACCAGCTCGGACTGGCCTCGGTGGTCTATCCCGGAGCCCGCCATACGCGCTTCCAGCACTCCTTAGGAGCCTTCCACCTGATGAGCGAGACCATCCTCTCGCTCCAGCAGAAGGGACAGTTCATCTTCGATAGCGAGGCAGAAGCCGTACAGGCCGCCATCCTGATGCACGACATTGGTCACGGCCCTTTCTCCCACGTCCTGGAGCACACCCTCATCCATGGCATCTCCCATGAAGACATCTCGCTGATGATGATGGAGCAGATCAACCACGACCTGCACGACCAGCTGGGCATGGCCATCGCCATCTTCAAGGACCAATACCCCAAGCGCTTCCTCCACCAGCTCATCTCCAGTCAGCTCGACATGGACCGGCTCGACTACCTGCGACGCGACTCCTTCTTCACGGGTGTCACCGAGGGCAACATCGGCTCGGCACGCATCATCAAGATGCTCAACGTGGTCGATGACCGTCTTGTGGTGGAACAGAAGGGCATCTACTCCTTAGAGAACTATCTCACCACCCGACGCCTGATGTACTGGCAGGTGTATCTGCACAAGACAGCCGTGGCCTACGAGAAAGTATTGGTAAACATGCTCCGCCGCGCCAAATATCTCACGCAGCAGGGTGAGTCGGAGGAGATCCTGTCTCACCTCTCCGCCCCCTTAGCCTACTTCCTTCAGAACGACGTCGATGCCCAGTGGTTCAAGGAGCACGACGAAGCCCTGCGCATGTACGGCGAACTGGACGATAGCGACATCTGGAGTGCCATGAAAGCCTGGCGCCACAGCCACGACAAGATTCTCTCCACGCTGGCTACCGACATGCTCGACCGCCGCATCTTCCGCGTTGAGGTGCACGAGCATCCCATCCCCGAAGAACGAATAGAAGAGCTGCAGCAGGAGATAGCAAAGAAAATGGACATCCCCTTGGAGGATGCCCACTATATGATGGAAGTGGTGACGCTGAGCAAGGACATGTATTCAGCCGATGAGGACAGTATCGACATCCTCTACAAGGACGGCACCATCCGCGACATCACCCAGGCTTCTGAACTGCTCAACGTAGAGCTACTTTCCCGTAAGGTCAGCAAATACTACCTGTGCTACCAGCGGCTCTGAGCCACGATGATTCCAGTATTATACAGATTCCTGCGCAGCCTTGAAGACTTTCCGCATGCGGCGGACGGCACGGTCGCGAATCTGGCGCACGCGCTCACGCTTCAGCCCCATTTCCTCGGCAATCTCAGCCATCGTGGCATGCTCCTGTCCGATGCCGAAGTAGGCCGTCACCACCCTACTCTCGCGTTCGTCCAGACTTCTCAAAGCCCGCTCCACCTGTTCCTCCTGTGCAGCACTATAGGCACGCCCGTCGGCCAATGGCGAGTTGCCATCCACCAGTACCGACAGCAGGCTCACATTCGGTTTGGCGCCTAACGGAGCATCTAGCGAACGCCGCTGACCGTTGGAACGACTTTCACTCTTTGTCGCCTCTTCCTCCTGCCTCAGCGCCTTCTCAATGGCACGGCGAATGAACACCACAGCATAGCCGGCAAAGCGCAGGCCCCGCGAGGCATCATATTTCTTCGCAGCCTTCACCAGTCCCATGTTACCCTCGCTGATGAGGTCGTCCATGCTCAGCCCCTGTCGCTGATACTCACGGGCCACATGAGCCACCAACCGCAGGTTAGCCTCTACCAATCGGTTCACAGCCCGCTCGTCGCCTTTCAGCGCCCGTTCCGACAACTGCCGTTCCTGCTCCTCCGTGAGCAGCTGATGGCTGCCCATCTCCTCGAAATACTTCTGAAGTCTGTTTTCTTCCATAGCTACAAGTCTTTCAGCATGCAAAGGTACGAAAAGAAAAATGAAAAAACGAATTTGAGCAATACAAATTTACACATTCTCAAAGTAATTTCCCCCAAAAGTTTTTATGTTTCAAAAACTTTTCGTATATTTCCTCTATAAAAGTTTAGACCACCCCTCTCTTTTCCGTTTACAATCATTATTTATTACATGGCACATAGTATAACACCCCTGCCAGTGCCTC
>CAJOFE010000036.1 GCA_905233825.1 uncultured Prevotella sp. | reverse complement strand
GTAGTCAATTCAAATCGTCACCGTCAATTTTCTGCTCTAAAACTCTATATTTAAGTAATTTACAAACATCTCTGCTATTATTTAGTGGACACTAGTGATTATATATAATATATTAATAATCAATTACTTATATATTAATTATCCTCTTATTTTAACTCTTTTTAACTACATTTCCATTCCTACATAAAAAAAACAAATGCAATATGCAATATTGCAATATAGCTTCTGAAAATTTGGCAGTCTCAGAAAAAGTTCGTATGTTTGCGGTCAAGAGTTCTCTCCCAAGGATTATCACAACGACAAGCGGAAACTAACAGCCGCACAATGTACACAGATGAACCTGATGGCTTTGGAGATATGCGGGTAATTTTGGGCCTGCGGACTCAAAAGTGGAAGAAAATGGCGGGAAATCAAAATAATTGTTGTAATTTTGCGTTCTGAAAACAATTATTGTGGAAGAAAAACATGACAACGCCTACCGCCACGTGTTGAAATATACGGGCATCTTCGGCGGCGTGCAGGGCCTGAACATAGTCATAGGCCTTGTGCGCAACAAGATTGTGGCTTCGCTCCTGGGACCTGCGGGCATGGGCTTGTCGGCGCTGTTCACCAGCGTGGTGAACTTCGTGTCGCAGGCTACGAACCTGGGTATCCCGTTTAGTGCCGTGCGCCATGTGTCGGAGTTGTTCGACCAGGGCGACGAGGAGCGCATTGCCCATTTCGTGAAGGTGGTGCGTGCGTGGAGTCTGCTCACGGCCTTGCTGGGCATGCTGGTGTGTATGCTGGCGGGTCCGTTGCTGAGCAGCTATACTTTCTCGTGGGGTGACCATACGCTTCACTTTGTGCTACTGGCTCCTGCGGTGGGCCTGATGGCTATCACGGGCGGCGAGACGGCTATCCTGAAGGGTGCGCGACGGTTGAAGTCGCTTGCTATGATTCAGCTGTATTCCGTCTTCTTGGCGCTGGTCATAGCCGTTCCCGTTTATTATTTCTTCCGCGAGGCGGGCATCGTGCCTGTTATCGTGATGATGGCTGTGGTCTCGATGTTGCTGACCGTGGGCTATAGCTACCGGCTCTATCCGCTCCGGCTGAAGGGTGGAAGGGGCATCCTGGGCGAGGGCATGGAGATGGTGCGCCTGGGCGTGGCTTTCGTCTTGGCGGGCATCATTGGCAGCGGAGCCGAGATGCTGATCCGCTCGTTCCTGAACGTGAGCGGCGACCTGGACATGGTGGGTTTCTATAATGCGGGCTTCCTGCTCACGGTGACGTATGCGGGTATGGTGTTCTCGGCGATGGAGACCGACTATTTCCCCCGTCTGTCGGGAGTGGCGGGCGACCGCGTGAAGATGTCGGAGACGGTAAACCGCCAGATAGAGGTCTCGACGTTGCTGGTGTCGCCCATGCTGGCTGTGCTCATCCTGTTGCTTCCCGTGCTGGTGCCGTTGTTGTTCAGGGCCGACTTCAGTCCGATGACGCCGATGGCTCAGGTGATGGTGTTCTCGATGTATCTGCGGGCTGTCACCCTGCCCATTTCGTATATGGTGCTGGCTAAGGGCGACTCGCTGGCTTTCCTCATCCTGGAGGGCTTCTATTCGTTGCTCATGGTAGGTCTTGTGGTGGTGGGCTACCGGCATTGGGGGCTGATAGGCACGGGTATTGCGCTCGACGTGAGCTACGTGGTGGACCTCGCCATCGTCTATCTCTACACCCATTGGCGCTATGGCTACCGGACTACGCTGGCGGTGGTTCAGATTGTCAGCATCCAGCTGCCTTTGGGCCTGATGGTCTATATCCTTACGTTGCAGCCCAGCCGTCTGCTCTACTGGACGCTGGGGTCGCTGCTATGCTTCGTCAGCATCGTCGTGTCGATGTATATCCTTCATCAGAAGTCGTCGTTGTGGAATGCGCTGGCGGCTCGTTTCAAAGCAAGATTCAAGAGCCATGACTAGGGTTACCGTACTTGTTGCCGTGTATCAGGCTGAGGCTTTCCTGCCTGCCTGCCTCGACTCGTTGCTGGACCAGACGATGGCCGACCTGCAGGTGGTATGCGTGGACGACGGCTCAAGGGACGGCTCGCTCTCCCTGCTTCGGCAGTATGCCGAGCGCGACGGGCGCATAGAGGTCTATAGCCTCGACGGCAATCATGGGCAGGCCTATGCCCGCAACGTGGCACTCAGCCATGCAAAGGGCGACCTGGTGTGCTTCGTCGATGCCGACGACTGGCTGTCGCCTGATGCCCTTCAGCTGGCAGTTGCCGAGATGGATGCGCATGAGGATGCCGATTGCGTGCTCTTCGACGTGCAGTATGAATATGCCGACGGACATGCCGAGCCCTATGCGATGCCCGCTTTTGAGCGTCTGACGGGCGACGAGGCTTTCAGCATGAGTCTCGACTGGAAGATTCACGGCATCTATCTCGTCCGCACGAGGCTGCATCAGCAGTACCCCTACGACGACAGCTGCCGCACGTTTAGCGACGACAATACCACGCGCATGCACTATCTGGCCTCGCGCTCCGTACGCCGTTGCCAGGGCGTCTATCATTATCGCCAGCATGCGGCTTCGGTCACCTATGCCGTCAGCGTGCGACGCTTCGACCTGCTTCGCGCCAACGAGAGCATGAAGCGCCAGCTGCAGCAGATGAATGCCGGCGAGGACGTGATGCGCCGATGGGAGACGCAGCGCCTGCTGACGCTCGTCGATCTGTATATGTTCTATCATTGTCATGGGCGCGAACTGCCTTATGCCGACCGTATCTACGGACGCAAGGAGCTGCAACGCGTGTGGGGAACCATAGAGCGACGGCTTGTCAGCATCCGCAAGTTCGGCTATTTCCTCATGCCCCGATGGTGGATGTTCCGCGCCGAGGAATGGCTCTATTTCACCCTGCGCGGCCTGATGGGAAAGAATAAATAGGAAGAATGGAAAGCAACCTGTTAGAACAACTCAACGATAGCCAGCGCAAGGCTGTGCTCTATTGCGACGGCGCCTCGCTGGTCATAGCCGGAGCAGGCTCGGGCAAGACGCGCGTGCTCACCTACAAGATAGCCTATCTGCTGCAGGAGAAGCAGCTGGCGCCCTGGAACATCTTGGCGCTTACCTTCACTAACAAGGCTGCCCGCGAGATGAAGGAGCGCATAGCCCGCTTGGTGGGCGAGGAGCGTGCGCGCTATCTGCAGATGGGCACGTTCCATAGCGTTTTTGCACGCATCTTGCGTGCTGAGGCGGCGGCGATAGGCTTTCAGTCGAACTTCACCATCTATGACCAGGCCGACGCCCGCTCGCTGGTGAAGAACATCATCAAGGAGATGCAGCTCGACGACAAGCAATACAAGCCCAATACCGTGAGCGACCAGATATCGATGGCCAAGAACCACCTCATTATGCCCGAACAGTTCGGACGTTGCTCGCTCTACGACCAGAAGCATCCTCAGGTAGTTGCCATCTACAAGCGCTATACGGAACGTTGCCGCCAGGCCAACGCGATGGACTTCGACGACCTGCTGGTGCAGACCTTCCTGCTCTTTGAGCACCATGATGATATTCGCCAAAAATACGTCGAGAAGTTCCACTATGTGCTCGTCGATGAGTATCAGGACACCAACTACGCCCAGCAACGCATCGTGTTGCAACTCACCCGCGAGCGGCAGCATGTATGTGTGGTTGGCGACGACGCTCAGAGTATCTATAGTTTTCGTGGAGCGAACATCGACAACATATTGAATTTCAGGGAGTCATATACTAATGCGCAACTGTTTAAACTGGAGCAGAACTACCGTTCTACCCAGCTCATCGTGGAGGCTGCCAACAGCCTCATCCGCAAGAACGAGCGCCAGATTCCGAAGGATGTGTTCAGCAAGAACGAGCATGGCGAGAAGCTGCAATTGAAGCCCGCCCTGAGCGACCGCGAGGAGGCCATGATTGTGTGTAACGACATCCGTCGCCTGCGCCGTCAGGAGGGTGGGGAATGGAGCGACTTCGCCATCCTCTATCGTACCAACTCGCAGAGCCGCTCGTTCGAGGAGCAGATGCGCAAGGACGGCATTCCCTATCGCATCTATGGCGGACTGTCCTTCTACCAGCGCAAGGAGATAAAGGACGTCATCGCCTATTTCCGTACCGTTGCCAATCCCGACGACGAGGAGGCGTTGCGACGCATCATCAACTATCCTGCACGTAGCATCGGCGATACTACCGTCATGAAGATTGTGGCTTGTGCCACCCAGCATGGCGTATCGTTGTGGACGGTCATCTCGCAGCCTGTGCTCTTCCGTCTCGACGTGTCCAAGGGGACGGCAACGAAGATAGAGGCTTTCCGCCAACTCATCGAGGGCTGGCGCACGCGTCTGATGAGTGAGGATGCCTACACGCTGGGCCACGCCATCATTCAGGAGAGCGGCATCGCCAAGGACATCTACTCCGGACGGGCACCTGAAGACCTGTCGCGGCAGGAGAACCTGGAGGAGTTCCTGGCAGGCATGCAGGACTTCGTGGAGAGCCGTAAGGAAGAGGACGAGGGCGACCGCGTGCAGCTGGGCGATTTCCTGCAGGAAGTGGCTTTGCTGACCGATCTCGATAGCGACAAGGATGCCGACCAGTCGCGTGTGTCGCTCATGACCATCCATTCCGCCAAAGGCCTGGAGTTTCCTACCGTCTTTGTCGTAGGGCTTGAAGAGAACATCTTCCCTTCGCCCATGTGTACGGGCAGCATGCGCGCTTTGGAAGAAGAGCGCCGGTTGCTCTATGTGGCCATCACCCGTGCCGAGAAACATTGTATCCTCACCTGTGCCCAGAATCGTTTCCGCTATGGACGGATGGAGTTCGACACGCCCTCACGCTTCATTCGCGATATCGACCCGCGACTGTTGCAGGTGGAAGGAGGCCGACAAGAGAACATCGGCAGAGAAGCGAAGGAGTATGGACGATGGCAGCAGAATCCGCGCCCTGTGGCTACTCAGTTCAAGGCAGACCCTCTGCCGCGTGCCGTTCCTCAACGCAAGCCCGAGGCTCCCGTAGATCCTTTCTCGCAGGACTTCAAGCAGCTGCTCCATACATCGAGCGGAGGACGTTTCCGTCCTGTCAGCAATGTCACTCCCCGTTCTTCTGTTCCCAGCACCCCCAGTTCTTCCGGATTGCGCGAGGGTATCGTCATCGAGCACCAGCGCTTCGGCATAGGTACCGTTATTCGCGTGGAGGGAACGGGCGACAACGAGAAAGCCACCGTTCAGTTCCGTAATGCAGGTACCAAGCAGTTGCTCTTGAAGTTCGCCAAGTTCAAGATTGTATGAGAAATATTTGGTATATTCTGCATTTTTGCTTATCTTTGCACCAACAAAACTGGAAAATTACGAAATTTATCATTAAATAGTTAAGACAGTATGGCAAGAATTAGACCGTTTCGTGGCCTGAGACCACCACGCGAGCTGGTGGAGCAGGTAGAGAGTCGCCCCTATGATGTGCTCGATAGCGAAGAGGCACGTCAGGAGGCTGGCGACAATGAGATGAGTTTGTACCACATCATCAAACCTGAGATTGACTTTCCCGTGGGCACCAGCGAGTATGACCCTCGCGTCTATGAGAAGGCAGCCGAGAACTTCAAGATGTTCCAGGAGAAAGGCTGGTTAGTACAGGATGCCGAGTCCCACTATTACATCTACGCTCAGACCATGAATGGCAAGACGCAGTATGGCCTGGTGGTGGGCGCCTGGGTGAACGACTACATCGAGGGACGCATCAAGAAGCACGAACTGACGCGCCGCGACAAGGAGGAAGACCGCATGAAGCATGTGCGTGTGAACGATGCCAACATGGAGCCCGTCTTCTTTGCCTATCCCGACAACAAGGTGCTCGATGAGCTAATCATGCGCTACGCCCAGACGGAGCCTGAGTACGACTTCATAGCTCCCATCGACGGTTTCCGCCATCAGTTCTGGGTAATCAGCAGTCAGGAGGATATGGAGACCATCACCAGCGAGTTTGCCAAGATGCCCTCGCTCTATATTGCTGACGGACATCATCGCTCGGCAGCAGCAGCATTGGTGGGAGCTGAGAAACAGAAGCAGAATCCCAACCACACGGGCGACGAGGAGTACAACTTCTTCATGGCTGTGTGCTTCCAGGCTTCGCAGCTCACCATTTTGGACTACAACCGCGTGGTGAAAGACCTGAACGGGCTCTCCTCCGACGAGTTCCTGAAGGCGCTTTCGAAGAACTTCGACGTTGAGGATATGGGTACCGACATTTACAAGCCAACCTGTCTGCACGAGTTCTCGCTCTATCTGGACGAGCATTGGTACAGGCTGACGGCCAAGGAGGGCACCTACGACCCCACAGACCCCATCGGCGTGCTCGACGTGGATATCAGCAGCCGTCTCATCCTCGACGAGATACTGAACATTGGCGACCTGCGTTCCTCGAAACGCATCGACTTTGTGGGCGGATTGCGCGGTCTAAAAGAGCTAAAGCGCCGCGTTAATTCCGGCGAGATGCGTGCTGCCCTGGCCCTATATCCCGTCTCGATGCAGCAAATCATCGATATTGCCGACTCGGGCAAGATCATGCCGCCGAAGGCCACCTGGTTCGAGCCTAAACTGCGCTCAGGATTAGTAGTGCATAAACTGACATAATGGCCGACGAATACACCACCATCAGCACCACCGGCGAGGGCTACTATACCGAGAAGCGCTCGAAGTTCCTCTCATGGGCTCACCATGTGGAGACGGCTGACGAGGTGAAAGCGCTGGTGGCCGACTATCGCAAGAAATACTACGATGCCCGCCACGTGTGCTACGCCTACATGCTGGGGCCTGCCCGTACCGACTTCCGAGCCAACGACGACGGCGAGCCTTCTTCTACGGCAGGAAAGCCCATCCTGGGGCAGATCAACTCGCAGGAGCTGACCGACGTGCTGGTGGTGGTGGTGCGCTACTATGGAGGTGTGAACCTGGGTACGAGTGGGCTCATCGTGGCCTACCGCGAGGCTGCTGCCTTGGCTCTTGCCGATGCCAAGAAGGAGCAACGACAGGTGGAAGAGGTAGTCAGCTATGACTTCCCCTACACCATGATGAATAGCGTGATGCGGGTGGTGAAGGACATGCAGCCCCGTATTGTCAGTCAGACCTTCGACAACACCTGCCAGATACGTCTGGCCATCCGTCAGGGCGAGGCTGAGCAACTGCGCCAACGACTGGCGAAATTGAGTTTTGAAGACAATTAAGTATAACTAAAAACAAACAGAGACTATGATGAAAAACATGAAATTCTTCGTAATGACGTTGGTGGCAGCCCTCTTGGTGGGTTGCGGCACCACATCGACTGTGCCCATTACCGGGCGCAAGCAGACCCTGATGGTGAGCGACGGCGACATGCTGAGCCTCTCCACGCAGCAGTATCAACAGTTCATGCAGTCGGCCAAGCCCTCGACCAATGCCACCAATACGGCGATGGTGAAGCGGGTAGGGCAGAACCTGGCTAATGCCGTCACCTCCTACTTGCAGGCCAACGGCTATGCCCAGGAGGTGCAGAACTTCGCATGGGAGTTCAACCTGGTGCAGGACAATCAAGTGAACGCCTGGTGTATGCCTGGCGGCAAGATTTGCGTCTATGAGGGCCTGTTGCCCGTCACGCAGAGCGAGGCAGCTCTGGCCATCGTGCTGGGACATGAGATAGCCCACGCCGTAGCCAAGCACTCAGCCGAGCGCATCTCTAAGGAATACAAGAACCAGTACGGAGCTGCCATCCTCGGTACCGTGGTACAGGCAGCAGGAGTAAGCCAGGGCACTCAGCAGCTCATCGACCTCGTTCAGCAGGTAGGCGGCTCGTTGCTCACCTCGGGCTTCTCACGTAAGCAGGAGAGCGAGGCCGACCACATGGGACTCATCTTCGCAGCTATGGCTGGCTACGATCCCAACGTGGCTACCACCTTCTGGCAGCGTATGGCTGCACAGGGAAGTGGAGGCGGAGGCCTGTTCAGCGACCATCCATCTGATGCTGACCGCATCCGCGATATTCAGAAGTGGATGCCCGAAGCCCTGCGCTACTACAAGGGCGGCACCACCCAGGGGGCTGCTACCACTCCCTCTACAGGACGTAGCTTCCGCATCACACGCTAATCACTTATCTCTCACTCCTAATCATGAGAAAAAGTATTTTATACTTCAGTCTGCTCATGCTACCCCTCGGCACCTTCGCCCAGAAGACCGAGGGCGGCATTAGCCAGAAGATGCTAAGCGAGATACAGAAGGAGCAGAAGATGACCACCAGCGACCATGCTCTGGTGAACGCCATCGCCACCAACGCCATCGACAATCTGGCCACCAATCGTGCCAACGCAGGAGCCTTCGACACCCATTTCAGCATCGAGACCCGCAAGCAAAGTATTACCGACCAGAAGTCGAGTGGACGTTGTTGGATGTTTAGTGGCATGAACGTGCTGCGAGGCGACTTCAACCTGCGTACCGACTCGCTACAGACCGAGTTCTCGCAGGCCTACCTCTTCTTCTGGGACCAGCTGGAGAAGGCCAACCTGATGCTGCAAGGAGTCATCGATACAGGCACGAAGCCTATCGACGATGAGCGCGTACAGTTCTTCTTCCGTACCCCCATCGGCGACGGAGGAACCTTCTGCGGCGTGGCCGACTTGGCCGACAAATACGGGCTGGTACCCTCAGAGGTGATGCCCGAATCGTTCTCTACCGACAACACCTCGAAAGCCCGACAGCTTATCGCCTCCAAGCTGCGCGAATACGGTCTGCAGCTGCGCGAGATGGTGCAGAAGGGCAAGAAAGGCTCCGCCTTGGAGAAGGCAAAGGTGCGCATGCTCAGCCAGATTTACCGCATGCTCGTCATGACCATCGGCACCCCGCCCGAGAAGTTCACCTACGCCTTCCGCAACAGCAAGGGCCAGCCCGTAGGCCAGCCACGCGAGTACACCCCCATGTCGTTCTACCAGGAGGTCACTGGCAACAAGCAGCTCAACGGTTCCTTCATCATGGTTATGAACGACCCGAGGCGCGACTACTACAAGACCTACGAGGTGGAATATGACCGCCACACCTACGACGGCCACAACTGGAAATACGTCAATCTGCCCATGGACGACATCGAGCAGATGGCCATCGCCACCCTTCGTGCCGGGCACAAGCTCTACAGTTCCTACGACGTGGGTAAGATGCTCGACCGCAAGCGCGGCTATGCCGATACCGAGAACTTCGACTACGGCTCGCTCTTCGGCACCTCGTTCCCTATGACGAAAGCCGAGCGCATCAGCACCTTCGATAGCGGCTCCACTCACGCCATGACCCTCACGGCCGTCGATCTCGACGCCCAGGGCAACGCCGTGAAGTGGAAGGTGGAGAACTCCTGGGGAGCCGACTGGGGCCAGAAGGGCTACCTGATTATGACCGACCGCTGGTTGCGCGAATATATGTTCCGCCTCGTCGTGCCCAACGAGTATGTGCCCGAGAAGGTCATGCAGGCCTATCAGCTGCCGCCAGTGATGGTGATGCCCGAAGACCCGCTCTTCCTGCCCGACGAATAAAGACTTTCTTCCGTCTCCCTCCGTCTGGGAGAAGCATAAGGATAATGGTATGAACAAAAAAGAAGCCTGGGGAAATAAATCCTCAGGCTTCTTGATTGTCGGTATCACCCTTTCTGGGGGTGGGGTTACTCGTCTTCTTCCTCGTCGTCGTAGTCGGAGTCGTCATCATCCTCGTCCTCGTCCTCATCGTCCTCGTCGCCGTCGTCGCGGCTACGCTTGCTAGCAGCCTTGCGGGCTTTCTTCTCAATCTTGTCGATGCGCTTGGTGAGGGCCTTGAACTCCTTGTCCTTGTCGAGACGCTTGTAGGCTTTTTCTGCGGCTTTCTGTGCCTTCTTCGACTTGGTGGCTTTGACTAGAGCTTTCTCGAACTTGTCGCCGAGCTTGTCGAAAGCCTTGATCTCGGCCTTGGTGGGTTCTGACTCCCAGAATGCGAGATAGTTGTCGGCCAGGTCGCGGAGGGCGTCTTCCCATTGCTGGGCATCCCAGTTCTTTCCGTCGGCCTTGATGTCCTCGAGCAGGCTACCGATCTTGCTCATCGGGTCGGAACAAGAGGCCATCATGAGGCTCATGAGCAGAGCACAAAGTCCAAATAATGCTTTTTTCATAATCGTTTTTGTTTTTAGTTGTTGTAAAATGGTTATTTTGTCTTGGTGAGTTTCCTGCCGTTCACGATATAGATGCCTGCGGGCAGAAGGTCGAAGTGCTCGTAGGTGCCCACTTTCTGGCCTTGCAGGTCATAGACATAGTCGGTACGGGGATTGTGCTGAACGGCTTCGCTGATGGCTGTGGGGGGCAGCTCGTCGATCTTGAAGCGTACGGCGTCGAGGTAGTTCATGCGGCGTGTGAACCAATCGTCGAGGTAGGCCATCTCGACGTCGAAGTTGAGCTCGCGGTAGGCCACGTCGCTGTCATAACTCCATTTGTCGTACTCGCGCTGTGCGGCTCCGCAGGTCTTGAACTCGTCGAGATAGGTGCGGAAGCGGTTGAGTATGCTCTCGGTGGCCAGCGGGCCTTGTCGCAGGTCGCGGTAGCGCAGGCGCACTTGCATGTTGAAGTCTTCGGCATCAGTCTCGCGCAGGCGCTTGAAGAGGTTGTAGTCGCCGTGCTCGTAGTTGGTGATGAACTTGGCGTAGTCCTGCTCGGGACCGAGGAAAGACTGGTGGTAGTAGTCGTCGCTCCATCGCTGTCCGCAGGTAGCATCCATATCCCACACACCAAGGGTGATCTTCTTGTCCTGCTGCTTGTCGTAGCAGGCGAAGAACATGTTCTTGCCGTGATTGTCGGTGGAGAGGATGGTCTCCATGAGGATGTAGTAGTCGATCACGATGGGCGTGTCGAAGAACTCGGAGAAGCGGTTCTTGAAATCGACGTTAGAGGTTGAGCAGACGAAATCGACGGCATCGTAGAGCACGCTCCAGTCGGTGGGGAACACGTCTTCCATCTGGGGATACTTGACGTTGTAGTTCTCCCAGTAGTCGTTGTTGTTGTTGGCCTTCGAGGGATGGCGCTTGGGGTAGGAGGTGCTGTTGGGCTCGTGTCCCATGAAGACGCCGTAGCTCCAGTCTTTCGACTTCCAGAGCTGTCCGTGCACTTCCTTCGTGTCCTCGTCGTATTTCTTCAGCTTCATCTGCTTGCGGTCCATGTTCTCGGTCATACAGTAGATGCCGCGGTATTCGTCATCGAGGATGAGCTCTACGAAGCGTCCTCGGGTGCCTGTACGAGCCTTCGACTCCTTGTCGATGTAGTAAGGGGCTACGGAGTAGTCGTTCCATAGGTCGGTGAGCACGCGGTTGCGAATGCGACTCATATCGACCTGGCAGCTCTCGAGAATCCAGGAGTTGTCGTTGCGCAGTCCGAAGAATTTCTTCTCCAGCTTCTCGCCGTTGTCATCGAGCAGCTTCACGTGGTAGTTGCGCTTGTGCTTGCCGCTACCATTGGTGATTCCTCCACGCCACTTGGCCTTCATGCTCAGTTGCTCGGTGAGCTGTGGAGCATCGGGATCATAGACGGTGATGGTGCCCGGCTGATAGTCGTCGTAGAAATCGCCTGAGATGCGGACTACGGGTAGCGAGGTGAAGCGTACCTCCTTCTCGATAGTGGTGCCGTCATCTTTGCGGAAACGCAGCTTGTAGGAGCTGTCGCCCTCAACATCATTGAAGGTAAACTCGGTGTCGGGTTTCACTTCGCGACTGCCTATGCGCAGGTTGGTGTAGCCGTCGCGCAACTCGTAGCTGACGGTAGCTGTGTAGTTCGTTCCGAAGTTCTTCAGGGGCAGCGTGCAGAGATAATAGTCGAGCGAACCTACGAAGACGAGCTGGCTGCCTCCGATGGTGATGTTCTTGGCTGCCTTGGCCAGCGGGTCGGAAGTCATGTGGGCAGCTCTATGGCGCACGTCTTCCAGATTGAAGAAGTCGTTACCGGCCTGCTTGATAAGGGCCTCGATCTCCTCGGGTGTGAGGAGGTCGGCCAGCTCCTTGCGTATCTTGGCTTTCTCGCCCTCAATCAGTTCCTCTTCCGTGCCGTGATAGATGAAATAGATGTTGTCGATGGCCAGCCAGTTGGCATTGGTGTTCTGTGCCTGCATGCCCAGCGTCACCTGGCCTGAGTCATCGACCGTGAAGTCGAGCAAATAGTACTCTGGCGCATCGTTGATGGAGGACACATCGACGTTGCTCCCGTTGGCAAAGAGCTGCACGCCTGTGCCGTATTGGCTGGGCTGTCCACGGTAGCTCTGGCGGGTTGCCATGATGTCGGCCTGGAGGGTGTATTGTCCCGCAGGCAGGTATTGTATTTCCTGTTGCAGCAGGCAGTCGTCGAGCGGACCCCAGGACGAGTCGTGCCAGTTCTCGATGAAGCTGGCTTCGAGGCTAGCGCCCGTCTCGTAGTTGTAGTGCGAGCCGCCTGAACCGGTGTTCACCTGCCAGCCGCCTACAGCCGTCCAGTTGTCGAGGGAATATTCGTCGGCTTCGAGCCATGTATTGACATAAAAGCCGTTGCCCGTGTCGTTGGCCTGTCGCTCGGCCACGACCTTGCCCTGCTCGTCGGTGAAGTAGAACAGCTGGTTGGAATTGCCGTTGCCGTTGTTATTGTACGTTCCCACACAATAGCTATCGACGCGCACGTCCCATGTCTGGCTGAAGTTCTCCCAGTTGCGTATGCAGTAGTAGCCATTGCCGTTTTCCTGTAAAAACCAGACGGAGTTGTTGCCGTCCATCTCGTCGGTCATGCTGATATAGCGGCGCAGCTCGGGTGAGTCCTGACGCACGCCGTCGTAGGTGACGTATTGTCCGGTCTTCGCATTCTGGATGGTGACAATGCTGGGAGAATCGTTTTGCGTTGTGATAATCCACATGTCTTCCGCATTGGCGGTGGCAGGAAAATGGTAGTAGAGTGGGGTGTTCTGCCCTACTGAGGCCCCGTCGGCGACGCATCCGTTGGGGAACTGCTGGCATACGATATGATAGCGCTTGCCCGCCTCAAACTTGGGTAAGGCGAGCGAAGCAACTATCGAAATCGAAAATAATAGGATTAGTAGCGTTAGTTTTCTCATAGCTTGTATTTTGTTAGTATGCGAAGAGGGGATATTCCTTCATCTTCTCGTTCACACGAGCGCGCACGCTGGCGATGACCTCGGGATTTTCGGGGTCGTTTAGCACTTCCTCAATCCATGCGGCAATCTGAATCATCAGGTCTTCCTTGGCACCACGGGTGGTGATGGCAGGAGTACCGAGGCGGATACCGCTGGTCTGGAAGGCAGAGCGAGAGTCGAAGGGCACCATGTTCTTGTTCACCGTAATGTCGGCAGCCACAAGGGCGTTCTCAGCTACCTTACCTGTCAGGTCGGGATATTTCGAACGTAGGTCAACCAGCATGGAGTGGTTATCGGTACCACCACTCACGATGCCGAATCCACGCTTCACCAGTTCGTCGGCCAGCACCTTGGCGTTCTTCTGCACCTGCTTTGCCCACTCCTTGAACTCGGGCTGCAATGCCTCGCCGAAAGCCACAGCCTTGGCAGCGATGACGTGCTCCAGCGGGCCACCCTGCTGTCCGGGGAAGACGGCGCTGTTGAGCAGAGCCGACATCATCTTCACCTCGCCCTTCGGAGTCTTCAGACCCCAGGGGTTCTCGAAGTCCTTACCCATGAGGATGATACCGCCACGCGGACCGCGAAGGGTCTTGTGGGTGGTAGAGGTCACGATGTGAGCCCACTTCACGGGGTTCTCGAGCAGTCCAGCAGCGATGAGTCCGGCGGGGTGAGCCATGTCAATCATCAGCAGGGCACCTACTTTGTCGGCAATCTCACGCATGCGCTTATAGTCCCACTCGCGGCTGTAGGCCGAGCCACCGCCAATGATGAGCTTGGGCTTGTGCTCCAAAGCAAGGGCTTCCATCTCGTCGTAATCCACGCGGCCCGTCTCTTTCGAAAGGTTATAGCCAACGGGCTTGTAGAGGATACCGGAGGTATTGACCAAAGAACCATGAGAGAGGTGTCCGCCGTGAGCCAGGTTCAGACCCATGAAGGTGTCGCCGGGTTTCAGCACAGCCAACAGTACGGCAGCATTGGCCTGTGCACCAGAGTGGGGCTGCACGTTGGCATACTCGGCGTCGAACAGCTTGCATACGCGCTCGATGGCCAGACGCTCTACCTCATCCACCACCTGACAGCCGCCGTAGTAGCGCTTGCCGGGATAGCCCTCGGCATACTTGTTAGTCAGGCACGAGCCCATAGCTTGCATGACCTGGTCGCTGACGAAGTTCTCGCTGGCGATTAATTCAATACCCTTCAGCTGACGCTGATGTTCGCGCTCAATCATCTCGAAGATGGCGTTGTCTCTTTTCATTGTTTTTTTATGTTTTGTTTGTGATTTGTTCCAAATTTGCGTGCAAAGGTACGAATAATTTTTGAGAATGCCAAAGAAGCGCGTGATTATTTGTTCATGCAGGATTACGCTTCAGCTCTTCTATGAGCCGGCTCAGGCGCTCCAGTTCCTGTGGAATGTTGATTTGCTGGGGGCAGTGTTTCTCGTGGATACAGCGTCCGCATTGTATGCAGTGGTCGGGCTGTCGCTCACGTGGCACTTCGCGGTCGAGGCTGATAAGATAGCGTCGGCGCTTCTCCCTGTAATCGGGGTCAGCCTGACTCAGTGTGCTGTCTTCCGCAGCATTGGGATTAGGCAGGAATCCCTCAATCTTCAGCTTGTTGTAGTGGGTGAAGATGGTGGGAATGTCGATGCCGTAGGGACAAGGCATGCAGTACTGACAGGCGTTGCACGGAATGGTTTCCTCTTCCATCATCTGGTGGGCAATCTTTGTATCGAGCATTTCCTGTTCTGCTTGAGTGAGAGGAACTAACGGGCAGTATGTCAGTAGATTATCCTTCAAATGCTCCATAAAAGTCATACCGCTGAGCACGGTCAGCACCCCTTCGGGCGTACCTGCATAGCGGAAGGCCCACGAGGCGATGGTCTTCTCGGGGTCGCGCTGTTTCAGCTCATTGGCCACATAGCCCGGCACTTTAGCTAGTCGGCCACCCAGTAGCGGCTCCATGATGACGGCGGGAATGCCTTTCTTCTGCAGCTCGGCGTAGAGGTAGCTGGCATCAACGTTGCCCCCGTTGATTTCATTAGCGTAGTTCCAGTCCAGCCAGTTAAGCTCTATCTGCACGAAGTCCCAGTGGTACTTGTCATGCAGGGTCAGCACCTCGTCGAACACGTCCTGCCGTCCGTGGAACGAGAAGCCCAGATTGCGCACCCGTCCTGCCTCGCGCTCTTCCATCAGGAAGTCCATGATGCCGTTATCCACATAGCGCTTGTTGAACTCCTCCATGCTGCCGCCGATGGCGTGCAGCAGGTAGTAGTCGATGTAATCCACCTGCAGCTCCGACATCGAGTCGTAGTACATCTTCTTGGCACCCTCTGCCGACTGGAAACGAGGGTCGAAGTTTGACAACTTCGTAGCCACGAAGTATTGGTCGCGGCTCAGGCGGTTCTGTGCTTTCAGGGCGATGCCCGTGCAGCGTTCCGACTCTCCACGGCAATAGACGGGACTAGTGTCGATATAGTTCACTCCGTGTTCCAGGGCATAGTCTATCTGGCGGTTGATCATTTCCTGGTCATACTCCTCAGAACCTTCTTTCTGGGGCAGACGCATCATGCCGTAGCCCAAGAGCGATACCTTGTCGCCCGTCATGGGGTTTGTGCGATAGGTCATCTTTCCCTTTGGTGGCTCTACTTGGTTCTTATACTCATCGGCAGCAGCCTCCGTGCTCTTCTTGCCGGCACAGGCAGCCACGGCAGCAGCTCCTCCAACACCCAGCATCTTTAAAAAGGAACGCCTATTTATCTCGTGTCTTATCTTCTTCTCCATATTATTTAAAGTCTAAAGTCTATAGTCTATGTCTGTAGTCCCATTCTGTGGGTTCGGCCTCAAATCTTCCTGTGTACCTCATGTCCTTCCACGTGGATGGCCGATAGCGGTCTGACGGGGCAGACATATTCACACGAGCCACATCCTATACAGCGCGACTCGTTGATGGCAGGCACCGAGGGTGAAAGGTCGTCGTCAGGGTCGGTAGGCACCATCTCGATGGCTCCTGTGGGGCAATGGCGTGCACAGTTGCCGCACTCGTCGGTGCCCTGTGCTGAGATGCACGCATCGGCCACCATGATAGCATGTCCTATCTGTATGCTCGACTTCTCAATATCGTCAATGGGCTTGATGGCTCCTGCTGGGCATACCTCCGAGCAGCGCGTACATTCAGGACGGCACCATCCGCGGTCGAACTCCATCACGGGTTGCATCAGCGTCATCAGGTCGCCCGAGGGTCGTAGCACATCATTCGGACACTCCGACACGCAGAGCTGACAGCCCGTGCAATGCTGGGCCATGTTCTTGATGGAGAGCGAGCCGGGAGGCGTCAGCGGCGTCAGTCGCTTCGGGCTCTGCTTTGCCTGTATCACCGCCAGTCCGCCATCCACCAGCTTGTCCTGAGCCAGCGCAGCCGTCGCTGCCATCGTTGTTCCCACGAGGAAAGCACGTTTGGAAGAATCGGTTGTCGCATGATGCTGAGCGTGTAGTTTGGCATTGTCATACCGTATAGCCCCCGAATGACATTTACCTATACAGTCGCCACATACCACACAGCGCGAGTAGTCAATCTTGTGGTTCTTGAAATCGATACACGCCGCTTTGCAGTTCTTGGCGCATAGTGAACAGTTTTTGCACTTATCCACGTCGATATGGATCTTCAGGAAAGAAAAGCGGGCGAAGAACGATAGCAGCGTGCCCACTGGACAGATGGTATTGCAATACGTTCTGCCCCCTCGCCAGGCCAGCACAGCCAGCACGACCAGCGTCAGTAGCGCAATGATGAGCACGGGCAACGACTTCATCCATACATCTACTGAGTAGAATGCATAGCTGTCGGCTCTTTCGGCAATGCTTGCCAGCACGTTGTTACCCAGTTTCCACAACGGTTGGAAAATCATCGTCATGATGCGGCCGAAGGCAGAATAGGGGGCCAGCAGCTGTACGATGCTGCCGACGCCAGCCACCAGCGCAACAATCATTACGACTAGGAAGATGTAACGCAGCCATTTCTTTTCGGGCGAGTAGGAATAGCGGTTTTTCTTCGCTTTCTTCCCCAACCAGCCAAAGATGTCCTGCATGATGCCCAGCGGACAGATAACTGAACAGTAGATGCGTCCGAAGACCAACGTCAGTACGATGAGTGCCACGATGACGACGACATTCAACGCTAGGATAGCCTCTAAGGCCTGTGTCTTGGCCATCCACGAGAGCCATGTGTGTGCCGTCCCTGTGAAGTCGAGGAACAGCAGCGTCAGCCCCACCAGAAAGATGGTGGCCAGTGTGATACGGATAGTTCTAAGCATAATTTAGTCTTTTAATCGCTGGCAAAGATACACATTTTTCCTCGAAATGCCGCACCTTTCCTCAATTTTTTTATATGCTGCTACGCAACATTCGCATAATGCGGACTACCGGAGGAGCATAGCCACGAGGGGGATGGTGACAACAGAGAGGAGGGTACTGATGAAGGTGACCTCAGTGATGAAGGTGGTGTCACGTCCGTATTTCAGGCAGAGGATGGTGCCGTAGGTGGCCACCGGCATGGCGATGACAACGGTGTTGATGCACACCACTAAGGGCGAGAAACCGAGCAGGACACCGAGGTAGTAGATGGCAACGGGGATGACGGCCAAACGCAGCAGGGTGGTGAGATAGACCGTGCGGTTGCCTAAAAGGGTGCGTGCCGAGAGGTGGGACATAGACGAGCCGATGATGAGCAGGGCTGCAGGCACGGTGATGTTGCCTATCATGGTGAGCGGCTGGCTGATGGCTGCTGGGATGTGGCGTATCTCAAGGGCTACGATGAGCATGGTGAGGTAGGCAGAGAGCATGGGTGTGCTGTAGAGCACTTTCTTCTGGAAGCGGCTGCCTTCGACCTCGCTTTTGCCTGTGATGAGGATGGTGCCGACTGTGAAGACGGCAAAAGTGTTGATGACGTTGAGCACGGCTGCATAGAACACCGCCTCGTGGCCGAAGATGGAGGCGACAACGGGATACCCCATGAACCCCACGTTGCCGAACATCAGGGCAAAACCGAGTGGACCTTCGTCCTCGCGACGTCGGGTGAGATAGCGTGGCAGCAGGAAGGCCACGGCGGTGAGCACAATGTAGGTGACCACGCTGATGGCTAGCAGGGGCAGGATCATGTCGCGTGAGGGCAGGGTGCCGCCCATGGCGGATGAGAGAATGAGTGCTGGGCAGGTGATATTGATGACAAGGCTGGACATGCGACGGTCGAAATCGCCTCCCATATACCCCGTCTTGCCTGCTATGTAACCCACGATGACGATGGCAAAGAGGGTCATCATGATGTCGAGGTTCTCCATGCACTAACGGAAGGAATCGGTCAGCAGCTTGATTTCTATCTGTGGGGCGATGCGCTCGTAGAGGATGTTATATACGGCGTCGAGGATGGGCATATTCACGTGCCAGTGGCGGTTGATCTCCTTCATACACTTGGTGCCGAAGTAACCCTCGGCTATCATCTCCATCTCCATCTGTGCGCTCTTCACGGAGTAGCCCTTGCCGATCATGGTGCCAAAGACACGGTTGCGGGAGAAGTTGGAGTAGCCAGTGACGAGGAGGTCGCCGAGATAGACGGAGTCATAAACATTGCGCTCGATAGGATGGATAGTCTGGAGGAAGCGTGACATCTCCTGCACGGCATTGGCCATGAGCACAGCCTGGAAGTTGTCGCCGAACTTCAGTCCGCCACAGATACCGGCAGCGATGGCATAGACATTCTTCAGCACGGAAGAATATTCGATACCAATGACGTCGGTCGAGGTCTTGGTCTTGATGAAAGGACTGGAGAGCACGTCGGCAAAGGCCTGCGCTTTCTCCACATCGGCACAGCCGACGGTAAGGTAGCTCAGTCGCTCAAGTGCCACCTCCTCGGCATGCGAGGGGCCTCCGATGCAGGCCAGGTTGTCGTGGGGCACGTCGAAGGCCTGATGGAAATACTCGGTACAGATGAGGTTCTCGTCGGGCACGATGCCCTTGATGGCGGTGACGATGAACTTCTCCTTCAGTCTGGTCTTCAGCTTGCGCAGGTGGTTCTTCAGATAGGGTGAGGGCACGACAAACACCAACGTGTCGTAATCGGCCACGATGTGGTTCAGGTCGTTGTCGAAGATAATCTCCTGGGTGTCAAAGTGTACGCTGGTCAGATAGCTGGGATTGTGGCCCATGCGGCGGAAGTCCTCAATCTGGTCTTCGCGCCGCATGTACCATCCTATGTGGTGCGTGTGCTGCACTACAATCTTGGCAATCGCCGTTGCCCACGAGCCACCGCCAATAATCGCTATCTTTCCGCAGTCAAACATATTTCGGCTCTTAGCTTTTAGCTCTTAGCTTTTTCTATCCAGCTCTGTACCTCATCGACAGAGGGTTTCTGCAGGTCAAGTTTGAACTTCTTCACGATGTCGCCTATCTTCTGCTGCAGACCCTGCGGTTTCTCGTCCTTGATGTCCTGGATGAGGTAGAAACCGGCCTTGCGGAGCACATAGACCCAGTCTTCGGCCACACCGATGGCTGCCCACTCGGAGATGCTACTCTGCGGAGCCTTCTTCTCGGGCTTCATCTGCGGGAAGAAAAGCACTTCCTGGATGAAGGTCTTGCCCGTCATGAGCATCACCAGACGGTCGATGCCGATGCCGATGCCACTGGTGGGGGGCATGCCGTATTGCAGGGCGCGCAGGAAGTCCTGGTCGATGATCATAGCCTCGTCGTCGCCCTTGTCGGCGAGTCGCATCTGCTCCTTGAAGCGCTCTTCCTGGTCGATGGGGTCGTTAAGCTCGGAGTAGGCGTTGGCCAACTCCTTGCCGTTGACCATCAGCTCGAAACGCTCGGTGAGTCCGGGCTTCGAGCGGTGCATCTTAGTGAGTGGCGACATCTCGACGGGATAGTCGGTAATAAAGGTGGGCTGGATGAAGGTGCCCTCGCAGAACTCGCCGAAGAGCTCGTCGATGAGCTTGCCCTTCCCCATGGTCTCATCGACCTCCATGCCTTTTGAGAGGCAGAACTGGCGGATTTCCTCCTCGCTCTTGCCGTTGCAGTCGAAGCCAGTCTTCTCCTTGATAGCATCAAGGATAGGCAGACGGCGATAGGGAGCCTTGAACGAGATGATGTTGCCGTCAATCTCGCGCTCAGGCTTGCCGTTCACGGCTGTGCAGACGGTCTCCAACAGCTTCTCGGTGAACGACATCATCCAGTTGTAGTCCTTATACTGCACGTAGAGCTCCATACAGGTGAACTCGGGGTTGTGGTTACGATCCATGCCCTCGTTGCGGAAGTTCTTGCCAATCTCATACACGCCCTCGAAGCCGCCCACGATGAGGCGCTTGAGATAGAGCTCGGTGGCAATACGCATATACATGTCTTGGTCGAGGGCATTGAAATGGGTCATGAACGGACGGGCGCTGGCTCCGCCTGCAATCATCTGCAGGGTGGGCGTCTCCACCTCGGTATAGCCTGCATCGTCGAGTACGCGACGGATGGTACGGATGACGGTGGCACGCTGCAAGAAGGTGTCTTTCACGCCGTCGTTCACCACCAGATCGACGTAGCGCTGGCGATAGCGCAGTTCGGGGTCGTCGAACTTGTCGTAGGCCACACCATCCTTGTATTTCACAATGGGCAGGGGCTTCAACGACTTCGACAGCAGTTTCAGCTCCTTGGCATGAACGCTAATCTCACCTGTCTGGGTGCGGAACACGAAGCCTTTCACGCCTACGAAGTCGCCGATGTCCAGGAGTTTCTTGAAGACCACGTTATACAAGTCCTTATTCTCCTCGGGGCACAGGTCGTCGCGGGTGATATAGACCTGTATGCGGCCTTTTGAGTCTTGCAGCTCGATGAACGAGGCCTTACCCATGACACGGCGGCTCATCATGCGGCCTGCAATGCACACCTCGCGAGGCTCGGCATCGTCGCTGAAGTTGGCGATAATCTCCGTGGAGAAAGCGTTGGTGGGATATTCGGCAGCAGGATAGGGGTCTATACCCATCTGGCGCAGCTCGTCGAGCGACTGGCGGCGCAATACTTCTTGTTCACTCAGTTCAAGTATGTTCATAGTCGTTTAGTCAATAATGTCAAAACCGGTGTATTTCTGCAGGGCCTTCGGAATGCGTATTCCTTCGGGCGTCTGGTTGTTCTCCAACAGGGCGGCCACGATGCGGGGCAGGGCCAGCGCCGAGCCGTTCAGCGTGTGGCAGAGCTCGGTCTTCTTGGTGTCGTTACGACGATAGCGGCACTTCAGACGGTTAGCCTGATAGGTGTCGAAATTGCTCACTGACGACACTTCGAGCCAGCGTCCCTGGGCCTCGCTATAGACCTCGAAATCATAGCATATAGCACTTGTGAACGACTGGTCGCCGCCACAGAGCAGCAGAATGCGGTAGGGCAGTTCCAGCTTCTTCAGCAGGCCCTCAACGTGGGTCAGCATCTCCTTGTGGCTCTCCTTCGAGTGCTCGGGCTTGTCGATGCGCACAATCTCAATCTTTGAGAACTCGTGCAGACGGTTCAGTCCGCGCACGTCCTTGCCGTAGGAGCCAGCCTCACGACGGAAGCACTCGGTGTAGGCGCAGTTCTTGATGGGTAGCTGGTCTTCGTCGAGGATGACGTCGCGATAGATGTTTGTCACGGGCACCTCGGCCGTGGGGATGAGGTAGAAGTCATCGACCTCGCAATGATACATCTGACCCTCCTTGTCGGGCAGCTGACCAGTACCGTAGCCCGAGGCAGCATTCACCACCGTGGGAGGCATTACCTCGGTATAGCCGCTGGCGCGTGCCTCGTCGAGGAAGAAGTTGATGAGTGCGCGCTGCAGCTGTGCTCCCTTGCCGATATAGACGGGGAAGCCGGCACCTGTAATCTTCACACCCAGGTCGAAGTCGATGAGGTTGTATTTCTTGGCTAGTTCCCAGTGGGGCAGCGGATTCTCGATACCCAGCGTGGGATTGACGTTCCAGTTGCCAACGGTGTCGTCGGTAGTGCACTCCTTCAGGTTGGATTTCACCACATGGTTATCCTCTGCGGCTGCTCCTTCAGGCACTTCGTCGTAGGGAATGTTGGGTATCTGGCAGAGCAGGCGTACCATCTCTTCCTGTGCCTTGCTCATCGTCTCTTCCAGCTGCTTTGAGCTTTCTTTGAGGGCGCTCACAGCCTGCTTGGCCTGCTCGGCTTCTTCTTTCTTGCCCTCTTTCATCAGCCGGCCAATCTGTCCAGACTGCTGCTTCTGCTCGTTCAGGTTCTTGTCTAACTGCTGCTGGGCTTCGCGACGCTGACGGTCAACGGCCAGCACCTCGTCTATTACTTCACGTGCACCCTTGAAGTGCTTCTTTTCCAAACCGCGGACAACACGCTCGGTCTCCTCGGTGATGAGTTTGAGTGTTAACATCTTGAATATTTACTATTTTGACGATTTCTTTTAGTCGCTACGCTTTATAAAAGCGCTAAAGCGAATCCAATTTACTATTTTGAGGGTGCAAAGGTACTACTTTTCTACGAAATGACAAACGATTTGCGTTATTTTCTTCGTTTGAACGTTAGCGAGGTGGGTAGTTTTTGCCATTTGTCTTTTTTGGGTACTTTCAGTGTGGAGCCGCTTGTCTGGCGAAAGGTATAAACAGAATCGTTTTCCTGTGTGAGCGTGGCCGTCAGGTCGTCGCTACCATAGTCGTTCACCATTTCCAAGCGGGCTTTGTGGCCGTCAATCTCGGCATCGGTCACTATCCAGCAGTAGCTGGTGTTGCTCTTGGCAAGATAGCCAGGCTGCGGACCGTACATCTCCTCCCAACTGATGACGACATCCTTCTGGTGGAAGTTGATGCGCATATACACGTCGTACTCTGCGTTATACAAGTAGCCCTTGAAGGCTGTGCTGTCAGCCGTCTGTGCCCCTATGGGGCAAGATGATAGAAGAAAGATGAAAAATAGCAACGCAATCCGTTTCATATCATTTTCAATCTTTAATTTTCCAACAGTATCTTCACAATGCGCTCAGCCGTACGGCCATCCCAGCGGTCGGGTAGGGCACACTTCTTCCATTCGCCGCTCACCATCCGTTTAACCTCTTCTGCGAGCCGCTGCGGGTCTTCGCCTACCAGCACGTTGCTGCCTGTGCTCACGGTTTCCTGATGCTCCGTATAGCTGTTTAGCGTGATGCAGGGCACCCCGTTGAACGTTGCTTCCTCGGCCACGTTGCCGCTGTCGGTGATGATGCCCTTGGCATGTGCCGTCAGCCATCCGAACTCTAAGTAAGGCAATGACGAATGTAGGATGATGTGTGATGAGGGGTCGGCCAGCTGTAGCACCAGCTCGTGGGCCTTTCCGCGAAGTGGGGCAATGATAGGTATATCGCCAGCGGCCTTGGTAATAGCTTCAATCAGCTCCCTGAGATGTTCCTCATCAGCCAGCAGCGCCTTGCGGTTTAGGGTGAACACCAGGTAGGAGCCGGGCTGCAGGAGGAGGGATGATGGAGGAACGAGTCGCTGGTGGTTGAAGCGTAGCGAGTCCATCAGGATGTTTCCCACCATATAAGTATTCGAGCCCTCGGCCTGCTCACGGGTGGCCACGCTGTTGCTCTTCACACCAGCTGTAAAGAGATAGTCGCTCAGGGCATCAATCACCAAGCGGTTCACCTCTTTGGGCATCTGCATGTCGAACGAGCGTGTGCCTGCCACCAGATGTGCCAGTTTCAGTCCGCGCTTCTTCGTCACAATGGCAGCGGCCATGGTTGAGGCCAGGTCATCGACCACGATTACCACATCGGCAGGCTGCTTTTCCAAGTAGGCATCGAAGGTGGCCATCACGCGGCTGGTAATCTCGTTCAGACTGGTGCTATCTACTCCCAGATAGACCGAAGGGCGTGGCATCTGCAGGTCTTCAAAGAGCGAGGCTTCCAGCGTAGGGTCGTCTTCGCGGCCGGCATACACCAGTTCGTAGGTGGCCTCTTCGGTTTTCCCGATGGCCCTAATTAGAGGAGCTACCTTTACGAAATTGGGGCGAGCGCCCGCTACAATGCATATCTTTTTCATTTCTTAATTGTTACTTTATCTGATTATATCTAATTTCTTGGTTTCCTGAGTATTTGATCTATCTCGTCGAACTGCTTTCCGAGGTTCAGGTAGAGATATACCCGATAGAGCGCAGGTCCCCATTTCGTCTCTTCCTGGGGCATCAGCAGGCGATAGTATTCCATGTAGGTACGGGCACGCTGGTAGTAGTCGGTATAGGTCTTCTTGTCGGCCGAGGGGTCGAGCTTGTCGGCCATGTTGATATAAGCCGTGCCTGCGTTGAAATAGGGCTCGGGCAGACTGTCGTTCTGTGCCATTACCATCCGACTGTAGCGCACGCTCTCTTCCCATTGCCCCAAGCGCAGTAATATCGACGATTTCGCAAAGAGAAACAGCTGGCAGGTGTCGCACGCCTCTATTGCATCGTCGGCCAGCGCCAGTGCCTTCTCATAATGTTTCTCGTTGTTGTAGGTATCAATAAGCCGGGGGAAGAAATAGGGGAAAAGCGGATTGTGCTTGTAGCCCCTTTCCAACGTGCTCACATAGAGGCTGTCGGCCTTCTGCCAGCGGTAGGCTTCAGCCATGAACTGCAGCGTGAAGTCCGTGTGCGACGTGTCATTGAGCGCCAACGATGCGTGGCGCAGGGTGCGCTCGGCATCTTGCATCTTATAGCCGCAATAGGTGGCCCAATAGGCAGCCTCGGGCAGTCGCGCGTCTGTGTTGCCGAGGTTGTAGGCCTCGAACAACGGCTGACGGGCACAGTCCAGATATGTCTCCATGAATCCGTAGGCATCCTGCCATTTCTCCTTCCTGATGAGGAATGTGCCGCCATTGAACAGGTTCGGACGGTAGGTGCTCAGCATCGCAGCATCTTTCTGTCGGTAGCTGGGCGCTATGCGCCCCTTCTTGTCAGGGCGCATGTCAAGACTGTCGAGCGTGAAGGCGATGGTGAACATACGCTTCGCCAGACCGAAGAAAGCCGCCGTGTCCTGCTTCTGCTTCAGGTACATGCGCTCGTTGGCTTGGTCATACTGCCCCTTCACCGACTCTAACAGCACGTGGTATATCTCCTTGTTCTGCTGGTTTGCTGAGTCGCCCAACAGCTTCGTCATCAGTTGCTCGGCCTGGTTGTAGTTCTTGTTGCGACTCCTCAGGTAAACATGAGCTTGGCTCAGTTCCTGACGAACGGTGCGCTCCTTCGACTTCTGCGCCACCAATGGGCACGCATCCAGCAGCAGCACAACGGTCAGCACCAGTTGTCCTACAAACCATAGACGCCTATGTGAGATTCTTTTACCGTACATTTTCGATGCAAAGGTACGAATTAGTGAGTGATCATGCAAATTTATTTGCAATTTTCCTATCTCAATGGCTTTACCAGATATTCCGTGCCTCGATTGGTGCGACGGCTTTTGAGTCCTTCGATGTTGGAGAGCACACGTCCGAAACGCTGGATGTTGCCACCTTTCAGGGCTGCACCTGCTGCTTTCCTGATATGGTCGAAGATGACGGTAGAGGTCATCCATTGTCCTTTCTCCTCATTGTCTGTCAGGGCGAAACACTCGCTGAAGTAGAGCTCTTCGGGCGAGCGCAACTGGAATTGCTGGTTCGACTGCATGACGAGCTGTGTCTGCTTGGGGTCGAGCCAATGGGGTTCGTCCTGTTCCAGCAGAGCCATTGCCTGTGCATAGAGCTGAGTGTAGTTGATGCGACGGCGCACGTCGATGGGGCCTGTCAGCTCGATGCCGATGAAGCGACGGTTGCCCGATGGGTCGGTCAGGATGTCGGAGACGTTGGCTGTGGCGATGAACGAGGCCATCCGTGGGAAATCCTCAACGTGCTTGGCATAGGGACGTTTCACCTTGACGCTGGCCAGCTGGATGAGGTTCTTCAAGAATCCCTCCTGCACCTTAGGTGGTATCTGGTTGAACTCGTCGAGGTTGATGAGCAGGAACTGGCTCATGGCCTGCAACACCGATTTCTTCTCGCTAAGCACCAGGTTGTCGTTGTAGCCCCATTGCAGTTGGGGTGGCAGTAGCGACTTGCAGAAGGTTGATTTGTTGTAACCCTGTTTGGAGATGAGTAGCGGTGCTATTGCGTTGCCGTACAGCGTGTTACGTCCAATCCATTGAGCCACCATGCCGAGGAACCACGTCTTGAACCATTGTGGCCAATATGGGTTGTCGTTGGGTACGGTAGCGGCCAGAGCCCCGATATGGTCAGTTCCATCCCACTTGCCACGCACTTCCAGTAGGAATTCCGTCACGGGACTATAGTCGCGTACCATATTCGACTTCAGGTAGCGTACTATGTCCTTGTCCCACACGTTGAGCCCTTCGGCCTGAGCTTTCATGGCGATAGTGTTCTGTGCGCGCTCATCCACAGGTTGCCAGCCGTAGAACGGCTTGTTCTTCGAACAGTATTCCACATAGCCCATGATGGTGTTCATACGGAAGTCATACGTCTGTTCCATAAAGTCGATGAGCTGTCGCATCAGCTGTCCTGTGCTATTGTCTGTCGTGTCCGTTCTCTGCACGATGTCTGCTATAGGTTGCTGGTCCAGCGTGTCAGGAATGGTCATCGCAACGGCATTGTCGTTGATAATCGGATGCTCGTCGAACGTCATGCGGAAGCCTGCATGCAGCATGCTATTGTCGCCTTTGCGCAGGGCAGGGGTCACAGTCAGGTTGCTGGTGGTATGTACGGTGCGCACGATGGTCTCGTAGAGCTGACACACGATAGGATAGGCCTGCTGACAGAGCTTTTCAGCCTCCGTCTCCTGCTGGGGCAGCAATCCGTCAGCACGGCAGACGGCCACCACCAGCTTCACCGTCCTCCTACTGCTGCCCGTCAGAGCCATCACGGTCATAGGCAGCATCATGCATCTTTGCTTCACGGCTTCCACCTCGTCCTCGTCGCGCATAACGCCTACGGTCAATGTCAGCAGACCATTGAAGCGCTTCATCAACAGATTTCCTTCCTTATCGGCCTTCATCTCAGTCGAGGAACTGACCACGGGCAATCTGTACATAAACTCATATTCGGAGTATTTGTGGGCATAACGGCAAAATTCACGCAGCTTTCCCACCTCTTTCTGGTAATAGTCATCGTGCAGCAACTGTTGGAAACTCTCTGGAGTGTGCAACTTCAGGTGCTGCATGTTCTTCTTGTTTGTTTTGATCAGCGTTATTTTCATAAGGTTTGTCGCTATTTTGTTAAGCTGATACAAAGATACAAATTTTTTCTCGGTTTTGCAAGTTTTTCGTTCGATTTTTGTTGTTTAGGGGTCGATTTTGACACTTTTTACCCCTTTTTTACCCTATTTTTGTCCCATTTCCATCTCTAATTCGTTGCTTTTTGAACTTTTTTCATCGTTTTTCTTCAGAAAAATGCAGGTTTTGACGCCAAAAATCACAATATCTGTCACTATTGTCACCATATCTGCACCTGTCTATCTCGTTATCAGTCAGCTGTTTACAACGAACAGTAACAGAAGTACAGATTTTTCATTGAAAAAAATAAGTGTGCGCGCGTGCGCGCGAGAGGGAAGTATCACATAGAAAACAAATGGCACTTCTTGGCCTTAGAAAAGGCACTTCCAAGCCTTGAAGAAGGCATCTCCAAGCCCCAAAGAGGCCACCTTTTTCGTTTTTGGACGCAGCAAAAATGATTTTGGACGTAGCAAAACGAAACAAGCACGTCGCTCGTTGAAATTAGCGCCCTCCTAAATGAAAATAGCAGGCCGCTCGTTTGAAAAAGGAGGCCGCTTCCCGTTTAACACATAGTCACGCTGATTAGCAATAATTAACATAACGGAATAACGCTATTTGCTCACTTATTCGTGTCTCTGAGATAAATCTCTAAGATACTCCCATTCGAAACTAAAAATAAATCGCAAATTATTTTGTAGTTTGCTCACTTATTCGTATCTTTGCAGACAAAGAATCAACTAGAAACAAGTCTAGGATATTTGACCATTCCCGTCGGGAATGTGGCGTAAGCCCAAGGGCAAAACGTAGGGAGGTTGACGCTGGCCAATTTGCAACAGCAACCTCCCGAAGTTTGCGTTAATAAGCCAATATGTCACTTGGCCTCTTTCGCATTAAAATTGTGTGGAATCATCAGGATCTGATAAGACGGATTGTTGCCATCTATACTTTATTGACAATTATCTGTAAATCGTTATGTTCTGACCACCCCTACCTGCACAAATCGTACATTTGCCAGAACCGTTACAGCGTGAACAGGTGGTTCGCCTATCTCCAATATAATACCATCCACTTCCACCGCATTGAACATTCGGACACTGTCCAGAGCCATAACAGGCAGGACACTGCTGCCACTCCTGTACAGGTATTGGGTCACGGTGATGCTCTACGACAACTGTTTGTGTAGTGTTTGATGTATTGGAACCACTGGAGGATGATGTGGTAGATGTAGATGTTGTTGATGATGTAGAAGAAGTCGAAGAAGTTGTCGTTTGTTTTGGTGCAGTCACTTTTATCTTAGAGACCTGAACGCCCAGATTGTTGCACTCGCCTTTATACCCATCCATTTCATACGGGAAGCGTTTGGTGAGCGATACATAGTCCCCTATTTTTGTATAACCGCGGTCTGTTGGTATGATTACTTTTCCTTGATAATTCATTATACCCCAAAATCCATTAATTTTGAATCTTAAAAAGCCGCGAATTCAACTGGCAAGTGCAATCGCACTTTCTATTGTATGAAGTCCTCTTCATCCTCTAGGACGTCCTTTACCATGACGGTGAGGATGTCTGTGC
>CAJOFE010000035.1 GCA_905233825.1 uncultured Prevotella sp. | reverse complement strand
AGAACTCCTTCGCAACACTCACAGCCAAATTTTTGGCCGAAAGCGGATGCAAAGGTACGAACTTTCCAACAAATAGCAAAATAATTTAGGAACTTTTTTCAGCCAAAAAGAGAAGTTTTTCTCATGTCTTGACAAACATCACAAGACAGGACCCTATACATTATTATATATAACGCGAGAGCAATTCTTTTTCCTTCTCCTTTGTCTGTACTAGAAACTGATGATATTCCTCACTCACTGGTTGGAATGGTTTATGACCTAATGCGGCCTTGATAGGCTTCCAGTCCTGAACGAACTGTTTGGCCAGTGGACTGAGGTAACATTCTGAAAGGCGCTCCCAAATATATTCCACAGCCTGTGTAGAAGGATGAATCATGTCAGGCTGGTAGAAACGATAATCGCGCAATTCGTCAAGCACAATCTCGTAAGCAGGGAAATAGCTGACGCATTCATATTTTCGACATAGTTCTTCGGTCGCCATGAGCAGGGTGGCTTTCGAAAGCTGATTACCGTGAAAGCCATATTTAACATATCGTATAGGACTGACGGTCACCACGACATGCACGTCAGTACGACGCTTTACCAATTCATCAACAGCCTGCGTAAGGTAATCAACACACTCGGAAACCGACAACTGTTCTTCCAGAAAAAGATGATGTGGCCGCTTCTGACAATTATCCACAATCTCGCCTGTCTCCTTCAGCCGATAAACATGGTTGGTACCCAGAGTGAGGAAGACAATACGCGGGGCCGCATCCCAACGCATTATTGTGTGCCTCACCGAAGCAGGATTATACATCACACCAAAAGGATTAACCGTGACAGGGAAATGCTCCTCGGCAAAGCGTTTCCCAATACTATCGGCAAAGCACGACCCTACAAAAAGCAGCTCTTCAAGCGGCTCTATCAAGAAGTTTGGACGAGGGATATTTACAATTGTACGGAAGTCCATGATAAAGAGGTGTTAGCTGCGACTGACTTGAAGGCCAGTGGATGAAAGTGACATATCGACAAATCGGGCATTGGCATTCTGACGGTTAGTGATGAGAATTTGTTTGATACGGGCAGCGGCCTCAGGGTCTTTCGCCACCATATAAATATAGCCACCACCACCTGCTCCTGGCAGCTTATACCCAAGACATAGGTCATCAATCAAGTCAGTAAGCTGCCGCACAGCATCGGGATTAGTGCCGCCATCGAGCATTTGGTTCTGTTGCCATGTACGACGGACAAGCTTTCCCATCAGCTGGAAGTCCTGCCGCTGAATGGCCTCATACATCTCCATCGCATGCTCCTTCATCTGTCGCAACAACAGCAACTGGTCATAATGGTTGAGAAACATACGACGTACTATCTCGGACAGGATCTGCTTGGCCGTACGGGTGATACCTGTATAATAAAGCAAATGACACTGTCTGCATTCAGGCTGGGTATAGATCTCGGCAGGCAGCCACCGCGCCAATGGCTCCTGGACAAGTCCACCTTGCGACTGAAGCAGCTTAACACCACCTAACACGCCACCGAACTGATCTTGCCAGCCGCCACCCGTGGTAAGCAACTGCTCCAGAGCCAGCGTGCGGCGTCCTATCTCGTTCTTGTCCCAAGCCAGTGCACAGAAATCGCTGACGGCACCCAGCACGGTGGCTGCAAGGATGGAACTGGTACCCAATCCGCTGCCAGCAGGGATGGCCGAAAGTAACGTCAATTCAATACCTGCACCAAACTGTCGCAATTGTTCTTCCAGCGAGGTGAAATGTTCAGCCGAGAACTGTGGAGAAAAACCTGCCAAGGCCAGTGCCGCCTTGGGGATGGAGAATGGCGAGCCCACCTTATTATATTGCATCAGTTCCTCGTAAGTGCGTACCACCTCAACAGCACCAAGATCAATACTACGCAAGGTAATGGTAAAATCGGCTGAAGGCTTGATATATGCCTGCAAAGGCTGTTGCCCATTAAGATCGATGGCCAGATTCACCACATTCCCTCCTTCTAACAGACAATAGGGTGGCGTATCCGTCCATCCTCCAGCAATGTCAATACGCACAGGACTGCGTGCCCACACTATCTGGTCAAGACAAACCGATAGCCTCGGCGTCTGTTTGTCGGCATGCAATTGGTCAATGATTGTCTGCCGCAACAATCCGAAAGCGCCATCACTATCACCTCGGAACATGGCATCGTGGATACGCGTCATCAACGGAGCATCGGCAGGTAATGCCGCAGGCAGAGGAATATGATTTGCCTGAAAATCACGTGCAGCATCGTCAAGATCTAACTGATAGAACACGCTATGTTCCCAATTACAAGCCAATGCTGGCCAGTTCTGGTTACGGTACTGTCGCCGTTGTTCAAAAAGCCGATTCAGGTTAGCCTGCGAGGAAATCTGCTCAGGGCTCAGGAGGTTAGAGGTGAGTGGTGAGTGGTAAGTGGACAACCACGGTTCTATTTCGTCGAGGGAGAGCACAGGGAATTGCTCATGCTGCTGCTCACCGCCATCGAAACGGTCATCAATATGATAACATCTCACCACATACTGGTCGCTGCCTACGGGCACTATATCAAGACACTGGCCTGGAGCGAGGCTTACCTGCCAGTCGTTCCTCGGCACACCTGTCACAACATGATCTCGTGTCAGCGTCCATCGTGGACCTATGCAACTATTCTCTACCCAAATATTCTCGTTCTGTTCTGTGAAATTGATATTGACATCCGCATTTTGCACGAAGATAGACGGATGAGGCTTGCGGTCATGGTGCATGATGCGACGCTGATCGCTTACCACGTTCTGCAATTTCACCGTCGAAGAAATTAGTTCGCGCGACGAACCGAAATGATAAAACTCACCCCCAGACAAAGGAATGACAGCCACAGACAACTGGTGCAGTTCTGAATCATCAAGTTCAGGATCAGTACCTAATGCACGTCCGAACTCGGAATAGAGATCGTAATAGATGGGAGGTGAGTGATGAGAGGCGAGTGGTGAGAGGTGGCTCTTCTTCATCAGCAAACTAACAGCCTTATCGCTGAGCAGCCATACACCAATATCAGTAAGATAGAAATGCTGGCGCTGCAGGTCTTTCAATTGCTCCACGCTGGGCTTTTGCAACATCTTCTTGAGCACATGCGGCGTTGTCCTGTCAGACACGAATACCCCATGATTACAGGCTATCGAGGCATCAAGCCACAGACCATAGCACACCACATCGGTCTGGGGCACAGGAGGCAACTGCTGAGTGGTACGGATAAGCACATCGCCACTGACCACCATCGTATTAAGTCCCTCGGGTGCCATCTGCATGATACGCTCATAAAGTGGCAACTGCAAAGAGAGTAGGTCTTGACCAAGCCGTTGTCCCCGTTCCCATCTGAACACAGGGATGGGCGTAAGTATCTTTCCAGACGGCGCATAAGCAGGCAACCGACGGCTCTGCCCGCCAGCATGAAGCAGTATGCGCTTCTCGCTGGATAACCAACTATCGAATGAAGAATGATGTTGCGCCAAGAATGCTTGCCAAAGTAGCCACGCTGTGCCACCACCGCTTCCCACACGTTGCCCCTCAGGGTCGCAAGTACAGAAATATTCCTCTTCCGACAATCCTGTGATATCGTGAAATACGGTGCTGCCTTCTGTGCCTTTCTTGACCAGATTTGGCGGCAAGGATAGTAGCTTTTTCATGCCCAAATAACTTTTTAAGGTGCAAATATAATAAATTCCAAGGAAAAAGCATTCATTTCTGAAGAAAATGTTGTAATTTTGTCCCCATAATCCAAGAAACACCTAAGGCGATGAAACTAAAATTCAATTTGCGTCCCGATCGGATACTCTCGAAAGACGGTGTCAGTTTTCTCGTTCCGTTTATTCTCATCACCTGTTGCTTTGCCCTGTGGGGCTTTGCCAACGACATGACGGGTCCCATTGTAAAAGCCTTCTCCAAGATATTCCGCATGAGCGTTACTGAGGGTGCTCTGGTTCAGGTGGCCTTCTATCTGGGTTACTTCGCTATGGCCTTCCCTGCCGCCCTATTCATTCAGCGTCACTCGTTCAAGGCAGGTGTCGTGGTGGGCTTGTCACTCTTCGCCATCGGTGCCCTGATGTTCCTACCCGCCAAAATGATGGGTATGTACTTCCCCTTCCTGCTGGCCTATTTTATCCTGACCTGCGGATTGTCGTTCTTGGAAACATCGTGTAATCCTTATATATATTGTATGGGAACGGAAGATACTGCCACCCAGCGACTGAACCTGGCGCAGGCTTTCAACCCCATTGGTGCCCTGTTAGGCATGTGGATGGCTATGGAATTCGTACAGGCTCGCATGAGTCCTATGACCACCGAGGCACGCGCCACCTTAAATGATGCGCAGTTCAACGCCCTGAAAGACCACGACCTGGGCATGCTCATTGGTCCCTATCTGGGCTTGGGCATCGCGTGCATCATCCTAGTGACACTCATCATCATGAAGAAAATGCCGAAGAACGGTGAGGTGAGGGCCAACAAGACCATTCGTCAGGCCATGAGTGAGCTGATAAAGGTGAAGAACTATCGCGAAGGCGTACTTGCCCAGTTCTTCTACGTCGGCGCACAGGTGTCGTGCTGGACATTTATCATTCAATATGGTACGCGCATATTCCGACTTGAAGGCATGGAGGAGAAGGCGGCGGAGATTCTATCACAGAAATACAACATCGTGGCCATGCTGTTCTTCTGCGTAAGCCGTTTCATCTGCACTTGGTTCCTGAAATACGTCTCAGCGGGACGTCTGCTGTCGGTGCTGGCCATTCTGGCCGGCGTGCTGATAGGTGGCGTCATCCTCTTCCCTGACCGTAACGGGCTCTATTGCTTGGTGGGTGTCTCGGCATGCATGTCGCTGATGTTCCCCACCATCTACGCCATCGCTCTGCGTGGTACAGGCGAGAACGTGAAGTTTGCAGGTGCAGGACTGATCATGGCCATTCTAGGCGGATCAGTATTCCCACCGCTACAGGCCATGATTATAGATGCGGACTTCCAGTTTGCAGGCCTGTCCTCAACGAACCTCTCGTTCATCGTCCCCTTCATCTGCTTTGTCGTCGTGGCCCTCTACGGCCACCGTTCCTACATCCGTCAGATTGTAATGGAGGCGTAGGCCGCTATGCGTCGGCAAAGATTCTGCCGTCGTCAAGGGTTATCTGGAGTTTGGTATATTCTGAGTGGAAATCATTTTGCAGACGATCCATATACCGACGACATTCCCATTTGCACATGGGGAGGTCGTGGAGCAGATAGTTCCCACATGTCTCAGGAGTCGTTGCAGGAACCTCCGTCTGTGTGAGAATCCACTCCAGACATTCAATGGTCAGCTGGCGCATGTCCTCTACGGTGTAAGTACCTGTCATGATGATATACATGCCCGTAAGGCATCCCATGGGACCCACATAGACGACATCCTGCTTAACCTGGCTATTACGGAACCAAGTGGCCATGAGGTGTTCTATGCTATGCATGGCAGCAGGGGCAACGGCTGGCTCCTTGTTGGGCTCTGTAATGCGCAAATCGAACGTCGTAAAGCCCGTATCCACACGCGACACGTAGATACCTGGCTTCAGGTGGGTGTGGTCAATGGTGAAACTTTGTATAACCTCCATAAAAGTGAAAAGTGAATAGTGAATAGTGAAAAATTGGCTCCCGCATTACAGACTTTCGACGAAGGTCTTGGTGATGTGGAAGGAGTCGTCTGCGATAGTGTTCCAGAAGTCGTGATACATCGAGGCGTCAGTATCGCGCAGAGGAATGTCGCTCACCACACGGAACGAGATAAACGGTACATGGTGAATATAGCATGTCTGCGCAATAGCTGCTGACTCCATATCAACGGCACAGGCATCAGGAAACAAATCGATGATGCTACGCATTTTCTCCTTGGAATCTACGAACCAGTCGCCCGTAACAATGAGGCCTGGATGTAGTGAGGGATGAGAGGCACAGAGAGCAAGAGCCTTCTCCAGCAGATACGGATCGGCCTTGTATCGTGCAGGCAAGCCCTGCACCTGTCCGTACTGCGTCGTATTGTCGATGGCAGCACCACAATACACATCATGATAGGTCAGCTCTGTGCTTACCACCACGTCCTTCACATTGATATCATCACCATTCCCGCCTGCACATCCCGACGAGATGATGCAATCAGGATGATAGTCGTTAATCATACGTTGTACGCCCAATGCAGCATTCACTTTGCCAATGCCGCACTTCTCAACAATCACCTGACTGTCTGCAAACACCTGCTTCAGCTGTTGCAGCTCCTTGTCCATTGCTACTTCGATTCCGATTATCATAATTCTTTTACCTTTTTATCTTTTTACTATTTTACCTCTCTTCCTGATTCGTGGGAACATCTGCCTCACACGCAGAAGCAGATGAGTGATATTGCCACCAGCGATAATCAGCGTAACGGCAACGATGATGAGTATCATGCCCAAAGCCAGACGTAGCGTCATCGGCTCGCTGAACAGCGTTACAGCAAAAGCCACTGCCGTCACAGGTTCCAACGCGCCCATGATGGCTACTGGCGTGCTGCCGATACGCTGAATGGCCGAGCTGGTACAGAGCAACGAGACAGCCGTAGGAAATAGCGCCATACACAGCGCCGAGAGCCACAGCCAGGGATGGGCATTGAGCACGCTAAATGTTTCCATACGGAAATTGAATGCAAAGAGCGACAAGCCAAAGACAATCACATAGAACGTCAGCTTCAGAGTCGGTATCTCTTTCATCCTCCTACTTCCCGTCCACACCAGATAGATGGCATAGCTCAACGCCGACAGGCCCACCAGCAGAAGTCCCGTCAGATTCAGCGTCTCTCCGTCGTCGCCACGATAAAGCAGAGCAACACCTACCGAAGCCAACACGATGCAGAAGACGGTCATCAGCGACGGCCTTTCATGGAAAAATACAGCCATGATAAGCGTCACCAGGATAGGATAGATAAACAACAACGTCGAGGCAATGGCGGCTCCTATATATGCATAAGCCACATAGAGCGTCAGCGACGAGGCCGCCATCAGCAGACCCAGTACTACCAACGGCACCACCTGTCCCCATCGCAGTCCGAAGCCCCTACCCCTCGCCACCATCATCAGTGCCAGCATAGGAATGGCAAAAAGATAACGCAGGAACAACACGCTATATGCATCGATGCCTGCCGACAGCAATGGTAGCGCGAACAGCGGGTTCGTGCCATAGCTCGCTGCTGCCAGCGCCCCAAGGATATATCCGTTAGTCCTGTTGTTCATTGCTCCACGACATAATCACATTTTCGTTCTGCGCTTCTGCCCACTATTAAATTGTTTCTCATAGTGGAGCGAGCGATAACGGAAAAGGTCGATGGGCTTATCCACAGAGTCGAGGATATTCACCACACCTTGGGCGCAAAGGTAATAAAAAGCCACGATATTCGCAAGTTTTGCGAACTTTTTCTTGCACCAAATGACCAAAAACATATTTGTTTAAGCTCATTACTATATAAATGATACAAAAATAATGATATCCTCTTCTGTCCTGTTAATTGTTACTAATCACCGCAACTTTGTGTTAAACGGTTAGGTGCCTCCTTTTTTAAACGAGCGGCCTCCTATTTTAAACGAGAAGGGCGCTATTTTCATCGAGCGACGTGCTTATTTCGTTTTGCTGCGTCCAAAAACAATTTTGCTGCGTCCAAAAACAATTTTGCTGCGTCCAAAACTGCAAAAGGTGCCTTCTTTGGGGCTTGGAAATGCCGTTTACAGGACTTGGAAACGGCATCTTCAGGGCCTGGAAACGGCACTTGTTTTTTTGCGTTTATGCTTACAACGTAAAACTACGCAAAGAGTAAACTTACATCCCGTAGGTATGCACGCTGGTGCCTTGTGCTGAGGGGAGATAATTGATGCCCCACCAACAGACCTGGAGGAGGAGGAAACAGACGACAAGCATCCAGAGGGCAACACGGGGCTTGTGATGGGGATAGCGACGATAGTGGACATAGCAGAGGTAGCCCAGCCAGGTGGCGGCTGCCCACGTCTCCTTCGGGTCCCACGACCAGTAGTGGCCCCAGGCCTCCTTGGCCCAAAGGGCTCCGAAGAGCATGCCAAAGGTCATGAAGGCGAGGCCGACATAAACGAGGTTGTCCAAGCCCCCTAAGTTCTTCGGCATAGACGAGCGAGGGGACCAAAGCATCCACACAGCCATGAGGAATGAGGCACCCAGCATGGCATAAGCGAACATATAGACGATGACATGAGGGGCAAACCAGGGACTCTGCAGGGCTGGCATCATCATCTTCGTGTGAATCTCGGGCTTGAAGAGGTTGATGCACACGAAGACGGTAGCCATAACGGTGCTGAAGGTGAGAATCCATTTGTAGCGCCAGCGACCATAGACAAACAGGCCGGCCAATGGCAGGAACAGCGAATACCACAGGCGTGTCTCGCCCATCGTGCGCATGGGTGGTCGCTCCAACGTCACCCACATCATTAATATATAGGCAAAGAAGACGCAGAGGCCCACCACCGTCAGGGTAATAGCTGCCGTTGCCTTGCTCTTCCAAGCAAAGTAGGCTCCTGCTGCCCAAAAGAGCAACGAGGCGATGGCGAAGTAGATGAAGCTGTTCCAGAGCATGGCTTTTGACGGATGAACGTTTTTTAGACGGTTAGACGATTAGACGAAGAGACGGTTTTTCTTCCTTGAAAGAGCAGGAGGAGGGCACCAACGAGCATCATGAAGATGCCAGCATAGACCCAAGGGAGCCAGGGGTCGCTGACCAGTTCGAGGATGCTGATCTGGCAGGCATCACCAGCCTCGGTCAGCCGATAGTCTTTCTGATAAACTTTCCAGCCATCAACCTCGACAGGCTTGTTCACGTCGATAGTGGCCGCATACTGATGAAGCGAGGACTTGCTGTAGATGATGACTTCAGAGGCATAGCGACGGGGCGTGATGTTGTCATCGTACATCTCCATGATGAAACGCTTCAGCTCGATGGCCAGAGGCAGTTCATGCTTGAGTCCTGCATCGTCCATAGCAAAACGCTCATACTGATGAAAGACATCAGCCCCTGAGAACATGTTGGCCATCTCAGGGTTGTTCGTCGTCCACATCTGCAAGCGCTGCATGTCGGCATTACCCAGCGTGGCTGTGGTGAGGGCGATGAAGAGGCCGAGGTGATTGAGCAAAAACGGCAGAATGCGACTGACGTTGCCAACGAAATCATAGCGCCGCATAGACATCCATCGCTTACAAATGACCAATCCAAGGATGAGGACGATGTAGGTGTAGATAAGGACAAAGGGCCAGAACGTGAGCATGTCGTGGAGCCACAGATTCTCCTCTTCTGGGGAGGAGGGAGCAACCTGTCGGACAAGTCCCATCACCACCGTCAGCCCGACAGCATAGCAAAGGGCAGGCACGGCTGCGGCGTAGGTTCCTAGAAACTGGCAGGCATAGACACGCTTGCGCAGAAAGAATACCACTCCTATGATCAAAAGCAGCACAGCCAGCACGATGATGTTCACAGGCCATGCGAATAAAGACCAATGAATGGGGCCGATGCTCAGCTGGAGCATCAGTCCCACTATGATAAGTCCTGCGCCGATGAGGAATCCCTCAGTCAGCTTCCACGGTTTCTTCCCGTTCACTTGTCCTTACTCCTCGGGCAACATGATGACCTCGGCATGATTGCCGCTGGCCAGCACTTGCTTCATGAAGTTGCAGATGTCAGCAGGCGTCTGCTTCTGCACGGTGGCCTTGTAGTCGGTGTGCGTATCGACTCCGAACTCGCGCAGGTTTCTGAGTTGACTCACCCAGTAGCTGTTGGTCTTAGCCTCGTCGTCGATGTTCTTCAGCATGTACTCCTTCACCTTGGTTAGCATGTCCTCGTCGCAAGTCTTGGCCAGGTTGTCGAGCTCCTCGCGCAGAATCTTTATAGCGACGTCGCTCATCTCCGGCTTCATGGGGCATACGGCGAGCACGGTGACGTTGGTGCGATAGTCGTCACGATTCATCAAGCTCATTGCCTGTACGGTATAGGCAGCGCTGGCATCTTCGCGAATCTTCTTCAGATAGATCATACTCAGGATTTGTCCAGTCATATCAGCACGAATGAGATTCTCCAAGTTGTAGGGGATGTCGTAGGAATAGTTCAGCACTACCGACATAGCCTTCGGAGTCTCCATCTTGCGCTTGAAGTCGCAGATAACCTTGCCCTTGAAGGTATTGTTGATATCCTTGCCCTTCACGATGTCTTTCTGTGAGGGCAGGGCAGCCAGATACTGCTCGATGAGCGGACGGATAGTCTCCTCGTCGTAGTTACCCACGATGGTGAAGGTCCAGCCATTGGCATTGGCGGTACGCTCCTTGGCCATCTCGAGGATGCGGTCGTAGCTCACCTTCTGAAGGTCTTCCAGCTCCAGCGGCTTCGTGCGAAGATCGTGATTGTTGATAGTGACACTCAGCGAGTCGGAGAATGCCTGCTCGGGCACCGTCGACTTGTTCTTCAGCTGCAACTCGAGCGTCTGCATCAGCTTGTCGTACGATTGCTGGTCCTTGTTGATATTGGTGAAGTAGAGGTAGGTGAGCTGCAGCATGGTCTCCACGTCCTTCGGAGTAGAAGAGCCGCTGATGTACTCACGGTCGTTGCTCATCGAGAGCGATGCGCTGGCAATCTTGCCAGCCAGGGCTTTCTCTAGCTCAGTATGTGAGAAGTTACCCAGTCCGCTGGCCTCGACCACATCGTCGAAGAGCTGCAGGTTGATATAGTCCTTCTCGCCATAGAGCGAGCTGCCACCGAAGCCCTCACCGCGAAGTATCACCTGGTCGGCCTTCAGGTCGGTATGCTTCAGGATGACCTTCGCGCCGTTTGAGAGCGTCAGCTCCTTAGTGTCGAACTTCTGGCCAGCCTCTTCCTTCACAATGCTTCCCTTCTTGGGCATCTCGGTCATCAGAGGCTCGTCCTTCACGTTATCCACATAAGCCTCAATCTGCATGGTACGAGCCTCAGCCAGTGCCTTCTTCAGAGTTTCGGCTGTGGGATAGACGGCGCCTTCCTTCTCCTGATTGAAGTTCACCACCACAAGGTTCGAATCGTTATTGGGGAACAACTCCTTCATCAGCTCGTTGATAGCCTCCAAGGGAATCACCGGAGCCAACTGCTTCATAGTCTGGTAAGAGAAGTCGATGCTGGGGATGGGCTCGTTGTCGAGGAAGTGATTCTTGTACTTATTGCAGAACGACACGTTGTAACGCTTGTCCTTGTTCGAGTAGTTCTTATCGAGCTGGCTCTCGTAGTTCTGCTTGAAACGCAGATACTCCGTAGCCGTGAAGCCGAACTCAGCAGCACGACGGGCCTCAACAAGAGCGGCCTTCATGGCAGCCTCGGTCTGGTTCTCCTTAGGCGTGATGCTCAAGTCGAAAGCATCCTTCGTCTTGGCAAAGACATACTGCCCATAGCTGGCCGAAGCCTGCACAAATGGTGTCTCGGCTTTCTCGGCACACTCGGCCAGGCGGTCGTTCAGCATGCTGATGGCAGCACCCTTCATGAAGTCGAACAACAGATATTCCAGCGATTTCTTCACTTCGTCGGGCACGGGATCATGCTTCACCATCACCTCTACCTCGCTGACCCGCATCTCCTTGTCCTTATCGACAATGAAGATAGGCTCGTCATTATCGGGCACGGGCTCCAACTCCACAGGGGCAGGATTCTGAGGCATCACGATTTTGCCAAACAGTTCCTTGATCTTACCTTCTACGTAATCCACGTCGAGGTCGCCCACCACGATGATGGCCTGGTTGTCAGGACGATACCACTTCTCGTAATAGTCGCGCAGCACCTTCGGCTTGAAGTTGTCGATAATCTCCATCAGGCCGATGGGATAGCGATGACCATACTTCGAACCAGGATAGAGGGCAGGCAGATTGCGCTCGAACATGCGGCTGGCAGCACTGGTGCGCAGGCGCCACTCCTCGTGAATCACGCCACGCTCCTTGTCAATCTCGTCAGGCTCCAAGAGCAGACCGTCGGCCCAGTCATAGAGAATGAGTAGGCAGGAGTCAATCACACCCGTACGCTCAGAGGGAACGTTCGAGATGTTATACACCGTCTGGTCGATGCTGGTGTAAGCATTCAGGTCGCCACCGAACTGCACGCCGATGCTCTCACACCAACGGATGAGGTCGTTGCCCTTGAAGTGGGTCGTACCATTAAAGCACATGTGCTCCAGGAAATGGGCCAGACCACGCTGGTCGTCGTTTTCCTGAATAGAGCCTACACGCTGTGCAATGAAGAATTCTGCACGATGCTCCGGCCACTCATTGTGACGGATGTAGTAGGTCATACCATTGTCGAGCTTGCCGATACGCACGGCTTCATCGACGGGAATCGACGGCATCTCCATCTGTGCCGTCATAGCTGTTGCCCCTGCAAAGAAGAGCACCACAGCCACAAACATTTGTTTGAGTTTCAACATGATTATTTAGAATTTAACAATTTCGGGCTGCAAAGTTACACAAATTTCAACTATTAGACGCAAAAAAGCAGGAAAAACTACATTGTTTTACACTTTTTTCGCTACCTTTGCTTCCCATATGTTGCATTTTCCTCGACTGAACGCTCCCTTGTTGCCGTTGGCTGTATGCTTAGCGGCAGGCATCGCCATAGGCGGTAGCTCTATTGCAGGCATTCCTGTGGTGGGCATATTTGTAGGCGTGGTCGTGCTTTCGTTGCTGGTGGGGCGATGGCCCCTCATACAAAGCATGGGCGTGTGGTTGTGCTTCCTGGTGTTAGGCATGCTCATTGCACCTCATGAGGAAGAGCGACCTCACCGTTATGTGCGCACAGAAACTGTGATCAGCCCTGATGATGAAGGCTTTAACGACCTGTCACACTGGCAACGCCTCAAGGTCAGGGCGCTGCAATGGCGAGGACAATTAGTGACAAAATTCCGCACCTTGGAGGGCGACAAAGAGGCAGAAGCCGTATTGGCAGCTATGGTCTTGGGCGACAAGTCGGCATTGACTCGGGAACTACGCACTACCTATTCCGTCAGCGGAGCCTCCCACATCCTGGCGCTCAGCGGCCTACACCTCAGCATTATCTACCTGCTGCTGACTCGCCTCACATTGGGCCGACGGCGTTTCTGGCTCGTGCAGGTGCTGGTCATTCTGGCCATCTGGGCCTTCGCCCTGCTGACAGGCCTTTCTACCAGTATCGTCCGAGCAGCCATCATGCTCACGGCCTATTCACTTTTCAGCTTGGGTGGTCGTCGGCATGCACCATTGGGTGTGCTCAGCTTCACGGCCATCCTCATGCTGCTCATCGACCCTCACTCGCTTTTCGACGTGGGCTTTCAACTGTCGTTCATGGCCATGTTGGGCATTCTGCTGTTTTGTCCACTCTTCGAGAGGCTGGTGCCTGTCAAATGGATGATGAGCCACCGTCCCGTAAACTATCTCTACGAGCTGGTGGGTGTTTCCATCTCGGCGCAGTTGGGCACGGCACCACTCGTCGCCTTCTACTTCGGGCGCTTCTCCACATGGTTCTTACTGACCAACCTCATCGTCGTTCCTTTAGCCACCCTCATCCTCTATGCTGCCCTTACATCATTTGTCATTCCCGCTTTAGGCAGCGTGACTCTCTGGCTGGCTGGAACTATGAATGCTGCCTTAGGATGGGTACAGGCGTTACCCCTCTCCAGCATCGAGGGCCTGCACCCTTCGCTATTGCAAGTGGCCATGATCTATGTCATCATTGCCGTACTTTACCTCATAAGCTACATGCGTTTCTCAGTGCCCTCATATAAGAATCGTCTATGTCTTTGAATAACACCTCAGCAGTTTATATTACGCCATGTAGCGTCCTAAAAATCATTTAGTGCCGTACATTGTCAACCAAAGAACAGTAATAAATTTCAAATTTATTTGGTATTGTGCTCACTTATTCGTACCTTTGTAGCGTAAAATCATGATTGACAGAGCGACAGTAGATAAGATTCTGGATGCGGCACGCATCGTGGATGTGGTGAGCGAGTTCGTCACGCTGCGCAAGAGCGGCGTGAACTATAAAGGTTTGTGCCCGTTCCACGACGACCGTAACCCTTCGTTCATGGTGTCGCCTGCTAAGAATATATGTCATTGCTTTGTGTGTGGAAAGGGAGGAACGCCAGCGGGTTTCCTGATGGAGCACGAACAGATGACCTACCCCGAGGCGCTGCGCTGGTTGGCGAAGAAATACAACATTGAGGTTGTGGAGAAGGAGCTGACCGACGAGGAGCGGGCTGCACAGAGCGAGCGTGAATCGATGTTTATCGTGAATGAATGGGCGCGTGACTGGTTTCATGATATACTGAAGAACGACCCTAACGGCATCGCCATCGGCAAACAGTATTTCCGCAGCCGAGGCATTCGCGATGACATCATCGAGAAGTTCCAACTGGGTTATGCTCCGCAGAAACGCGATGCCCTTTGTTCGGCAGCGCAGAAGGCTGGGTATCAGGCAGAGTTTCTGGTGAAAACAGGCCTCTGCATAGAAAACGAGCGAGGGGTATATGACCGCTACGCCGGTCGTGCCATCTTCCCCTGGCTGAACGTCAGCGGCAAGGTAGTGGCCTTCGGAGGGCGTGTGCTGGACTCGCGCACAAAGGGTGTGGCACAGAAGTATGTCAATAGTCCTGACAGCGACATCTATCACAAGGAGCGCGAACTATACGGTATCTATCAGGCGAAGAAGGCCATCGTAAAGGAAGATCGTGTATTTATGGTGGAGGGCTATACCGATGTTATTGCCATGCACCAGGCGGGTATCGAGAATGTGGTGGCCAACAGCGGTACGGCACTCTCTGTGCACCAGATACACATGCTGCACCGCTTCACCTCAAATATTACCTTATTATATGATGGCGACGAGGCCGGCATCCATGCTGCCATGCGTGGCACGGACATGCTGCTTGCCGAGGGCATGAATATCAAGGTGCTCCTGCTACCCGACGGCGACGACCCCGACTCCTTCGCCCGCAAGCACTCTACGGACGAGCTGCGCAAATATATCGAGGAGAATCAGACGGACTTCATCACCTTCAAGACGCGGCTGACGGTGCAGAACGTGGAAGACCCCGTGAAGCGCAGCGAAGCCATCGGCGGCATCGTGCAGAGCATAAGCGTCATCCCCGACCAGATACTGCGCTCTACCTATCTTACCGACCTGGCACAGCGCATCGGCCTCAAGGAGCAGACACTCATCGCCGAGCTGAACAAACGGGTGAGGAAGAACAGGGAAGAGAAGGAAAAGGAAGATGTAAGAAGGACGAAGGAGGATGCATCGCTTCGCGAGGATGAGGTAATAAGTGGAAAGGAAGAAGTTCGTCCTACGTCTGATACCAATCTTCCTACCCACGAAGCGACACAACAAACTTCCACCTCCCAGGCTCCACCATCCACCCTCAACACTCCACCTTCCCAAATCGAGCTTCTTCTCCTTCGCGAAATCGTGCGTCACGGCGAGGAGGTGATCTTCGACAATGTGGAAACAGACGACGGCGGTACTATATCGCTCTCTGTGGCGCAGTATATCGACCTGGACTTGAGTCAGGACGGTCTGCTTTTCTCGCAGCCCCTATACCAACAGATGTTGAGCGAGGCCGTGAGTCATAGCGATAAGGAGGGCTTCAAGGCGGAAACCTACTTCTGCAGCCATCCTAACCTGCAAGTGAGTCAGTTGGCCACACGCTTGGCCATCGACCGTCACCAGTTAGGCGGGCGGTTTAGGCTTTACGAAGATGAAACGAACAAGGATGAAGAGGAGAAAGAAAAGCTACACAAGGACCAGATTGCTCGCCTGAGCCAGCGTGTACAGCACTTGGTGATGGACTTCCGCCTCGACATTATCGAGCAGCGGCTGAAGAACATTCAGCAACAGCTGCGACAGGCCAGTAGCGATATGGAGCTGACTATGAGACTACTCAAAGAACATAAGGAAACCAAGGAGCTTCGCGACATGCTGGCCAAACGGCTGGGTAGCGATCTCATTGTTTAAAACGGAACTATGTACTACATTCAGAAGAAAATTGAGATTTCGGCCTGTCACAGGCTCGACCTCGACTACGAGAGTAAGTGCACGAGGGTGCACGGTCACAACTGGATTATCGTTGTCTATTGCCGGTCGGAAAAGCTCGACCACAATGGCATGATTATTGATTTCAGCGAGATTAAACGACTGGTCAAAGCACCGCTTGACCATCAGGTACTCAACGATGTGCTACCCTTCAACCCCACCGCCGAGAACCTGGCGCGCTGGGTGGTGGAACGGGTGCCCTATTGCTATAAGGCAACTGTACAGGAGAGCGAGGGCAACGTGGCTTGCTATGAGAAGGACTAAAGAGGGAAGACTTACAGACTATAGACTATAGGCTATAGATTTAGTAGGTAAGTGATGAAAAGGTATCGGGTAAATAACATCTTCTATTCGCTACAAGGCGAGGGGCACAACACAGGGCGTGCTGCGGTATTTGTGCGTTTCGCTGGCTGTAACTTGCGCTGCCCGTTCTGCGATACGGAGTTCGACAGCTACACCGAGATGAATGCTGAGGAGATTCTGGCCGAGATTGCCACTCATCACTCACCCACCACCCACCACCTGCCTCTCATCGTCCTCACTGGCGGTGAGCCCACACTACAGGTCGATGAGGACTTCGTAGATCTGCTGCACCAACACGGCTATGAGGTGGCGATGGAGAGCAACGGCACCCGTCCTGCCCCCAAAAACCTGGACTGGCTGACGGTGTCGCCAAAAAGCCTCCCCCCCTCCAAAGAGAGGGGGAAACTGCCTGACGAGATAAAAATCGTATTTACCAAAGCTTCCGATGCTGACAACCTCCTGAGTGATTCCCCCTTTCTTTTTGGGGAGGTAGGGGGATACCTCTATCTCCAACCCTGCGATACGGGTGATGCTGTGCGCAATGCTGCTATTATAAAGCAATGTGTGGATTACATCAAGGACCACCCCCAATGGCGACTCTCCTTGCAAACGCATAAACTGATAGGCATAGAATAATGAGCATTCTTGGCATACTCTATTGGTTGTCGCGGATCATCGCTATCGGAGCCATCATCCACGTCGTGCTGGACAACCGCCAGCCTGCCAAGACTATGGCCTGGGCGCTCGTCATCTATTTCCTCCCCATCTTCGGCGTTGTTGCTTATATCTTCTTCGGTGTGAACTATCGCAAGGAGCGCTTCATCAGCCGTCGCTCAATGGACATGCTGACTAAGCGCTCGATGCTGGAGTTTGTGGAACAGCGTCACATAGAGCTGCCCGAAGCCTACGAATCGACTATCAAACTCTTTAGCGAGCAAAGCTTCTCGCTTCCGTTCATCAACAAAAAGACTGACATTCTGACCAGTGGCTATGAGTTCTTCCCAGCCCTGTTACATGATATAGCCCAGGCCAAGAGCCATATCCATGTAGATATGTACATCTTCGAGGACGATGCGTTAGGCTGTCTCGTCAGCGATGCTCTCGTCAGCAAGGCTCGCCAGGGCGTGGAGGTGCGCGTCATCTATGATGATGTGGGCTGCTGGAACGTGAAGAACAGTTTCTTTGAGAGCATGCGTAAGGAAGGCATTGATGTCGAACCGTTCATACCAGTTCGCTTTCCTCGCTTTACCAGCAAGGCCAATTATCGTAACCACCGCAAGATTATCGTTATCGATGGCCACGTGGGCTACATCGGCGGCATGAACATCGCCCTGCGTTATGTGAAGGGCAGGGTTAAGGAGGAAGGAGGAAGAAGAAAGGAGAAAGTGTATGGTGGATGGCGCGACACGATGGTGCGCATCGAGGGTAGCGCCGTCAATGGCCTGCAACGCGCCTTCCTCATCGACTGGTACTTCGTCGATCGCACCTTGCTCAGCGACCGAAAGTACTACACCAAGCACGAAGAAGAGGGTGGACTGATACAGACAGTCACCAGCGGCCCTGTGGCCACCTATCCGGAAATCATGCAGGGCTATGTGCGCCTCATCATGGCCGCCAGGAAATACATCTATTTCGAGACGCCCTACTTCCTGCCTACCGACTCTGTATTCTTCGCTATGAAGACGGCAGCTGCCTCTGGTGTCGATGTGCGCATCATGGTGCCTCGGGGCAGCGACGCCTGGTTTGTGGACTGGGCCAGCCGCAGCTATCTGCGCGAAGCTGCCGAGGCGGGCATCAAGATTGATCTCTACGAGGGTGCCTTCCTCCACTCCAAGCTGATGGTTAGCGACGATGCCGTATGCACCTGCGGCTCCACCAATCTGGACTTCCGTTCGTTCGAGAATAATTTCGAGGGAAATGCTTTCTTCTATGATGAGGATTTGGCCAAGCGCATGCGTGACGTATTTTTGGCTGACGAACAAAAGTGCGTAGAGCTCTCTTCCTTACCTGACCGCATGCACCCCCACATTATCCGTCGCCTGTGGGATTCGCTCACTCGCCTGCTGTCGCCCCTGCTTTAAAAGGTAAAAGCTATCTGAACAACGAGAAATTCACGCTGCCATAGCTGCGATGCTCTACGAAATGCGGATGCTGTGAGAAGTCATAGTCTTTGCCATGTTCAAAGACAAAGATGCCATTTTCCTTCAACAACTGCTTTTCAAAAATCAAGTCAGGAATTTGTGGCAACTCCTTCAGGGCGTAAGGAGGATCTGCAAAGATGAAGTCAAACTGCTGGTGGCAACCCTTGACGAAACGGAACACATCGCCTCGAATGCATTGAACACTCTTTCCTGCGTTCAACTTATCTACACACTGCTGGATAAATCGATGATGATCACGATCCAATTCTACACTCACCACCTGAGCGCAGCCACGCGACAGCAATTCCAGCGTGATGCTGCCTGTGCCAGAGAAGAGATCGAGGGCAGAGACAGCATCGAAATCGATGTAACCCGTCAGCACGTTGAAGATATTCTCCTTCGCAAAGTCCGTCGTAGGGCGCGCCTTGAACGTGCGAGGAATATCAAAATGCCGACCCTTATATTTCCCTGTGATAATTCTCATATTGCTCTTGGCATTGGGCTAAAAGCTAACAGCTAACTACCGTCCCTTCGCTATCAGCGTCTGGAGATCAAAGGGCACGCCGCTAATGGCAATCACCGGGTGCTGGTTGAATTCGACCGAGGGGTTGATGACATACACCTTCTGCAAGAACTGACGCAATTCTTCGAGCACCTGTTCCTCGTCAGGGATGTCACCCACCAGGTGCAACTCGTCGAACTCGGGGTTCAGCTGTAGCTGCTTCCACACGTAGAAGATGAAGAACAAGGCATCTTTAGAACGCGAGGCATCGAACGAGTTACAGAACTTGAAGCGATTCTGCTGGAAGCTGAAGAGCTCCAGACGCATCTCGTGGAAATAGGCATAGAGCTTGGGACGCATCCCTGTAAAACTGCGCTGGTGCAGATGGCGCCATACAGGCTGTATGGCCGACACCAAGCGCACATCCTTGAAATGGTCGTCGAGCACTAAGCGCAGGTCTTTGTTCATCGAGAAAACGGCTACAGCATTCAGATCAGGCAATACATTATAATAAATAGCATCCTGCTCATTGCGTGGGAAAGCATGATTGTGCATCTGCTCCATCGTGGCCTCGTCGAACATCTCTACGGGCACCATCAGCACGTCGCTGTCAAGCGACACACGCACTCGCGGAGGTGCCTGCAGCAGCAAGTCGCTGCTTTTGAAGGCCTCACGCAGATTGGCAGCCATTGAAACGCCGCTCTTCACCACATAGGGCTCGTATTCTATCCCGCTACTGTCATCCACCTGCGCGAGCATGGCCATCGTGCCACGCCCTATACGTATGGTCAGCCGCTTTATCGCATTACCTGTCTCTGCCATCCCTCAATTCCTGTTTATTGTTTATCTTTTGCTGTTCATGGACTACGCTCCTGATACAGATAGCCGCCAACACGACCACCAGCAATATCAAAAAAGCGTTCGTCCACTTGTCATTGCGTTTCATTTCGGTTGCAAAGTTAGTGCAAATCGAGCGAAAAACAAAGACTTTTTTCCTTTTTTTACTAAGATGGAGTATCTTTGAGCTTGAATGAGTTCAAAGTTTGTGCCAATCGACCGAAATACAAATCCTTCCCTATAACACAAAAAACTGCAGATGCCAATGACATCTACAGGTTCTCGTGACTCCCGCGGGATTCAAACCCACAACCTTCTGATCCGTAGTCAGATGCTCTATTCAGTTGAGCTAGGGAGCCATCCTTTTCGTTTTGCGGGTGCAAAGTTACTCACTTTTTCCGAATCTGCCAAACTTTTTCCTGTATTTTTTCAAAAAAGTTAGAAATTATAGGTAAATCCGAGGGATGAGTACTCCTTAAACTGCCAGTAGCCGAGGTCTTCGTCCCACTTATTCGAATCATCGAAGCGCGGGAAGAGGAACAAATTGGCCGAGATATACTTCGACACACGCAGGGAGAACTCGTTTTCCCATTCCAGTTCGGCACGGTGGTAGCTGGTGAAAGCGTAGAAGCGCGTCTTCCATTTTACGACGTCGTTCATCTGCCATTCCAGTCCTGCCGTCACCTGCGAACCGAAATCTGTCAGCGAGTGTGTATGCTTAGGGGTCTTCACGCCAAAAGAACTGGCCAGCGCCGTACGATCAACATAACGGTAGTTAATGGCTAAGGGCGAGAGGTTGACGGTGCCCGTAAGCTTCTTGTTGAAGGCCTCTACCTTATATTCCATACCGAGACCGACGTTGAAGTTGAAAGGTGACATGAAGTCGGAAAAGGTCTTCACGTTGTTCGACTTAAAGCCACGTGCGAACTGGGTATAGGCCAATACCTGCAAGGTGTAGTACCATCGCTTGGCAGCCTGCAAGCCTACCTTGCCGGTATAGCGGAACAGGTCTTCGTGGGTTTTGAACTTGTGGACGGTGTCGGTGCGGGATGTCTGGAAACCGAGTTTCATCTCCAGCTTGTTGTCCCATTTCCACTTCGACTTGTTGTCGTAATTAGCCTCCAGCGTCAGGCGCCCTACGGCGGAGTAGTTGCTCTCACCTCCCTTGTACCAGTTGCTACTGATATAATTCTGCATGAACTGCAGATAGCCATCACCCTTACGGGTCCAGAACTTGGGTTTTTCCACAACCACCTCTACAGGCTCAGCCTCTGGCTCCTCAGGGATGGGGTTAGCCTGCTCTACCATTGTGGTAACCTGTTCAATGGGCTGCTCGATGATTTCCTGAAGCAACTCGCCCGACTCTTCCTGTTCTGTCTGCGTCACTTCCACCAAGTCAGGACGATTCAGATAAACATGCATGAGTGCCTGGTCAATGGCCTGACTCACCTCATCAGGATTACCGGAGGTGATTGACAGCTGGTCGCCAGCTACTGAGTGATAGAACGTAAGAGGCGTAAACAACCTGTAATACTGCCCATTGGAGGGCTCATTTTCCTGCGCGGCGCTGGCGCTGAGCGTCATGACTGCCGCAAATGTCAACATCAATTTTCTCATAACTAAGTGCAAAGGTACGAAAAAGTTTGGTAAACTCCAAATTTATTTGTACCTTTGCACCTTGATTTTGTGCGATTAGGCTCGCGCGAACAATATTTATAAACAAAAATCGTAATTTCACAACGAATAGAAATGAATAAAAACACTCTTACAGGCTTCGTCCTCATAGCCGTGGTACTGATAGGCTTCAGCTGGTGGAGCCAGAAACAAGCCAGCGAGCAACAAGCAGCAGCACAGGCTGAACAGTTAAGGAATGACTCTATAGCAAAAGCCAACCCACAACCCGTCGATACACTTACTGAGGCTCAACGTGCTGAGATACAGCTACAGGCTGACAGCAGTCGCGTGTTCTTTACTGCCATGAGCGAGCAGGGACAGGACATCGTGCTAAAAAACAGCAAGGTAGAGCTGACCATCGATACCAAGGGTGGCGTAGTGAAGAAAGCCAAAGTGCTGGGTTACAAGGACTACAAGGGAAATCCCGACGTGACCCTCTACGACAAGGAAGATCAGAACTTAGCGTTTACGTTCGCAACCAAGAAAGAGAACATCAACACCGCAGAACTGACTTTCACTCCTACTAATACGAGTGACCGTAGTGCCACGCTGACAGCCGAAGGTGCCGACGGCGCAAAGATTGTGATGACTTATTCATTGGGCGAGAGCTATCTGCTGCATTTCAGCATCAAGACAGAGGGCATGAACGGCATGTTCGAGCCTGGAAGGCAGTTGCTGAACGTGGAATGGAAAGACTCGTGCCGCCAGCAGGAGAAAGGATATACTTTTGAGAACCGCTATGCCTCGCTGACCTACAAAGACCGCAACGGCGGTACCGACCACCTGAGCGAAGGCAGCAACGATGCCGAGACGCCTGAGGAGGCATTGGACTGGGTAGCCTTCAAGACACAGTTCTTCGCTGCCGTGCTCATTCCCAAGACACAATTTGAGAAGAGCGCCTATCTGGCCAGCGCCCTGCACACAAAAGAATCGCACTACCTGAAGTCGTTCCTGGCTCAGCTGAAAACCCCGTTCGACCCGTCGCAGGCCACAGAGTTCGAGATGTATTTCGGCCCCAACGACTTCCAGATTCTGAAAGGCATCGACAAGGAAAGTAAGTTCGGTCGCGACCTGGATTTGGAAGACCTCGTCTATTTAGGATGGTGGCTCGTTCGCTGGATTAACCGTTGGTTCACGCTCTATGTCTTCGACGGTCTGACTGCGCTCGGACTCGGAATGGGTATCGTACTGATTCTCATTACCTTACTACTAAAAGGCTTAACCTTCCCTATGGTCAAGAAGAGCTATATGTCAAGTGCCAAGATGCGTGTGCTGAAGCCGAAGATTGAGGAGGCTACAAAGCAGTATGACAAGCCCGAAGACCAGATGCAGAAGAACCAAGTGCAGATGCAGATGTATTCGCAGTATGGTGTGAGTCCGTTGGGCGGCTGTCTGCCTATGCTGATACAGATGCCTATCTGGATTGCCATGTTCTTCTTCGTGCCTAACGCCATACAGTTGCGTGGCGAGAGTTTCCTGTGGATGCAGGACTTATCGACCTATGACCCCATCATAGAATGGTCGAAGCCCATCTGGGGCATCGGTGATCACCTGTCGCTGACCTGTATTCTCTTCTGTATCAGCAACCTGCTCTACTCATACATGACCATGCGCCAGCAGCGGGACCAGATGCTAGGCTCCCAAGCCCAGCAGATGAAGATGATGCAATGGATGATGTATCTCATGCCAGTGATGTTCTTCTTCATCTTCAACGACTATTCCAGCGGACTGAACTTCTACTACTTTATCTCCCTGTTCTTCTCAGCAGCCATCATGTGGACCCTGCGCAAGACTACCGACGATGCTGCCCTGCTGGCCAAACTGGAGGCCAACTACCGTGAGAACAAGAACAATCCGAAAAAGCAGAGCGGACTGGCTGCACGCTTAGAAGCTATGCAGAAGCAACAGGCCGAAATGAAGCGCCTGCGCGAACAAATGAGGAGATGAAGCGGCTGTCGGTCATCATCGTCACCTATCATTCGGAGAACGACATCTACGACTGCCTCCAAACACTTTGGCAACATTGCGACATCGCCAAAGATGAGTTGGAGGTCATCGTCGTGGACAACAGCCCCGAGTGTGAGCCGATGTTCACACAGCTGAAAGAACGCTATGCTGATGATATCGTCCTGATTCATAACACCCACAATGGTGGCTACGGCCAAGGCAACAACATGGGCATCAGGCAAGCCACAGCTCCTGTCATCATGATTATGAACCCCGACGTGAGACTCTGTGAGCCCGTGCTACGTCAGGCTATCGAAGCCTACGAACAAGACAGCCGGCTCAGCATCTACGGCATGAAGCAGATGGCTGATGCAGCTACGCCCAGCCCCTACTCCATCGTCTGCACTTACATGATGAACGGCTATCTGTTCACCTTGCTCACTTCGCTGGCCAACCGCTTCGATTTCTACATGCCCAAGTACATGTATATTTCTGGAGCCTGCTTCTTTGCCAGCAAGAAAAAGATGGAGGCCATCGGGATGTTCGACGAGAAGAGTTTCATGTATGGTGAGGAAGACGACATTCATTGCCGGCTGTTAAGGATGTTCGGGCCAACCATGAGGTACAACACCAAACTGCACTACATCCACCCCATGCACACCAGGGAGCCTGACATTGAATATGAGAAGAAGCTGATTGACACGACTATCCTGCTCAACGAGAAGAACGGCTATCCCCGGGAACGCACTATCCGCAACCGTCTGCGCAACCTCCGTCTGCTATTGATGCGTGAACGGTTCAAGACGCTGATTGGTCGTGGTGACAGGAAGAAGCAGGAGGTGATGAGAGAAAAACGGGAATACTTACGCCAGCTATCAAGCCAATCATGAAGGGTAAAGCATTGTACATCGGTTTCAAGCGCCAGCAGGATAGTATTCTTGTGGGTGGAGGCATTGCCAACATGCGATGCCTGCGGATGCTGCAGGACTACTTCGGGAAAGGCCATGTAAGTCAGACCTACATTTTAGATGAAGCTAAGAAGCGTTCGTTGTGGAGCTGGGCGTGGGCAGTCTGTCTGTTCCCGTTTAACTATCACAACGGACTGACCCCCAAGAAAGTTGCCCACATTGTCAAGGAGGCGAAAGACTACGACTACGTGTTTATCACAACCAGCGTGATAGCGCTGATTGCGAAAAAGCTGAAAGCAAGCGGATATCAAGGAAAAATCATCACCCACTATCACAATGTGGAGAGCATCTACTATGACACTCAGATGCCTCGCTGGCTGCCAGGCAGGCAGGTGGTAGTGCGCTGTGCCGCCCATAATGATGAATATGGGTGCCGCTATTCAGACAAGATTATTACCTTGAGTAACCGCGATTCCGACTATTTCCAGCAGCACTACGGTAGGAAGGCCGATGCCATCATCGGGCTATCCATGGAAGACAAGTTCCGGCCCGTTGATGAGACTGTCATGACAGGAAAGAAGCCCAAGTGCCTTTTCATCGGTGCCTATTCCATCCCCAACAACGAGGGAGTACTGTTCTTTGTGCAGAATGTACTGCCACATGTGGAGATAGAATTCAAGGTCGTCGGCAGGGGAATGAACAAGCTGAAACAGGAAAACGAGTGCATGAAAGACATTGAAGTGATCAGCGATGCCCCAGACCTGCGCCCCTACATGGAGGAGGCCGACTTGATGATACTCCCCGTATTTGCAGGAAGCGGCATGAAAGTGAAAACCTGCGAATCGCTGATGTACGGAAAAAACATCCTGGGCAGTGACGAAAGCTTTGAAGGCTATCATGTCGATACTGAAAGAATCGGCGGCAGGTGCAACACTCCTGAGGAGTATATTTCCTGCATACAGCACTTCATCCAGCATCCCGTTACACGCTTCAACCGCTATTCCAGGGAATGCTTCCTGAAGAACAATTCAGAAGCGAGCACCCGTTCCATTTTCTGCTCGGTATTTGAAAGCAAAAAAAACACTCTGACGCAATAATAAAAACGTTAATATAACGTTTTAAACAATAGAAAAGAATGCCAGTATGATTATAAGAAGCAAAGCACCTTTACGACTTGGACTTGCCGGTGGCGGCTCTGACGTATCGCCCTATAGCGACATCTATGGCGGGCTGGTGATCAATGCTACCATTAATCTCTATGCCTACTGTACGATAGAAGAAACCAATGATCACCTGATTACGATTGATTCTTTCGACACGGCCCACCATCAAAGCTATCCCGCAGCAGAACGGCTGGAAATCGACGGGAATGCAAGTCTCATCAAAGGTGTCTATAACAGGATTGTCAAAGACTACCACCTCAAGCCCTTATCCTTCCGCATCACTACTTACAATGATGCGCCTGTCGGTTCCGGTCTGGGGGCATCCTCAACCATGGTGGTCTGCATTATCAAAGCATTCATAGAGTGGCTCAGCCTCCCGCTTGGCGATTATGAAGTATCACGACTCGCCTATGAGATTGAGCGCAAAGACCTCATGCTCAGCGGAGGCAAACAAGACCAGTATGCCGCTGCTTTCGGAGGTTTCAATTTCATGGAGTTCCTTCAGAACGACATGGTCATCGTCAATCCGCTGAAGGTAAAACGCTGGATTATTGACGAGCTTGAAGCTTCCATGCTCCTCTACTTCACAGGTCGCTCAAGGTCATCGGCTACCATTATCGACGAGCAGCGCAACAACACCAAGAACAACAACGTAGAGGCCGTAGAAGCCATGCATCGCATCAAGCAAAGTGCCATCGACACCAAACTGGCGATTCTCAAAGGCGACGTAAATGCCTTTGCCGACATTGTCAGAGAGGGATGGGAGTACAAGAAGAAGATGGCCTCCCACATCTCTACTCCCATGATTCAAAAAGCAATGGATACCGCCCTTGCAGCTGGTGCCAAGGCCGGTAAGGTTACAGGAGCAGGAGGCGGAGGATTCATCATGTTCGTCGTTGATCCCACCAGAAAGAAGGAGGTGGAATCAGCCCTCCGGGAACTGGGAGGATTCATCATGCCGTTTAACTTCAGCGACGGTGGCGCACATGGATGGAAAATATACGATACAGACAATGTGAACGGATTCTGACATCATGGACAGCAATATCGACAGACATATCAACGACCTGACAGTACGTTACCCGCAGATCTCGGCCTGTAGGGAACAATTACGAACGGCATATTTCATGCTTGAGCAGTTATATTCGGAAGGAGGCCTGCTGCTCGTTTGCGGCAATGGCGGTTCCGCTTCCGACAGTGAGCATATTGTTGGAGAGCTGATGAAAGAGTTCAAGCTGAAGCGCGAAGTATATAAAGACCAGGCTGATGCCATGAAACGCATCGACAGCGAGCTGGGAACAATTCTCGCTGAGCACCTGCAGGGAGCCTTACCTGCCATCACGCTTACCGGTCACTCATCACTGACCACAGCCTTCATGAACGACTGCAAGCCCGAGCTGGTCTTCGCACAGCAGGTGAACGGCTACGGAAAAAAGGATGACATCCTGCTGGCCATCTCCACTTCGGGAAACAGCCGGAATGTGCTCTTCGCTGCCGTTGCTGCCAAATCCAAGGGAATGAAGGTGATAGGGCTGACAGGACGGCGCGACAGCCGACTCGCCCAGTTGTCGGACGTTTGCATCCAGGTGCCTGAGACTGAGACCTACAAGATACAGGAACTGCACCTCCCCGTCTATCATTGCCTCTGCATGATGCTGGAAGAGCACTTCTTCGGGAAAACGTAGGAATTCTTGTAGTTATTTTTCAATCTTCAATTTTCAATCTTCAATGAAGGTAGTCATCATGGCCGGCGGCAAGGGGACACGCATTTCCTCCATTGCCAGCGACATCCCCAAACCGATGATACGTATTGGGGAAAAGCCCGTCCTTGAGCACCAGATCAACAACCTTAAAGCAAACGGGCTGACAGACATCACGCTGGTCATAGGACATCTGGGGCACGTCATTAAAGACTATTTTGAAGATGGCAGGCAGCTGGGCGTCAATATCTCCTATTTCGTCGAGTCCTACCCGTTGGGCACTGCCGGAGCATTGTTCAAGATGCCCGAACTTACGGAAGACTTCCTGCTGATGTGTGGCGACGTGATGATGGATGTTGATTTCCAACGCTTCATCCGATTCCACCACGAGCACCAAGCATGGGCCAGTCTGATGGCACACCCCAATGGACACCCCTACGACAGTTCACTACTTGTGACTGAAATGCTACCGCCTGCTGAAAAAGGTGGGCTGCCTGTAGATACCCATCGCGTCATCCAATGGATGAACAAGGAAGATGAGCGCCACTACTATCAGAACCGTGTCAATGCAGGCATAGAAATCATATCGCCCCGACTGCTGGAAGAGGTAAGAACCTCACTACTCAATCCCTCTATAGGGAAAGCTGGAAAGAGTCTCGATCTCGACCGCGACGTGCTGAAAGCTAGTCTGAGCACAGGCAGGATATTTGCCTATGACACCCCGGAATACATCAAAGACATGGGCACCCCCGACCGCTACCATGACGTAGAAATGGATTTCCAAAACGGAAAAGTGAGCGCCCGCAACCTGCAACACCCACAAAAAGCCATCTTCCTTGATCGTGACGGCACCATCAACCTTCACACAGGGTTTATCTGCCATGCCGAAGACCTGCAACTCATTCCCGGTGCTGCCGAAGCCATCCGACTCATCAACCGCTCCGGCTATATGGCTGTTGTGGTGAGCAACCAGCCCGTCATTGCACGTGGAGAATGCTCCTTCCAGGAACTCAGAAACATCCACGACAAGATGGAAACCCTGCTTGGACGGGAAGGAGCTTACGTGGATGCCATCTACTATTGCCCCCACCACACCGACAAAGGCTTTGAAGGAGAGCTGCCCGAGTACAAGACAGACTGCCTTTGCCGTAAGCCCAAACCTGGCATGATGCTGCAAGCCGCTACGGACTGGAACATCGATCTGAAGCAGTCGTATATCATTGGCGACTCCGACAAGGATGTTGCTGCCGGCCAGTATGCAGGAGTGAAGCAATCGCTACGCATAGCATCCAATTCATCAGGCAGTCTTCTTCATGCCGTCCAGCAAATACTTTCGGAAAGATAGGGGTAAAAAAAGGGTGCCAATTTTGCCAATTTCTCCAATTTCTACTTTCTTCTTAAAAAAAGTTAATGAATGGCATTTATTTTTACACAGCTATTGCATACCTCGCATTTTCTTCGCACCTTCGCAGTGTGTTTCAGGATAGCAGGCAGCTCACGAAAACGAACAAGCTCCTCGATGTAAATAGCGCGCTCATCGATGAAAATAGCACGTCGCTCGTTTAACCCAACTTTGACCCCACTTGTCAAAAGTTTGGAAAATTTTGAGGTATTTTGAGCAGTATTGCCCTTCAGGATGCCTTTGTTTACGTTTTTTTTGTTTGGAGTCTGATTTGTAGTACCCAGAAATTTCGCAGGAAAGTGTTACCTTTGCACCCGCAATGCACTTCATCAGCGAGACGAGATACAATCCGAGGACTCAAATCGACGACTGCTACTACCGCATCAAGGAGTCTTTCCGCGACCTGGCCGGCCGCCCCCGCCACCGTCTCATGCTGACCGTTGGGTTCATTGACGAGGATCTGAGCCCCTATGACATCCGTGATATCGGCCGCTGCCTGACATGGCTTCATGAGCATCAGGGTCAGCAGAATCTGTTTGGCGATGCCATGTCGCGCTATAAGGAGGACGTGCGCCGTCTTGCCCTGAAATACTGGGACGAGATGGTGAAGGCAGGCAGCGTCGATGCAGTCCGCCGCACCATCGAGGACTCGCGTGCCAAGGCCGAGCGTCTGGTGGACGTGGACACGATGGAGCATACCGACGCCCGCGAGGTTGGTGCCGAGTGGATATGCCTGCAGGCCATCCGCGAGCTGAAGATAGACAAGTTCCTTGAGCGTGAGGGGTGGAGCGAGATACGCATAAACACGGCGCTGGCACAGCTGATAACGAGGACTGTCTACAGCCCCTCTGAACTGAAGTCGCTGGACATCATGCGTGAGAACCCGGCCGTCTGCGAGTTGCTCACCGGCAGCCGGGAGTGGCAGCCGGGCTTCCATGCCACCTACGAGGTGGCTCCCGCACTTTATGAGTTGAAGGACAGGCTGGAAGACCACCTGTGCCGCAGGACAGACAGCCTGTTCAACGTCACCAACCGCATTGCCCTGTTCGACCTGACCAATTTCTACTTCGAGGGCCGTAAGGACGCGAGCAAGAAGGCACAGTACGGGCGGTCGAAGGAGAAGCGCTCGGACTGCAAGCTGCTGGTGCTGGCCCTGTGCATCAACGCAGCGGGCTTCATCCGCTACTCATGCATCCTGGCTGGCAATACGTCCGACCCAGACTCCCTGCCCGCCATGGTGGACACGCTTGCCACGAGATGCCGCGTGCCCGTCTCGCCAGAGCAGCGGGTGCTTGTCTGTCTCGACGCTGGCATCGCCACGGATGACAATCTTGTGAAAATCAGGGAAAAAGGCTACGACTACCTCTGCGTGAGCCGCTCGCGGCTGAAGGACTATGAGCTGGAGCCGGATGCGGAGAACGTCAAGGTACTCGACTCACGGCAGCAGCCGATAAGCCTGACGCGCGTCCGTCATGAGGAAGGAGGCGACTATTATCTCGAGATCAACTCACCGGGCAAGCAGCTCAAGGAGGAGTCCATGAACCGCCTCTTCAAGGAACGCTTCGAGAAGGAACTCACCAAGGCAAGGGAGTCGCTCTCGAAGAAAGGCGGCAAGAAGGCCTACGAGAAGGTCATCGAGCGGGTGGGCAGGGCCATCGGCAAGTACCCGTCCATATCGAAATACTACGTCATAGACTATATACGCGACGAGAAGAACCCGAAAAACATGGGCGACATACAGTGGCGCATTGCCGTGCCGGAGAACGTCGACCGCCTGAGCGGCATCTACTTCCTGCGCACCAACCGCGAGAAGCTGGACGAACAGACCACATGGGACTATTACAACCTGATCCGTGAGATAGAGTGCACGAACCGCCAGCTGAAGACCGACCTCAGCCTGCGCCCCATATACCACCAGAAGGACGGGCGGAGCGACGCCCACCTGTTCATGGGACTGATCGCCTACTGGATAGTCAACACCATCCGCTACCGCATGAAGGTGGTGAACCAGCGGCGGGAACAGGAGGCAAACAAAGACAAGAAACCTGATGAGAAACGAAAGCGGTTTCCAACACCATTCTGGACGGAAATCGTCAGGCGTATGTCCACGCAGAAGGCTGTCACGACGGAAGCCGTCAATGCGCTGGGAGAGAAAGTCACTGTCCGGCAATGCAGCACGCCGAAGAAGGAGGCGGCGGAAATCTACGAGATGCTTGGATATAAGAAGATGCCCTTCTGGAGAAAAGTAAAAGTTTGTAGTACCCAATGAGGGAAACAGGTCAGCCGAAGCGACGGTGAAAGCAAGAAAAACTGAGAGGTGGGGTCAAAGTTGGGTTAAAGTATTTAACAAACTAGGATCCGCTGAGCACTTTACTTATCCCGAACTCAGGTTTGGAAGAAAAAGGCCGCTCGTTTGCTTCGGTGATGAACCAACTTAACTACCAGCAAAAGGAGACATTGATTGCCGTTGCCAAAGAAGGTAAGGCTTATGGAGTTACTTCTGTTACTTTTGTGAAGAAACATGCTCTCAAATCCCCCAGTTCCGTCCAGTATGCAATCGGTGCGCTACTGGACAAACAGCTTCTGACATACCAAAACGAGGAACGCACCAAAGTTTATTGCGTCGCAGACAAATTCTTGGAAATGTGGATTGTCAGGACATATTAGACATCAGACCATGCCTATTTGACTTGGCAGCGGGCGGTGTAGAACTGGCGGAAGTCAGACCATTTGTAATACGGATAGCTGTCGGTGGGAACGGGTAGGGTAGCCTCTTTGCCATTGAGCAGGCACTTCACTAGCACGTCGTCGTTGTTACGACCTTTGCGATAGAATATCAGTTGTATGTTGCAGGCTTTGCAGGTCTCCCAGCTCTGATAGCAGTTCTTGACCTCATAGGGGTCCTCGGGGTTACGGTCGTGCCCAAAACGCAGGTCGGCAATGCGGTCGCTGGTGCCGTTGATTACAGCATCGGCCTTCTTGATGATGTCCTGCAGGATGGGAACGACCCGATACTGGCGTGGGAACAGCCAGGAATAGGTTCCCAGGTTAGCGGTTTCCCAACAGGCGGCCACCTCCTCGTCGGTCAGCAGGTTGCCCATCATGCCCTCATGGCCGATGTTGGGCAGCGAGGTATAGAGGTTGATGAGGTTGCTGCCGATGTGGTGTAAGTTGCCCGGCAGTCCTTCGGTACTGGTGAATGTACGGCCAATGACGATGTCGCGCAGGTTGTCGAGTCCCTTGAACTGGCTGCGGTTCTTCTCATAGCGTGGCTTGGGACTGGGGAAGTGATGCTTCACGGGATTTTGCCGGTCGTCGGGTACAACACCATCGAGAGTGAAGCGCGACGACTGCTCGCGGATCTCAATTTTCGGATTACACTGCACCAGTTCCTGACAGAAACCTGACATGCTGATAACGCAACGTCCGCTCAGCGATGCTATGGCCAGCACGTTGCCGCCCTTCTTGAACACCTCGGGGAAGTTGTTATACATAGTGCGCGCTATGCGCTGGTGCTGTTCCCAGCCCAGGTCGGTCAGCTCGCTGACACCCGTCGACAGCTCGTCCTTAGCGGCTTCGAACTTCTGATAGAAGGCTTCGCCCTCTGCGGTCAGCTGCTGCTTGTTATGAGCCATCGTCAGCAGGCTGTCCAACTCCTTATACAAGTAGTCGTTCCAATAGTAGCGTGACCCGTGACGGCCGTAGTGGCTGATATAAAACGGCTTGTAACCGCTCGGAGCCTTGGTCAGCTTCTGGGTGGTAAACTCATACGGATAGTCCGTACCGTAGGCTTTTCTGGGGTTGGCTTTTAGTTGATCTGCCGGAGAGGCTGCTTGTGCCCATGCTGCAATGGCGAGGACCGCAAAGGCCAGGCATGTCTGGATTCTTTTCTTCATGTGACGCTGTTTTTTATTGTTTTAGGTTGTTTATCCACTGCGCTATGTCTTGCAGAACCTCAGGCGAGATGGTCTCCTCAATTTGCCCGTATTCGGTGGGCAGACCCGAGGTGCAGTGTTGGAATAGATGGTTGAGTGCAGGATATTCCTTGACAAGGTTTTTCTTCGATGGAAGTAGCAGACGCCGGATGGCCGTGAGGTTCTGTGAGGCAATGACCTGGCAGTCGTGGTCGCCGTTCAGCGCAAAGACGGGACAGCAGGTCTGACGGATGTCTGCCGACGGGTCATAATCGATGAACCACTGTATCCACGGCGACTGCTTGACGGCTTCCTGCTCGCGGTATTTCTCGACGGACATGGTGGGCAACGCT
>CAJOFE010000034.1 GCA_905233825.1 uncultured Prevotella sp. | reverse complement strand
GCACAGACATCCTCACCGTCATGGTAAAGGACGTCCTAGAGGATGAAGAGGACTTCATACAATAGAAAGTGCGATTGCACTTGCCAGTTGAATTCGCGTGTGGTTTAATAAAGTTAAAAATGTTAAATCTCGCGCTTTTTGACTCATTCAAGAATCAACGACATTACTTTTCTACCGTTTAATACGTAAATAACTGATATAAAACAATTTGTAAATACGGTGGTTGTGGCAGTCTGACCTCTGTGACTTCTGAGATAGTAGAGCCATTTGATATTAATGATAACGTGTTCACAAATTATGATACTGCCACATTGACCGTGCCAAAAGGTACTAAGGCGACCTATCAGCAGACTGCGGGGTGGAATAAGTTTAGCAATATTGTGGAGGCAGGGCCAGATATCAATGAGGAGTGGCTGGCGAAACTACAGCAGATGCGAGCAGAAGCAGAGAAGAGTTTAGTAGAGATTGATTCGTTGTTAGCGTTGGGAGATTGGTGGTCTGTCAATATGACTGAACTGAAGAGAGTATGTATAGAAATCCACGATTTCTTAAGTGATCTTTCTATCGTTGAGGAGAGTGTTTATTCTGGAGACGCCACAGCTGAAGATATTGGCAAATTGTCGGATGTGTGGAATCCGTTGTATTATGATGAGATTAGTTTAATTTACCCAATGGAGTTGACCATCACCAGCCGAGGAGGCGGTTGCATAGATATTGCAGAAGAATATCATGTGAGGAACTCCATCCGGCATATTCGCTATCTGTATCCCAAGCCATTTAGTGGTTTTACGATAGAGATAAGACCTAGCCAGCTTTACGTAGTAGATAGTATCGTGGTTAATGGCAACAGAACGGAACAGACACAATTCTGGAGCAATGAGATTCAGGGGGAAATTGAGGTCACTTTCCGTATTTCAGATGAGGTGAAATCAGCTTTATATAGTATGTCCTACGAGTTGACTAAGACGGAACAATTCATGGAAAATGAGGAGATGCGTATCGCAAGCGGCAAGGAGTATGAAGAAAAATCACTAAAAGACTTGGGAAATGCCTTTACCCAAATGAGGCGTATTATCTATGACGTAAAAAAAGCCTTATTAGGGTTAAATGGCACGTTGGAATATGGTGCAGAAGATGAAGAAGATGTGTTTTCTGAACTATATTATTTTGGTTTTTATTGCGATCTGATAGCTTCCTTCCGCAGTGATTTCCAATACTACACCGAGGTTCTTACCGTTACTGCCAATGAGGGTGGCAGGGTAACTATTGGTGATACCTTTATTGAGAATACGACTAAGACAATTTACTGGCTCTATCCTAAGGCGTTCACGGCCTTAGAGCAGTTAGGCGGCGGGTCAGGTGGTATCTTGGGTGATGTTACCATATCCCCCAACCCTGGCTATCTCATTAAAAGCATCACAGAAGACGGTGAGGCTAAAGTGATAGACAATCCTGACCAGCCTTACACAATTTATGCAGGTGCTGAGACGGTGCTTGTGGTGGTATTCGAGCCACAAGTAAAGCCACAGCTGACCCTGACGGCTCAGAGCTATACCCGCGAATATGGTGAGGAGAACCCTGACTTTACCTTCACAGCCGACAGGGATGACTATAGCGGGACACCAGAGATAACCTGTGAGGCTACGGCTCAATCGCCTGTAGGAATATACCCAATCGTTATCAGTCGTGGCAGCGTGGATGCAGATAACCTAAGCTTACAAAACGGAACATTGACCATCACCAAGGCACCCTTGACCATCGTCGCTGAGGATAAGTGGATGAGACAGGGCGAGGCGTTGCCTACACTGACGGCCCGATATGACGGCTTCAAGTTAGATGAAACGGAAAACGTGCTCACCGTGAAGCCGCAATTCTATACTACGGCAACATCAGCCAGCCCTATGGGTGACTATGCCATCACCCCAAGCAATGCTCAGGCGCAGAACTACAATCTGGCCTATGTTGATGGGAGGCTGACCATCATCGGACGACGTGGCGACGTGAACCGCGACAGCTATGTGAACGCTACTGATCTGGCAGATGTCATCCAGTATATTCTGGGCTATCGCAACCTTCAGGCCATCTATGATGCCGACCTGAACGGTGACGAGCAGGTGACCATTGCCGACGTGACGGAGGTGATTAATTGCATCATGGGTAGTGATCAGGCGGCTTCACGACAAGGAGTTCCTGAAGATGTCGCTACCACCCCGCCCGCTGGGCACCCCTCCTTCCCGAAGGAGGGGAGTATGCTTGATCTGAGCATGAGTAGTGACGAAAGTGGACTGCTGATGGTGTCGCTTCAGAACAATATTCCAATGGTGGCGTTCCAATTCGATGTGTTGCTGCCCATGAATGCCGACATAGGCAATGTGTCGCTGAGCGATGCCCGTAGCAATGGTCACATGATAACCACCAGCCAAGTAGCACCAAATCGCTATCGTGTACTGGCCTACGCAGTGCCCAACAGCACGTTGCTGGGCTTCAGCGGACTGCTGGCCACCTTGCAGCTGACGGGGGTAGTTGGCGAGGTGACAATCAACAACATCCACTTTGCTGACGATCAAGGTCTTGACTATGCCTTGCCCAGTATGACGCTCGACATGGCCACAGGTGTCAACGCTATTTCGAACAATGCTTCCTTCGACATCTACGACCTTAACGGACGGATAGTACGCCGACAGGCTGCCACCACGGATGGCCTGGAGCGTGGACTGTACATCATTAATCATAAAAAGGTTATCATTAAATAACTCCTACAGGCTATGATGATACGATTCAAAAACATATTTCTCTCGACGCTACTGATCATGGTAGCGACAAACATACGAGCCGACCGTTTGTATATAGCAGATAATCGTATGCTGGCAGGTGGAGAATGCAAGCTCGAAGTAGTGCTCGAGTCTGCCGACATGAGCCAATACTGCAATTTCCAGTTCGACATCATGCTGCCTACGGGCTTTACCATGAGCACGGAAAGCGTACAGTTGGAAAGTAGCTTTTTCAGTGATTCGCAGCAGCATGTCGCCACACAGGCTTTGCCAAATGGGGGCTGGCGTGTGCTGTGCTATTCATTGTCAAATATGCCTATGAAGGGGCAGACAGGCACCATAGCTACCATCAGCGTGAATGCCAATACATCACTTCCTGAAGGTAATTGCAGAGGAAGTGTACAGAATGTTCTGTTCACTGAGCTACATCCTAATGGAAGTACACAGTCTGTGAGAATGGAAAGCACCGACTTTATCATTGACGTAGAGCATCCTGTCATCATTACAGCCCGTAGCTATACCCGTGTATATGGTGATGGCAATCCCACTTTTGAATACGATGTTACAGGGGGAACATTGAAAGGAAGCCCTGAGATTACCTGCTCGGCCACATCAGTTTCTCCTGTGGGAAATTATGACATTGAGGTATCGAAGGGTAGCGTTACTAATCTCAGCGTGAGTTTTGTGAAAGGTACACTGACCATAGAGCCAGCTCCTTTGACCATCAAGGCCGGTACCTATACGAAGAAGCAGGGGGAACCGTTGCCGGAATTTACGTTGAGCTATGTGGTGACATGTTCGGCTACAGCCGAGAGTGCTGTAGGTGAGTATCCTGTGACGGTGAGTGGAGCCGAGGCCCAGAACTACGATATCAGTTATGTTGCGGGTAAACTCATCGTGACTGAAGCAGATGCCGTGGTAATCATTGCCAATAACTACACCCGCAAGTATGGTGATGCAAACCCCACTTTTGGCTATACAATCACAGGTGCAGAGCTTCAGGGGACACCTTCGATTACCTGTTCTGCCAATGAGACCTCTCCCGTTGGCACCTATGACATCATTGTAAGCCAAGGAACGGTGAGCAACTACAATGTTATCTATGTAGCAGGTACGCTGACCATTGAACCGGCTCCTTTGACCATCAAGGCCGGTACCTATACGAAGAAGCAGGGGGAACCGTTGCCGGAATTTACGTTGAGCTACGAGTGTGGTGACATGTTCGGCTACAGCCGAGAGTGCTGTAGGTGAGTATCCTGTGACGGTGAGTGGAGCCGAGGCCCAGAACTACGATATCAGTTATGTTGCAGGTACACTCTTCGTGACAGAAGATGCCGTGGTAATCATTGCTAACAACTACACCCGCAAGTATGGTGATGCGAACCCCACTTTTGACTATACATCAATAGGCTCAGAACTTAAGGGAACGCCCTTGATTACTTGTTCTGCCAGTGAGACCTCTCCCGTTGGAACCTATGACATCATTGTCAGTCAAGGCACGGTGAGCAACTATAGCATTGTCTTTGTAGCAGGTACGCTGACCATTGAGCCGGCTCCTCTGACCATCACGGCAAAATCATATGTTCGAAAGCAAGGGGAGGCAAACCCAGATTTCGAGGTGACATATCAAGGATTTAAGAATGGTGAAACGGAGTCTGTTTTGATTCAAAAGCCTACAGTCAGTACTACGGCTACTATATACAGCCCAATCGGTACATATGATATTAATGTGTTTGGTGCTGAGGCCCAGAATTATAGTTTCAATTATATTAAGGGAACCCTGACTGTGATTGAGAGTGATCAGGTAAAATTTACGTTACAGGGGATTACCTATATTGGAACTCTATCCACTTTGACGGCAGAAGTACAATCAGTGAATGAAAATCTTGTGAATGTAGAGCTACCTTCTTCTGTCTATTATAATGGAAAAAACTATCAGGTCACTTCAATTGCTAATGCTGCCTTAAGTAATCGTATATTCAACTACGTGGAGCTGCCATCGACAGTGACGGGCATCAACGAATATACGTTCTATGGCAGCGAGCTGGGGGCCCTGATATGGAATGCTTCGACATCGGTGCCCACCCGTGCCTTCTGGAACACAAAGATGCCCACAGACTGCAACTTCCTGCTCTATGTGAAGAACAGCAACTATGCTCCACAGGACATCACTAATGTCATCGTGAATAATGCGGCGCAAAGCATCAGACTCAGCGATAAAGGAAATGTGTTTTTCTGCCCGCGTCAGTTTACGGCCAACAGCATCAGCTATACACACCGCTATAGTCAGACGACGGGCAATGGCAAAGGGTGGGAGACGCTGGCGCTGCCCTTCAAGGTTCAGAGCATTGAGCACGGCAGCAAGGGTAAGCTGACACCTTTCGCTCTCTATGACAGGAGTGATGATACGCAGCGACCGTTCTGGCTCTATAGCTTTAGTACGAGCGGCTTTGTCCGTGCCAACAGTATAGAGGAAAACAAACCTTATATCATAGCGATGCCCAACAGTACGGCTTACGATGAGGAGTACAACTTGCCTGGCGATGTCACCTTCTCGGCTACCAATGTTACAATACCTGTCACACCTCCCTCGATGGGCGTCCAAGGAGATAAGGGTATGACGTTCCGACCAGTCTATAATACTGTGGAGGCGTCATCGGAGGTTTATGTGCTTAATGCTGCTAATAGTCGTGGCAGCTACACTGGGGGGTATCTTGCTGGTAGCCGCTTTATCAGGGATCTGCGTAGCGTATATCCCTTCGAGGCTTATCTCACTACTGCCAGTGCCGATAGCCGTGAAGTGCTCAGCATCCCCTTTGCGGACGAGAGTACCGCCATCGACATGCCACCACTGAATACAATGGGCAGCAGTATCGTACGAATATACTCTTTGACTGGAAGCTTACTGATGAGCGTGGAGCGCTCAGAGCAGGACAAAGCTATCCACCAGTTGCCATCAGGAGTATATATCGTTGATGGTCGTTCTGTAATGGTGAGATAATTAAACCAACCCGTCTGATTTATTTAGGCGGACATGAATGTCTGCTAACAAATAAAAACCATAATAGCGATGAAAAAGATGTTGTTATTGACAGTAATCATGTTGAGTGGAGTTGCCCAAGACATGAATGCTCAGAACAATGGAGTCCTTGTAATCCCTGCCATTTATGACAGGATAGAGGAAGGAACAAACGGGCTGCTTATTGTTACAAAGGATAATAAGCAAGGCGTAATAGATGCAATGGGCAACATAATAGTTCCGATTCAATATGATTGGGTGACTATGGGAAAGGAGGGAATTAATCGTGACGGTCTAATTGCTGTTATGAATCAAGGACAGGGACTAAATTATAGTTATGGATTATATAACAAAGATGGTGAAATGCTTGTGCCAATGGGGAATTATGCTCGTATTGATACAGGTGATTTTTTGGGTTATGAGGGATTGGTAGAGCTTGATGTTATAGTGAGGGGGTATAACGGCATAACGACGAAAGAAGGAATTCGCCTTAGAGATGGAACCGTGTTGTCATCTTATGACCGTACATCCATTAAGGGAGGAGTTGGAGGCCTTATTCACGTAAAGAAAAATAAAAAAGAAGGAGTGCTGAACAGATATGGTGAGGTTATTGTACCTGTTGGTAGATATGAGTCTATTTACATACAGGGCCCATATATCAATATCCAGAAGAAAGGGATGCAGAACGGTCAGTTTTGGACTAAGGAAGGCATGCTTAATTCAAATGGGGCAGTAATCGTTCCAATTGGCATGTATGAAGACTGTAGAGGGAGAGGATGCGATGATCGCATTCATTATTATATAGAAATTGAATCCAATAATAAAAGAGGTGCTTTGAATGATGATGGAACTGTTTTCATTCCCATCGGTAAATACGAGTCTTTTAGTGTTATCAATAAAAATATAGCACTTGTTAAGTTAAATGGGAAATATGGCATCGTGAATAAAAACGGAAGGATGATAGTGCCAATAGGAAGATACAATCATCTGGAATACAGAAATGGGATGCTTTTATATTCGCAAAATGGGAAATGGGGGATGTTAGCCGAGAATGGAAACCAGGTGACCCTCGCTGAATATGATAGAATAGTGCCTGAAATGTATTCTTCAGGAATGGCTTTCGTCGCAAAAGAGGGGAAAATAGGCGTAATAAATAGCGAAGGAAAGATAGTTGTGCCATTAGGGAATTATTATGATGGCAAGATATACAAAGAAATCGGTTATATGAAATCGAATGAGGGAATTATGATATTTAACAAGAATGGCAGGATTCTTGCGCCAACAGGAAGATATGAAAGGCTTAAGCAGCAATATGAAAGAATCGGCGGTTATAAAAGGGATTCTCAAATACCCCTGAATCCATCAAATGATGAACATGGTTTGTATATCGTAAGTATAAATGGAAAGATGGGTGTCGTGAGGTTGTGGTGATAGTGCATTGGATGCAGATTTGTTACAAATACATTTTTGTATCACAGAATTTCATAAAATAACGGATCTCTAGATTGGTACCTCATTTGTTAAAGTTGTGCAAGTGACGTTAAACGGTCAGCTGCCTGCTTTTTCAAACGAGCGAGCCGCTATTTTCATTTAGCAGGGCGCTAATTTCGACGAGCGACGTGCTTGTTTCGTTTTGGAGCCTCCAAAATCATTTTTGATGCGTCCAAAAGTCATTTTGGGGCGTTCTTTTTGGTAAAAAGGTGCCTCCTCTTGGGTGAAAAGGTGCCTTCTTTCGGGCATGGAAACGGCACTTGTTTTATAAAACCTGCTATTCCCGCTTCTTTTCTTGTAAGTTGCTGATTATTAGATATGATTTGGGTGTAAGATGGGTGGATAGACCTGCTATCATCCTGCTTCCATCTTACACCTAGAAGAGGATTCGACAAAATGGGGAGCTTGTTCTCAGGGATGGCTAATTCTTTATGAGGTAATAGCCTCTTACGCCTTTGATCCCACCATGAGGCCATTTCAGTTTCTTGATGGCCTTGCCGAGATTGACAAGGTTGGGCACGTCGCTGGCTTTCAGATGCTTACGCAACTCGGTCTGTATGTCAGTCACCTTCCAGAATGTGTCTTTGCTGTGGTTGAGGGCAGGAACGAAGATGCTGGATAGCACCTGCTCTGGAGCCGACTCCTGCTGATAGTCGCTGTTATGGGCCTGTATGGCCTGCTCGTCGTCGCTGTCGAACCAGTATTTGCAGTCGGCTTCGCGTAACTCGGCTACTGCCTGGGCGAACATCTGCTTGTAGGGGATGTGCCCGCTCATATCTACCTTGCCTTTCACTTCCACACACAGGTAGCGGCGTGTGCCGTCGCCAGAGGGTAGGGGCGTCTGGTCGTTGGTGGTGGCGATGAAGGAGCAGAGGCGTGGTGTCATCGTATATTGTTCGGAGCGCATGCGTCGCACCTGCACATCCTTTTCTGTGAGCAGTCGTTTGATCTTTGCCTGTTCGCGGGCTGTCTTCGAGTCGTACTCGTCGATGTTCACAAGCCACATGCGCCCCAGTACCCGTTCCACTTGCTCGGGATTGTCGAGCTTGATGTCCTTCATATAATACTCGCGCATTGATGGTGGCAGGATATGGTTGCAGAACTGGGTTTTCAGATAGCCCTGCTCGCCGATGAGTAGGGGCACCATCGAGTTGCCGTAGTCGCGGTTGATGTTCAGGGCCTGTGCCACCATTGCTAGGAACCAGCGATGGAAGTATCTGGGCCAATGGTCATAATTGGTTGGTAGGCGACGGGCGAAGTCCTCGATATAGTTGTGCTTCCCGTCCCACTCGCCACAGCCTGCAAGGAACTCGTGGATGGGGTTGTAGTCTTCGATGTGGGCACTTTCGATATAGGTCCGTATGTCGTTCATCCAGCTCTCGCCACCCTCTTTCATCTCTTCTACAACGATGCTTCTCAACTCTCTGTCGGTCAGCGGTTTCCATTGGCTGAACCGCAGGTCGTTGGCACGAAATTCCGTCACCTGTTTCACCACGTTGAAACGTAGCTGGTAGCGACGTGCGATGAAACCTTCGATGCTGCGCATAATGCGCTCTTTCTCGTTCATCTGCGACAAGGGGCGTCCGTCGTATGGCTTCTTGTAAGCATTACGGAATGTCTTGCGAATGACGTCGATACCTAATGGCGTGAAGCGCGCGTTCCATGAAGCCCTTACCATGCAGCCTTCTTCTGAGAGGCAAGCTTTGTTGCAATAGTCGGCTAAGGCCTGAAGGCACTCTTCCATGTTATCCGGGCAGTCGTCGATGGCTTTCGACAGACACACCTGATACTCTAGTTCTATGCGCTCACGCTCCTCGTTGTCAGGATACCAGATGACGGTGCCGTTATCATCGGTCTTTGTGCCTTCGTATGCCTGTAACGGGTCGGCCTCTTCGCGCACTACGGGAAGCACCAGCGCGTCAGGATTGAAATAGAGCTGTGAATCATAACTCATCCGACAGCCATTGATAATACTAATCTCCTTGGCATAAAGGTCGCAACGGGCCAGTGAGGTGTAGAGGCGGGCGGCACTCTCATGGGCATCTTTCAGGAATTTGGTATATTCCTCTACGTCGAGGCGTGCCGCATGGTCAAACAGGCAACGAACCACCACTTTCAACGTCAGGCCGCTCACGCCGGCGAAGGCAAGCATCGTGTAGGGTATCTGGCGTATGCGACGCTTCATCTCTGCCACCTGACGGACACCCTCAGGACAGGGAATGCTAAGTAGCAACAACGAGGTGAAACAGGTGGGCTTCGACAGTCCGTCCTTTCCGAAAGTGGCCGAGAAGATGAGATATGGCAGTTTGTCAGTGTCCGATATCTGGTAACGGGGCATGCCCTGCTGCATCATCAGTCGCGACTGGAAAGCTACTGCCGCAATCCGTCCGGCCGTCTTCTTGGTCTTGGGATCTTTCATCCTATCGACCATTGTGCTGAGTTCTGTGGATACAGGTGTAAGAAACTCGCCAATGCGAGTGTTGATTTTAGTAATTTTCATGGGTAATAATTATGTTGGTTTTGTAATTGCAAAGATACGAAAAAAATGCCAGAAATGCAAGCATTTTGGCATTTTTCTTCCATCAATCTTCGTTTTTCTGGTTAGGGTGTGGGATAGAAGCAGGATGATAGCAGGTTTATCTGTATATCCCACACCCAATATGCATCTGATAACTAAATAGTTATGTGTAGAGAAGCAGGGATAGCATGTTTATTTGACTTGATGGCCAACTATCCTTGCTGTATCTGCTTGAGCACGCTGACGGCTTCAGCAACGGTGAGGACATCGGTGATGACCATCGAGCGCTTGCCGTTCTGCTCGCGGAAGTTGCAGCGGCTGACGTTCTGGGTGACGTAATTGATGATGCTGCCAAAGGTGTCGCTCTGGTAGAAGGGGCTGTTGGGATTCTGTACGAAGTAGAGGAACATGCGGCCCTGCTTGAGCATGATCTTCTCACACCCCAACTGCTTGCCTATGCGGCGCAGGGGTACTACGTGCAGCAGCTCCTCGGCTTGGGGAGGCAGGGGGCCGAAGCGATCGAGCATGCGCTGTCGATAAGCCTCCAGTTCTTTCTCGTCCTTGGTGTTGTCCAGCTCACGATAGAGCAGCATGCGCTCAGAATCGTTGGGCACATACTGGTCAGGGAAATACATCTCGAGGTCGGATTCCAATGCACAGTCGGATACCCAAGGCCCCACATTGGGGATGAAAGATGAGAGATGAGAGCTGTGATTACCTTGTGCGCTTGATTTCTTACCGCCTTCTTTGTCGTCAGCTTTTTCATTTTTCATCTTTCCTCTTTCCTCGTTCCTCAGCTCTGTCATCGCCTCGTTGAGGATTTTCTGGTAGGTCTCATAGCCGAGGTCGGAGATGAAGCCGCTCTGTTCTGCGCCAAGCAGATTGCCAGCCCCACGGATGTCGAGATCCTGCATGGCGATGTTGATGCCGCTGCCCAGCTCGCTGAAGTTCTCGAGTGCTTCCAGGCGTCGACGGCTGTCGGCAGGCAGGGCCGAGAGGGGAGGGGCGAGGAGATAGCAGAAGGCCTTGCGGTTGCCTCGTCCAACGCGTCCACGCATCTGGTGCAGGTCTGAGAGTCCGAAGTACTGCGCACCGTTGATGATGATGGTGTTGGCGTTGGGGATATCGATGCCGTTCTCGACGATGGTGGTGGAGAGCAGCACGTCGTAGTCGTAGTTCGAGAAGTCGAGCACTATCTGCTCCAGTTCGTCAGGACGCATCTGCCCGTGACCTACTGCTACGCGGCAGTCAGGGATGTACTTCTGGATGAGCTCCTTGAGATGGGTGAGCTCGTTGATGCGGTTATTGACGAAGAATACCTGTCCGTTGCGGCTCATCTCGAAGTTGATGGCATCGGCGATGATCTCTGCCGAGAAAGTGTGAATCTCCGTCTGTATGGGGTAGCGGTTGGGAGGAGGCGTCTGTATGACGCTGAGGTCGCGTGCACCTACGAGCGAGAACTGCAGCGTGCGTGGAATGGGTGTTGCGCTCATGGTCAGCGTATCGACGTTGGTCTTCAGCTGGCGCAGCTTTTCTTTGGTGGAAACGCCGAACTTCTGCTCCTCGTCGATGATGAGCAGTCCTAGGTCGTGGAATTTCACCGTCTTGCCGATGAGCTTGTGAGTGCCAATGATGATGTCTATCTTGCCCTCGGCCAGATCGTTGAGCAGCTCCGTGGTCTGCTTGCCAGAGCGGGCCCTTGTGAGATAGTCCACACGCACGGGCATATCCTTCAGACGCGAGGTGAAGGTGCGGAAATGCTGATAGGCCAGCACGGTGGTGGGTACGAGAACGGCCACCTGCTTGCCATCGACGGCAGCCTTGAAAGCGGCACGCACGGCCACCTCAGTCTTGCCAAAGCCTACGTCGCCGCATACCAGGCGGTCCATAGGCGTGGCCTTCTCCATATCGGCCTTCACGTCCTGCGTGGCTTTCAGCTGGTCAGGTGTGTCTTCGTAGAGGAACGAGGCCTCCAGCTCGTGCTGCAGGTACGAGTCGTGGCTGTAGGCGAAGCCCCGCTGATGGCGACGTGTGGCATAGAGGCGGATAAGGTCGCGTGCTATGTCCTTGATGTGCTTCTTCGTGCGTTCCTTCAGCCGTTCCCATTGTCCTGTGCCGAGTGTCGAGATGCGTGGGGGCTGTCCGCCTTCCTGCGACTTGTATTTCGATACCTTATATAAGGAATGTATGGACACGTAGATGGCATCGCCATGCTGGTAGATGATCTTGATCATCTCCTGGTATTGTTGGCTGTTGGCTGTTGGCATTTGGCTATTGGCTATTGGCATTCTCACCAGTCCTCCGAACTTGCCCACGCCGTGATCGATGTGCACCACGTAGTCGCCAATCTCGAACTGCTGTATCTCCTTCAGCGTGAGGGCCACCTTGCCTGAGCGCGCCTTGTCGCTCTTGAGGTTGTACTTATGGAAACGGTCGAATATCTGATGGTCAGTGAAGAGGCAGAGGCGCAGGTTGTGGTCAATGTAGCCCTCGTGCAGCGTCTTGTTGATGCCTGCGAAGGCTATATCGTCTTTCTCTGCGAAGATGTCCTTCAGTCGTTCTATCTGCTTGGGGCTGTCGGCAAGGATGTTAAGCTTGTAGCCTTTCAGCAGATAGTCTTCCAGCGTCTGGGTGAGCAGGTCGAAGTCTTTGTGGAAGAGCGGCTGGGCTTCGATGTCGAAGCTGACGACGGCATTGTACTTCTGGAAACGGTTCTGCTGCAGTTCTATCTGACGGAAGCCTTCCACGTCTTCCTCAAACTGCGTGGCTGTGATGATCTGGCTCTCGCGGCGCATCTCCTGCTCTATCTGCTGCGCCTCCTGCTCTGTGGCTCCTGCCAGCCGTTCATCCTTTGCCTGGGTTGAGAAGCCTGCTTCGTAGGCTTCGTGTATGTCCTGACGGATGGCGTCGTAGTTCTTGAACACGAGGATGGCATCGTCAGGGAGGAAGCGGAGCAGCGATTCCTTCTGCTCCTCGCTCGACAGTTCAGGCACGATGTCGGCCCTTTGGCGGCGCTCCTTCGACAGCTGGTCTTCCACCTCGAAGGTGCGTATGCTGTCTATCTCGTCGCCGAAGAAGTCGATGCGGAAGGGGAACTCGTGGCTGTAGCTGAACACGTCGAGTATGCTGCCACGCAGGGCAAACTGTCCTGGTTCATAGACATAGTCCACCTCGCGGAACCCCAGGGCACGCAGCTCGTCGAGCACACCGTCGGCCTGCACCGTCTGTCCCTGCTCCAGCGACAGCGTCTGTGTGTCGAGCTGCTTGCGTGTGACCACCATCTCGGCCAGCGCCTCAGGGTAGGTGACGATGTAGAGGGAAGAAGCCTCCTCCCTGCCTCCCCCCGAAGAGGAGGAGTGTCGAGGTGAGTGGTCGATTGCCGTCAGCACTTCCGTGCGCAGTATCTCGTTGGCAGGGTCTTTCTGTCCGTACTTGATGGCCCGTTTATAGCTGGAGGGGAAGAAGAGCACCTGGCTGTCGCCCATCTGCTGCGTCAGGTCGTGATAGAAATAGCCTGCCTCTTCTTCATAGCGAAGCACAAACAGCAACAGCTTTTCCGCCTTCAGCGAGCTGAATACTACCGATGCCGAAGAGGCCAAAAGCCCGTCGAGGGCAATCAGCCTGATTGATTCATTCCCAATGGCCTTCGCCAGCGCTTTTACCTGTGGCGAACGACCGTAGAGGGTCTGCAGTTCTTGTATTTCCATAAGATTTCACGTGCAAAGTTACGAAATAATCTGGAAATGTTTGTCCATTTCACAATTATTTTGTACTTTTGCACACTAAATTGTAAATTGCATATCGTCAAATAGGAAAATACATAGATGTTTGAGAATTTATCAGAAAGATTGGAACGCTCGTTCAAGATACTGAAGGGCGAAGGAAAGATAACTGAGATTAACGTTGCCGAGACGCTGAAAGACGTGCGTCGTGCGCTACTCGATGCCGACGTAAACTATAAGGTGGCCAAGAACTTTACCGATACGGTGAAGCAGAAGGCTATGGGCATGAACGTGCTGACGGCTATCAAGCCCAGCCAGCTGATGGTGAAGATCGTTCACGACGAGCTGACGGAACTGATGGGTGGCAAGGCCGTAGGCCTGAAGCTGGAGAGCCGCCCCAGCATCATCCTCATGTCAGGACTGCAGGGTTCAGGTAAGACCACGTTCACGGGCAAGCTGGCCAAGATGCTGAAGGAGCGTCAGCACAAGAAGCCGCTGCTGGTGGCCTGTGACATCTATCGTCCTGCTGCCATCGAGCAGCTGAAGGTGGTGGCACAGACGGTGGGCGTCGATGTCTATACCGAAGAGGGCAACAGGGATGTGGTGAGCATTGCCCAGCATGCCATCCGCAAGGCCAAGCAGGAAGACTATAACCTGGTCATCGTCGATACGGCAGGCCGTCTGGCCATCGACGAGGAGATGATGAACGAGATAGCCTCGCTGAAGTGGGCCATCCAGCCCGATGAGACGCTGTTCGTGGTCGATTCCATGACAGGTCAGGACGCTGTGAATACGGCGAAGGAGTTCAACGACCGTCTTGACTTCGACGGCGTGGTGCTGACCAAGCTCGACGGCGACACCCGTGGCGGTGCTGCCCTGTCAATACGCACCGTGGTTACCAAGCCCATCAAGTTCGTGGGTACGGGCGAGAAGATGGATGCCATCGACGTGTTCCATCCTGAGCGTATGGCCGACCGCATCCTCGGCATGGGCGACGTGGTATCGCTGGTTGAGCGTGCACAGATGCAGTTCGACGAGAAGCAGGCCAAGGAGCTGGAGAAGAAGATTCGCAAGAACAAGTTCGACTTCACCGACTTCATGAGCCAGATTCAGCAGATCAAGAAGATGGGCAACATCAAGGACCTGGCATCGATGATTCCTGGTGTGGGCAAGGCCTTGAAAGACGTCGATATCGACGACAATGCCTTCAAGAGCATCGAGGCCATCATCAACTCGATGACGCCGAAGGAGCGCCAGAATCCTGACATCATCAACCAGAGCCGCAAGCTGCGCATAGCCCGTGGCTCAGGCACGAAGCTGGAAGACGTGAACCGCCTCATGAAGCAGTTCGACCAGACCCGCAAGATGATGAAGATGGTGAGCGGCATGGACAAGGGACGTATGTCCCAGATGGCTGCTGCCATGAAGCAGATGAAGGGTGGGGGACTGCCTAAATAAACGTGAATAGCGAAAAAGATACAAACACTTAAAATAGTAAAGCTATGGCAATAGGAAAATGGTTTAAAGGTCTTTTCGGCAGCGAGGCCCCGAAGAGCGGTAACGAAGAAACGGAGCAAACCGTGAAGAAGGCCGCAGAGGAGGTAGAGATTACTGACGAGTTCAAGAAGACATTCGCCTCCAGGGAGAAGATGAGCCCTGAACAGCGGAAGAGCTTCATGCTCTCGCTGCTCGCAATGGCAAGCTACATCGTCGTGGCTGACGGACGTGTGGACGAATCGGAGACGGCCTACATAGGCCGCTTCATGGGTAACAACTTCGGCCAGGACGTCGAAGAAGAAAGTGCTAAGGTGCTGAAGGGCTTCGTAGATAAGAACATCGAGCTGCAGGCCACCAACCCCATAAAACTGATACAGTTCATTGGTGAACGCGGCGACGAGATGTCGAAGACGCTCAGCCCTGACCTGCGCTATCAGCTGCTCAGCATGCTCGTGATGATCAGCAAGAGCGACGAGAACCTCGACGACAAGGAGCTCGAAGCCCTGCACGACGTGTCTATCTACATGGGCATGAAGCCCAAGGATGTGGATGAGCTGCTCGACCTCGACCCCGAACTGGCCAAGCAAGGATGGCCCGACTTGAACCTGAAGAAAGACTGATATGCAACTCATCGACGGAAAAGCCACGGCTGCCGCCATCAAGGCCGAGATAGCCGAAGAAGTAAGACAGATCATCGCCGGCGGAGGCAAGCAGCCCCATCTGGCAGCAGTGCTCGTGGGCCACGACGGAGGGTCTGAGACCTACGTGAAGAACAAGGTGCTGGCCTGCGAGGCCTGCGGCTTCAAGAGCACTCTCATACGCTATGAGGACGATGTCACTGAGGAAGAGCTGCTCAGCTGTGTCGATCGTCTCAACCGCAACGGCGATGTCGATGGCTTCATCGTACAGCTGCCCCTGCCCAAGCACATCGACGAGCAGAAAATCATCGAGGCAATCGACTATCGCAAGGATGTCGATGGCTTCCATCCCATCAACGTAGGCCGTATGGCCATCGGACTGCCCTGCTTCATCTCAGCCACGCCCCTGGGCATCATCACCCTGCTCAAGCGCTACGGCATCGAGACCAGCGGCAAGAAGTGCGTCATACTCGGACGCTCCAACATCGTGGGCAAGCCCATGGCCCAGCTCATGATGCAGAAGCAGTATGGCGATGCCACCGTCACCGTCTGCCACTCACGCTCCAAAACCCTCAAGGACGAGTGCCGCCAGGCCGACATCATCATCGCCGCCATCGGACAGCCTGAGTTCGTCACAGCCGACATGGTGAAGGAAGGAGCCGTCATCGTCGATGTAGGAACCACCCGAGTGCCTGATGCCACCCGCAAGAGCGGTTTCCGTCTGACGGGCGACGTGAAGTTCGACGAAGTGGCACCCCGCTGCTCGTTCATCACACCCGTGCCAGGAGGCGTAGGCCCTATGACCATCTGCTCGCTGATGAAGAACACCCTCTCCGCCGGCAAGAAGGAATTCTATAAGTAATCCTCTGTTTCCCCCATTTTCAATTTTCAATCTTCAATTATCAATTTGAAAAAGACCGCCGAGGACTACTATCAGCAGGGCAACGCCTATCGCAAGCAGGGCTTGTGGCATGAAGCCATCAACAGCTACATACAGGCCATCGACCTCGATCCTGACAGCCCCGCCGTAGAGGCCAAGCGCATGCTCGATGACATCATGAATTTCTATTGCAAGGACATGTACAATCCTTGACAGCCCCTCACGTCTCAGTGCTGCTGTTCGCGCTGCTCCAGGAACTCGCTGACCTGCTCCTGCGTGCCACGGGTGACGGCAATGCGGCCGGAACGGGTGTACTGGAGTACGCAGCCGAACTCGTTGAGGGCTCGATAGAGGGAGATGATATCGTCGGTGATGCCGTATTTCATCACGATGACATAGGTGGGGTTCACCTCGATGATGCTGGCATCGTGGCGGCGGATGGTGCGGCTGATCTCCGGGTTCTGCATGACGGCATCGGTGGCAAGCTTGTAGAGGCCCGACTCGCGGATGAACAACTGGTCATCGGTAAAGTAGTTGGCCTTCACCACGTCTATCTTCTTCTCGATCTGCTTGGTTATCTTGATGATCTGGTCTTCGTCGCTCCAGGCGGTGATGGTGTATTTGTGGACGTTGGGAATGCTCGATGCCGACACGTTGAGGCTCTCGATATTGACCTGACGACGGGTGAACACTGCCGTTATCTGGTTGAGGATACCTGCGATGTTCTCGGAATAGACGAGGAGGGTATAAAGATGCGACCCACCCCCTTCCCCTCCCGAGCGGGAGGGGGGATTAGCTACTTTGTTGTATGAATCTTCCATATGATTATCGTACATTATGTCCCCTAAGAGTCATTCAATCCCACTCCCGTTCGGGAGGGGGTTAGGGGGTGGGTTCTAACATCATGTCATCGACATTCTTGCCTGGAGGCGTCATGGGCAGCACGTCGTCGTCTTCCTTGATGGCACACTCGAGGATGAAGGGGCCTTTGGCAGCGAGCATCCTGCTGACGGCGGCTTTCAGGTTGTTGCGGTCAGTGACGGCCTCGTAGGGGATGCCGTAGCCGCTGGCAATGAGCTCGTAGTTGGGGTTGAGCATCTTCGTGAACGACTTGCGGCGGTTCCAGAACATGTCCTGCCACTGGCGCACGTTGCCCAGGTAATGGTTGTTCAGAAGAATCATCTTCACAGGTGCCTGCTGCTCCATGATGGTGCCCAGCTCCTGCAGGTTCATCTGGAAGCCTCCGTCGCCCATGAAGCAGACCACGGTGCGCTGTGCAGCGAAGGTGGCGCCGATGGCGGCAGGCATGCCGTAGCCCATCGTGCCCAGTCCGCCGCTGGTGCAGATGCTGCGCTGATGGTGGTACTTGAAGTAACGGGTGGCGAAGAGCTGGTTCTGTCCTACATCGGTGACGAGCACGGTGTCGTCAGGCGATAGCTCGGCAACGGCGTTTACGACCTCGCCCATGAGCAGCGGCCCTTCCTTGGGATGGATGGCTGGCTCGATGACCTTGATGCGCTCCTGCTCGTCGAGGGGGAGGAACGACTGGCGCCACTCCGTGTGGTCGGCTTTCTTCAAGAGGGCGGTGATGGCGGGCAGCGACTCCTTGCAGTCGGCAATGACGGCCACATCGGTCTTCACGTTCTTGTCTATCTCGCTCTTGTCGATGTCAAGATGGATGACCTTCGCCTGCTTGGCGTAGGTCTTGGGATTGCCTGTGACACGGTCGCTGAAGCGCATGCCGATGGCGATGAGCACGTCGCACTGCTGCTCCTTCAGGTTTACGGCGTAGTTGCCGTGCATGCCCAGCATGCCTACGTTGAGCGGATGGTTAGAGGGTAGGGCACTGAGTCCCAGCATGGTGCGTCCGGCAGGGATGTCGGCTTTCTCCAGGAACTGTATCAGCTCCTCCTGGGCATGTCCCAGCTCTACACCCTGACCCACCAGTGCGAGCGGCTTCTTGGCTCCGTTGATGAGCGAGGCAGCAGTCTGCACGGCTTCCATGTCAAGTTTGGGATAGGACACATAGGAACGGACGAAATTAACCTTCTGCGGTTCAAAGGCCACCATCTCCACCTGTGCATTTTTGGGGAAGTCGAGCACCACAGGACCAGGACGGCCTGAACGGGCGATATAGAATGCACGGCTGACGGCCCAGGCAATGTCCTCGGCATGACGAATCTGGTAGCTCCACTTCGAGATAGGCTGTGCCACGCCCACCAGATCTACCTCCTGGAAGGCGTCCGTGCCCAGAGCCCCAATGGGCACCTGTCCGGCAATGACGACGATGGGGGTGGAGTCGAGCATAGCATCGGCCACTCCCGTGAGCGTGTTCGTGGCTCCAGGGCCGCTGGTCACCAGTGCCACGCCTACTTCGCCGCTGACGCGTGCATAGCCTTCAGCAGCGTGGGTGGCTCCCTGCTCATGTCGCACCAGGATATGGTCGAAAGCTTTCTTCTCGCCCCGAGTGTATGTGTAAAGGGCATCATAGACTGGCATGATGCTGCCGCCAGGATAGCCGAAGATGGTCTTCACACCCTCGGCTTTTAGGGCCAGCATCAGCGCTTCGCTGCCTGTGATTGCCTGTTTGGAGTCGTTAAGTCCTGATCTGTCCATTCTCTTTTTCCTTAAAAATTGGTGCAAAGTTACAAAATCAATTCCTAACAGCAAACTTTTTCTTCCAGTTTTCTTGTATGTGTCGTGGAAAAACACTAATTTTGCAGCAAAATCTAGTGACGGACAAATGAAAAAGCTCCTAATCATAGCTGTAGCCGCGCTGATGGCTACTTTCTGCGCCTATGCGCAGGGCGGGTCAGTGAAGCCCTATTTCAGTGCTGAAGAGTTGCCCAACGGCATTCTCTGGCTGCCTTCTCCTCCTGACTCTACCTCGACGCAGTTCGTCTATGACATCACGCAGTATGTGTGGGGGAAGAGCATACGCGACACTGAGCGCGGACAGCAGGCCATAGCTCATGGTGCCATTCAGGTGGCTGACATGGCTGCTTTGTTCAGCGAGCCTTTTGGATTGTTCATCTCTGAGAAGACGACGCCTGCCATCTTTAGGCTGCTCAATCGTGCCATTCCCACTTTCCGTCTGAGCGTCACAGAGCCTAAGTCAGTGTATATGCGCAAGCGTCCTTACGTGCTTTTCAACGAGCCCACCCTCATCCCTGCCGACGAGGAGGTGCTGCGTGACACGGGCTCCTATCCGTCAGGGCATACTATTCGTGGATGGGGAGTGGCACTGGTGCTCTGCGAGGTGAATCCCTCGCATCAGGATGCCATCTTGAAACTGGGTTACGAGTGGGGGCAGAGCCGTGTCATTGCCGGCTACCACTGGCAGAGCGACGTCGATGCCTCGCGCATGATGGCTGCTGCCGTCTTTGCCCGTCTGCACACCAATGCCGACTTCCTGGCAGACATGGCAGCTGCCTGTGCTGAGTATCGTCGCCTGATGGGCAATTGATACCCTTTCCTAATCAATGATTCTGATGCCGCCCTTATCGGCTGAGCTTACGCTCTGGGCGTAGGCACGCAGGGCTTTGCTCACCACGCGGTTGCGCTTCAGGGGCTGCTGTGGGCGTGCTGCCAGCTCCTCGTCGCTGAGCTTCACGTTGATGCTGCGCGAGGGAATGTCGATGACGATGACGTCGCCATCCTTCAGCTTGCCGATATTGCCTCCGTTGGCAGCCTCTGGTGAGATATGGCCGATGCTGAGTCCGCTGGTGCCGCCAGAGAAGCGTCCGTCAGTGATGAGGGCGCACTCCTTGCCCAGGTGCATACTCTTGATATAAGAGGTGGGGTAGAGCATCTCCTGCATGCCAGGGCCTCCCTTGGGGCCTTCGTGGGTGATGACCACACAGTCGCCGCTCTTCACCTTTCCGCCAAGAATGCCCTCGCAGGCATCTTCCTGCGAGTCGAAGACCACGGCAGGACCCTCGAAGTGCCACAGGCTCTCGTCAACGCCTGCCGTCTTCACCACGCAGCCGTCCTGGGCAATATTGCCGAAGAGCACAGCCAGTCCGCCGTCCTTGGTATAGGCATGCTCAATGTCGCGGATGCAGCCGCTGGCACGGTCAAGGTCGAGCTTGTCGTAGTATTCGTTCTGCGAGCCCATCTCCGTGGAGAAGCGTCCGGCAGGAGCGCTGAAGTAGATGGCCGTCTCGTCGTTGAGGCCGTTGACGTCATACTTGTCCATGGCCTCATCCAGCGTCATGCCATCCACACGCTTCACAGTGCCGTCGATAAGTCCGCCTTTGTCGAGCTCGTTCAGGATGCCGAGGATGCCGCCAGCACGGTTGCACTCCTGCACACTGTACTTCTGCGTGTTGGGTGCCAGCTTGCACAGGCAGGGCGTCTTGCGGCTCAGGGCGTCGATGTCCTTCATCGTGAAATCTACGCCAGCCTCCTGAGCTACGGCCAGCAGATGGAGCACGGTGTTGGTGCTGCCACCCATGGCGATGTCGAGCGTCATGGCATTGAGGAAAGCCTGACGGGTGGCTATTGAACGCGGTAAAACCGTCTCGTCGCCATCCTCATAGTAGGCCAGTGCGTTCTTCACAATCTGGTGTGCTGCCTTGCGGAACAGCTGAACGCGGTTGGTATGCGTGGCCAGTATCGTGCCGTTGCCAGGCAGCGAAAGTCCGATGGCCTCTGTCAGCGAGTTCATGGAGTTGGCTGTGAACATGCCTGAGCACGAGCCGCATCCTGGGCAGGCACACTGCTCAATCTCCTGCATCTCCTCGTCGCTGACGCTGGGGTCGGCACCCTTCACCATAGCGGTGATGAGGTCGGCATTCTCTCCACGCCAGCGTCCAGCCTCCATAGGGCCGCCGCTGACGAAGACGGCAGGAATGTTCAGACGCATGGCAGCCATCAGCATGCCTGGCGTCACCTTGTCGCAGTTTGAGATGCAGATCATGGCGTCGGCCTTGTGGGCATTCACCATATACTCTACTGAGTCGGCAATGATGTCGCGAGAGGGTAGGGAGTAGAGCATGCCGTCGTGACCCATGGCGATGCCGTCGTCGATGGCGATGGTGTTGAACTCGGCGGCAAAGCAGCCCATCTTCTCTATCTCGTCCTTCACTATCTGTCCTATCTCGTGCAGGTGCGTGTGTCCTGGCACGAACTGCGTGAAAGAATTGACGACGGCAATGATGGGCTTGCCAAACTGCTCACGTTTCATACCCGTTGCTACCCACAGGGCACGGGCACCAGCCATGCGGCGCCCTTCAGTGCATACACTGCTTCTCAGTTGATGTTTCATCTATGCTATTTACAATTATACTGTTTTACACTTTATTTTCCATATCCTACTCCTCCCCTACGGGGGGAGGTAGGGAGGGGGCTTTAGAGCTCATTCACCACCTCAAAGTCGTCAGTCTCGCCCTCTTCTTCCTCGTCCTCGTCAAACTCATAGCCTATGCCCTCTTCTCCTCGGCAGGGGTCGAAGCCTGGCGTCAGGTCAAACTGGTCGTTCTGGGTGATGGGGATAGATCTGTCGGCATATATCTTCGCCATGTATTTGCCGAAGATAGGCAGCGCAGCAGCAGCACCCTGTGCGAAGGCCATGCTCTCGAAGTGGATGTCGCGATCGTCGCCGCCTACCCATCCTCCTGAGACCAGCTTCGGCGTGATGCCCATGAACCATCCGTCGCTGTTGCTGTTGGTGGTACCCGTCTTGCCGCCTATGGCTGCCGTGAAGTTGAACGGAGCACGACGCAGTCGGCCGCCTGTGCCTCCATCTACCACGCCACGCAGCAGGTAGATCATCTTCTCGGCCGTCTCAGCATCGATGACCTCGTTGCCAGGCCGTGCCAGCACATCGGCACCAAACACCTTGCCTTCGCTGTCCACAATCTTCGTCACATAGACAGGAGCCGAGCGATAGCCGTGATTCACGAACGTGGTGTAGGCGCTCACCATCTCTGCCACCGTGTTCTCGCAGGGTCCCAGACAGAGTGCGGGGCCAGGGAAGATGTCAGGATTGTTGAAGCCATAGTCGCGCAGCAGGCGCAGGAAGTTCTTCGGACGCAGAATGTCGATGAGGTATGCCGACACCCAGTTGTTCGATGTCTGCAGTCCCCACCTCAGCGTCACCATCTCGCCTTCACGAGCACGGCTACCGTTGCGTGGCGTCCAGGCCTGTCCGCTTTCCGTGTAGTAGGTACGCTGTACGCAGGGCACCTCCGTGCAGGGCGTCATGTTGCCGCCCGAGGGCATCATCGCCAGTGAGTAGAGGAACGGCTTGATGGTTGAGCCCACCTGACGGCGACCTTCCGTCGCCATGTCATAGGCGAAGTGCTGGAAGTCGAGTCCGCCCACGTAGGCCTTCACATGACCGTTGTGAGGATCCATGCTGAAGAATCCTGTGCGCAGGAACGACTTGTAATAGAGGATAGAGTCGAGGGGCGTCATCGTGGTGTCGCGCTCGCCGTTGTAGGTGAATACCGACATCCTCACGGGCGTGTTGAACGCAGCGTCTATTTCCTCCTGCGTGGCGCCCACCTCCTTCATCGTGCGGTAGCGCTCACACTGGCGAATGTTACGCTTCAGGATGCGCTTCACCTCGGCAGCCGAGAGACTGTTGGAGTAAGGCGCATTGCGACGGTTGCGGTTGCCTCGCCAGAACTCAGGCTGCAGGTAGCCTACCACATGCTCGTAGCACGCCTCCTCGGCATATTTCTGCATGCGTGTGTCGATGGTGGTGTAAATCTTCAGGCCGTCGGTATAAACGTTGTAAGGCGTGCCGTCGCTCTTATGGTTCTTGTTGCACCAGCCGTAGAGCGGGTCTTCGCGCCATGCAATCTTGTCGAGCTCATATTTCACGCGGTTCCACTCCGGATAGTCGCTGGCCACCGGCTCCTTCGCCATCATGTAGCGGCGCAGGAAGTCGCGGAAATAGGTAGCCTGTCCGTCGTTATGGTCAGCCACGTGGAATTTCAGGTCGTTGGCCAGCTTCACCTCCATGCAGCTGTCCATCTCTTCCTCCGAGAGATAGCCCTCTTTGCACATCTGCTGCAGCACCACGTTGCGTCGAGCCTCGCTGCGCTCTGGGAATCGGCGCGGGTTGAAGTACGACGGGTTCTTGCACATGCCCACCAGCGTGGCAGCCTCTGTGATGGTCAGCTCCGACGGTTCTTTCGAGAAGTAGGTGTTGGCAGCCGTCTTGATGCCTACGGCATTGTTCAGGAAGTCGAAGTAGTTCAGGTACATCGCCAGTATCTCCTCCTTCGTGTAGTTACGCTCCAGCTTCACGGCTATGACCCACTCTATGGGTTTCTGCAGCAGTCGCTCTGTGGTCGAGCGAGCCACGTCGCTGAATAGCTGCTTGGCCAGCTGCTGCGTGATGGTCGATCCGCCACCTGCACTCTTCTGCCGCAGTATGCCTCGCTTCACGATGGCACGTCCCAGCGCCCAGAAGTCGATGCCCGAATGTTCGAAGAATCGCGAGTCCTCCGTCGCCACCAGCGCATCGATGAGCGATTGCGGCAGCTCGTCGTAGTTCACCATCACGCGGTTCTCTCGGCTATAGCTGTAGGTTCCCAGCAGCTTGCCGTCGGCAGAATACACCTGCGATGCAAAGCGGTTGATGGGGTTTTGCAACTCCTCGATAGGCGGCATATATCCTATTCGTCCGTCGGCAATAGCCCAGAACGTCACTCCTGCTGCAATGATGAACAATGCCAGCAGTGTCCAAAGTATTCTAACAAACCATTTTCTCATATCGCCTGCAAAGGTACAAATAAGTCAGCGAACAACAAAGGAAAACGCCATAAACTTTGTGTTAAAGCTTCTTTTTCGTTTTTTGGAGTCAGGAGATGGGGAGTCAGGAGAAAGGAGAGAGGAGACGGGGAGGGGGTAAACAAAATTAGGAGCCTCCAAAATGATTTTAGAAGGCTCCAAAGATGATTCAGGCCGCAGCAACTTTACTCCTCCTCGGGCGTGATGAGCTTATAGCCCTTGCCGTGGATGTTGATGATCTCGATCTGCGGGTCGTCCTTCAGGTGCTTGCGCAGCTTGGTGATATAGACGTCCATAGAGCGGGCATTGAAGTAGTTGTCGTCAATCCAGATGGTCTTCAGGGCGAAGTCGCGCTGCAGAATCTCGTTGGCATGCGAGCAGAGCAGGGCCAGCAGCTCGTTCTCCTTCGTGGTGAGCTTGGTCTGCTGGTCGCCTAAGGTGAGCAGCTGCTTCTGGGTGTCGAAGGTGAAGTTGCCAATGTGGTAGAGGGTGCTCTCCTTGTTCTTCTTGCCACGAACGCGGCGCAGGATGGCCTCAATACGGAATACGAGCTCCTCCATGGAGAAGGGCTTGGTGATGTAGTCGTCAGCGCCCAGCTTGAAGCCCTCGAGGATGTCCTCCTTCAGCGTCTTGGCGGTGAGGAAGATGATGGGCACTTCGGGGTTGGCGGAGCGGATCTCCTGGGCCAGCGTGAAGCCGTCTTTCTTGGGCATCATCACGTCGAGCACGCAGATGTCGAACTTGGCCTTCAGGAAGGCTTTGTAGCCGGCGTCGCCATCGGCGCACAGCTCGGCCTCGTAGCCCTTAGCGGCCAGATATTCTCTCAGTAACATGCCGAGGTTCTCGTCGTCCTCGCACAGCAAAATTTTCAGGTTATCTTCCATAACTTTTTGTTTTTTTTGCCCCCTAAGTTAGGGGGTTGGGGGTCTGAACAAATGTTCTTTCCCCACGTTAATACTATATTTGTTTTGTCTCTCTTTTACTATATAAGGTCGTTCAGACCCCCATCCCCCTAACTTAGGGGGCTTATTCTTCCTTAAGAATCGGCAGGATGATAGTGAACTTGGTGCCTTTGCCCAGCTCGCTCTCGCACTTGATGTCGCCCTCGTGGAGGTTGATGATTTTCTTCACGTAGGCCAGTCCCAGTCCGAAGCCTTTCACGTCGTGCACGTTGCCGGTATGGACACGGTAGAACTTGTCGAAGATTTTCTTCACGTTCTCGCGCTTGATGCCCTGTCCGTTGTCGGCGATGGAGAAGCAGAGCTTGTCGCCGTCGTTCCAGGTGCGTATGTGGATGTCGATGGGCTGGTCGGGCTTGCGGTATTTCACGGCGTTGTCCATGAGGTTGGTGATGGCATTCTGGAAGTGCACTTCATCGACGTAGATGGCGGAATCGACGGCTTCTATCTCGGTGTATATCTTGCCTCCCGTATGCTCTACACGCAGGTTGAAGGTACCAGCCACCTGCTCAAGCAGTTCGTTAATGTCGAGCTCTTTCTTCTTGAACGACACCGACTTACGGTCGAACATCGACATCTGCAATACTTTCTCTACGAGGAAGCGCAGGCGCTTTGACTCGTCGTTGATGACGCCTCCCAGGTGCTTCTGCATCTGCGGGCTCTTGGGCACGCTCTCGTCGCCCAGCATCTGTGCTGCCAGCGAGATGCTGCTGATGGGCGTTTTCAGCTCGTGCGTCATGTTGTTGATGAAGTCGTTCTTGATCTCCGTGTATCGCTTCTGGCGGAAGATGATGACGATGGTGAAGATGAACGTGATGAGCAGCACCAGCGTGAAGATGACGGCAGGAATCATGAATTTCACCGAGGAGTAGATGTATTTGCTCATCTCAGGGAAGTGGATGCGCACCACACCCATCTTGGCAGCAGGATCGTTGCGGAAGAGCGTCTGTGAATAGGTCTTCTCCGAGCCTTCCTCGTCGTAGTCGGGGCAGCGATACACCTCGCGCCCGTCGGCTGTGGCCACGGTGAAGTGGTAGGCCATGTTCACGCCGTTGTTCTGCAGCTCCGACTGTATTTCGTGGTCGAGCAGCTTGAAGTTCACGCGCTCCTTCAGCGGCTTGTCGCTGGCGGTGTAGAGGATGTTATAGACCACCTCGTCGAGCAGGGCTTTCTGATAGACGTAGCGTGTGCGCACAATCTCCTGCATGGTCTTCGTGGCCTCGGCCAGCGAGGAGTTGTCGCTCTTCATGATGATGGCCTTGGGAATGCTGGCAGGCTTGGTGGAATAGGTCTTCAGCTCGAAGGCGGAATAGACGGTGCCGTCGTCGGCCGAGACGGCAAACTCGTGCTGCTCCTGTATCTTCCCGTTGATGCCATCCACGATGGTCGAGTCCTGCGTGTAGGCGCGGCGCTCCACATCGTTCACGTCTTTCTCCAGATAGCGCAGCGTCTCGTTCAGTTCCAGGTTATGCGAGGCTTGATAGAGGGCATGGGTGACGCTCTCGTCCAGCTGCTCCTGCTTCATCTTCGCCATCTCCTCGATGTAGGATAGCTGCACGTAGAGCAAGCCCAGGAACGACAGTCCCATGACCACTGCTATTGTCCATATCGTCGATTTCTTCATACTTTGCGTCGTTTGATGGTGCAAAGATAGGAAGAAAAATGATATGGTGGTGCTATAAAGTTAAAGAATTCCGTTAATTTTAACGAAATTAACGGAATTTCTATGATTAAATTACATATTTTAAATTATCTGCTCCAGTTCGCTGACGTTTTTCTCAATCATTTCGTCGCTGATGGAGTAGTTCTGCAGGTCGCCGTTGATGTACTGGTCGTAGCTTGGCATGTCGATGAGTCCGTGTCCTGAGAGGTTGAACAGGATCACCTTCTCCTCGCCCGTCTCCTTGCACTTGTTGGCCTCGCGGATGGTGGCAGCGATGGCGTGACAGCTCTCAGGGGCAGGGATGATGCCCTCGGTACGTGCAAAGAGCATGCCGGCTTCGAAGCTCTCCAACTGGGGAATATCCACGCCACGCATCATTCCGTCTTTCACCAGCTGCGACACGATCATGCCGGCACCGTGATAGCGCAGGCCGCCGGCGTGGATGTTAGAGGGCTTGAACTGATGGCCCAGGGTGAACATGGGCAGCAGGGGTGTGTAGCCAGCCTCGTCGCCGAAGTCATACTGGAACTTGCCGCGCGTCAGCTTAGGGCAGCTCTCAGGCTCGGCAGCGATGAACTCCGTCTTCTTGCCGTCCTTGATGTTGTGGCGCATGAAGGGGAAGGCGATGCCGCCGAAGTTGGATCCTCCGCCGAAGCAGGCAATCACCATGTCGGGATACTCGCCGGCCATTGCCATCTGCTTCTCGGCTTCCAGTCCGATGATGCTCTGGTGCAGGGCTACGTGGCTGAGCACCGATCCCAGCGTGTATTTGCAGTTGGGCGTGGTGGTGGCCAGCTCCACGGCCTCAGAGATAGCCGTGCCTAACGAGCCACTGTGCGTGGGGTCTAAGGTCAGGATGTCCTTACCGGCACGGGTTGACATCGACGGCGAGCCAGTGACGGCAGCGCCGAAGGTGCGCATGGCGATAGAGCGGTAGGGCTTCTGCTGCATGGTAATTTTCACCTGATACACGGCACAGTCGAGCCCGTAGAGCTTGGCAGCATAGCTCAGCGCCATGCCCCATTGTCCGGCACCCGTCTCGGTGGTCACGTTCTTCGTGCCCTCCTGCTTGGCGTAGTAGCACTGCGGGATGGCAGAGTTGATCTTGTGCGAGCCCAGCGGGTTCGTGCTCTCGTTCTTGAAGTAGATGTGAGCTGGCGTGCCCAGTGCCTCTTCCAGTGCGTAGGCGCGCACCAGTGGAGTAGAACGGTAGAACTTGTACTTGTCGAGCACCTCCTCGGGAATGTCAATCCATGCATGCTCGGTATCCAGCTCCTGCACGCAGCATTCGCGTGGGAAGATATGTGCCAGGTCGTCAACGCCCAGCGGCTGCTTCGTGGCGGGATGGATGGGCGGCAGCGGCTTGTTGGGCATGTCGGCCTGAATGTTATACCACTGTGTAGGAATCTCACTCTCCTGAAGGATGAATTTCTTTTGTTTGTTCATGTTGTTTTTTGTTGTTGGTGAATAATTACCGCCTGCAAAGGTACACATTTTGTAGGAGTTAGAGGGGTTAGAGGGAGTTAAAAGGAGTTAAAGGGGGTAAAATCACTTTGAATTTTTCGTACCTTTGCGCTGCAATTTATAGCGCGAAGGTAGGCTGCACCTCTGAAAAATCCAAATATATTTGTTTTTTCGCTCGGTTTACACTACCTTTGCACCGTGATAGTGATTCTGACCATCGTATTATACTTCGCTGCCCTGATGCTGCTGAGCTGGAGGGTGGCGCGACGAGGCTCCACCAACGAGACGTTCTTCCGTGGTGAGCGCCGTTCTCCCTGGCGCATGGTGGCCTTCGGCATGATAGGTGCCAGCATCTCGGGCGTGACCTTCGTCAGCGTGCCGGGCATGGTGCTCAGCAGCGGCATGAGCTATCTGCAGCTGTGCCTGGGCTTCATCCTGGGCTACGTGGCTGTGGCCTTCGTGCTGCTGCCCGTGTATTACAAGCTGAACCTGACGAGCATCTACGCCTATCTGGGGGGTAGGCTGGGGGAGCGCTCCTATCTGACGGGCGCCGGCTTCTTCATGCTGTCGAAGATGATTGGCACGGCGGTGAAGTTCTACGTGGCGTGCATCATCGTGCAGCAGTTTGTGATGGACGCGCTGGGCGTGCCCTTCGCGCTGACGGTGGCCGTGATGGTGCTGCTCATCTGGCTCTACACCCGTCGCGGTGGCGTGCGCACGCTGGTCTTCACCGACTCGCTGCAGACGCTCTGCCTTTTCTCAGCCCTGCTCCTGATTATTTATATGGTGATGCAGCGCATGGACTTCTCGCTGACAGATGCCGTGAGTGCCATCGCCGGCGACGAGCGCAGCCGCATCTTCGTCTTCGACGACTGGGTAAGCCGTCAGAACTTCTGGAAGCAACTGGTGAGCGGAGCCTTCATCGTGGTGGTGATGACCGGATTGGATCAGGACATGATGCAGAAGAACCTGACGTGCCGCACGCTGCGTGAGGCACAGAAGAACATGTGCTCTTATGGGGTGGCCTTCGTGCCTGCCAACCTGCTGTTCCTGGCGTTGGGCGTGCTGCTGGCGCAGTATTTCGAGGGTAATAATCCATTATCCATTTCTCCATTGTCCAACGGCGACGAGCTGCTGCCCCTGTTCGTGCAGACCTCGGGCTCGTCATTGGTGCTCATACTCTTCACGCTGGGCATCGTGGCTGCCTCGTCCTCGTCTGCCGACTCAGCCCTGACGGCCCTCACTACGAGCTACTGCGTAGATATTAGGCGACGGCCCGCCGATGAGCGCCTGCGCCGCAGGACGCACCTGATGATGTGCCTGCTCTTCGTGTGCTGCATCTTGGCCATCCGTGCCGTCAATTCCTCGTCGCTCATCGATGCCATCTATACCATTGTCAGCTATACCTACGGCCCGCTGCTGGGTCTCTTTGCCTTCGGGCTGTTCACCCGCCGAGCCGTTTGCGACCGCCTGGTGCCCTATGTGTGCCTCGCCTCGCCCCTCGTCTGCTTCGGTGTTGACATGCTCTGCCAGCAGCTCTTTGCCTATCGCTTTGGCTATGAGCTGCTGCTGCTGAACGGTGTGCTGACTTTCCTGGGACTGATTATCATAACCAAAAAAACAAAGACAATATGAAACGACAACTCATTTCTTTCGTGATGATCATGGCTGCTGCGGGAGCCATGGCGTGTACAAACTTCATCGTGGGCAAGAAGGCGTCGAAAGACGGCTCCGTCATCTGTTCCTATTCCGCCGACAGCTACGGCATGTTCCAGGGACTGGTACACCGTCCCGCTGCCAGGCACCAGAAGGGCGAGATGCTGAAAATCTACGACTGGGATACGAACAAGTATCATGGTGAGATTCTGGAGGCCGAGGAGACCTATAACGTCATCGGCAACATCAACGAGTGGCAGGTGACCATTGGCGAGACCACCTTCGGAGGCCGCGAGGAGATGGTAGATACGACGGGCATCCTCGACTATGGCTCGCTCATCTATATCGCCCTGCAGCGCTCGAAGACTGCCCGTGAGGCCATCGACGTGATGACCACGCTGGTTGAGCAGTACGGCTATAACTCTGAGGGCGAGACCTTCACCATCTGCGACCCCAACGAGGCCTGGATCATGGAGATGATGGGCACTGCCAGCGACCGCAAGCTGGAGAAAGGACGTGCTGTGTGGGTGGCCCTGCGCATTCCCGACGACATGATCTGCGGTCATGCCAACCAGAGCCGCATCACGAAGTTCAACATGAAGGACAAGTCGGGCGACGTGCGCTTCTCGAAGAACGTGGTGAGCTATGCCCGCAAGATGGGCTGGTTTGCAGGCAAGGACGAGGACTTCAGCTATAATGCCGCCTATGCTGCTCCCGACTTCTCTGGCCGCCGCATCTGCGATGCCCGTGTGTGGAGTTTCTTCAACCGCTATGCCGACGGTATGGACCAGTATATCCCCTGGGCTGAGGGCCGCGATGCGAATGCCGAGGTGCTGCCCCTCTGGGTGAAGCCCAACCGCCTGCTCGACGTGGCCGATGTGGAGGCTGCCATGCGCGACCATTTCGAGGGAACTCCGTTTGCCATCAATGGCGACAGTCAGCAGGACGGCGACATCGGCGGTGGCATCTGGGAGATGCCCTATCGCCCCACGCCCCTCTACTTCCAGGTCGATGGGAAGAAATATTTCAACGAGCGTCCCGTCTCTACCCAGCAGGCAGGCTTCGTCTATGTCAGTCAGATGCGCTCGTGGCTGCCTCGTGAGGTGGGAGGCTGCTTCTGGTTTGCCAACGACGACGGCAACATGGTGCCTTTCACTCCCGTCTATTGCTGTGCCACCGAGTCGCCCAAGCCCTACAGCACGCCCGGTGCCGACGACCTCACCTTCTCTTTCGACAATGCCTTCTGGGTGCAGAACTGGGTGTCGAACATGGTCTATCCTCGCTACTCGATGATGTTCCCCAGCCTGGAGGCCGTCCGCGACTCCCTCGACCAGAGCTATTTCCGTCTGCAGAAAGAGGTAGAGGACAAGGCGCTGACGCTTGACGAGGCTGCCCGAGTGAAATTCCTCACCGCCTATACCGCCGAGAAGGCCGATCAGATGCTGGCTCGCTGGAAGCAGCTCGCCACCTATCTCATCGTGAAGTATAATGACATGACCGTGAAGCCCGAGGACGAGAACGGACGATTCCAGCGCACCCCTGACGGTCTTGGTGCTACGGTGAAGCGTCCTGGCTATTCACAGCGCTTTGCCCGTGAGCTCATCAAGCAGACGGGTAGCCGCTACGTGGCAGAATAAGGCTTATTTCGTAGGTGTGTTCGAGAATTTGTATGCCACGCTCAGCATCACGAAGCGTGGTATGCAGTTGTTCCAGGTCTCCGTGCGGCCCTGGGCGTTCACGCTGTACTGCTTGTTAGATAGCTGGTGCAGCAGGTCGAAGGCGGTGATTTTCAGGGTGAGCTTCTCCTTGAAGAAGGTGCGAGAGAGCTCTGCGTTCCACACCAGGTCGTCGGTGTTCATCATCTCGCTTTGGTAGCCCCTTCGGCTGAACATGCGTATGTCGGTACCCACGTAAAGCTTCAGCCAGGGAATGGTGTAGCGGGCATGACCGCCGTAGCTGTATTCGAAGGCCGAGATGCGCTCGAAGTTCTCACGCTTGCTGTTCGAGCCTCGCCAGTACACCTCGCCGCTGATGCCGAAGGTGAGCTTGTCCTTCTGATATTCCAGTGCCAGTCGCTCGTGCAGGTTCCAGTTGTGCACGGTGCTCTTCTCCTGTTCCGTTTGTGGCTGAGCTGCCGCCACATACTGCACGGGGAAATCCACGCTGTGGTTGTAGTCCACGTCGGCCCTTTGCTGCAGGGTGAGGCGCTTGGCGCTGTCGAGGGGCTGCTCATAGCTGCTGCCCAGCGACCAGTTCCAGTTGCCGTCGATGTTGTCCTGCATGAAGGTATAGGCACCCGTAGTGGTGTTATAGACGGTGCGTGTGCCCATCGAGCGTTGCGTCAGCGAGGCGTTGGTCCACAGACGGGCAAAGTGGCGTGTTGAGTCGTTGTTGAACTGGAAGCCGATGTTCGCGCTGTGAGTCAGCGTAGGTTTCAGGTCGGGGTTGTTGATGCGGGTTACGAGCGGGTTCGTGGTGTCATCAACGGGCATCAGGGTAGCAAGCGACGGGCGGCTCATGCTCATGTGGTAGCCCAGCTCGCTGAGTCCCTTCTTCGTGCCCCAGCGATACCAATTGATGCTGGGCTGGAAGTCCACATAGCTGCGGCGTGCTATGGTGTCGAGCACATAGTCGTAGTAGTGCAGTCTTTCGTGCGGATTTTTGGCAGCCAGGCGGACGGCAAAGAATTCCTTGTCGCCCGAGTGGTATATCTCGGCGTTGGCCTCGTACGTACGGTCCAGCTGTCGCTGAATGTCGCTGTTGCTGTAGTCCATCGTGCTCAGCAGCGCATCGCGGGTGCTGGGCAGCCATTCCGTCTGTCGCAGGTCGGCAGCCACGTCCTTCAGCCAGTCCAGGCGGTAGCGGCTGTTGGTGCTGTTGTTCATGTTCTGCGTGTAGCTGGTCGTGGCGCTGATGAACCAGTTGTTGAGCAGCTGCAGCGTATATCCCAGCCGTGCCTGATAGGTGTAGCCCACGCTGTGGTTGTCGGTGTAGTTGTGGCGCAGCTCGGTCGAGTCGGTCAGGGCGTAGAAGGTGCGGTTCATGCCCCAGCTCTCGCTCGGCTTCTGACGGTTGTAGCCTCCCAGCAAGTCGATGGAAATGTAGTCGCCCCAGTCGAACTTATGATAGCTGCCCAGGCTGCCGCTGATGTTGAAGGTGCGGTAGCTGTTGAAACCGTCGTTCAGCGTTCGGTTGATGATGGCGTCGCGGTATGTGCTGTCCTGACTGCTGCTGTTGCGGTGTCCGTTGCTGTAGCTGGCGTTGAAGGATCCCGATATGGTGATGGGCTTCTTGATCTGGAAGTAGTCATAGGCGTTGAACCTGAAGCTCTTCTGCCTGCTTCTCGACTCGCTGCCGCTCAGGATGTTGCCGCCAGTGGCAAAGCGCTCGCTGCTGCTGCGGCTCCAGTCGTCGGCATCGTCCCAGGTGAAGGTGGCATCCAGGTTGTCTTCCCAGTTCTTGTCGGCATCCTCGGTCTCCAGGTGTAGGCCTGTCTGTTTCATGGCTATCAGTCCCTGCGGCATGGAGCTGGGACGCCACTCTCCGTCGCTGCCCGGTCGGCGGTCTTCGTTCACGTTGTTGGTATTGGCAAAGACCGATGCCCGCGAGTGGTCGTCGAAATACAGTCCGAACAGTCGTGCCAGGTAGCGGTTGTCGGTACCCAGGCCGCCCTCAATGTTGCCCATCAGTCCCCTGTTGTACTCGCGCTTCAGCTGCACGTCCATCACGTAGTCCTTCTTCTCCACGTCGTGGCCAATGAGCTCGCTCTGCTTCGTGCTCTTGTCGAAGACCTTCAGTTCCTTCACGGTGTAGTAGGGCAGGTTGTCGAGCATCACCTTGTTCTGTCCCTTGAAGAAGTCCTTGCCGTTCAGCGTGAGGTAGTCCACTTTCTTGCCGTTGATGTAGATGTCGCCGTTGTCTTTCAGCTCGGCGCCCGGCATCTGGCGTATCAGTCCGTCGAGCATCGACCCTTCGGGCAGGTTGAAGGCCGATGCGTTATACACCAGCGTGTCGCCGCGATAGGCCAGCTTCACTTTTGTGCCTGTGACCACCACGCCCTCCATGCCCACCTCCTTGTAGATGTCGTCGTCCGAGCGCTGCTTCTTCTTCATCAGCAGTCGTGGCAGCTCGAAGAAGTTGTTGCGTGCAATATGTCGCAGCTGGTAGTTCATGCAGGTGTCCTGATAGCCGTCGGCAGAGGCTCGGATGATGAAGTCGTCGTTCTTCGCCGGCACCTTGAACTCATAATACGACGAGGTGCCCCATGTCCAGCAGGTCATCGTATCCACCACGGTCGAGTCCTTTCTCATCAGCGTCATCAGCGCTTTCACCTTTGCCTTGGTGAACGAGTCATAGACCTCGCCCGACAGTTCCACCTGCCGTTCCTTCTTCTGTTTGGTCTTGACGGAGTCTGTCTGTGCCGTTGCCGTTGCTATGCCCATCAGCAGGCAGAATAGTATGAGTGTTTTCTTCATGCTTCAGATCTTGTTGATATCCACATACCCGTGCATCACGGCATAGATGGTCAGTGCACTCACGCTCTTCACCCCCAGTTTCTCCATGATGTTCTTCCGATGGGTGATGACCGTTGCCAGTGCGATGTGCAGCCTTTCGGCTATCTCCTTGTTGATGTAGCCCTGCACAATGAGCACCATCACCTCCGCTTCCCTGTCGCTGAGCAGCGGCTGCTCCTGTCCTCGTGGCATCGGCGGCATGTTCCTTCCCCCCTCGTGCCCCCTCTGCTCCAGCATGATGAGCGAACGCACCAGTTCGGCTTCCGGCACGTTCACGCAGAGACAGTGGAACTCCTTCAGCTGCTTGTCGGCATCAGCCGATGTGGTCAGCACCATCGTCTTTCTTCGCAGTGGCAGGAAAAACGCCCTGTCCTCCAGCACCATGTTCATAGCCGCGAAGAAGTGAACATACTGCTCCACATTTGCCGCTTTCAGTTCCTCCAACGAGCCATACACGTCCACCTCCATCATGGGCATGAAGGTCTGCAGCATTTGCTTTAATCCTAACGCAGCCAGCGTGTTAGGTTCAATAATTGCTATTTTGGGGATGAGCTGTTCCATGTTCAAGCCGACAAAATTACACAAAAAAAAGGAGAAACGAGCCATTTTGTTCTCATAATTTCTTAAATTTTGTTAAAAATTGGGTGTATTATTCACCTAATGCGTTGTCATTCAATAATAAATATGTATATTTGCAGCGTGTTTTTCATGGTATTAGATTATTAAGGTTAATTCAAAAGACTGACTGTCGTGAGACAAAATGTCTTTTCCAACTCATTTGTAATTCAAATTTTTGCAAGTGAAAACAAAAAGGGAACCTGTGAAGGCTCCCTTTTCCTTTTTTCCTCCTTTCTACATGCCGGAGGCAACACCTCTTTTAGGCGCGGATTCTTGGACGAGCCAAGCGGCAAAGCCGAGCGAACGCGGCTTTTTATCAAAAGACACAGCTGTTGGCGCCTAAGAAGGCCGTGTCCTTATTTTAATAAGGCCGTGTAAATCCGTGCCTAAAAATCAAACCATCTCGTTTCATTCCCCCTCCCCTCCCGCACGGGAGGGGTCGGGGGTGGGTTTTACTCCGGACGGGTAGGCACCGCACTTCCACCATTGGCCTTGTAGGTCTCCCAGTCCTCCGTCTGAGGATCCTCGACCATGTTCACCTTCACGTAGTCGCCCTTCTTGAACGAGCAGGCGGCCTTGAAATAGGTGGAGGCCAGCTTCTGCACGTCGTCGCCGATAGGACGGAAGCGCAGGTGCACGCCCTTGATCATGTCCTCGCAGTCCGTAGCGATGAACGTCTCCACGTCGCTCTTGCCGGCGTTCTGGGCGCAGGTGATGCTGGGGTAGAACTCGCCCAGTCCGTCGAGCACCACGCCATAGCCCTGAGAGACCAGTTCGGGAATACACTTCTTCAGCTGTGCCAGCACCAGTGCCAGCACCTCGTCAGTGACCAGGCTCCCGTGCTCCGCCATGTGCTTCACCAGTCCGGCGGTGCTCAAAGTGCCCTTCTTGTACAGCACGGGGTAGATACGCCCGTACTTCGTGCTCGACTCGTTGTTGTTACGGCGAGCGTCAATCTGCATCTGTAAATTCAAATCTGCCATAGTTTTTTGTTTTAGTAGTTAGAGCCCCTTCCCGACCTCCCCCAGAAGAGGGAGGAGTATGGGAGTTGGGGGTAGTTTAGTAATTAGTAGTTAATAGTTAGTAGTAAGTAGTCTAGTCCTCCCCATACAGGGGGGAGATAGAGGGGGTCTTTACAAACGGCATCTCCGGGCCCTGGAGGCGTCATCTGTCAGGCATCGAAGCTTCATTAGTTTTCATGTTGCGAAGGTACAACATTTCCGTTGCGGTTCACGAATTTTTTCCAAGAAATTTTTTGTTTTTTTCGGCATGCGGTCACGAGTGTCATGGTCATGAGTGTCATTAAGCGTTTTGGGAACTCAGAGATTATTCATAATATATATATTTATATATAAATATATATATTATGGTATATAATACCTTCTTCGGAAGTCCTTAATGACACTCTTGACCAATGACCTTCATGACCACTTTGACATGTATGGTGCATGGGAGAAAGTACAAGGGCGCAATTTTGCGCTCTCGTCCAGAACCTACCAATTCCCCAATGGTGGAACGCGCGAGGTGCCGTCTTTCCCGAGTGACATCGTGGAGCTGAAATAAGGCTCGGCAGGAAAAAACTCCGAAAAAGATTTGCTGTTTTTCTGTTTTTTAGCTACCTTTGTAGGCAGAAACTAACAACGCAACAACTCCTATGGGAAATAAAATATCTTTCCGCTTCTATAAAGACCATGAGGTTAGAGCCATTTGGGACGAAGAGAATTCCAGATGGTGGTTCTCTGTGGTAGATATTATAGGGGCAATTACTGAAAGCCCTAATCCGCGAAAGTATTGGAGTGTGTTGAAGACCAGATTGAAGAAGTCTAATGCTGAGTTGACTACGCGTTGTAGTCAACTGAAACTTATATCATCGGATGGCAAGAGATATGCTACAGACTGCTTTTCGCAAGATGATATCATCGAACTGGTGAAAGTCATTCCCAGCAAAAAATCTACTGATTTCCTTGACTGGTTTACCTACAGTGAAAATACGATTGATGGACAGAGTCGCAAGAAAGCCTACACCTTGTGGGAAAGCAAGCTCGTGGCCGACAAGGATGTGGGCAAGGTGAAATCGCTGCAACAGATACATGCCTACCTGTTCGGCGGGCTTTATGATTTTGCAGGAAAGATACGTACAAAGACTATCTCCAAAGGCAATACGCTGTTCTGCCTGGTGGAGTATCTACACCAGAACCTGAGGACCATCGAACAGATGCCCGAAACGACGTTCGACGAAATTGTTGACAAATACGTGGAGATGAACGTGGCACATCCCTTCATGGAAGGTAACGGCCGCTCTACACGCATCTGGCTTGACCTCATCTTTAAGAAACGACTTAGAATGTGCGTGGATTGGAGCAGGATAGACAAGCGCGAATATTTGGATGCTATGATAGAGAGCCATGTGGACAGTACCAAAATCCGTGCCTTGCTACAACAAGCCCTGACAGATAAGATTGATGACCGCGAACTCTTTATGAAAGGCATTGACTATTCTTATTATTACGAACAAGAGGATTAAGCGAGTGAAGAACCGAACTTGTTCGGATTCTTCCGAGCGTGAGGATTGTCAAACGAAGTTTAACAAGAGGATTAAGCGAGTGAAGAACATTTACATGGAGTCAGCGTGGAGAAAACATGTGGATGCAAATTTGCATTGACATCCCGAACCATCGCTTATCGGTGGAACAGGCGAGGTGCCCTGCTATCAACTCACCAAGACGGTGAAGTGTGTCATGAAGGTCATTGGTCATGAGTGTCATTAAGGTATTTACAGCATGGGAAAAGTATGTGGGTCGAATTTTCGGCTGACATCCCGAATCATCACCTAACGGTGGAACAGGCGAGGTGTCCTGCTATCAGCTGACGAAGACAGAGTGAAGTGTGTCATGAAGGTCATGGTCATGAGTGTCATTAAGGTATTTACAGCATGGGAAAAAGTACAAGGGCTCAAATTTGAGCTCTCGTCCAGAACCTACTAATTGCCTAACGGTGGAACAGGCGAGGTGCCGTCGGCCTGCTCGCCCCACGACTGCCAGTCGCCCCACGTAGGGCTGTACTGTGCCTGGGCTGACGGCAGGAAGATGGCCAACGACAGCAGGTATCCTTGTATTCTCCTGATGATGAGTCGTTTGGTGGTCATGTTATTTCTTCTTCCTGGGACGGCGGGAGAAGAGGTCGCGCAGACCGTTGAAGTCTTTCTTCATGATGATGCCTATGCCCTGGGTGTTGAGCGAGGAATGGGTGAAGTAGCGGTCGTTGGTCTGGTTGTAGGCTTTCAGGGCGAGGCTGCCGCCGGGGGTTAGCACGTATTGTATGTCGAAGTCGCCGATGAACGAGGGGGTGGCCTGCGTGGCATTGTCGCGATAGCCGAACTGGCCGTTGATGAGCAGGCGGTTGTTGAGCATGCGTCCGCTGAAGAGTCCTTCGTATTCGGCATTGTGCCAACCCTCGTTGCCGGTGGAGATGTTGGCACCGAAGTTCCAGTCGTCGTTCTTGATGACCTGCGACAGCAGCTGGTTGATCTGCGACGAGACGGTGCCTGAGAGGATGCTCTGCATGGCCAGCTCGGTCTGGCCGTAGGTCTGCGTGGTGGCATTGTTGGCTCCCTGGGTGTAGAAGCGTCCGATGCCCAGCAGATAGACGACTTGCTGGTTGAGCTCCTGCTCGCTGGCGATGATGGAGCGTATCATCTGCTCCTCCTCGCTGTTGACGGTAGGCATCTCGAGGTCGAACTCCACTCGGGGCTCGCCGGCGGTGCCTACGATGTTCATCAGGCAGTTGACGCGGATGCTGTTGCTGGTGAAGGTGTTGCCCAGTCCGAGGTCGGAGAGCGACACGCCATTGACGGTGTGCTGGGCTTTCAGGTTGAGTGCTGCCTGGAAGGGGTCGCCGCCGAAGATGATGGTGCTGCCGGGCTGGAACTGGAAGTTCTTCTTGATGATGTTCTGGATGGTCATGCTATATACTCCGCGCTCGACGTTGTAGGTGCCGAACATCTGGAACGGGCCCTTGTTGTAGTAGGAGGCACGCAGCACGCCATCGCCGTGGAGGGTGATATAGTCGCCCGTGTGCTGGTCCATGAGCAGGCGCAGGGTGGCCTCGGGCACGGCGTTGATGCGCAGGTTCATGCGGATGTCGCCACGGGTGGGGGAAGAGGCGCTGCCAGTCTGTGAGGGAGTGGTGCCTTGAGCAGTCGTGTTTCCTGCGGCATAGGCAGCTGCGCCGCTGCCGACGGGGAGGGACTGCTGGGTTCCCCATGTGATGAACTGCTGATTACTGATGGCATCGGGATTGGCGGCATTGTAGATGAATACCGACGAGGGGGCTGGGGTGACGTCGCAGTCGATGACCACTTCTCCGGGGCGGCCTCGCATCTGTGCCTCGCCGTCGGCCCATACCGTACCGCCGATGGTGCCGTTGGCCTCCATCTGTGGGAAGTCGTAGGCCAGCAGGTTGTCGGCCACGGCGCGGAGGTCGAAGGTGATGTTCTTCAGGTGGGTATGATGGATAGCACCGTTGAGCAGTCCTTCGTGATGGTCGCGGTCATAGACATGGAAGTCGTTGAAGGAGATGCTGCCAGGGGCGATATGCACGGTGTCGTCGTGGAAGGTGTAGGTGGTGCCCAGGGGGATGATGGAGGCCTGTCCCACGACGGCGGCTTCGCCGCTGAGGTCCACCTTCTTGATGGGGCCGAAGACGCGGACGTCGCCATAGGCATGTCCCTCGATGTGGCTGATGAAGCTGCGCGTGAAGGAGTGTACGAAGCCGATGCTGGTGCCCCGGGCACGGATGCCGATGTCGAGGTCCTTGCGCTTGGGCGATACGAAACCATCGACGTAGGTCTGCTCGTCGGCACCGTCGTCGATGGCGGCGTCGAAGTCAATCTGCTGTTCGTCGGCATTCCACAGGGCGTGGGCTTCGAGGGTGCCCATAGGTGCTTGCTGGAAGAGGAACTCATCGACCATGATGTCGGCCCAGGCTTCAGGCTCCTTGAAGGCGTGGCAGACGTAGGCTTGTCCTGTCATCTTTCCGCCGAACTTCACCGAGCGGAAGTTCACCATCTCGAGGATAGAGGCTATATCTACGCCCCTCAGGTCGATCATCAGCGAGTCGCTTTCATGGACGGAGGCAATGCCGTCGATGATGAGGTGCTCGTCGTTGTGGTGCAGCGTGAACTGGTCGATCATCAGCCGTTTCTCGCTGTAGAGGATGTCGCAGGGCTCCAGCTCCCACACCATTCCCTTGAGCACCAGCTCGGAAGGCATGACACGTACGTGGGCCTCGCGAATGCCGGCATCGTTGTCGTATAGCTGGGTGATGGTGTTGATGGTTCCGCCGCCTGTGTGGTCGGTTTCTATGGTGAGGGCTGAAATGAGCTGGTCGTCGTTGGTGTGGGCATCAATCCTCATGTTGATGATGTTGCCCTTGGCGGTCAGCTGCGACATGCTGAAATCGCCCTGACTGTTGCCGTCGTGGGTGTTCAGGTGAAGCACGGCATTGTGGTAGTTGGCCGAGCCGTAGCTGAAGGAGGGAACTGTAGCGTTGAGGGCTATCTGCCGGCAGGAGTCGCACACCTGTGCATCGACGCTGAGCGGGCCGTCGAGGTCGAGCTGTATGCCCAGCAAAGTTTGCAGCCAGTGGCTATTGGTGAGCTGCATGGTGAGGGTGAAATCGTTGTCGCCCCGGGAAGGCTGGGTGTTTTTCCCCTCCGGTACGAGCATGGGCACGATGGAGGCAAAGCTGTGGTGCAGGGTGTTCCAGTTGAAGTGTCCGTCGAGCTTCGCCTCGCCGAAGTCGCTATCCAGGTGGAAGAAGTGGCGGTCGTCGTCATAGCCCGACTTGATGTGCAGGTTGTCGAGATGGAAACTCGTTGAGTCGCCCTGCGCCATGATGAAGTCGTCGAGGTCTATGGTGCCCTGAGCATCGGTCAGCGAGGTGGCGGTGAAATCGGTATCGACGATGGCCGAGAAGGTGGCTTCATCCCAGCGGTCTGACAGGTGCAGCGCTTTGGGTACGATTTTGCCTATGGTGCCCGTCAGCTTGATATGGGGAACCTCGGCTGTAGTATTGACCACTCCTTCCACATCGGCTTGCAGGTTAGGGTCGTCGATGACCAGCTTGCCGCCGACGGCCTGGGGACTGTAGGTGCCATCCACCGTCAAGTTGCTGTAGCTGTAGCCTTTCAGGTCGATGCGTGGCACCTCGCCCTTCACATTGACGACGGAGTGCAGGGCGTCGAGGTCCAACCGTGCCGTGAGCAACCCCAGTGCAGGATTGTCGAGCAGTTGCTGCAGGTTGAGGCTGTCAGTATCGACATGGGCATCCCATAGCTCCATGTCGTTGTCGATGTTGCCATGCAGGGCCAGATTGCCTATGCCCGTGTTCACCTGTCCCTGCACCGTGATGTCGCCCATGGGGGCATGGCTGGCCTGTCCTGTCAGGCTGACACGTCCCAGACGGGTGATGAGCTGCGGGGTAGCGGGCATCGCCTCGTGAATCTCTGCCAGCAAAGCGTCGGAAATGGCCAGGCTGCCGATGTGGGCCTGCCACCTCTCGGCATCATACTTTCCCGAGGCATGGAAGGTCAGGGCATCGTCGGGCGACGTGATGCTGATGTGCCGGCAGTCGATGCTGTTGAGCGTTCCGCTGAGCGAGGTGCTGACGTCGAAAGAATGGGCAGTGGGCACCTGTGGTGGAAGAACGGCAGCCAGGTCTGAGAGTGCTAGGGTGGTGTTAAAGTCCTTCAGGTGGTATCTTAACGTTGTGTTCAGACTATCAAGGAGATATGTGGCTTGTATTGTATCAACACTTAAAGTGGAGTGGGGAAGCTGCAGCAGGAGTCTCGAGACTGTGGCATCGTCGCGGTCGGCCTCCATTTTGAAGGCCAGCTGTTGCAGTTCCAGTCCCGACTGCTCGCGAAACGAGAAACGCTTCACCTGCAGGTCCAGCTGGTCGGGATTCAGGTTGCGCAGCAGCACGTGGGCACTCACGTCGCTCACTTTCATGTGGCAGGGGTTGAAGCGTCCTGGCGTGGAGGGGGCATCCAGCTGGTCGTATTCCATCGCGAGGTCGCGTACAATCAGCGAGCCAATGTGTAGGTCGAGCTTCGAGGGCTTGTCCTTTTCCTTCGATGACAGGGCGTCGAGGGCAAACTGATAGTTGGGCGTGGCACCGGCACTGTCGCGATAGAATCGTGCCCTGGCTCCGAAGAGTTGTGCCGACGAGATGGCCACCCGTCCGTCGATAAGCGGCAGCAGCTCGATCTTCACCGACATCCTGCGGGCTTGTATCATGTCGGCCTGACGTTGGTCCTTGATGGTCACATCGTCGATAATGAGGCGGTTGAAGAATCCCAGATCCACGCGTCCCACGCTCACCTCCGTGCCCAGTTTCTTGCTCACAGCACCAGCCACCACCGAGCCCAGCCATGACTGTACAAAAGGCAGGTGGATGAGCACAATAAGCACCACATACAGAGTCAGTAGGCTCCATATGGTCCAATTGATGATATGCTTCAGCTTCCTCAAATTTCGCTACTTCGATGTGACAATTCTGTGCCACATGTTTGTTTGCAGTTGCAAAATTACGATAAAATCTTTTCTTTTTCTCATTTTTCATCGATTATTTCTTCGTATTCTTCCTAATTTTTATTAATTTTGCACACGCTTAGTGCGATTTTATCAAACAATAACAATAATGGCAAATTTAATTAAGCTACACAAAGGCTTGAACATCCAGCTTCAGGGCAAGGCAGAGGAGACAAAACTCAGCTTGAAGTCGAATGGGCGCTATGCACTGGTGCCTGACGATTTCGAGGGGGTGACTCCGAAGGTCGTGGTGCATGAGGGTGACATGGTCAAAGCCGGGGATGCGCTGTTCGTGAACAAGCAGTATCCCGAGATGAAGTTTACCTCGCCAGTGAGCGGCAAAGTGACGGCCGTGGAGCGGGGCGAACGCCGTAAGGTACTCTGCGTGAAGGTGGAAGCCGACAACGAGCAGAACTATGTGGATTTCGGCAAGAAGGACGTGGAGAAGATGGACGGCAAGGACATCTTTGAGGCTATCATGGATGCAGGCATCCTGGGCTACATCAACCAGCTGCCCTATGCTGTCGTTGCTGAACCCGGACGCCCCAGGACGATCTTCGTGTCGGCCCTGCGCGACAAGCCGCTGGCCTGCGACTTCGAGTATGAGGTGAAAGGACAGGAGCAGGACTTCGTGACGGGATTGAAGGCCCTGGCAAGGATTACGAAGGTCTATGTAGGCGTGGGCAAGGACTCATCGCTTCTCTCGCACATTTCAAATCTTGAGCATGTGGAAGCTGTCGTGTTCGACGGACCATGTCCTGCTGGTAACGTAGGTGTGCAGGTGAACCATCTGGATCCCGTGAACAAAGGCGAGATGGTGTGGGCCATCGGCGATCCGACGGTGGTGCTCTTCATCGGTCGTCTGTTCAATACGGGCAAGGCCGACTTCCGCCGTTTAGTGGCACTCTGTGGCAGCGAGGTGAAGAAACCATGCCATGTGGAGATGCTGGTGGGCGAGGAGCTCTCGACGTTGCTGTCGAACAGCTATGATGCCGACCACCATGTGCGCATTATCAACGGTAATGTGCTGACGGGCCGCCAGACGACAAAGGACGGCTATCTGGGTGCCCATAGCTCGGAGATTACCGTGATTCCCGAGGGCGACGATGCCGACGAGCTGCTGGGATGGGCCATGCCGCGACTGAAGCAGTTCTCGGTGAACCGCAGCTATTTTTCCTGGCTCTTTGGCAAGAAGAAGGAGTATGTGCTGGATGCCCGTGTGAAAGGCGGCGAGCGCCATATCATCATGAGCGGCGAGTACGACCGTGTGCTGCCGATGGATATCTATGGTGAGTATCTGATCAAGGCCATCATCTGCGGCGACATTGACAAGATGGAGCAGTTGGGAATCTATGAGGTTAGCCCCGAGGACTTTGCACTGGCAGAGTTTGTGGATTCCTCGAAGCTGGAACTGCAGCGCATCGTGCGTGAAGGATTGAATAATTTACGTAAGGAAAACGCATAAGACTATGAGCTTTTTAAGAAACTATCTCAACAAGATAAAGCCGAACTTCGAGAAGGACGGTAAGCTGCATGCTTTCCACAGCCTCTTCGACGGTTTCGAGACGTTCCTCTACGTGCCTAACACCACGTCGAAGAACGGTGTGCACATTCATGATGCCATTGATTCGAAGCGCATCATGAGCGTGGTGGTGCTTGCGCTGATGCCTGCCCTGCTTTTCGGTATGTATAACGTGGGCTACCAGAACTATCTGGCTGCTGGAACACTGGCCGAGGCCTCGTTCTTCAGCATTTTCTTCTACGGTTTCCTGGCTGTGCTGCCCAAGATTCTCGTGAGCTACATCGTGGGTCTGGGCATCGAGTTTGCCTGGGCTCAATGGAAGGGTGAGGAGATTCAGGAGGGCTTCCTCGTGAGTGGTATCCTCATTCCGATGATTGTTCCAGTGAATTGTCCGTTGTGGATTCTGGCCGTTGCCGTTGCCTTCGCCGTGATTATAGGCAAGGAGATTTTCGGCGGTACGGGCATGAATATCTTTAACCCCGCGCTGGTGTGCCGCGCCTTCCTGTTCTTTGCCTATCCCTCGATGATGAGTGGTGACAAGGTGTGGGTGGCCGACGAGAAGATTCTGGGCTTAGGCAACAATTTGGCCGAGACGCTGAACGTGGATGCCTTTACACAGGCTACTCCGCTGGCAGAAGTGGGGCAGGGCATTAATCCTGTGGATGCAGGCACCAGCCTGTGCGACATGATCTGCGGCTTCATCCCCGGCTCCATCGGCGAGACCAGCGTCATCGCCATCGCCTTAGGTGGATTACTGCTGCTCATCACGGGCATTGCCTCGTGGAAGACCATGCTCAGCGTATTCGTGGGCGGCGGACTGACAGCAGCTCTCTTTGCTGCCACCGGCTCGACGGTCATTCCTTGGTATGAGCACCTGGTGCTGGGCGGCTTCGCCTTCGGTGCCGTGTTCATGGCTACTGACCCCGTCACCTCTGCCCGCACCGAAACGGGTAAGTGGATCTACGGCTTCATCATCGGTGTGATGGCTATCGTTATCCGTGTGATGAATCCCGGCTATCCCGAGGGTATGATGTTGGCCATTCTGCTGATGAACATGTTTGCTCCTACCATCGACCACTTTGTGGTGGAGCGTAACATCTCGAAACGAATGAAAAGGAGTAAAGAAGTAAAGGAGTAAGGAGGACTGTAGATATGAAGCTGAATACAAATAGCAATACGTACATTATAATATATAGTGCGATACTGGTGATTGTCGTGGCCTTCCTGTTGGCTTTCGTCTCGTCCTCGCTGAAAGACAAGCAGGATGCTAACGTTGAACTTGACATGAAGAAACAGGTGCTCTATTCACTGAACATCCGTAATCTCGACGGTTCAGCCGCAGAAGCCAAGTATGCTGAACTCGTTAACGATACGTTGGAGTTCGCAGGTCAGAAAATCCTAATGGTAGAGATTAACGATGAGCCTATCATGATCTTCGAGATGAAGGGTATGGGACTCTGGGGTGGTATCAGTGGCTATATGGCTGCTCACTTCGATCTGGAGACCATGAACTTCAAAGTATATGGTTCCTACTTCAACCACGAGTCTGAGACAGCCGGTCTTGGTGCCGAGATCAAGGACTCGCAGGAGTGGCAGGAGAAGTTCATTGGTAAGCGCATCATCGGGGAAGGACCGGATGGCAAAGACCGTGTGGTGCTCTCGATCGTGAAGAAGGTGGAAGATCCTGAGACGCAGGTCGACTGTGTGACGGGTGCCACCCTGACCTCTAATGGTGTCGACGAAATGATCAAGCGCACTTTTGGCATCTGGACTGGTGAGTACGACCTCGACATGGACGAAGGGGAACTGGAGAAGATGTTGATCAAGAGTTACCTGGGTAAGGATTCCATCAGTGATGCTGAACTTGGGAAGATGTTGAAAGTAAGAAAAGTAAAGGAGGAGGAGTAAGACTATGGCATTATTCAGTAAACAGAATAAAGAGGCTCTGACCAATCCGCTGAACCTCGACCATCCCATACTTGTGCAGGTGCTGGGCATCTGCTCGGCGCTGGCTGTGACCAGTCAGCTGAAGCCCGCCATCGTGATGGGACTTGCCGTGACGGTGATTACGGCCTTTGCAAATGTGATTATATCTCTGTTGCGCAACACGATTCCCAACCGCATCCGCATCGTGGTGCAGCTTGTGGTAGTGGCAGCCCTGGTGACCATCGTGTCGCAGGTGCTTAAGGCATTCGTCTATGATGTCAGTGTGCAACTCTCGGTCTATGTAGGACTGATCATTACCAACTGTATCCTGATGGGACGCTTAGAGGCTTTCGCCATGCAGAACAAGCCCTGGCCCTCGTTCCTTGACGGCATTGGCAACGGTCTGGGCTATGCTATGATACTGGTCGTGGTAGGTGCCGTACGTGAACTGCTGGGGCGTGGCTCGCTTTTAGGTTTCCAGATTATTCCCGACGGAGCCTACGAAGCCGGTTACATCAACAACGGCATGATGACGATGCCTGCTATGGCCCTCATTCTTGTGGGAATTGTGATTTGGGTACATCGTGCATACTTTTATAAGGAGAAATAAGTTATGGAACATGCAATAAGTCTATTCTTCAGATCGATTTTCGTCGATAACATGATATTTGCCTTCTTCCTCGGCATGTGCTCTTACTTAGCCGTGTCGAAGACGGTGAAGACATCATTAGGACTGGGACTGGCCGTGACGTTTGTGCTCTTCGTCACCGTGCCCGTCAACTATCTGTTGCAGACCAAGGTGCTCGGTGCCGATGGCATTTTCGGTATGGACCTGAGCTACCTCAGCTTTATCCTCTTCATCGCCGTCATTGCCGGTATCGTGCAGTTGGTGGAGATGGTGGTCGAGAAGTACAGTCCCTCGCTCTATGCAGCTCTGGGCATCTTCCTGCCGCTCATCGCCGTGAACTGTGCCATCATGGGTGCCTCGCTCTTCATGCAGCAGCGCATCCTCATGGAGCCCACCAACACGCAAGCCATCACCAGCGTATGGGATGCGATGGTCTATGCCGTCGGCTCGGGTATCGGTTGGACGCTGGCCATCGTCTCGTTGGGGGCTATCCGTGAGAAGATGCAGTACTGCGACGTGCCGAAGCCGCTCCAGGGACTGGGTATTACATTCATCACCGTGGGACTCATGGCTATGGCCATGATGTGCTTCTCGGGCTTAAACATCTAAAGGATTATGGCACAGTTTATATTATACAGTATATTAGTGTTTCTAGTGACAATCATTGCCATTGTCATCGTCCTGCTCGTGGCCAAGAAGTACCTTTCTCCCTCGGGCAACGTGAATATTGAGATTAATGGTGACCGCACCATTTCCGTGGCTCAGGGCAATAACCTGATGGCAACGCTCAACGAGAACGGCATCTTCCTGCCTTCTGCCTGTGGTGGTAAGGCCTCCTGCGGACAATGCAAGGTGCAGGTCCTGGAGGGTGGGGGAGAAATCCTCGACTCTGAAAAACCCCACTTCACCCGCAAGCAGATCAAGGATCACTGGCGCCTGGGCTGTCAATGCAAGGTGAAGGGCGACCTGAAGATACATGTCAATGAGAGTATCCTCGGTGTCAAGGAGTACGAGTGCACCGTCATCTCCAACAAGAATGTGGCTACGTTCATCAAGGAGTTCAAGGTGCAGCTGCCCGCTGGTGAGCACATGGACTTCCTGCCTGGCTCCTACGCTCAGATCAAGATTCCTCAGTTCGACTGCATAGATTACGACAAGGACTTCGACAAGAGCCTCATAGGTGATGAGTATCTGCCCAGCTGGGAGAAGTTCGGACTCTTCCCGCTGAAGTGTAAGAACCCCGAGCCCACCATCCGTGCCTACTCAATGGCCAACTATCCGGCTGAGGGTGACGTGTTCATGCTCACCGTGCGTATTGCCACACCGCCGTTCAAGGCTGACAAGAGCGGCTTCATGGAGGTCAATCCTGGTATTGCATCGTCGTACATCTTCTCGCTGAAACCCGGCGATAAGGTCATCATGAGCGGTCCCTTCGGCGACTTCCATCCCCACTTCGATTCGAAGAAGGAGATGATATGGGTAGGCGGTGGCGCCGGTATGGCTCCGCTGCGTGCACAGATCATGCACATGACCAAGACGCTGCACACCACTGATCGTGAGATGCACTACTTCTATGGTGCTCGTGCCCTGAATGAGGTGTTCTACCTTGACGACTTCCTGGGCTTGGAGAAGGAGTATCCCAACTTCCACTTCCACTTGGCTCTCGACCGTCCCGATCCTGCTGCCGATGCTGCTGGTGTGAAATACACGCCGGGCTTCGTCCATCAGGTCATGTTCAACACCTACCTGAAGGATCACGAGGCTCCCGAGGACATCGAGTACTACATGTGCGGCCCTGGCCCCATGTCGAAGGCTGTCGTCGATATGCTCGACTCTCTCGGTGTCGATCCCGAGAGCATCATGTACGATAACTTCGGTGGATAATAGTAACATCATAAACCTAAAATTATACGAATATGGAAAATAACACTCAGCTTATCGCACAGTGCGAGGCACTGGCCAAGCAGTGGCTTTCTCCGGCCTTTGACGAGGAGACACGTAAGGAAGTTCAGGCTATGCTCGACAATCCTGACAAGGCAGCTTTGATAGATGCCTTCTATCAGAACCTGGAATTTGGCACAGGTGGTCTGCGTGGCATCATGGGTGCTGGCACCAACCGCATGAACAAGTATATCGTGGGTATGGCCACTCAGGGCTTTGCCAACTATATCAACAAGGCCTTCCCCGGCAAGCAGAGTGCTGTGGTGGTAGGTCATGACTGCCGTAACAACGGACGTATGTTTGCCGAGACCGTAGCCGACATCTTCTCGGCCAACGGCATCAAGGTCTATCTCTTCGAGAGCCTGCGTCCCACGCCGGAAATCTCGTTCGCTATCCGTCAGCTGAAGTGTCAGGCTGGTGTCAATGTCACCGCTTCGCATAATCCCCGTGAATATAATGGCTACAAGGCCTACTGGGACGACGGTGCTCAGGTGCTGGCTCCCCACGACAAGGGCATCATCGACGAAGTGAACAAGGTGAAGATCGAGGATGTGAAATTCGAGGGCAACAAGGACCTCATCATCCCTATCGGTGGTGAGATGGACTGGGACTACATCCAGGCCGTCAAGGAGGCTATGGTCGATCAGGACGTCATCCTCCGCCAGAAAGACCTCAATATCGTCTATTCGCCCATGCACGGCACGGGTCGCGTTATTATCCCGATGGCCCTGCGCTCATGGGGCTTCCAGAACATCCACGTGGTGCCCGAGCAGATGGTCATAGACGGCAACTTCCCCACTGTCGTGTCGCCCAATCCTGAGAATGCCGAGGCTATGACCCTAGGCATGAAGCTCGGTACGAAGCTCAATGCCGACCTCGTCATTGCTTCCGACCCTGATGCCGACCGTTTGGCCATCGTCTGCCGCAACCCGAAAGGCGAGTGGGAGATCCTCAACGGCAACCAGACCTGCATGATGTTCTCGTGGTATATCATCGCCAACAAGAAGAAGCTCGGCCAGCTGAAGGGCAACGAGTTCCTCGTGAAGACCATCGTGACTACCGAGGTCATTGCCGAGATTGCCAAGAAGAACGGCGTGGAATATCGCGACTGCTACACAGGCTTCAAGTGGATTGCCAACGAGATCCGTGTCTCCGAGGGCAAGAAGAAGTATATAGGCGGTGGCGAGGAGTCGTTCGGCTTCCTGCCGTTCGACAAGGTACGCGACAAGGATTCACCAGCCTCCATCTGTCTTATCTGCGAGATTGCAGCCTGGGCCCGTGATAACGGCATGACGCTCTACGACCTGCTCATGAATATCTATAAGGAATACGGCTTCTCGAAGGAGGTGACCATCAATGTGGTACGTCCGGGCAAGACCGGTGCCGATGAGATTAAGCAGATGATGACCGACTTCCGCGCCAATCCTCCTCAGGAGCTGGGTGGCTCTAAGGTTTGCCTATGGAAAGACTATAAGACGCTGGAGGCCAAGGATGCCCAGGGTAATGTGACCAAGCTGAACATGCCTGACACCTCGAACGTGCTCCAGTGGTTCTGCGAGGATGGTACGAAGGTTTCCGTGCGTCCTTCAGGCACCGAGCCGAAGATCAAGTTCTACACCGAGGTCAAGGATGCTTCCTTCAAGGGTGCTGCCGACTACGAGCGTTGCAGCAAAGAGGCCGAAGTGAAGATTGAGGCCCTGAAGAAGAGCCTGGGACTTTGATGCGCTTCGCTAATGAAAAGTGAATAGTGAAGAGTGAATAGTCTGGACAAAAGAACACTACGCAACTACGCCCTGGCCTTGGTCGGGTGCGTAGTTGTCGTCGTGGCTGCCCAGTTGCTCTTCAAGACGGCCGATCCCGTGGAAGAGTATCTGCAGAAGACTCCTGACAAGCAGGAGGTTTTGGGACTCTTCCAGAGCAAGGCACAGCTGGCCACTACCGAGGTGACGCTGCGCCGCATGGGCATCTACGATTCCGAAACCCGTCTGGCCACCATCAACCCTGCCAACTGGCGCTTGGGACGACGTGCCTGTATCATGCCTGTCGATATGACCATCAAGTATGGCGTTGATATGCGTAAGCTGACGGCTGCCGATATCGTCATCGACACGTCCAACGTTGTCAGGATACACTTGCCCGAGCCCGAAGTCATCGACTACCATGTGGAGATGCGTACCGATCGCCGCGAAGTGGTAACCATGAGCGGATGGCTGCGCGACGAGGTGGGCGAGCAGACCATGCAGACCATCAAGAACAAGGTGGTGGACGAGGTGATGGCCGACTCCACACTGTTTAACAGTCTCCGCACCGAGATTCAGGGCAACACCCGTGCCATCTTCCGTTCCATGCTCCAGCAGATGGGGCTCAAGCCTGTCTTTACCAACTGATACTGCCATGAAGAAGGATGCCTCATTCAACATCAGCCGCTTGCCGCTCACCACTTTGGTGAAGGTGGCCTGTCTGCTGGCTGTCGCCTATTTTGTGGTACGGTGCATCGATGCGCAGGACGATGAAGACATCACCATCCAGCCCACGCCGATAGTCATTGAGAGCGTCAAACCCATTGGCGAGCTCTATGCCTTTACCGCCATCACCGAGGATTATACCATCGACAACGTGGAAAAGGTGGGCTTTTTCTCTCGCAAATACTACAAGGCCGTGCAGACCATGCGCATGCAGGTGAGCTATGTCCTCGATATGGATAGCGTGCACTACGAGCCCATTGCCGGCACCGACACCGTTGTGGTGCGTATGCCACAATTACGCTATGTGCAGATGGCACAGGGCGGACGGCTGCTCTGCGAGGTCGAGGTGGCAAACTATGATGCTGCTCACGCCATCAGCATTGTCGAACAGAAAGTCAAGAGCAAATACGACACTCCTGCCAACCGTCAAAAAGCAACGGTCAACGCCCATGAAGTCTTGACCGCCTTTGTGCAGCAATGCGGACTCATTCCCATTTTTAAATAGTACCTTCCCCTCTAATCCCTAACTCTTATTCCCAAACTCTATGAAGAAATCAGCATTATTTGGTGGAGTAGCGGTGGCAGCAGCAGCGGCCGCTGGTGGCTATTTCCTCCTGCGTCCAACGGCAACTGCCGAGGACGTGAAGACTCCCGTTGATACCCAGTACGAAGAACTTAGCATCCTGCTCAACGACCTGGAGGCCAAGGTGCAGCAGCCCGAGGCCAACATCGACTCGCTCACCCTCGTCCTTGAAGCCGTAAAGTGGACGCCCGTGAAGGACGGTGGCGACTATGAGGCCCAGAAGCGCAACCTCTACCTCGATGCCAAGAAGAACGTGGCTATGCGCTTCCGCCAGACCATCATCGAGCGGGGCGAGGAAATCACCACTCCTTTCCTTGACGACGTGGAAGCCATCAAAGAATAAAGTCACGCCAACGTACTTCTGGAACACTACTGGAAAAGGCACCTTTTCCAGTTTCGCACAGATAGATGTCTTTTCTAAATTTATAATGGACGCTCCAAAACGAAAAGAGCACGTCGCTCGTTGAAAATAGCGCCCTCCTTTTTTAAAATAGCGGCTCGCTCGTTTGAAAAAGGAGGCAGCTCGGTAAGAAAAGTAAAAGCCTTCCTTCATCGGGGAGGCTTTTTGATGCGTTGGTGTTACGGAACTAAAGGCTATCCGTTAGGGGATTACTTTGCCTTGGGTTTCGCGGTTTTTACCTTTGTAGTCTTGGCTTTGGAGTCAGCCTTGGGGGCTTTGGGCTCTCTTACCTTGGCCTCGGCTTTCGGGGCCTTGGGCATGGAGACTTTGGGTTCGGGTTTCTCCTCGGCAGGTGCCTCAGTGGGCTGGGCTTCCTCTTCCTCCTCCTTGAAGTCGGTAATGCCATTCTCGATGAGGATGTTGTACCATTGCAGGAGTTTCTTGATGTCGCTGGTATGTACACGCTCGCGGTCGAAGTTGGGGAGCACCTTGGCGAAATACTCGCGCAGGTCATCGCCGGAGGCTTTCTTCAGGTCGAGGGCCGACTTCTTGCCCTGTTCTAAGGTCTTCAGGCTTTCGAGGACGTCCATGAGGGGCACGTCGTCGGTTTCTGTAAACATGGCGATGTCTGACAGAGAGGTAATGCGCTCGGAACCGAAGGCGGGCTGGCGCTTGTGGGTAGCGTCGAGGGCCTCGACGATGAGGTTGTTCTTTCCCTGAGAAATGAGCTTGTAAAGGCCGGGCTTACCGGCGATGGATAGAATGGTTTTTTTCATATTATTTTGTTTTTTTGAAGTTTAAAGTTTATTGTTAAGTGACTTGAGCAAGAGGTCGAGTTGGGGGGATATGGGTTGCTTGCCGTCGTTGATGATTTCGTAGTCGGCACGTTGGCGAACGTCTTCCTGTGGCCACTGGCGGGCAATCCATTCGCTGGCTTTCTCGCGGCTAATATTGTCGCGCAGCATGATGCGACGGATGCGTACCTCCTCGGGGGCGGTAACGACAATGACGGCATCGAAAGGCACGCGGCGGTCGAAGCCCGACTGGAAGAGGATGGCGCTTTCCAGCCATTGGAGTCCGCTTCGTAGGAAGTCATCAGCTACAGCGGGGTGGACGATGGCGTCGATGGCCTGGGCATTCTCCTCAGAGGCCAACAAGAAACGGGAGATGTCGGCTTTCTTGAGTGAGCCGATAAGATCTGACAGCTGGCGCCGCAGTTCCGGCGAGGTACGGATGAGGCGCTTGGCGGCAGCATCGCAGTCATAAACTTTGATGCCTTGCTGTTCAAGCAGACGGCAGACATAGCTCTTGCCGCTGCCGATGCCTCCGGTAATGGCAATGCGCTTCATGGCTGCTGTTCTTCTATGAGGTAATCGACTTGGTCGGTCTCTAACCTGACACGCTGGACGCCCTCAGGCTGTCGGCGCAGGTAGATGTTGCACTTTGCCGTAGAGTCGGCTTTCAGTTCGTTGTAATCGGCCACGATGAGGAAGTCGCTTGGCGTCATAGTCTGGTAGTTCTTCATACCGGTGACGAAGCTCACGGTTACTTTGGCTGGGAAAGTGCGGAGAGTCTTTCCCTCGGGCATGTTGATGCCCACGATGGGCACGTTGTCGATGCTGACTTCGGTGAGCATGTCGGTGTAGAAGCAGACGGTGACTTTGTCGGGCACTATCTTCACACCCTCCTTCTTCTGCAGGCGGGCCGTGACGATGAGTGAGTCGCGGAAGCCTTTGTGGTGAATAGGCTCTGTGACGACCTTCGCAATGTTGTTGAAGTTGTCCTTAGAGGTGAAGACGGTGACGCTGTCGGGAATGTAGGTGATGTGCGAGATGAAATAGAGCATGTCGGGCTCTACCTGTCCTTGAAATTCTATGGGCACAATCTTCTTCTCTCCGTTATTGTAGAAGAATACCTCGGTATCGGGCTTGACGCTAATGGCTTTTGCCGATGCGGGAAGCTTGGCGTTGATGAGGCGCAGCAAGTCGCTGGTGGGCACGGTGCCTCGGCCGTTGTTCTGCGTGAAGCGGTAGAAGTCGATGTCAATGGGCTGCTGTTCTTTGTTGTAGAGGTAGGTGATGAGGCTGATACCCTTGTCGCGCACGGTGACGCGAAGGGTGTCTTCTTCTCCGCTGGTGATGACCACGTTCTTGGGTACATTCACGAACCTCACGGGCATCTTCACTTCCTGTTCAAAGCTCTCGTTGAGTGTTGTCAGAAGCCAGAAGATGCCTGCTATGACTAAGAAAAACAGAAAAATCAGGAATTCCCTGTTGGCCCAGCCAAACAGGAAACGCCTGATATTTTTGAAAAAACGGCCCATCGGTGTCGCTTTGATACTACTTCTGTGCGGGGATGCTGGTCATGTCCTGGAAGACGGCGCTCTTGGCCACGGTGATAACCACGTCTTTGGCAATCTTCACATCGACGGTATTGCGAGCCAGATCAACGCTCTTCACGGTGCCGTAGATGCCGCTGCCCACGACTACTGCCATGCCTTCGGCCAGCTGGTTTTGGAAGTTACGAATCGCCTTCTGCTGCTTCTGCTGCGGACGAATCATGAAGAAATACATGATGGCAAAGATGGCCACCATCATCAGCAGCATCATCATGCCGCCACCGCCCTGCTGGGCTTGTAATAGGATGTTTGTCATTTGTTTATTGTTTAATTGGTTTTAAGATACGGGAGCTTTGGGCGCGTCGATCTGCTTGAGCAGGCGACCTTGCTGGATAAGCAGGCGCGCGATGGCATCGAGCATGCCGTTGATGTAGCTGAAGCTACGCGGGGTGGAATATACCTTTGCCAGTTCTACAAATTCGTTGATGGTGACGGAGATGGGGATGCTGGGGAAGGTGAGCATCTCGGCAATGGCAATCTGCATGATGATGACATCCATGTAGGCCAAGCGGCTGAAGTCCCAGTTCATCGACAGCTCGCTCATGTAGCGCTGGTACTCGTCGGCATTGAGAATGGCGGCACGGAACAGCTTGCGGGCATAGTCTTTTTCCTCTTCCGAGTCGTATTCGGGCAACAGCTCCTGTCTGGGGCCGTTCTTTTCGTCGAAACGCTTGATGGTCTTCAGTACGAAGGAATCGACCACCTCCTTGTCATCGTTCCAGTAGAGGCTCTGTTCTTCCAACAGCTGGTCGAGATTCTCATTATCCTGGATGAGGGTGCGATAGATGCGGCGCCAAAGCTCGCGGTCGGCATCGTAGGAATCCTCGCCTGCCATATAGTCGGTGTAGAGTTGACTCTGCTCTATTTGTTCCAGCAGTTTACCCACGAACTCGGGCTCGTCGGCCCACGTGCGCTTCTGGGTCTCCGTAAACTCGCAGAGCTGCTTGTTGTTCTCTAACTGCAGGGCAAAACGGTTGAAGGCAAACTTCTGCAACGGCTCGGGTGTGCCTTCGCGGCGGGCTTTGGCCAGAAGAACTTCCAAACGACGGCGCGATTCCTTGGTGAGGGCCACGATGAGCGCCAGCAGATGATTGTACAGGTCGTATGCCTTGGAAAGGCTGAAGAACAGTTCTTTCTCTGCCGTGTCAATGTTCTTGTTACCGTTTTGATAGTACGCGTAGGTTAACTGAACAATTTTGATTCTGATGATTTCTCGATTAATCATTTAGCCTAATAATAAAATTTATCGGTGCAAAATTAGCTATTTTTCCGCTATTATACAAGAAAAATGTACTTTTTTTATAAATTTTCAATTATCAATTATCAAATTTCAATTTTATTTCGTACCTTTGCACCCGCTTTTTTCGTGTGATGGCGAATTAAGTCGCAACAAAACATTTTAAAACAACTTAATTTAGAGTAACACAAACGTTATGAAAGAAATTGCAATCAACGGTCAGAAGCGCGAGACCACTGGCAAGAAGGCCACAAAACTGATGCGCAAGGAGGGTTTGGTTCCCTGCAACATGTATGGTGAGAAGAAAGATGAGAAGGGCCTGCCCGAGGCATTCTCCTTCGCTGTTCCCTTCACGGAGCTTCGCAAGGTTGTCTATACCCCGCATGTCTATGTCGTCAGCATCAATATTGACGGTAATGAGCACAAGGCTATCATCAAGGAGCTGCAGTTCCACCCCACGACCGACGCTCTGCTGCACGCCGACTTCTACGAGATAAACGAGCAGAAGGACATTACCGTGGGTATTCCTGTGAAGCTGAATGGTCTGGCACAGGGTGTGCGCGACGGTGGTAAGCTGAACCTCAGCATCCGCAAGATCGACGTGACCGCTCCTTATATGAACATCCCCGAGATTCTGGAGATCGACGTTACCAACCTCGCTCTGGGTAAGGCCATCAAGGTGGGTGAGCTGAAGTTCGAGGGTCTGACGCTGGCTACTCCCGCTCAGGTAGTTGTCTGCTCGGTGAAGGAGACCCGCGCTTCCAAGTCGGCTGCCGCTGCTGCTGCCGCAGAGTAATGTATGGATAAGTTTTTAATTGTTGGACTGGGGAATCCGGGCGATGAATATGCCCTGACCCGCCACAATACAGGATTCATGGTGTTGGATGCTTTTGCGAAGGCATCCAACGCTATTTTCAGCGACCGTCGTTATGGCTTCGTCGCTGAGGTTTCGGTGCGTGGGCGTAAGGTGTTCCTGCTGAAGCCTACCACCTATATGAATCTGAGCGGCAATGCTGTGCGCTACTGGCTGAACAAGGAGAACATCGACCAGCAGCATCTGCTCGTCGTCAGCGATGACGTAGCACTTCCCTTAGGTTCTTTCCGCCTGAAGGCCAACGGCTCGAATGGTGGCCACAACGGGCTGGGACATATCCAGCAGCTCATCGGTCAGCAGTATGCCCGTTTGCGTATGGGCATCGGTTCCGACTATCAGATGGGCGGACAAATAGACTGGGTGCTGGGGCGCTATTCGCAGGAAGAACTCGACCTGTTGCAGCCCAGCATCGACATTGCCGTGAAAGTGATTGAGAGCTTCGTGCTTGCCGGTATCGACATCACGATGAATCAGTATAATAAAATGGGGAAGAAAGCATGTCAGAAGAAGCAAGAGTAGATAAATGGCTGTGGGCAGCCCGCATCTTCAAGACACGCACCATTGCTGCCGATGCCTGTAAAAACGGACGAGTGGCGGTGAATGGTGTGAATGTGAAGCCCTCGCGCATGGTGAAAGTGGAAGATATCATCAGCGTGCGCAAGCCTCCCGTCACCTTCAGTTTCCGACTGCTGAAACCTATCGAGCAGCGTGTGGGTGCCAAGCTGCTACCCGAGATCTACGAGAATGTCACCCCTCAAGACCAGTACGACCTCTTGGAGATGACGCGCATCAGCGGTTTCGTTGATCGGGCTCGCGGCACAGGTCGTCCCACAAAAAAAGACCGTCGGCAGATAGATGCTTTCTTAATTGATATAGAATAAAATAAGGAAAAGACGATATAAAAATGAAAACACTACGAAATCTTTTGGCAGGAGCAGCCGTATTGGTGCTTGCTGCCTCGTGTCTGAACAGTGAAGACCCTTATGAAGCAGGCTTCGTATTCCGCAAGCCGCAGTATGCGCTGACGGCGTTGTTTGCCAATAATCAGGTGGATACCGTCTCGTTCATTAGCTACGGACAATGGAACGTATCCCGCGATGCCTCTGCCACTTGGTGCAAGCTGGAGGCCAGCGCAGGCAAAGCCTATACATATTACACCTTCCCGTTGCTGTTCGAGCAGAACACCACTGGCGAGGGTCGTGGTACGTGGTTCACCTTCAACGACACCGAGCATCCTGGCGACGCTTATTGCACCATTGCCTATTGGCAGTATGCCACCCGTGGCGACGGCTCTCTGGGTTCGGCTGCCGATGTGAAGACCATCACGGGTAGTGACGGTTCGCACTTTGAACTGACCTATGATGCACAGCACCGCCCGCTGTCGCTGCGCATCACGAAAGAAGACGTATTGTTGCACCAGCTCACCCTTTCCTATAATGACCGTGACAGCGTGCTCACCGTGCAGGACAGGGACAAGACGCTTACTGGCTCGTACTCGAACGACTATCAGCCGAAGCGGCTCGTTGGCATGGGCGATACCGTCACCTATGCCTCACAGCTCTACGACCACTACTTGTCCGTTTCTGCCAACTATGCCTTCAATCTGGAGCATCGCACGTTGCTCGGCAGCAATACGTATTATGCCTACCTGCTGAATGGGCAGAGCCTGACACCTGACAGCCTGCATTGTGCCGACAGTCTGAGCATTGCCCGAGTGACGTCAGCAGGTACTGAGATAATGAAGTGTAAACTGAAGTATTCAGACTACGACAACCGCTACCAGTCGGTCGATGTCAATCAGCTCGTCTTCGGTACTGAGCAGTGCGACCCTTATCAGCTGTTGTCCCTCTTCCGATATGCTCGCCAGACGAGTATCGTCAAGACAGCTTATGCCAATGGCCATGAGAACAACGTGGAGGTGAAGCTGAACGCCAACCGCAGCGTGAATACGCTTACTGTGACACGTAGCAATCAGCCAATCGTCTATACTTTTGAATATTAGTATCAAGCTGCCATGCTGCTCAACATTCTTTTCATCGTCATTGGTATCGTTCTCGTGTTGAAGGGAGCTGATTGGCTGACAGAAGGAGCCTCAGCCCTGGCACGCCGCATGAAGGTGCCTGAGATAGTGATAGGTCTGACGATTGTGGCAGCAGGCACCTCGGCACCTGAATTGTTCGTCAGCATTGTGTCGGCTCTCAAGGGAACGCCCGATTTGGCGGTGGGCAATGTCATTGGCTCCAACATCTTCAATTCCATGCTCATCGTGGGTTGCGCCGCTATGGTGGCTCCAATGGTCATCAGTCCCGTTACGGTGAAGAAAGACATCCCCTTTGCAGTCATGGCTTCCGTGCTGCTCGTTGTGCTCTGTCTTGACAGCTTTGGCTCACTCAATATCATTGGCAACAGCATCAGCCGCCTGGACGGCATCCTGCTGCTAACAGGCTTCGTGGTCTTTATGATATACACGTTCCGTGTGGCAAAGAAGAATGGTGGCAGCAGCGAGGCTACAGGCAGACGTGAGGAAATGCCGATGGGGAAGGGCCTCTTCTTTGTTGTCGTGGGACTGGCATGCCTTGTTTCCGGCAGCAATCTCTTTGTGGGTAATGCCTCTGACCTGGCTGCATCGCTGGGTGTCAGCGATGGCGTCATCGGTCTGACGGTAGTGGCAGGCGGAACTTCGCTGCCCGAACTGGCCACCAGTGTTGTGGCTGCTCGCAAAGGGCGCTCGGCCATCGCCATTGGCAACGTGATAGGCTCCAATGTGTTCAACGTGCTGCTTATTCTTGGCATCACGGCCGTCATTTGCCCCATGCAGATTGGCGGCATCACCATGGTCGATGTGGGCACGATGCTTGTCTCGGTGGTACTCATCTGGCTCTTCTCGTACACCAAGTACACCGTAGAACGTTGGGAAGGAGCGCTGCTTACCATCCTCTTCCTTGGCTACATGGGCTGGCTGCTGTATAATCTATAACACTATAACATTTAAAAACTTATAATCATGTCAAGAGAGAACGAACACCTGCAACTGTTGGGCAAGGAGACGCAATATGCTAACAACTACGACCCGTCGCTGCTGGAGACCTTCCAGAACCAGCATCCTGACAATGACTACTGGGTGCAGTTCAACTGCCCTGAGTTCACCACGCTGTGCCCCATCACCGGGCAACCCGACTTTGCCGAGATCAAGATTCTCTACATGCCTGGCGAGCGCATGGTGGAGAGCAAGAGCCTGAAGCTCTATCTCTTCTCCTTCCGCAACCACGGCGACTTCCACGAGGACTGCGTGAACACCATCATGAAAGACCTTGTGCGCCTGATGAATCCTAAGTATATCGAGGTCTTAGGGCTCTTCCTGCCCCGTGGCGGCATCAGCATCTATCCCTATGCCAACTATGGCCGTCTGGGTACGAAGTACGAGGAGATGGCCCGTCAGCGGTTGATGAACCACGGCTTCCAGAAGGGCGAATAACGCAGGATAAATGCGTCCATATTTGGTGCTCGACTCGTTGTTGTTACGACGGGCGTCAATGCGAATCGGAAGATTAGTTTATGCCATAAAACTTAATTCATTAAAAGTTCTGTAATATACCAAATTTGTGTTAAACGGTTTGCTGCCTCCTTTTCTAAACGAGCAACCCGCTATTTTCATCGAGGAGCGCGCTAATTTCGATGAGCGGCGTGCTTTATTTTTACTGAGAGAAGGCTACTTGCTAACACATCTTTTCAACAGCAAAGTTACGAATTTTTATTCATTAATGCAACATCAGTGCATAACCATTCATCTTTCATTAACGTTTTTTAATATTTAGTAGATAATGACAATAATGACAGTATATATTTATAGAATTATTTTTTATTTATTATATGATATATCATAAAACAATATGTCATTATTGTCATTATTGTCATTATCGTTTTGTTTTGTCTGACAAATTTCGTATCTTTACATCCTGTATGCGGTATCAAAAAAGGCTCAAAAACAGGAAAAACATACTAAAAATAGGCTAAAACAGGTGGATTTTCCCTCTTTTTCATGAAAAACAATAGTTTCTTGCGAAGAATTCACGATAGATTCTGCTATTCCTATAAAGCCTTTATAGATAGCTAACTCTCACATCTGTAGGCAGTTAAGTCCGCTTTTAGGCGATTTTGATTTACACGTTATTATCACTATTATCAATATTATCAATATTTCACTCCTTTTTTACCCCCCCTCTACATAATCGGCTCATATTCCTGTGGTATGTGCGTACTCTTGATGCGCCACTCTTTGGGGTAGAGGTTGTTGGCGCGATTGCCGATGTTCTTCACCTGACCCAGCGGGTGACCCATGAAGCTGACGGTGACGATGCCACGCGGCGCTTCTTCTGGCAGCACGATGGCCTCGCCGCGCAAGTAGGCAATGGCTTGGGGGTAGGAAAGGGGAACATCACCCTCATCGCCTCCCGCGCACGAGGGGGGATTGATTATCTTGAGGGATGACAGCTGCCTTTTGGAGTATCTTGACTCCCTTCCCGCACGGGAGGGGATGGAGGTGGGTCTCAGGTTGGGGATGGTTTTCCTTATCACCGCCACAAACAGCCCCTCACTTCTTGTTATTCCTGGGATGAAGCGATAGACGGGTGCATCGAAGCCTGTAAGCAGCGAACCAGTGATGTTCCACTCGGGCTGTGTGGACATGGGCAGGATGTCGGCATCGAAATGCTCCAGAATCCAACGTATGTTCTCCTCGTTCTCCTTCGTATTGAAGGTGCACGTGCTATAGATGAGCACGCCACCGGGGCGCAAACATTGCCAGGCATCGCTGACAATCTCGCGTTGCAGGCGCCAGCATTTCTCAACGTTCTGCGCACTCCATTCACTGATAGTCTGCGGGTCACGACGGAACATGCCTTCGCCGGAGCAAGGCACATCGCAGAGGATGATGTCGAACAGTAGGCCAGAGCGGACATAGTCGCGTGGGTAGTTGTTAGTGACGGTGCAGTCGGGGTAGCCCCACTTCGTGATGTTCTCCAGAAGGATGCTGGCGCGCTGGCGTATAGGCTCGTTCGCCCATAGCTTCGTTCCTTCGGGCAGGGCTGAGATGGCACAGGTGGATTTGCCGCCAGGAGCGGCGCAGAGGTCGAGAATGTCTGCTCCCGCCCCTTCCTCAAGGAAAGGGAGGTTCTTCAGGATGTGATGGATGAACATGGATGCAGCCTCCTGCACGTAGTAACAGCCGGCATGCAGCAGGGGGTCGAAGGTGAAGTTGGGGCGATGGGTGAGGTAGTAACCGTAATCACACCAAGGAACAAGATTGAATTGAGAATTAAGAATTCTTGGACGAGCCAAGCGGCAGAGCCGAGCGGAGAATTGAGAATTAATCTTTTTGGGATTCAGACGGATGCTGACGGGAGGCTCCTCGTCGAAGGCGGCGAGATAGCTGGCGAAGCGTTCCTCACCCATCAGCTGGCGTGTGATGCGGATAAACTCCTCGGGTAGTGTTACCATAGCTCCTCTTCCTGTTGCTGTTCTTCCTTCTGCGGCTTGGCGGGCTGTTCCTTCGCCTTGCCTTCGGCATCAAACATTCCATACGTGGTGCGCAGCACGGTGAACTCCGTGCGACGGTTCAGCTGGTGGCAGATTTCCTGCTTCTCCTCGTCGTCGAGGGCATTGATAAATTCCTCCGTCAGCTGGTCGTCGGCTTTCAGCCAGGGGTATTTCTCTGTCAGTTTCTTCTTGATGATCTTCGGCTTCTTCTCGCCGTAGCCCACTGGTGACAGGCGGTCGGCAGCAATACCATGCTCAATGAGATAGTTCACCACACTCTCGGCACGTCGCTGGCTCAGCCGCTCGTTGTACTGGTCGGAGCCTCGGTTGTCGGTGTGGGCAGAGAGCTCGATGGTGACATTGGAATTCTCATTGAGCAATACGATGAGCTTGTCGAGGGCCTCAGTAGATTCCGGGCGCAGCGTGGCTTTGTCAAAGTCGTAGAAGATGTTGTCGATGAGCACGGGGGCAGTAATCGAGGCCAGGGGGAACTGCAGGACATACTCCTCCGATTCCAGCACGGGCTCCACTTGCAGCTCCTCCTTATGGTTGAGGTAGCCCTTGCAGGTTCCGAGGAAGACGTAGCTAACGCCAGGTTTGATTTCCTCGACGAAGGAACCATCGCCACGCACGCTGATTTTCTTGTTCGTACCGTCGTTGCCCACCATATAGACCAGTCCCTGGGGTAACTCGTAGCCGTCTTGCTCATACACCCAGCCCTTCACGGTTTGCACTACTTCCGACTTCTCGAACGAGTAGATGTGGTCCCAGCCACGGGCATCGCCGCGGTTGCTGCTGAAGTAGCCGCGGTTGTGCAGTCCTTCGAACGTCATGCCGAAGTCATCGCCAGCCGAGTTCAGGGGCCAGCCGGGGTGCTCTATTTGAAGTGAAGAGTGAAGAGGGAAGAGTGAGGAATCATTATTGTCTACATAGTAGATGTCCAGTCCGCCGAAGCCCGGATGGCCATTGCTGCTGAAATAGAAGTCGCCGTTGGGACGGAAGGTGGGGAACAGCTCGTCGCCTGGCGTGTTGATGGGAGCACCGACGTTCTCGATCTCGAGGACACCGTTACCCGACAGCTCGGCGCGCCAGATATCGTAGCCGCCCTGTCCGCCAGGCATGTCGCTGACAAAGTAGAGCCATTGGCCGTCGGGCGAGACGCAGGGATGGGCGAAGGTGGAGAGCGTATCGCGACTGATGTCTAATACCGTAGCCTTGCCCCATGAGGCGTCGCTGCGCTTCGCAGTAGCCACCTGTGCAAAGCGGGGATAGTCAGGATCGGTCTTGCAGACGGTGAGGTACATCGTCTTGAAGTCTGACGAGAAGGTACATGCTCCCTCGTCGTCTTCCGTGTTCAGGTCACTGTCGATGGGCTCGGGCTTTGACCACTTACCCTTGTCGTCTTTCTGCGAGAAGAAGATGTCAGCATTCTTCGTGCCTGTGATGCCGCTAATCTCCTCACCCTTGGCCTGATTGCGGGTGCTACTGAAGTACAGCTGGTCGAAGTCGTCGCCAGCCAAGGCTGGCGAGTATTCGGCGCGGCGCGAGTTGAAGAACTCCTGCTTTTTCACCGTGTAGCCCGAGTATTCGGCCTCGGCTTTCCACTGGGGAGCCATGCGGGCAGACTCAAGCCCGGTCATGATGAGAGGTGAGAGGTGAGAAGTGAGGGGTGAGAGCTTCGATTCTGTCGTTCCTAAGCTATCAATGAGTTGCAGGAACGTCTTCTCGGCTTCTTTATAACTGCCGTTCTTCAGCTGTAGCTGGGCCAGATGGAAGATGGCGGTGGTGTCGGCCTGCTTGTAGCGTAAGGCATTGTTATAGGCGGCGATGGCACGCTGTGTCTGGTTGATACGACGGTAGCAGTCGGCCATCTTCAGGGCGCGCTCTCCGCGCTTGGGACGCTCCTTCGCAGGTGTCTGCGAGTAGGCTTTCTTGTACTGGGTGGCAGCGTCATAATATTCGCCCAGGGCGTAGAACTTATCGCCCTTCTTCATCGCCGTGTCGGCTCCGCACGAGGCCAGCAGCACCGCGAAGACACATATATATATAATGGTATGTAGATGTCGCATACCTATATATAACGCAATGCGACGCGATTTATTGCGTAACGGTGATACGACGGTTGCTGCCGTCGGCCATGACTTCATTCACAATCTCCGTCACCTGTTGTTTTAGCTCGTCGATAAACTGACGGGCATCGTACTTCTGATGCTCGATGTCGCGCAGCTTTTTTTCCCAGATGCCAGTCAGCTCGGCACTTTTTAGGAGTTCCTCATGTATAAGGTTAATAAGTTCTATACCAGTTGGGGTAGGGGCTATGCTAGTCCTGACACGACGTATGTAATGGCGCTTAAATAAAGTTTCTATGATAGCTGCACGGGTAGAGGGACGTCCTATACCGTTCTCTTTCATAGCGGCTCGCAGTTCTTCATCATTAACTAGGCGACCAGCTGTTTCCATAGCGCGTAATAGGGTGGCTTCGGTATAAGGCTTAGGTGCTGTAGTCCACTTTTCTGTCAGTGTTGGAGTATGTTCGCCACTCTCTCCTTTTTGGAATACTGGTAATGCCTTGTCTTCTTCTTTCTTTTTGATGTCATCATCACCATTTGGCATAGGTTCTTTGGCATATACTACTTGCCATCCAGGGTCGATAATTGTCTTACCTGTTGTCCTAAACAAGATATCCTCGACCTTTCCTGTAACTATTGTCTGTGCGAATTTGCACTCAGGATAAAACACGGCAATGAAACGCTGTGCCACGAGATTGTACACCTTCTTCTGCGCATCTGTTAATCCGTTGGGAACTATACCTGTTGGAATGATAGCGTGGTGGTCGGTGACTTTTGACGAATCGAAAACTTTTTTCGGTTTCGGTAATGGCTTTCCACCTAGTGGACGTATTATGTCTACGTATGGGGCTTTACCGGCAAATTTGGTTTGAAAGAGTCCGTTCATAATTTGCGGACAATTGGGGTAAACATCATCGGGCAGAAATGTAGTGTCAACACGCGGATAGGTGGTGAGTTTGATTTCATATAGTTGCTGAATGATGTTCAGTGTCATTTCTGCCGAGAAACCGAACTTACGGTTACAATCCACTTGTAGAGAAGTAAGGTCATAAAGCAAAGGAGGTAATTCTTTACCGTTCTTCTTCTGGACATTTGTTATTGTAAATGGCTTTCCTTCAATAAGAGAAAAGGCTTTTTTTCCTTCTTCTTCTGAGCTAAATCCTTTTTTCTGGTTTGTCTTCTTATCTTTGTCGCCCTCTGGTTCCTTTTTGTTGTCTTCATATTCTTCTTCCTTGATAACAGCGGTAAAAGTCGTGTCGCGATAGACCGTCGCCAGCACCCAATAGGGCTCAGGCTTGAAGTTGTCTATCTCCTTCTGGCGGTTCACAATGAGGGCGAGCGTTGGTGTCTGTACGCGACCGATGCTGAGCACCTGACGGTTCTGCCCGTACTTCAGCGTGTAGAGTCGTGTGGCGTTCATGCCTAAGAGCCAATCACCGATGGCGCGGCTCATGCCCGCCATATAGAGCGGCTGGTAGTCCTGCTGGTCACGCAGGTTGGCGAAACCCTCGCGGATGGCCTCGTCGGTCATCGACGATATCCACAGCCGCTTCACGGGACATTTTGCTTGTGCCTTCTGCATCACCCAGCGCTGTATGAGCTCACCCTCCTGCCCGGCGTCGCCACAGTTTACGATGCCGTCGGCGGCTTGCATCAGCTTTTCGATGATGGCAAACTGCTTGGTGATGTGCTCCTCGGGGATGAGCTTGATGCCGAAGCGCGGCGGAATCATGGGTAGCTGCGTCAGCGCCCAAGGCCGCCAGGCTGGCGTATAGTCGCCAGGCTCCTTCAGCGTGCATAGGTGTCCGTAGGTCCACGTCACCTGATAGCCATTACCCTCCATATAGCCTTCGCGCGACGCCGTTGCCCCTATGATGCGGGCAATGTCGCGTGCCACGCTCGGTTTCTCTGCTATACAAACAATCATGTCGATTTACTTTTTGAAGTGCAAAGGTACAACTTTTTCTTTCAATTCGTTACGAGTTTGCGGAAAAAGTTGTAATTTTGTAGGGGCCGTTGCGAACCTCATTTAGTCGTTGTCGGAGATAGGGGCTGAGGCGGCTTTCATTTTGCGTAGGCGCGCACGGTTGTTTGCGCCTACGCAAACGGTTATTTGCGCGGACGCAAACGGCGATTTGGAGGCACCTCGTTCCCTTCCAACGCCATGTAGGTAACAGTAGAAGGCTTCTGTTCTCACTTAGGAAGTGGTATAAAAACAAAAAATAACTCTTTTTATTTTGTATTGTTCTCGCTTATTCGTACCTTTGCGCTGCAAAACAGCGCGAAGGTAGGCGGCATCTCGCAAAAACTCAAATAAAATTTGGTTTTTCGCTCGATTTGCACTACCTTTGCACCCGAAATGATAAATTGTACATTGTAAATAGTCAAATTGTAAATAAGAATATGGCACAAGAAGACGTTTTTAAGAAGATTGTAAGCCACTGCAAGGAGTACGGATATGTGTTCCCCAGCAGTGAAATCTACGACGGTCTGGGCGCAGTATATGACTACGGCCAGATGGGTGTTGAACTGAAGAATAACATCAAGCAGTACTGGTGGAAGGCCATGACGATGTTGCACGAGAACATCGTGGGCATTGACTCGGCTATCTTCATGCATCCTACCATCTGGAAGGCCTCGGGCCACGTGGATGCTTTCAACGACCCGCTCATCGACAACCGCGACTCGAAGAAGCGCTATCGTGCTGACGTGCTCATCGAGGACCAGATAGCCAAGTACGACGAGAAGATTCAGAAGGAGGTGGAGAAGGCTCGCAAGCGCTTTGGCGAGAGTTTCGACGAAGCAAAGTACTTAGAGACCAGCGAGCGCGTGAAGGAAACGAAGGAGAAGCGCGACGCCCTGCATGCTCGCTATGCTGCCGCCATGCAAGGTCCCGACCTGGAGGAGCTTCGCCAGATTATTATCGACGAGGAGATTGTGTGTCCCATCAGCGGCACGAAGAACTGGACCGACGTGCGCCAGTTCAACCTGATGTTCTCCACGGAAATGGGCTCTACTGCTGATGGCTCGATGAAGATCTACCTGCGTCCCGAGACGGCTCAGGGCATCTTTGTCAATTACCTGAACGTTCAGAAGACGGGTCGCATGAAGATTCCTTTCGGCATCGCACAGATTGGTAAGGCTTTCCGCAACGAGATCGTGGCCCGTCAGTTCATCTTCCGCATGAGGGAGTTCGAGCAGATGGAGATGCAGTTCTTCGTGAAGCCCGGCACCGAGCTGGAGTGGTTCGCCAAGTGGAAGGAGACGCGCATGAAGTGGCACCAGAACCTGGGCTTCGGCGCTGAGAACTACCGTTTCCACGACCACGACAAGCTGGCCCACTATGCTAACGCCGCTACTGACATCGAGTTCAAGATGCCGTTCGGCTTCAAGGAGGTGGAGGGCATTCACTCGCGTACGAACTTCGACCTGTCGCAGCATGAGAAGTATAGCGGCAAGAGCATCAAGTATTTCGACCCGCAGACCAACGAGAGCTACACGCCGTTCGTCATCGAGACCTCGATAGGCGTCGATCGTATGTTCCTCAGTATTATGTGCCACGCCTTCGACGAGGAGAAACTGGAGAACGGCGAGACACGCGTGGTGCTGAAGTTGCCCGCAGCTCTGGCCCCTGTGAAGCTGGCCGTGCTGCCGCTGGTGAAGAAAGACGGTCTGCCCGAGAAGGCCCGTGAGATTATCGACGACCTGAAGTATCACTTCACCTGCCAGTACGACGAAAAGGATTCCATCGGCAAGCGCTATCGCCGTCAGGACGCTATCGGCACGCCGTACTGCGTCACCGTCGATCACGAAACCCTCAATGATGGTCGCGTCACCCTGCGCTTCCGCGACACGATGGAGCAGGAGCGTGTGAAGATTGAAGACCTGAACGGCATCATCGAGGACAAGGTGAGCATCACGTCATTGCTGAAAAGACTATAAAAGCCCACCCCAACCCCTCCCCGAGGGAGGGGCTTGGATTTGATAGACAGAGCAATGAAGAAAGAATTATTTAGAGCAATAGCAGGACTATTTAAGCCTCTCCTTTGGGGATGGGCTGGGGTAGGCTTGTTGCTTACCTTTTCTGCCTGCAGCGAAGAGGAGGCTGAGACCAGTGAGTGGGAGAACTGGACGGCGCGCAACGAGACGTTCTTCGCAACGCTCGACGATTCGCTGTCGAACAACGACTACCAGTGGCAACGCTTCCTGAGCTACTCGCTCAGTCCTGCCACCTCCCACGGCGCAGACAAGTATATCTATGTGAAGAAGATCAAGCAGAGCAACGAGACGGAAAGCCCCTGCTTCTCTGACTCCGTGCGCGTCATCTATCAGGGACGGCTCATCCCATCCGTCACCTATCCTGAAGGAAAGGTGTTCGATGCCACCGTCTATGGTAAGTTCGACGGCGCTACGGGCTATACTGTGAAGCAGCTGGTGAGCAGTACGGTGGATGGCTATGCCACAGCCCTGCAGCACATGCATCGCGGCGACCACTGGCGCGTGTATATCCCCAGCGAGCTCGGCTACGGCCCTAATGACAATGTGAGTAATGGTGTGATTACCATGCCCGGAGGCAGCGTGCTTATCTTCGATCTGATACTTGTCGATTTCAGTCATGCCGGCGAGGAGATGCCCGTATGGAGCAGCCGACAGCGCTGATAACCGTCGCTCAGAAAGAAAAAAACGCCAGAAGTTAAACTTTTGGCGTTTTTTCTTGTTCGTTTGGAAAATAAGTCGTATATTTGCGAGGTAAAAAACCTAAGATGCTATGCAGAAGTTTGCTGATTATATCAAGAAGATAGAGATTGACTCGCTCTGGAGCGGAAAGAAACACATCATATGGGAACTGGATCCCCATGTGAACATCCTGAGCGGCATCAACGGTCAGGGCAAGAGTACCATTATCAACAAGGTGGTGAAGGGCCTGTCGCAGGGCGGCGAGTTTCCCAGTCACATGCTGAAGGGCGTGAAGCTCGACGTGGTGCCTGAGGATGCCCGTTGGATTCGCTATGATATGATTCGCAGCATCGACAGCAGTTTGACGCAGGTCATCGCCGACGAAGAGGGCGCCTTGCGACAGGTGCTGCCCGTCATCAGGGGTGGAGGCGGCTCGCTGCTCGACTTCCAGCTCTATCACCTGCAGCGCAAGTTCCTCGATTATCAGGTGAACATCGGTAACCGCATGATTGCCGAGCTGCAGGCCGGTCATACCGATGCCGCACAACAGCTCAGCCAGAAGAAAACACGTTTCCAGGATATGCTCGACGACCTCTTTGAAGAGACAGGCAAGCGCATTGTAAGGACGGAGAACGAGATACGCTTCACGCAGATTGGCGAGATTCTGACTCCCTATCAGCTTTCGAGTGGCGAGAAACAGATGCTGGTCATCCTGCTCACCGTGCTTGTGGAGGACGACCAGCCCTACGTGCTCTTCATGGACGAGCCTGAAGTGAGCCTGCACATCGAGTGGCAGAAGCGCCTCATCGACCTCATCTTGGAACTGAACGCCAACGTGCAGATCATCCTCACCACCCACTCGCCTGCCGTCGTGATGAACGGCTGGGTGGATCAGGTGACGGAAGTTTCAGACATTACGACATGAGCAGCCGATTGAAGGATAACGTTAATAGCAAGTACGTGGAGGCGGCTAATGCCCTTCGCGGAAAGCAGGCTCGGCGCAGGATTGTGGCCTACGTTGAGAGCTATGACGATATCTACTTCTGGCGTACGGTGCTGTCGCGCTTTGAGAATGAAAAGCGTTATTTCGAGGTAATGTTGCCTTCGAAGGGTAATCTGACACGCGGCAAGAAGTCGGTGCTGAAGCATTTCTTAGGAGGAGGAAATCTGGGGCGTGACATGATAGCCTGTGTCGATGCCGACTACGACTATCTGATGCAGGGCGCTACCGAGCAGTCGCGCTGGGTGCTGAACAGCCCTTACGTGTTCCATACCTATGCTTACGCCATTGAGAATTATCAGTGCTATGCCCCTTCGTTGCACGAGGTGTGTGTGGCAGTGACGTTGAACGACCACCGCATCTTCGACTTCCTTGACTATTTCCAGCAGTACAGCGAGGCCTGCTTCCCCCTCTTCGTATGGTCAGTATGGGCTTATCGGACGGGGAATCACAATAAGTTTTCGCTCACCGACTTCAACCGTATCTGCGACCCAGGCGGCTTCACCGTGCAACAGCCCGGGACGTCGATAGCCAACATACGCCGCAAGGTACAGACGAAGGTGCACGAATTGCAACGTCAGTTCCCCGACAACAAGGAAGCCTATCTGAAAGTGAAGGACGATCTCCGCCAGCTGGGTGTGACGCCGCAGACCGCCTATCTCTACATACAGGGGCACCATCTGTTTGACACCGTTGTGGTTCCCATCCTGACGAAGATTTGCAATCAGCTACGCCAGGAGCGGCAGTCGGAGATATTCCATGCACGTGCCCACCACACGCAGAAGCAAAATGAAATGTCCTGCTACGAAAATTCGCAACAGGACATCAAAGCTATGTTAAAAAAGAATACGGGCTATATGCAGTGCCCATTGTTTGTGCGCTTGCAGGAGGACATCAGTCGTTATTTGGACGCTGCATCGGGCGCTGGCCGCCGCGCGGGCCGCGGGGACCTTGTTGCCTCCGCTGGGCCTGATCCTCTGTGTACTTCTTATATTGCTCCTCGGTCATGATCTTCTGGAGTTCGGCATTGTACTCTTCCATGATCTTCTGCATGTCCTCACGGCTCATCTGAGGCATCTGAGGACGCTCGCCACGAGGCTGACGGGGCTGCTGTTCGCCTGTCTGGGGGCGCTGTCCTTGTCCGCGCTGTCCGCGACCCATACCCATCCGCATGGGCATCTTCTCTTGCTGCTTGATGTTCAGTTCAAGCAGTTTCTGTGCCTGCTCCTCGTTGAGACCATACTCCTTCACCATCTGTTCGGTGCGGTTCTTGGCCATTTCGGCAGGGTCAAACTGGCGGGGCTGCTGTCCCGGTTGCTGTTCAGGAGCTTGTGCCATCATGTTGGCGCTCATCATCATTGCGGCTGCAATAGCCATTACGAATTTCTTCATTGTTGTTATGTTTAAAGGGTTATACTATTGTCTGTTTTTGAGTTGCAACTAACTCTCTGACGCGATGAAACGCCAGAGGTTTAATAGGGAAGAAAGAAAAAATGTTAAATACTGACAACGGTGAGCTTCCTTCCTTCTACACGGAAGCGCACGTCACGGCCTGCGAAGGGCATGCCGTAGATGCGGCTGGCATCGTCGTGATAGCGAGGACGAGGGTCGAGAGCCAACAGCTGGCGCAACGACTGTAGCTCCTCAGCCGTGAACTGCGTGCTGATGGCATCAGGAATCTCTACGCTCAGTTCCTGCCACTCTGAGTCGTCCACAAAGCCGCTTCGTGCCTCAGGGTGGCAGTCGGCATAGGTGACGTAGGGCTTGATGTCGTAGATAGGCGTGCCGTCCATCAGGTCGGCTCCTTTGACGTGGATGACAGGTCCCAGCTGGGCATGGTGCTCAATATGGTCTATGCGGACGCAAGAGAGTCCCAGATTGTTGGGACGGAAGGGCGAGCGTGTGGCAAAGACGCCCATGCGACGGTTGCCGCCCAGTCGGGGAGGGCGCACGGTAAGGCTTTTCTTGGCATCCTTATTGTCAGAGAATTCCCAGATGAGCCACAGATAGTCGAAGTCTTCCAAGCCTCGCACACCATCGTCCTGCCTGTAGGCTGACTCGAAGACAATGGTGCCTGCCAGCTCGCTGACAAGGCCGCTCTGACGGGGAATGCCGAACTTCGACGTCAGCGGTGAATGGAAGTGTGCTATCGGTTGAATTTCCATGATGATGGCACAAAGATAGCCTAAAAAGATAAAAAAGCAAAATTATTTTTGCTGAAATTTCTTTTTTTAATAAAAAAAGTGTAATTTTGCACGAAGAAACCGTTGAAACTATGAATCATTTGCGCCTTATCATTATAGCCGCCTTCTCGCTGTTCGGCCTGACGGGAATCCTTGCTGAGGAAGATTACAAGGAAAGCGAGGAGTATCTGTCGTTGCGCGAAGCCGTGCATCATTCCTTTAACGAAGGCGACAGCGCCCGCTTTTTTACTGCTGTGAAGAATTTTGAGGATTATTTGTACAAGAAAGGTGATCTGCACAACTATTATACCCAGCGCTGCAACGAGATTGTATTCTTGATGAATCGTCAGAAAATCTTCGAGGCCTACAAGATGGCCCGTCAGCTGTTCCAAGATCTGAGCGCAGAGAAGCTGGAGAAGGAGATGTACATGGCTTACAACATGCTGGGCCACATCTATCGCTTCTGTGGCAACAAGGAAGCTGCCAAGCGCTGCTTCTACGATGTCCTCCAGCGTATGGAAAATGCGGGCTATCGTGAGAGCATGCCGCCCATCTATATGAATCTGGTCGGTGTAGAGATGGACGAGAATCCCGGGGAGGCCTTCCGTTTGATTGAGGAGGCACTGGAGATTGCCAGGGAATCGTCGCCCGAACGGGTGTTCGACATCGAGACCCGTCGCACGGTTTCCTACTATAGTATGGGCGACACGCTGAAGTTCATGGAAGGCTATGAAGCCTATAAGGCAGGCGAGGCCGAAGGAAAGTCTTCTGTTAACGGACGTGCGCTGGAGGTTTATTACTTGGCCCTGAAAGGACAACTCGACAAGGCTGCAGCACTTGCCAAGGAAGAATTAGGCGATGAAAGCTACAGCACGCTGGCCACCATCTACAAGAACGCTGGCCGCTGGAAAGAAGCCTACGAGAACCTGAAGCAGGAGTACGAGAAGAACGATTCTATCAACTCCCTGTTGCTCAGTAACAGCATGCGCGGCCTGCAGTTAGAGCTGCGCCTTTACGATGCCGAGCGCAGAACCGCGAGAAACCGTCTCATTGGTTTGGGAGCTGTTACCATCCTCCTCCTGTGTCTGATAGCCGCCATGAGCTATATCTTCATGAGCCGTCGGCGCCACATGCGCCAGCTGAAGTCGGCCTATGAGCATGCCTTGGAGTCTGACCGCATGAAGTCGGCCTTCATCCAGAATGTCAGCCATGAAGTGCGCACGCCGTTGAATGTCATCAATGGCTTTGCCCAGGTCATTGCCGATCCTGACAGCATGTATTCGCCCGAGGAACGCAGGAAGATGTCGAAGCTTATCCAGAAAAACACCGATGCCATCACCACGCTCATCGGCCAGATGCTGGAGCTGTCGCAGAACGAGGCAGGAGGCATGGCTATCAGGGAAGACGAGGTACAGGTGAACAGTCTGCTGAGGGCGCTGCTGCACGAAGAGGATGGAAACATGAATCCTAACGTCGATATCCGTTTCGACAGCTCGCTCCCCGATGATATGACTATCACCACCAACAAGGCACTCCTGCAGCGCATCATCATCACGCTCCTCGACAATGCCGAGAAATATACAGAGCAAGGCTATATCGCCCTGAAAGCCTCGGCCAGCGATGAGGAGCTGATGCTGACCGTAGAGGATACTGGCTGTGGCATCCCCGCCGAGGAGGCAGAACATGTGTTCGACCGCTTCGTGAAGCTCGACACCTTCAAGGTGGGCATCGGCCTTGGCCTGTCCCTCTGCCGCACGCTCACTAAGCGCTTGGGAGGCAACGTGCATCTCGATACCACCTATACCGCTGGTGCCCGATTCGTCGTTACGTTGCCGAGATAAAAAAAGAAATCCATATAATAAACCTTTAGTTAACTGTTTAGTATTATATGAAAAACCTGTTTCGTCCATTGCTGCTCGGCATAGCGCTGACGGCAACAACAGCCGTAATGGCTGCCCAGGAGAGCGACACCTTCCAGACGCCTGGAGGCAAGACCGTAGTCATTCACCACATCAAGCATGCCAGCATCCACTTCGAGTTCGAGGGCATGCATATCTATGCCGATCCCGTGGGAACGGTCATAGAGCCCAAGACCGACGTGTCGCTGCTGCCCAAGGCCAACATCATCCTGCTCACCCACGAGCACATGGATCACTACGACCCGATGGCCCTGCCGCAGATGTATCTGCCCGCCACCGCCGTTTATGCCAATCCTTCGGTCAGCTCGAAAGTGCATCGCGGACTGGCCCTGCACAATGGCGACAGCATCGTCTTCTCCAACGACATCAAGATATATGCCGTTCCTGCCTATAACACCACCGAGGGACGCGAGAAATTCCACCCCAAGGGGCGCGACAACGGCTATGTCCTGCAGCTCGACGGCCTGCGCATCTACATTGCCGGCGATACCGAGGATATTCCCGAGATGGCCGAGCTGAGCGACATCGACATTGCCTTTCTGCCCTGCAATCAGCCCTATACCATGACTGTTGATCAGTTGGAGAAGGCTGCCAACATCATCAAGCCCAAGGTGCTGTTCCCCTACCACTACGGCGAGACGCCGGTCAATCAGATACGCATGCGACTGGCGGGCAGCGGCATCGATGTCCGCATCCGCGACTACAAATAAAGCTAAGAAAGAGAAAAAAGGGCGCCAAAACCCATAGGGGGTAAAAATAACCACTGTAAATCCTGTAAATCCTGTAAATCTCCCCCTATTCATTAATGTGAATAGACAATGAATGGTTATGCATAGCTATTGCATAAATAGATATTTATACATACCTTTGCCGTTGAAAGATGTGTTGTCATGGCGTAATTGCATAAGACCTGCTCGCTGAAATAAGCACGCCGCTCGTCGAAATTAGCGCGCTCCTCGTCGAAGATAGCGGGTCGCTCGTTTGAAATAGGAGGCAGCTGACTGCTTAACATAAATTTAGCATATTTATACAACTTTGGTTTTACGATTTCCTCCTTTTCGTTCGACGGCTTGCTACCCGCTCGGCTTGCCGCATGCTACAGCTTAGGCACGGATTCACACGGCCTTATTTAATAAGGACATGGCTTTTTAGGCGCCAACAGCTGTGTCTTTTGATAAAAAGCAGCGTCACTCGGCTCTGCCGCTTGCTACCGAAGGGACGCAAGAAATCCGCGCCAAAATACAGAAAAATCATAGAAATTTCGACGGAATTTGTGAAAAAGTATGGCAAAATACAGAAGAATCATAGCAATTACCGCACTTACCACCACCAGTTGCATGTTGCATGGTTTTATCGGTTTTTGGTGCTAACTCTCTCAGAATGAGGCTCCTACAAACAAGAAGCCTCATTCTTGATTTACACGATTTACAGGATTTACAGGATTTACAGTGGTTATTTTTACCCCCTATGGGGTTTGGACCTCCTTTTTTCTCCTTCGTTTAGCTGTTTATTGGCGTTTGAGTAGGTTTAACGGCTGTTTCGGAGCCAACGCAGGGGTCACCGCCTCCGTATATGCTGCCACTCTGGCCGTTGCCGTGCAGCGAATGTCGCGGCTACTGGCACCAATGTGGAAGGTGTAGGTGCCTGCCTCGGTGAGCCACTGGCTGAGAGCCTCGTCGAAGGATGCCAGGTCGCGCGCGGCCATGGTCATGGTCAGCGTCTGGCTCTCGCCGGGCTGCAGCTCACGGGTCTTGGCAAAGGCCTTCAGTTCTTGTGCGGGCTTCTCAAGCCGTCCGTCAGGAGCGGTCACATATACCTGTACGGCCTCCTTGCCTGCCACGCTGCCCGTGTTCTTCACCGTCACGCTGACGCTGATGGCCTGGCCCTGCACCTTCACCACGGGCTTCGTGTATTCAAACGTGGTGTAGCTCAAACCGTAGCCGAAGGGGTAGGCCACCTCGCGCTGGAACGTGTCGAAGTAGCGATAGCCCACGTAGATGTCTTCCTCATGGTTGGTATAGTCGTAGTTGGCCATCTGATGGTTTCTCTGCTCCCTGAAGGTGTAGTAGTCCACCATGCCAGGGAAGTTCTTGGTAGAGGGATGGTCGGCTACTGCGATGGGCCACGTCATGGTGAGCTTGCCCGAGGGGCATACCTTGCCTGTCAGGATGTCGGCCACGCTGTTGCCACCCTCTTCGCCTGGCTGCCAGGCACAGATGATGGCATCGGGATAGTCGCTCCATGAGGCGGTCTCGATGACGCTGCCCGAGTTGATGATGACCACCACGGGCTTGCCTGCTGCGTGGAAGGCCTGGCAGATGTCGAAGATGAGCTGGCGCTCGTCGTTGGTCAGGTTGAACTCGGTGTCTATGTCACGGTCGATGCCCTCACCGGCTTGTCGGCCGATGGTGATGATGGCAGCATCGGCAGCGTCGGCCTCCTTATTGACAGCGATGGGCGAGAGGCTTATTTCAGGATATTTCTGCTGCCCCATCTCCTCGGTCTGGAACCATTTGGCGGGATGGCGCTCGGCCTGGAATTTCACGCGTGCGTAGGCTATATATTTACGGTAGATGTCGGTGAGCGTCGCCGACGAGTTGATGCCTGCATTCTTCAGACCTTCCACCATATCTACCACGTAGGGCGTATGCACACAGCCGGAGCCCGTGCCTCCCGAGAGGAAGTTATAGCTGGAGACACCGAAAAGGGCGACGGTTAACCCCTCTCCGTCTCCCCCGAGGGGGAGTGTAAGCTGCGGCTCTCCTCCCCTCGGGGAGGTTGGGAGGGGGTTATTCTTCAGCAGCACGATTCCCTCGCAGGCACTCTGCCGGGTAATCTGGGCATGGGCTTTCAGGTCGGGCTTGTTCGTGGCAGGATATTTGTGGAAGCTGGGCGTCTTCACGATATACTCCAGCATGCGGCGTACGTTGCGATCGACGTCGGCCATGCTGAGCCTTCCGCTCTTCACACCCTCCACAATCTCCTTCGACTGAGCAGGCTGTCCGGGCTCCATCAGGTCGTTGCCGGCCTGCACCTCGGTGATGGTGGGCAGCCCCTCGCGAATGCCAATCCAGTCGGTCATCACGATGCCTTTGTAGCCCCAGTCTTCACGCAGGATGCGGGTCAGCAGGTCGTGGTTGCCCATCGAGTACTCACCGTTAACCTTGTTGTACGACGCCATGATGGTCCAGGGGTCGCTCTCGCGAACGGCAATCTCGAAGCCACGCAGATACAGCTCGCGGGCAGCACGCTGGCTCACGCGTTCATCCACGCTGGTGCGGTAGGTCTCCTGCGAGTTGATGGCGAAATGCTTGGCGCTCACGCCTGCTCCCTGGCTCTGCACGCCACGTATATAGGCAGCTGCAATCTTTCCCGTCAGCAACGGGTCTTCGGAATAGTATTCGAAATTGCGGCCACAGAGCGGGTTGCGGTGCAGGTTCATACCAGGCCCTAAGAGGACGTCGCAGCGATATTCCTTCGTCTCGTTGCCGATAGCCTCGCCCACCTTCGTCACCAGCTCCGTGTTCCATGTCGATGCCAGACAGGTGCCGATGGGGAATCCTGTGGCGTAGTATGTCTGAGTGTCGCCCTTGCGGGTAGGGTCGATGCGCACGCCGGCAGGACCGTCGGTGAGCACGGTGGCAGGGATGCCCAAATGCGGAATGGCAGGCGACGTGCCGGCAGCACCTGCCACCAGACCGGCCTCGCTGCCCACTACGGCATCGGAACTGAAGAATTTGTTGGCACCACCCACCAGAAGCTGTGCTTTCTCTTCCAGCGTCATTGCCTTGATGACCTCGTCGATGTTGTCGGCACGCAATTGTGGAGCCTGCTGTGCCGAGGCTGCTACTGATATGACTGTTGTTGCCATTGTGAAAAGAATTTTTTTAATGTTCATAGTTTAATATTTTTATTGGTTTTTTACTCACCTGTATATCGGCTACAAAGTTACTCATTTTTCATCAAAAAATGGACAAAATAACACATCTTCACTTTTGGAATGAAAGAAAAAGGCGTTTTCCTTTCCTTTTCTCTCACTTATTTCGTAATTTTGTGGCCAAATTAAACAAATAACAGTATGAAGAAAGTAATCAGTACAACAAAGGCACCTTCGGCAACAGGGCCTTACAGCCAGGCAGTCCAAGTGGGAAATCTCGTCTATACCTCTGGTCAGATTCCCATTGACCCTGCAACTGGAGTATTTGCAGAGGGCGGTATCAAGGAGCAAACCCGCCAGTCATTGCTCAACGTGAAGGCTATTCTGGAGGAAGCCGGCCTGACGATGGGCAATGTGGTAAAGACAACGGTGTTCATGGCAGATATGAACGACTTTGCAGATATGAACGCCGTCTATGCTGAATTTTTTACGGAACCTTACCCTGCCAGGTCTGCCGTTGCCGTCAAGACACTGCCGAAAGGCGCATTGGTTGAAATTGAAGTGTTAGCTGAGGTGTTATGAAAAGAATCGCTTTGATCAGCTTGTTTTTCCTGCCTCTGACTGTATGGGCGCAAAAGCAGTATTACCTCCCCACGGCAACCCCATCGGATGATGAGAAGGAAAAGCCGATGATAGAGGTCTATCTGCCCAAAGAAGAGATTGCCAACGGGTGTGCCGTCGTGCTCTGTCCCGGCGGTGCCATGCGGTGGCTGTCATGGGAGAGCGACGTGGTGAAGATGGCCTCGTTCCTGAACGAGCAAGGCATTGCCGCCATCGGACTGCGTTACCACCTCAATAAAGGACAGATGCCGCAGGGTATGACGATGCCTCCGATGGTGGACGTGACACATCCCGAAGCCTTCCCGCAGGCCGATGCCAATCCGATGCACAATGCCAGCGGCGACTCCATCATCCGGCTCGCTGCACAGGATGGCAAGGCTGCTATCCGCATAGTGAGAGAGCATGCCGACGAGTGGCACATCAGTAAGGACAAGATTGGTTTCCTCGGTTTCTCGGCTGGTGGTGGCGTGGCTATCGCAGCCACGATGTCCGCCGACAGCATGGAGCGTCCCAATTTCCTCTGCACCAACTTCGGCCCCTCGCTGATGCCCGTCACCGTACTGCAGGATGCGCCTCCATTGCTCATCATGACTCGTGCCGACCATCCCAACGTGGCAGCAGGGCTCGTCGCCCTGTTTATGGAGTGGAAGAAGGCTGGTGCTAATGCCGAACTGCACATGTATGGCGACGGTAAAGGTCCATACGAGCTGATGCCACTGACGGGGGAAACAACGACCGAGGCATGGAGCACTCAGATGATTCAATGGCTGAGGGCAAAGGGGTTTATCCGCTGACCCGGGAAAATCCCATATATATGAAAAACCCCGCTAAAACCGGAGTTCTTCGCGGGGTCATAATGAAAGGAGGAGTGGTACCTCCAGGAATCGAACCGGGGACACACGGATTTTCAGTCCGATGCTCTACCAACTGAGCTAAGGCACCATTTCGGTCGCAATCCTTTCGTTTGCGGGTGCAAAGGTACAACATTTTTCTGAACCTGCCAAACTTTTTCCCAATTATTTTCAAAAAAGTTTTATTCCTTTGACTTGATGATCTGCCCCGATGGGCTTTGTAATAGGAGGTTTTATCTCAGCAGTCGCTGGATTTGTTTGTCGGAAGCGTTGGGGAGAATGGCTTTCAGATGGGAGAAGAGACGCTGATAGGAGGCCTCGGGCGTTCGGTTGCATTGGCAGGCATCGCGACCCAGAAGCTGTTCGGGGGTAGTGAGTAATGACCAACCCCATCCGTATTCGCGGTTATGACGGTCACGAGGGTAGATGAAGTCTTCGGTGACGATGCGACAGCCCATTTGCAGACGGGTGACATAGCCGTCGAACTGACTGCGCATCCCTTTCCCGTTGAATCCACAGGCAGCACGCAGCTCACGGGTGATGAGACTGCCGTGCTCGGCAAGTGTGAGGAGGATGGCCTCTTCGATGCTTCCCTCCTGGGGCGCAGGATGGGTGCTACGACGATAGTTGCAGAAATCGGGCCACCACTCACGGCTGATAAAGCCTGCTTTTCCTGCAAAGAACTTGCCATACATGCAATTGCCATCGGTGACTATCGGCCCTTTCCATTTCCACAACGGCCAGTCCCAGCCGCCATCGGGCAACAGCACGTATCGGCAGTCGTCATCGACCATCTCTTCGGCAGAGAAACCTCGGATGCCACTATCGAGCAGGGGTAAGAAGCCAAGCTGACGGATGGCTTCCATGAGTTCTATCTCGGAGTGGAGTTCCATATAGTGGTGAGGGGTTATTGGGGCTCTTTTAGGGGATTCCATCCTTGGGCTTTCAGCTCGAACTCCTGATTGTCACGTGTGACGAGCAGATGTCCGAACTTCTCTTCGGTAATATGACCAATGAGATGCACGCCCTCTATGTCACGTACTTTTTCCAGGTCACCGATGGGCACGGTGAACAGCAGCTCGTAGTCTTCTCCGCCGTTGAGGGCACAAGTGGTGACGTTCATCTCCATCTCCTCGGCCATCACGGCTGTCTGGTAGTCGATGGGCAGCTCTTTCTCGTAAATCCGACAGCCAGTATGGCTCTGCTTGCAGATGTGCATCAGCTCGCTGCTGAGGCCGTCGCTGATGTCCATCATGGCTGTGGGACGGATGCCTGCCTTGCACAACTTCTGAATGATGTCGCCACGAGCCTCGGTCTGTAGCTGGCGTTGTAGCAGGTATTCCTTGCCTGAGAAATCAGGCTGTCCGAGATTTGAGATTTGAGCGTTGAGAATGGATATTTGGGAAGTGTCGCCGGCCTTCTTTGCTACTGCAATCTTCTTCTGCAAATCGTTATACTGACTATAGTAGATGTTCTTCTCGCGCTCTAAGAGTTGCAGGCCCATATAGGCAGCGCCGAGGTCGCCACTGACGCAGATGAGGTCGGTGTTCTTGGCACCGTTGCGATAGACGATGTCCTCTTTGCGGGCCTCGCCAATGCAAGTGATGCTGATGGCCATGCCTGTGTAGCTGCTGGTGGTGTCGCCACCAACGATATCGACACCCCACTTCTCACATGCTAAGCGCAGACCTTCGTAGAACTGCTCGATGTCTTCCACCGTGAAGCGCTTGCTCAGGGCCAGCGATACGGTGAGCTGTCGTGGAGTGCCGTTCATGGCGAAGATGTCGCTGATGTTCACCATTGCCGACTTGTAGCCTAAGTGTTTCAGGTCGATATAGGTGAGGTCGAAGTGCACGCCTTCCATGAGCATGTCGGTGGTGACAAGGACTTCCGTATCAGGATAGTGCAGCACGGCACAGTCGTCACCAACGCCATAAAGGGTGCTTGCGTTGTTGGGGATGATATCTTTGGTCAGACGGTCGATGAGACCGAACTCTCCGAGTTGTGCTATTTCCATAAGGGGTTATTTGAAAGAGATGGTATTCTTCTTCGTAGTTGATGGCGACTGGTTGTCCTTCGGCTTCGGCTCTTCCTTGCCTTTGGTCAGAATGCTATGGCGCGAGTTCTTGTTCACATAGCCCACGATGAAATCATTGAACTTCTCGGCCTGCTCCTGCTGCATGAAGCGTATGCCTACGGGCAGAGCATAGAGATGTCGTCGTACCTCGTCGCTCAGTCCCTCAGCAGCTGTCAGGCGCACGGCGTCTTTCTCCGTAGTGATAATCATCTTGGGCGAAGGCATCTGGGCAAAGGTGTCGTTGATGCGCTCAATGTCCTTGTGACGAAAATCGTGGTGGTCAGGGAATGTGAGAGGCGAAAGGCTCCCTCCGTTTTCCCCTTTAGTGGGAGTAATAAGAGGTGAGAGGTCTTCCTCTAATTGTCTTGGCGAGGCGATGCCTGTGAGCAACAGGATGTGCTGGCCTTTCAAGGCGTTGGCAAGACCGTTGGCCAAGGGCTGTGCCTCTTTGGAGAATACGGGATAGGGTTGGTCGTAGGCAAGCGTGGTGAAATAGAGGTGCTGATAGGGGTAGAGGTTCATGGCCTTCGTAATGACACGGAACTCCATGGGTTTCAGCTCCTTGGGGCATTTCGTGATGATAACGATGTCGGCACGGTTCTTGCCGCTTAGTGGCTCACGCAGTCGGCCAGCAGGCAGCAGCTTATCGTAGATGACGAGGCGATGGTAATCCACCAGCAGGATGTTCACGCCAGGCTTTACATAACGGTGCTGGAAGGCATCGTCGAGCAGGATGACGTCGAGGCGTTCATCGTCGGCAGTGAGGCGTTCAATGCCGTGTACGCGCTTGTTATCGACAGCCACGCTGATGCCTGGGAACTTCTGCTTCATCTGCATAGGCTCGTCGCCGATGTCGCGTAGCGTTGATTGCTGGTCAGCCAGCTGGTAGCCATGAGACTTCCGTTTATAGCCTCGACTGAGCACAGCCACGTGGAATTGCTTCTGCAACAGACGTACAAGATATTCTACGTGGGGCGTCTTGCCCGTACCTCCTACGGTAATGTTGCCTACGGCGATGACGGGCACGTCGAAGGCACGGCTTTTCAGCATTCCTACATCAAAGCAGAAATTGCGTATGCCCACGACGCCACCATAGAGCCAGCTTAACGGTAGCAGGGATTCTTTAATATTGATGAAATCGCCTTCCACGTTTATTTTTTGGAGTTTAAAGTTTGATGTTTAGAATGCTCCTCACTTAATACTTGCGTTGTAAGGCATACGTGCCTGCAGACGGTTTCGCTGCTGGTCGAGGCGTAGCTGCATGACAGGCTCGTAGAGTTCGCCTAAGGCCTGATGCAGCTGAGCGTCGAGGTTGGTGCCGGGACGCTTCTCGTTGCTGAACAGCTGATCAATCCAATCTACCTTGGCAGGATAGCTATTGGTGTGCCATTCCTTCATCTTGGCCAGCTCGGCAGCCTTCTTCACGGCATCGTCGAGCGAGCCTAACTGATCGACAAGGTTGATGCCCAGGGCATCAGTGGCCAGCCACACGCGACCCTGTCCTATCTCGTTCACTTGTTCCTTAGTCATGTTGCGTCCCTGTCCCACGAGGCTGAGGAAGTTTTCGTAGCCACGGTCGGTATAGCCTTGCAGGTAGCGCATCTCGTCACTATTCTCGTCGCCGAAGATGAGGTTGGTTTCGTAGTCGGAGTATTTATTGGTGGTCACGCCGTCCCAGGTGATGCCCAGCTTGTCAGTCACCAGCCCGTTAAAGTTGGGTATGAGTCCGAAGATGCCGATAGAACCAGTGATAGTAGAAGGCTCGGCGAAGATATAGTTGGCACCACAGCTGATCATATAGCCGCCCGAGGCTGCCACACCGCCCATCGATACAACGACAGGCTTCTTCAGTTTCATTTGCTGTATGGCATGCCATATCTGCTCGGAGGCAGCAGCACTACCGCCAGGAGAGTTCACACGAAGCACCACAGCCTTCACGGCATCGTTGTTGGCCAACTTCTCCAAGTCTTTGGCCATTTCCTTGCCAATAATATTATGTCCGGAATAAAGGACATCCATCATCTCATCCACAATCTCACCGTAAGCATAGTAGATGGCAATCTCTTCGCCCTGCTGCTTCACCTTCTTCGATGGCTTCAGGTTGATCATGTCTTCCAATGTGAGCTGGTTGATTTCATCGTCCTTGCCGATGCCCAGCTTACGGCGAACCACCTGTTTCATCTCCTCTGGATAGAAGGCACGGTCGATGAGACTGGCCTGCTGGTAGTTGTCGATGCTGGCGAAGAGCATGATGCTGTCGTTAGCCAGCGAGTCAAGTAGTTGGGCCGTCACCTTGCGGCTCTGGGCCATCTGCTCCGTCCACTGCTGCCAGATGCCTTTCAGATAGGCCTCACGCTGTTCGCGGTCTTCAGCACTCATGTCCTTGCGGGTGACGCTCTCCACATAGCTCTTATATTTACCCACACGGGCAGCTTGGTATTTGATGCCCAGTTTCTCGTAGAGGCCAGTGAGGTAATAACTCTTGCCACCCATACCCTTGAAGTCTATCATACCCGTCTGGCTAAGGAACAGAGAGTCGGCAGCGGTGCAGACGTAGTAGGAGGCTTGCATCATCTGTTCGCCGAAAGCATACACCCACTTGCCGCTCTTCCTGAAGTCGAGCAGGGCATCGCGGATCTGCTGTGCCGTAGCGGGAGCATCGAAGGTGGCGGCACCACCCTCCAGGTAGATGCCCCTGATGTTCTCCTCGTCGCGTGCTGTGCGGATGGCTTTCAGAATGTCGTCGAGCCCCATCACCTCCATGTCGGCACCACCCAGCAGGAAGTCCAGCGGACTGCTGCCCTCGGCCCGTTCCTGCACGGTGCCGTTCAGCTTGAGCACGAATACCGAGTTTTCCTTCGCCTTTACTTTCGTGTCGCTGCCAGCCAGTAAACCCATGACGGTGAGCGAAAGCAGCACGATGCCGATGATGATTACTATGATGATGCCGCAAACTGTGGCCATCGTGTATTTGAAGAAGTCTTTCATTTGAGTAAGAATGGTTTTAAATTACTATTTTGAGCCACAAACACTAGTGTCCACTAAATAATAGCAGAGATGTTTGTAAATTACTTAAATATAGAGTTTTAGAGCAGAAAATTGACGGTGACGATTTGAATTGACTACT
>CAJOFE010000033.1 GCA_905233825.1 uncultured Prevotella sp. | reverse complement strand
TTGGATAAGACTCCTATCAAGGAACTCTTTACCAAGGAACCTGAGTATGTTGCTGATGATGGTCAATTGACTCTTAATTTTATTTAGTGGACATTAATGTTCTACTATATTTAAACTTACCGCTTCTTCTTTTACACATGGAATTCCTTCTTCATTAAAATAATAAGCAACCGAATAGTCTCCCCCACTGGGTGTTGGATTATCACTTCTTTCTGTATAGGGGGATTCAACATATTCGGGTATCTTTTTGGCTCTTGGCCCTACAATAAGACGCAATAGAGCACGAAATTCATAATCATTCATATGTTCAACCCCTTTCTTCCTAATGTTCCTCAATTGTTTCATGTCCTGAATTACAAATCGATTTTTCTTCTTATTAGTCCTTTTCATATTTATCTCCTCCTACATTTTATTCACAACTCCAGCAAATAGCCTTAACCTAGAATGCTTTTCGATAATCTCAAAGATAAAAGGACGATTCACTTTCATTTCTTTATAATGAATCTTACGAGGGAGTCCTAACTTCAAACTCGTATATGTTGAGACGCCAGCCTCAGTTCCCTTTTCTGTAACTCTAATAGAACCTTGTTGAATGATGTCATTAATCATCAGGCTCTCACCATTATCCTTAAATATATGGTACTTTATTTTTCCTATGTTCATCCCGATATTTTTTAAAACGCCAGATAGTTTTTCTTCCTTTGACATATTGAACTTTGGCATACTAAGAATGATAGGTTTCGTTTTGAACTCAATGCCACTTCCACGTTTCTGAATAATACGAAGGGCATCTACACATGACTTATTTTCATTAGGGAGATATATTCGCATTGAATATGAGCGATCTTCACAATAGCATCTATAATCCAATTCAATTGCCTGAAATGTACGACAAGAGTAATAATGTCCAAACCTTAACCTAACTTTCATAAAAGGAACTATCTTTTCAGAATTCGTTGAATAGAATACATCAGGCTTAGTATTACTCGTATCGAAAGTCATCCTCCATTTCCCTTTGAAATAAAGACAATCTACCAGAGCTGCTTTTATATTTGGTAAGAAATCTACATTCATGTTCCTAATTATTCCATTCGTGTACATCTTTACGTAATCCTTTATACGTTGTTTTGTTTCATCAGAGCATAACGATGTAACAACTTTCTCAAAATTCCATTCTTTTGAAACCACATCAAAGGTATCAGAAGTCGTAATAGAGGAATCCACCCAGACAGAAGAGCAGTTCTCTACCCTTATCGCTTTCTTATATTCTTCACTTGCCCATGATTCATAATTATCGGATGGCAACAAAGATTCTTTTGTCAGATAGCGATTTGAACCATCAGTAATACTTAGTATTTTGATAATATGTTTTTTCGTTTCATCGTCAGTGAAGTTTGACAAAAATGCCAGAATAGACATAATTCGTGCTGGCGATACCAAGACATTCTTGTTGCCATTATTCTCTAATAACTTCAATAACACCTTTGTTGAGAATAATTCAAAGGGGGATTGAACACTTTTCTTCTTATTAAACATATTCATAATTTTGTTTATTATCAAATCATACTTGTTATTTATTTCGCTTAATCTTTATTGTTAGGTGTACCTGCTTCTCTGGGTGCGCCTCTTCGTTGATCTTGCATATGCGACACTCGAAGATGTTGTTCCAACCCATTTCAAGGAAGTTGGCCAACGTTTCATTCTCACCACTAGGGATGTAACCAATTTTATACTCCACACCATCCTTTTCATAGACTACCATCACGGCATTCATATCATGACGGTTGTTCTTGTCACGCTCTAGTCTCAGGATGGTACCAACCTTCAGGTCATCCCACACCTCATCAGCATCGTGATACGTTCTGCCCGCCAAGTGGCAATCCATAAATTACAGTTTCTTTGCTTCCATAACTTTCAAATCTTAATTCGACAATCATGTTATCTACTGCAAATATAAAGCGAGGGGTGTCCCAAAACTCGAGACACCCCTTTGGAAATTAATATAAATTAAGAATTTGCTCGGATAATTTGCTATTATTCAGCCAAACAACAATAAATCTGTTGAATTCGCTTCGCGTTAATTATTGCAAAGTTGTGTTAAAGGGGTAGCTGCCTCCCTTTTCAAACGAGCGACCTGTTATTTTCATTTAGGAGGGCGCTAATTTCAACGAGCGACGTGCTTTTTCGTTTTGGAGCCTGCTCTCTTTCCGTCAAGATGATACAACGAGGAAAAGAAAGGCGAAAAAGAACTAAGCAAGCATCAAGCACAAAATGGTGAGGTCGTCGTTAGGTTCGGCACCGTTGCGATGCTTCTTCACCTCGTCTTTCATGAACTCTACGACTTCCTGTCCGCTGTTGAAGTTGCCTGTCTTGAGCAGATCCATCATGTGCTCGTCGCCGAACTGCTCGTTCTGGGGATTCTCTGCCTCGTTCAGACCGTCAGTATAGAGGAAGAGAGGGATATTGTGCATGTCGTCGATGGTCTCGCCGATAAACTCCAGATCGGGCCACAGGCCGATGGGAGCGTTGGGCTCCATCTCAAGGAAACGAACGTCAGCACCTCGGCCTATCACGGGCGGATTGTGGCCGCAGTTGGCGTAGTCCATACGCCCTGTCTTCAGGTCGAGGAGTCCGATGAACATGGTGACGAACATGCCCTGCTCGTTGTTCTCTGACAGGGCGGCATTCATGCGGGTGGCCATCTCGGCAGGCATCATGAGCTGGGCAGCCAGCGTACGGAACAGACGTGTGGTCTGTGCCATGAAGAGCGATGCGGGCACGCCCTTGCCACTGACATCGCCTATGCAGAAATAGAGCTTGTCATCGACGAGCAGGTAGCCATAGAGGTCGCCTCCCACCTCCTTGGCAGGTGTCATGGAGCCATAGAGGTCGAGGCCAGGATAGTCTGGGAACATATTGGGCACCATCGACATCTGTATCTCGCGTGCAATGCGCAACTCGCTCTCGATGCGCTCCTTCACGGCTGTGGTTTCCTCCAGCTGGTCGTAGGCTTTCTGCAGCTTCTCGTGGGCTATTGCCAGATGGCGCGTATGCTTGCGACGGTGGATGGTGTAGATGGTGAAGAAGAGCAGCACCAGTCCCAGGGCGACAACCGTAGTGACAAAGCGCTGGCGCGAGAGGTCGGACTGCTGACGGGCTATCTGAGCCTCCTTGTTCTCCGTGTCGTAGATGGTGGCCAGCTCGGCGGTATCGTCGTTCTTCCTCTTGACAATAGCGCTGTCGAGGGCATCGCAGAGCTCCATGGAGATGGCCATGACGGAGTCTTTGCGCATGGCTCCCACATTGGCACGGAGCTTGGGAAGGAGATAGAGCTGGATGTTGTCGAGCGTGAGGTCGATGCCCCAGTCGTCGAGCATCTGATCTAAATAGCGATAGTTGTCGGCAGCCTCGGCATAGCGATGGGCATTCAACAGGTATTCAGTGGCATAGACGTTTCCGACACTCGTCTTGGAGTAGTCGGTCTGCTGGAAGCGCTGATAGGCCTCCCTGGCCTTGTCGATGCTGTCGAGGCCCTGCATGGCTATGGCGCGCATGATTTCAATGCGCCCCTGGTACTCGTCGAAATACTCACGGCGTGCATCGGGCTTCTCGCTGTACTTGTTGAGTAGCATCTCCGTACGGTCAATCCAATAGAGCGACTCGTCGAAACGTCTGGTGTTGATATAGGCCTGACTGGTATAGACGGTGCCCACGACAGCCTCCTGGAAGCCACGGCCCGTGCTGTCAGTGGACCAACGGTTGATGTAGTGCTGACGGGCGGTGTAGAAGCTCTCCTGAGCCTCTTCGCCAAGTCCCAGGTTGAGCTGGCAGCAGCCGATGTTGTTGAGCAGAATGGCATAGTCGATGTCAGAGCCAATCTCCAGTTTCCTCATCTTGGCCACGGCAGGCAGCGCCACTTCGAGCGAGCCTTCGTAGTCGCCCTTGATGAGCAGCAGCTCTGACAGGCGGCGAGCTGACTTCACATAGCCGAGCATGTCCTCATCGGACTTGATGTCGGCTTCCATGACTTTCTTGTAGTAGTATTCCGACGACTTGAACTGCCCCTGATGATAGTGGGCCACGCCACGCCAGCGATTGGCAGCGAGAGCCGACAGCTCGCCCGTCTGCTCGAAGCTATCGACCAGCTGCAGCATGAGATCGTAATTCTTCACGGCACCAGCATCAAAGATGACGCTGTCGGCATGGCCAGAACGCATCTCGACCTTCTTATCCGCCTCCTGACACGAAAAGAGCATCGTGACGACTACTGCCCCCACGGCCATAAACAAGCGTCTTACCAATCTATTCATAGGCGGAATACTATGATTTTGAGTGCAAAGATAAACATTTTCTTTGAAACTCACGCACTTTTTTCCGAATTTGTTATACGATGCTGCCAAATTTCTACTGAATTGATGATATTCTGCCACAAGATGTAGCAGCCTGGACCTACGCTGGCCAGCGGATTCATGTAGGTGATGCTGAGCCAGATGGCAAAAGCGGTGTTCTTCTGTCCCAGCGCCTGGCCGGCCTCCTGCGCATGCCCGAAGTAATGGCCGATGAAACGCCCCACGGCAAACTGCACCACGCAGAGCACCAGCACCAGAAGGGCGATGACCGTCAGGAAGACCACCGTGGCCTGGGCATGGACGATGTTCTTCACCGTGGTGCCTGTGACTATCATCAGCGAGCAGGCCCAGAGGTAGAAGGAGAGGTCGCGAATACTGATAATGCGCTGGTGCAGACGATGGGCATGATGCTTCACAATATAGGCCAGCAGCATAGGCACCACCAGCAGGGTCACCACTTGATAGAGAATCTTCCAGAAGGCAGCCCAGAACGACACGTCGGCATCCTTCTCAATCATGGGGAAACAGATGGGCACTAAGAGCACGGTGAGGAAGTTAGACAGGAAGGTATAGGTGGTCGTCTGCTCCAGGTTGCCCCCCAGTTTCTGCGTCACCACAGCAGTAGCCGTAGCACACGGAGCGATGATACACATGAGCAGGGCCTCCATGAGAACCAGGAATTGGGTATTCATCGAGAATGGGGAAACGAGGATGATAAGCATGATGATGCCCACGAACAGCAGGTTGAACAGCAGCACCCAGGCATGCCACCACACAGGGCGCATCTGGTGGAAATCGACCTTGCAGAAGGTGACGAACAACACCAGGAACATAAAGACGGGCAGGATAGCCTCCATCACAGGGGCAAAGAACAACGCTGCACTGTCGAGCCAGGGCACGAAGGCAAACACCAGATAGAGCACAGCCCCTAACCCCATGGCCACGGGCAGCGTCCAGTCTTTGGCAAAGCGTATCACATTCATTTTCGCCTCCAAAGGTACTGAAATAATTCTTAATTCTTATTTAGCAAATCTTAATTAATAAAAAATTATTCATATTTTTGATTCATCATTCATTAATAATGTGTATTTTTGCGAAAAATTTCCATTCATTAATAACTAAAATAGGATTATTATGGACTACAAAATCATCGACATCGAGGGTGTAGGCGAGGTCTATGCCGAGAAGCTTGTTGCCGCTGGCATCAACAAAGTGAGTGAACTCTTAGAGAAGTGCGCTGCCCCGAAAGGACGCAAGGAGCTGGCCGAGCAGACTGGCATCAGCGAGAAGCTCATCCTGCGCTGGACCAACCATGCCGACCTGTTCCGTATCAATGGCGTTGGCCCCCAGTTCTCAGAGCTGTTGGAGAAGGCTGGCGTTGATACCGTGAAGGAGTTCCGCCATCGTGTAGCTGAGAACCTGCAGCCGAAGCTGGAGGAGATTAACGAACAGTTCAAGATCTGCGGCCGTGTACCTGCCATCAGCGAGGTGCAGAAGATGATTGACCAGGCCAAGGAGCTGGAGCCCAAAATGACCTACTAAACATACAGAATGAAAAGACTTTTCATGTTACTTGCCATTGCCATGCTCACTACCAGCATGGCAATGGCTGTTCCTGCCCATCCAGGCACAGCACGTATCACCCAGCCCGACGGAACAGAGCTGACTATCCGCCTGGTAGGCGATGAATACATGCATTTCAACACCACCGAAGACGGCTACTCCATCGTGCGCCGTTCGGATGGTTTCTATGTCTATGCACAACTGGACAGCAACGGAAAGCTGGCCCCCACCACACGAATAGCCCACGATGCCTCCATGCGCGCTGCCGACGAGCAGGCATGGCTGGCAGAAGTGAAGAAATACATCACCCCAAGCATGGCCGCTGCCACCACCCAGGAGCAGCAGGCAGAACAAGGACGCAGGTCAAAGGCACGTGCCTCGCATCAGGCATCTGCCTACGACTACAACCTTTTCAAGGGACTCATCATGCTGGTGCAGTTCAACGACCGCGAGTTCTCACGCGAAGACTATGCCGCCCTCGTCGATGACATGGCCAACATGGAGGACTACACAGGCTACGACAATACGCAGTATGGCCGATATACAGGCAGTGTGCGCGACTATTTCTACGACAACTCCTACGGAGTGTTCTCGCCCTCGTTCGACGTGGTGGGCCCCATCACCGTGGATTACAGCCAATATCATCCCAACGGGTTCGAAAACATTTCCGACATCACCATCAATGCCATTGAGCTGGCCGACTCCATAGTGGATTACAGCCAATATGACGGCGACCACAACGGCGAGGTGGACATGATCTACTTCATCTTCGCCGGCTTAGGATCGAACGTGACTGGCAACGACTCACGATTAGTGTGGCCCCATGCCAGCAGCATCTACCGTCCCAACGCAGGATGGAACTGGCAGGTGCGATGCGACGGTGTAGCTATGGGACGCTATGCCTGCAGCACGGAGCTCTTTGGTTCTGCCAGCTGGAATATCATCGACGGCATCGGCACCATCTGCCACGAGTTCAGCCACGTGCTGGGCTTGCCCGACCTCTACGATACTGACTACGAGGGCAGTGGCGGAGAAAGCCCCCATCCTGGCATTTGGTCGATCATGGCTGGAGGTAGTTACGAGAATTACAGCCGCACCCCCGTAGGCTACACCATCTACGAGCGCTACGCTATCGGCTTTGCCACCCCACAGCTCATCTCCGAAGAGGGCAGCTACACGCTCGAGGAAATCAGCAAGTCGAACACAGGCTATCGTCTGGACTCACCTGTGAAAAAAGAATTCTTCCTCTTCGAAAACCGTCAGAAGACAGCTAAATGGGACAAGTACCTGCCTGGAAGCGGCATGCTGGCCTATCGCGTGGATTCCACCAACACCAATGTATGGCAACAGAACAACGTTAATATCAACCCCAAGCACAACTATTTCGAGCTGCTACGCGCCAAAGGTGCCGACGGCTCGGCAGGACGGGCCAGCGACCCCTTCCCTGGCACAGGACACGTCACCATGCTCAACAACTCCACCTCGCCTGCCAACTTGCTCACCTGGTCAGGTAAGCCCAATTTGCTGGGACTGGAGAACATCAGCCTAAGAAACGGCGTCATCAGCTTCGATGTCATCGACCTGAACGTACTGAAGACCATCACCCTGCCTAAGGCAGTTACCGTGGGCCATCAGCTCAGCTATCAGCTCACTGAAGAGCGTTATCCTGACACGGCCCCCTATACCTTAGAGTGGTCTTCTACCGATAGCGACATCGTCACCGTCGATGAAAAGGGACTCATCACTGGCGTTGCTGTAGGAGAGGCCGACGTCATCGTTGTAGCCAATGGCAAGGAAGAACTGTCAGACACCTGCCACGTCACCGTGCAGGAACTGCAAATAGCCACCAGTATTGCCGACTTCAAGAATCTGGAGTCAGGTACCGAGGCCGCCCTGTTGCTCAACGATGCGCTGGTGGTCTATGTCAATGGCAAGAATGCTTTCGTGCGCGATGCCTCGGGATCCATTGCCTTCAGCAACACAGGACTGACGCTTAGCTCAGGCGACATGCTTAACGGCAATGTCTTCGGAATGTTTTACGTCAGCAACGGCATACCCACGCTCGTTGGCATGAGCGCCTATACCAACAGCTATGGCTTCACCCAGACACCTGGCAACAAGGTGGAACCTCGCGAGCTTCTGGTGGAAGAAGTCACCCCTGCTGACTACGGCGACCTCATCACTTTGAAGACCACTCCCCTAACCTACGACGGGGCCATCTGGGTTGACGGTGGCGACAACCACATACGCCTCTACAACACCTTCAAACTGAAAGGTATCACCGTGCCTACTGACTATGAAGGGAAGTATTACGACGTGACTGGCATCTACCTCACTAATACACTGAAGGGAGAACTTATCGACGAGCTCGCCCTCCTCGAGAAGTTGAAAGAAGTGAAAGCACCTGTGGAGGACAACATCACTTCCCTCCCCATACAGGGAGAGAAGGAGAGGGCCTTCACCCCTGTCAGTATCTACACTCCTGACGGTCGTCTTCTCCTTACCACCACCCTTGCCGCCCTGCCACAGCTTAGTCTGAAACGCGGCTTGTACGTGGCCAAGACTGCCGATTACACCTGGAAAATCAAAAGATAAAAAAGAAAAATAAACCGTTAATCGTTAAAAGACGTCTAACCGTCAAGAAACACGTCTAACTGTCAAAAAAAATCGTCAAATAAAATGAAAAAACTGATTATTTCGTGCACCTGCCTGCTATTGGCAGCAGTACTGACCAGTGCCGGCAAGAAGGACGACAACATGGTCAAGGAAAATGGTACCTACATCGTAAACACCACCACCCTGGGCAAGGACATTATCGGCTACAACGGTCCTACCCCGCTGAAGGTCTATATCAAGAGCGGAAAAATTCAGAAGATTGAGTTCCTCGACAACCAGGAGACGCCCAAGTACTGGAAGGCCGCCAGTGGTCACATGCTGAACAAGTGGGACGGCATGACCATCAAGGATGCCAAGACCAAAGAGGTGGATGGTCGCACTGGAGCCACCTACTCCTGCGATGCCATCAAGAAGAACGTGAAGCTCGCCGTAGAGTACTACGAGAAGAACAAATAAGACAATGAAAAGAATCTTGATGCTGGCCGCAGCCTCCATAATGGCTGCCATGAGCGTCAATGCACAGGACGATGCTGTGCAGCCGTATTTCGAATTAGACCAGCTGCCCAAGCTGATTGACATTATGCCGGCACCACCAGCCTTCGACAGCCCCGAGTTCGCTAACGACGTTGTGCGCTACGGCTGGGGCAAGCAGCAGCGCCAAGACTCGGCTCGTGTGGCACTGGCCATTGCCGATGCCGAATGGGACGACCATGCCAAGCTCTTCCTGCAATGGAAGGACGCCTTCGGACTGGAGATTATCCCTGAGGGCACACCCGAAATCTGGAAGCTGATGGAAACCAGTCTTGCCACCACCGACCCCATGCGCAAGGAGCCCAAGGCCTACTACCATCGCCAGCGCCCCTTCGAGCGTTTCGACGATGCAATGCCCTCGCACGAGGAGGACGATCTGCGTGGTGAAGGCAGCTATCCCTCTGGCCACAGCCTGCGTGGCTGGACTATCTCACTGCTCTTAGCACAAATAGCGCCTCAGCGTGCTGCCGAGATTTTCAGCCGTGGCTGGGATTATTGCAACAGCCGTGTCATCGTGGGTGCCCACTGGCAGAGCGATGTCGATGCCAGTCGCACAGCCGCCAGCATTGGCTTCTGCGCCCTGCAGGGCAGCGAGGCTTTTATCGCCCAGATGAAGAAGGCCCAGGCTGAGTATGCTGAAATGACAGGTACCGTCAGCATCCCTGCCGTCAATACCACAACCCGTCTGCCATCCGCCCGTGTCTATCGCATCGACGGCACGCCTGCCGATGAGAACACACGTGGCATCGTGATTGAGGAAGGGCAGAAGAAGGTCAGACCATAACAAAAAGATAAAATCAGGAATGGTGGGTAATGCTTTTTAGCATTGCCCACTACTCTTTTTACATCCTAAACACATTTTTTTTTCTTTTTTTTGGTTAATTACAAGATTTTAATTAACTTTGCACGCAAAAGTACAGAAAGATGCTCCCCCAACCAGCATAAAGAACGGTTAATGCATACTAAAACTAAATGATCAATAATCATCAAAACAAATAACAACATGAAAATGAAAAACGTAATGACATGAGCTTTGGTGCTCGCTACGGTAGGCGGTGGTGTGACTTCATGCAACATCGACATTCCCAAGGAGGTGCCATCTTCGTTCGAGACGATGACGGTGGAGAAACAGGACATCACGGTGCCCATGAAGTTCAGTGCCAAGCTGAAGGGCCAAGCCGATGTAACAATCACCCCTCAGGTAAGCGGCCAGCTGATGAAGATAGCGGTCAGCGAGGGCCAGCAGGTGAATAAAGGTCAGACACTTTTCGTCATCGACCAGCGTAACGCCCAACTGGAACTGGAGGCTGCCCAGGCCAACCTGCAGGCTGCCATTGCCTCGGAGAACAGCGCCAAGCTGGAGTATGAGTCGAACAAGAACCTGTTTGAAAAGCAGATTGTGAGCCGCTATATGCTCGACAACTCGGAGAACTCGTACAAGCGGGCACAGGCATCGGTGGCTCAGGCTCGGGCTTCGGTGAACCGTGCCAAGGTGACGCTCGGCTTCTGCACCATTACGGCGCCAGTGAGTGGAGCCATCGGCGAGATTCTCGTAAGGACCGGCGATCAGGTGTCGCCTGCGTCGCACCTCACAGTGCTCAGCGGCAATACGACGATGGACGCTGAGTTCTCGGTGTCGGAATCGATTGTCGAGGCACAGGTACAGTCGGGACTCACTGCCGAAGACAAGGCAAAGCACATGTCTAACCTTCCTGACGTGATCTTCGTCATGAAAAATGGCACGGAATATCCGCACAAGGGCCGCATCACCAGCCTGACCGGTGTGGTGGATGCCGCCACGGGCTCACTGGGTGCAAAGGCTACGTTTCCCAACCCCGACGGCCATCTCTTCTCAGGCATCCAAGGCACCGTCGTGCTGCCGTTTGCCCGTCAGGACGTGATAGTAGTGCCGCAGACGGCAGTGGTGAAACTGCAGGACAAGCAGCTGGTCTATAAGGTGAACGCCGACAGCACGGCGACTGGCGTTACGGTGACGACCGCCGACACCGGCAACGGTGAGGATGTCATCGTTACCAGCGGTCTCAATGTGGGCGACCGGATTGTGACCATTGGAGCCAACAACGTACAAGAAGGGCAGCAAGTGCTCTTTGCAGAGGAAGTGAAGAGTGATAAGTGATAAGTGAAACATTTGCTTCCGCATAAATATGAAGAACAATATTTTTATTAATAAATATGTGATGGCGTGTGCCATCTCGATCGTCATTGCGATGGTGGGCTTCATCTGCATGAGGTCGCTCTCCATCGAGCAATATCCCAGCATTGCCCCTCCGCAGGTGATGGTCATCACCACCTACACCGGTGCCGATGCCAACACGATCATGAAGTCGGTCATACAGCCGCTGGAGGAGAACATCAACGGCGTGCCTGGCATGACCTACATGACCTCAAAGGCATCGTCGTCGGGCAACGTCAGCATCTCGGTTTACTTCGAGCAGGGCACCGACCCCGACATGGCGGCGGTCAACGTGCAGAACCGCGTGTCGAAGGCGCTGGCCTTGTTGCCCGCCGATGTCACGAGGGTGGGCGTACAGGTGATGAAGATGCAGAGCAACATCCTCCGCATCCTCGCCGTCAGGAGTTCGGACGGTAGGTATGACGACGACTTCATCTCAAACTATGTCGACATCAACATCAAGCCGCGCCTGATGCGTATTACCGGTGTGGGCGACGTCACGGCACTGGGCAACACCTACGCCCTGCGCATCTGGATGAAGCCTGACGTGATGGCTCAGTACGGACTGGAGCCCAACGACGTCTTCGCTGCCGTCAGCAGCCAGAGCTTCGTCACCTCAACGGGCTCCTTGGGCGAGCAGTCGGAGAACAAGTACCAGTACTCGATGGAGTACAAGGGCACGCTGAAGAGCGTCGAGGAGTTCAACGACATCGTCCTGAAGACCAGCGAAGGCGGCCACCTGCTGCACCTGAGCGACGTGGCTGAGGTGGAGATAGGTGCGCAGAGCTACAGCTTCCTGTCGAACATTAACGGCAAGCCCGGCACCCTGCTCATGGTGTTCCAGGCTCCCGATGCCAATGCCACCGAGGTCAACGCCCGCATCACGAAGATGTGTGAGGACATGAAGGCAACGATGCCCGCAGGACTGGAGTTCGTCACCTTGCAGACTTCTGACGACTTCCTCTTTGCGGCCATTCATAACGTGGTGGAGACGCTCATCATCGCCATCATCCTCGTCATCCTCGTGGTCTTCTTCTTCCTGCAGAACATCAAGGCCACCATCATACCGTCCATCTCCATCTGCGTGTCACTGCTGGGAACGTTCGCCATCGTCTCGCTGGCAGGCTTCTCGCTCAACATCCTGACGCTGTTTGCACTGGTGCTGGCCATCGGTACCGTCGTCGACGATGCCATCGTGGTGGTCGAGGCGGTGATGGCCAAGATGGAGGGTGGCATGAGCGACGCCCGCCAGGCCACACGCCAGGCCATGAGCGAGGTGTCGGTAGCCGTCATCTCGTGTACCCTGGTGTTCATGGCCGTGTTCGTCCCCGTCACCTTCATGGGTGGCACGTCGGGCACGTTCTTCACACAGTTCGGCGTCACCATCGCATCGGCAGTAGGCCTGTCGTGCGTGTCTGCCCTGACGCTCTGTCCCGCCCTCTGCGCCATCATGCTGAAGATGTCGGAAAAGGGTGATAAGAAGTCGCTGACCTACTACACCAAGAAGGCCTACAACGCCAGCTACAACGCCATCTTCAGGAAATACAGCAAGAGCGTGCAGAAGTTCATCAAGCGGCCCGTTCTGGCATGGGGTCTGTTAGCGGTGGCTGCCGTGCTGCTCATGTTCTTTATGAAAAACCTGCCTTCGGGCCTCGTGCCACAGGAGGACCAGGGTGTCTTCCTGGCTGAGGTTCGTGCCCCGGAGGGCTATACGCTGAAGCAGACGCAGGAGCTGACCAAACTGGTGGAGGAGAAGGTGAAGGAGATTCCCGAACTGGAGAGTTTCGCCACGGCATGCGGCTATGGCCTCATCTCGGGCAACGGCTCTAACTTTGCCACGCTAGTCGTCCGACTGAAGAACTGGGATGACCGTCCGGGCATGAACCACCTCATCGACCTCGTCATCGGCCGTTTGTACTTCGCCTGCAAGGACATCAAGAACGTGCAGGTGCTGCCCTTCCAGCTGCCGCAGGTGCCGGGCTACGGTACCAGCAACAGCGTGAGTCTCGTCGTGCAGGACCCCACCGACGGCAACCTGTCAGAGTTTGCCCAGCACACCCAGAACTTCCTGGCCAAGCTGGCTGAGCGCCCTGAAATAAACATGGCCATGTCGTCCTACTCAGAGCGATACCCGAAGTATCAGGTCGAGGTCGACGCCACCCAGTGCGACCGTGCCGGCGTGTCGCCAAAGACCGTGCTGAACACGCTGGGTGCCTACTGCGGCGGCAGCTACATCGGCAACTTCAACCAGTTTGGCAAGGTCTACCGCATCATGGCCAGCGCCACGCCCGAGAGCCGTCTCGACCCCTCGTCGCTCTCTAACATCTTCGTCAAGGTCAGCGGCGGCAAGATGGCACCCATCTCTGAGTTCGTCTCGCTGAAGGAGATTGTAGGCCCCTCGAATATCGAGCACTTCAACCTGTTCCAGAGCATCACCTGCAACATCTCGTCCAACGGCGCCAGCGAGGGCGACGTGCACAAGATCATCGACGAGGTGTTCCACCAGGAGATGCCCGCCACGGCCACCTACGAGTATAGCAACATGTCGCGCGAGGTGGAGGAAGCGGCCGGCTCGAACACCACCGCCCTCATCTATCTCATTTGCGTCATCCTCATCTATCTCATCCTTGCCTCGCTCTACAACTCGTGGTTCACCCCGTGGGCTGTGCTGCTCTCGGTCCCCTTCGGACTGATGGGTGCGTTCATCTTTGCCTATCTGGGCTCGCTGCTCCACTTCCCGGGCATGGACAACAACATCTACCTGCAGACGGGTGTCATCATGCTCATCGGCCTGCTCTCCAAGACGGCCATCCTCATCACCGAGTTCGCTTCCGAGCGCCGTGCCCAGGGCATGAGCATCCGCGATGCCGCCTTCGAGGCCTGCAAGGAGCGTCTGCGCCCCATTCTGATGACCGTTGCCACGATGATTATCGGTATGATTCCGCTCGTCATCGAGGGTGGTGCTGGTGCCAACGGTAACCGTGCCCTCGCCCTGGGTGTCATCGGTGGTATGAGTGTGGGTACCATTGCCCTGCTCTTCGTCGTTCCCGCCTTCTTCATCGTGTTCCAGAAACTGCACGAGAAGTTCCAAGGGAAGGAAGTCGTGGAATTGAAAGAAGAGAAACCTGTAACCAACTAAAACAAAAGACGATTATGACTAAAAAAGGATTTATAGTATCCATGTTGCTCTTGTTCGTAGGAGTAAGCATGCAGGCTCAGTCTGTTGCTACTGAGCAGATGAATGAGTGTTTCAACGACAGTACCAAGTTGCCTTACGGCTGGTTTACTGAGGGTTGGACCCTGAAGGATGGCGCCATACAGACTGGGATATCGTCCAGCGAAGGCGCCGAAGGTGATGACGAACCCGACATCAGTTCGCTCCTCAAATCATTTATGGGTGGCGACAGTGAGCCTAACTATCTGCTTACACCGCCCTTAGTCGTCAATGAGGGCCAGACGCTGGTGTTCTCGGCGAAGAAGGAGAAGTCCGACGACTCAGGTTCAGGAGGCTTCAGTTTCGGCTTTTCCGACTCTACCTTTGTCGTGGAGCGCACGGCCTACAGCCGCAACCAGTGGGTACGTGTGGCCGACTTCACCACCGAGCTCGACACCATCTATAAGACATTCACCATTGCCAATACGCCCGCCGGTGAATACCGTTTCCGCTTCAGGGCCGGCGGCACCGTGCTGATTGACAGTGTGGCCGGTTTCCATATTGACAACGAAGCACCCGACCTCTACATCGTTGAGAACGATGCACGGGCTTACCACTTAGACTTCAGCCTCTGCAAGGAGGACAGCACCCGCACGCTCACCGTCATCAATACGGCTACGGGCACGCTGAAGTTGGACATCACCTCTGACGACGCAGCCCTGTTCTCGGTGAGTCCAAGCCAAATGGAGGTGGCAGCCGCCGACTCACTTGATGTCGGTATCACCTTCAACTTCGCTGCTGGTCAGCCTGGCAAGAACGAGGCACAGATTGGGTTCACCCCAGCCGACGAGCGCGTATGGGGCAAGACACTGTATGCAACAGCCGTCGTCACTCAGCCCGGCGTGTGGATGGAGGACTTCAATGCCAGCGTCCAGCCCAAGGGCTTCTTCACCGAGGGATGGGATTTCCGCGACAGTGTGGCAACAACCAGCGGCGGCGGCATGGCAGCCATGTTCGGCTTTGGCTCTCCTTCTTTCCTGATGACCCCACCCCTCAAGGTCGAAAGCATCGACGAGGTGCTGCTCTTCTCGGCTAAGAGCGGCAGCGGCGACGATGGCATGGCTGGCATGGGTGCCCTGTTCGGTGGCGGCGGTTCGTCGATTGTCGTCGAGAAGTCGGTCTATGGCAGCAACAAGTGGGAGAAGGTGAAGGAGTTTACCGAACCCCTCGACTCCACTTACAGAACGCTCTGGGTGGGCTACATCGAGCCCGGTGAGTACCGCTTCCGCATCATTGCCTCCGACAGCATCGTCGTCGACAGCATCGCAGGATTCCATCTCGACGAGAACGCCCCTGACATCTACGTGCTCCACAACAATACCGCTGCCCGTGCCGTCAACTTCGGCATGCAGCAGGCCAACAGCATCCAGACGCTGGCTGTGGTCAATACGGGTACCGGAAGCCTGCAGGGTGCTATTGCCTCTACCGACGATACCACCTTCGCCCTCAGTGCCAAGGACTTCGCCGTCAATGCCAGCGACACCGCCTACATCGATGTCACCTATCTATTTAATGAACAGTCGTTGGGCATACACCGTGGAGCTGTCACCTTTGCACCGACGACCCCAGTCCTCGACCCTCTCACTTATCCGCTGACGGCTTACAGCACCTATGCTGATGCCTGGACGGAGAACTTCGAACCTGAGTTCCTGCGTGAGGACGAGACGAAACCTATCGACATGCCCGCTGAATGGGAGAGCACCGGCTGGGAGGTCAAACTGCCTAATAGCGGCGGTGGCCTGATGGACATGCTGAGTGGACTGATGGGAGGCGGTGGCGATGCTGCACCCAAGTCGTGGATGGCCACCACAAGCTCTGATGCCTACGAACTCATCACCCCGCGTCTGCAGGCCAAGAAGGGCGACGTACTGCGCTTTGAGGTTGAACTGGGCGGTGGCGGCCTGATGGCCATGATGGGTATGTTCATGGGTGGCGGTGCCAGTGGTCAGCTGAACGTGTACTACAGCCTCGACGGCGACGATAGCTGGACCTACTACGACACCTTTGTGCAGAACGGCTACGCCTACTTCGTGGCTCCCTATTCTGGCGTCTATCAGCTGCGCTTCACCTCGCCGAGTGCTTCGCTCGACAACTTCTACGGCTTCCGCAAGCCTATCGAAGTGGTAACCCTTACTGATAATAACGACATGGTCAACAGCGCGGTGCTCGAACAGTACAACGGCAAGACTGTCAACGTCAGCTACGACCGCACCCTTGCTGCCATTCCGCAGAGCGACGGCAGCTGGATTCCCCGTGCCTACATCGTCAGCCTGCCCTACGACTACGACTTCACCGACTATTACGAAATTGACCAGGCCAAGATTTTCCGTCTGGCTTTCAAGGAGGAATACTACAAGCAGTTCATCTTCCTGCCCGACGGCAGTGACACCCCCAATCTCATGCAAGCCGGCAGGGCATACCTTGTCATCGTGTTGAAGGGGCAAATCAATCTTAGTGCTGCTGGAGTCACGCTGAACAACACCATTATAGATGACGACCTGAACGTGGTCAATAGCTTCGAGGACTGGTACTTTGAAGACAAGCTCACGCCCGTAGGAAAGTGGAAGGCCAACTTCACCAGCATTTCCGATATGGATGCCAATAAGATGAACATCTACGGTTTGCGCGATGATGGTACATGGGCACCATTCCGGCCTGATGAGGAAGGCACGGTGCAGCACAGTCTGGCAGCCTTCCGGGGCTATTTCGAGGCAGACGCTTCCCCAGACTCCATCGCCGCAGCACGCATGAGTGCCGCTGCTATGCCAGGAACCTATAAGACCATGTTCCAAATGAGCGACCAGCAGGGTACCAGCACGAGCGAGAAGTCCAGCTTCGAGAATCTGGGCTACGAAGGCAACATCCCCTATAATCAGGGTGGCACCTCTGGCATCCAGCCTACCATCCGCGCCATCGAAGCCGACGGCACCAGTCGTTACTTCGACCTGCAGGGGCGTATGCTGGACGGAACTCCCGTCAAGGGATTGTACATCAATAATGGCAAGAAGGTAATCAGGTAGCATGAACAAACGGCTGTCCGCTATATGTCTCTTGGCAGCACTGGCCTTTCATCAGGCCAGTGCGCAGAGCCTTCGTCATCGTGTGGACAGCCTGCTGAGCTTGAGGTACCACAAGGGCAATATCGACACGGCCTACATCACACGTCCGGCGACGAAGTGGACTGTTACGGCGCGACTCAACGTGTCGGGAGCCAAGATCGAGGCTAAGGGCATCGAAAACGGTCTGCATTTCAATTCAGAAATGAAGGCTGACTACAAATCGACAATCAGCCTGGCCGTCAGCTATCTGGGCTTCTCGCTCAGTGCGGCACTCAATCCTGCCAAACTGATGGGCAAGTACCGCGACTACGAGCTGAACTTCAACAGCTACGGCCGTCGCTTCGGCTTCGACGTCATCTACCAGGATGCGCACAACTTCACCGGCTGGCACGACCACGAGGGAATGGAGCGCATTGAGTTGCCCGACGGAGTGCTGAAGGTGAAGACGCTCAACGTGAATGCCTTCTATGTCTTCAACAACCGCCGTTTCTCCTACCCCGCCGCCTTCTCGCAGAGCTATATCCAGCGGCAGTCGGCGGGCAGCTTCCTGCTGGCCGCGTCGGGCCAGGGGCAGCGTGCCACCCTCGACTGGGAACCGGATATGCGGCTGAAGATTACGAACTTGGCACTCGGCGCAGGCTACGGCTACAACTACGTGCCGGCTCAAGGATGGCTGCTGCATATCTCCGCGCTGCCCACATTCATCGTTTACAGCAACACGTCGATGAGATTCGGCGATGCGCGCGTGCCCCTGCACTACCACTTCCCCGAGGCTATCATCACCGGACGCGGAGCCGTGGTGCGTCAGTCGGGCAACAAATTCTATGGCCTGTCGATGGTGTTTAATTTTACCAATATTGGCCATGAGGATAATCTTGCCGTGCATAACATCAAGTGGCGCGTTCGCACGTTTTTCGGCCTGCGGATATAGATAAAGAGAGAAATAAAAACAAAGTAATCATATAAACCAATGAGAAAGAACATCATTCTAATCTTCACCTGCCTCACCCTCACGGGCTGCGGCCTATACAATAAGTACGAGCAGAAGGCTGAGGCCCCAGCTGATGCTTTCGGCACGATTAGGGGTGGCTCTGTAGGCGATGAGTCGCTGGCCCAGATGTCGTGGCGCGAGTTCTTCACCGACCCGCTTTTGCAGCAGCTCATCGAGCAGGTGCTGGCCAACAACACCGACCTGAACTCAGCACGCATCGCCGTGGAGAAGAGCGAGGCTTCGCTCAAGATGGCCAAGATGGCCTTCCTGCCTTCGCTCTACTTCTCGCCTCAGGGAACACTGGCCAAGTTTGACGACAACCCGTGGTCGAAGACCTACAACCTGCCGCTGCAGCTGTCGATGGATGTTGATGTGTTCGGCTCGCTTACCAATAAGAAGCGCGCGTCGCAGGCAGTGCTCCTTCAGGCCAGACTGCGTGAGGAGGCCGTTAAGGCGAACCTCGTCTCGGCCACAGCCCAGCAGTATTACATGCTGCAGCTGCTCGACCAGCAGCTGACCATCCTGACGGCTACCGACAGCCTCTGGAACGCCTCGCTCGAGACGCAGAAGACGCTCTGGGAGAATGGTAAGTCATACAGCACTGCCGTCAACCAGATGGAGTCGTCGTACCTGAACGTGAAGACACAGATAGTAGACACACGCCGCAACATACGTGCTACGGAGAATGCGCTGTGCAAGCTGATTGGCATTACGCCGCAGCACATCAACCGTCAGAATTGGGGATCTTCGGCCCTGCATCATCCTGAGGCTCAGGGCGACACCGGCCAGCGCATGTTCGACACGAAGTTCCTGAAGATTGGCGTGCCCGCTGCCATGCTCGAGATGCGACCCGACATTCGCATGGCCACTGCCGGCATGGAGGAGGCGTTCTACAACACCCAGGCTGCCCGTGCTGCCTTCTTCCCCAGCATCACGCTGACGGGAACAGGTGGCTGGACGAACAGTGGTGGTGGGCAGCCCGTCGACCCCGGTAAGCTCCTGCTCAACTTTGTTGGTCAGCTGACACAGCCCATCTTCGCCCGCGGCAAGCTGAAGGCCAACCTCAAGATCAACCAGCTGACGGAGGAAGACCTGCAGAAGAAGTACGTGCAGACCGTCATCGACGCCGGCAACCAGGTGAACGAAGCTATGGCCGACTGCCAGGCCGCCCGCGAGAAGCACCAGTACTATCACCGTCAGGTCGAGGTGCTCTACGATGCCTACACTGGCACGCATGAACTGATGGACAACGGCAAGGCCAGCTACCTCGAAGTGCTCACCGCCCAGGAGTCCCTCCTCAGTGCCCAGCTCAGCGAGGCCTCCAACATGTACAAAGGCGCCCAGGCCGTCATCGCCCTCTACATTGCCCTCGGCGGTGGCACAAAGTAAGGTTCATCCACTGGCGCGCCTATCTGAAGCACACAGGCATCGTCATTCTCATCCAAAGCGTGCTTTGCATGGCCCTCATCGCCCTAATGTTCTATTTCGGTAAGCCATACATCGCCAGCCTCTTGCCCGCGCCTTGGGCTGGAATCATCACCGCCTTGATCTGCCTGATTCTCTGCGCCCCTTTCCTATGGATGCTGATGCGACATGGCAGCCGTAGTGCCGACGTGATAGCCCTCTGGAACAGTGGCCGAGCCACCCGCGTAAAACTTCTGGCCTTCCAGCTACTACGCCTTGTAATCGGTGCCGCCTTCGTCAGCTTCATCATCGGGCGCACCGTTTACTGGAACGGCATACTCGGCATCTTTGTCGTCCTTGCCATTGTCTTCACCATCGTTTTCTCACCACGCCTGAAAAAGAGTAGTGAACAGATGACCAAAACCTTCACCGAAAATATGAATCAACGTGAACTGGAAAAAGACAAATCAACTCAATAACAATAGAATGACGATATTAAGAAACTATCGTCAATTTGATATGATTTTCCTTGAGGATATAGGAGACGCAGACTATCCGTTTTCGCGATACTCCTTCGCATACTCCACGTAGTGGGCAGCATTGTCGGTCTGGCCAGGACGCGTAGGCTTGATATACTTCGCAGGCACACCTCCCCATATTTCGTGTGGAGGTATTTTTGTGTTCTGCAGCACCAGGGCACCAGCAGCAACGATGGCACCCTCGCCCACCTCACAGCCGTCGAGCAGCGTGGAGCCCATGCCGATGAGGGCTCCGTCGTGGATAGTGCAGGCATGCACGGTGACGTTATGGCCGATGGTGACGTCGGAACCGATATGTGTGGGACCTGTATCGTGGGTCACATGCACACAGGAGCCGTCCTGCACATTCGTACGGTCGCCGATGGTGATGGGAGCCACGTCACCGCGTACCACGGCGTTGAACCACACGGAACACTGGTCTCCCATGGTCACATCACCCACAATCGTTGCGTTCTCACTGAAATAGCAGTCTCGCCCCCACTTGGGAGCGAGACCGCGATAACTTTTAATCAATGCCATATTACAGGTTCGGATTGATCTTGCTCCACTCGCTGATGGGGGGCACGATGTTCAGCGTGACCAGTTCGTCACGCATCTTGCACAGGTGCTCGTAGCTCTGGTCGAGCTTGGCGTTCTCCTCGGGCAGTCCCTCGGGCACTTCGTACTTGGCACCCTCGGCTGTCATGGTGGTCTTCATGGCCATCATGATATGGTCGTACTTGTCGGTCTTCACATAGGTGCCAACGGGGAAGCGGAAGGGCTCACCACCCATAGCAGCGCGAATCATCTCAACGCTGAGGTAAGAGGGGCTCTGGAACGAAGAACGGCCACGCAGCTTGATGATAGCGGCACCACCCTTGGTGACATCAGTCTTCATCTGCTCCCACTCCTCGACGGGGAACTCAGGCGTGCCGATGATGTCGGTCAGCTTACGGCCCTTGATAGTGACATGGCTGCCGAATACGGCCATCTGCTCGCCGTGACCGCCATAGGTAGCACAACCCTTAATCTCACTCTGCAGCACACCGAACTTCTTGGCCAGCGCACTCTGCAAACGAGTGGTGTCAAGACCAGCCAGCGTGGTCACCTGCCCGGGCTTCAAGCCAGAGTAGAGCAGCGTCACCAGACCTGTCAGGTCAGCGGGGTTGAAGATAATCACCACGTGCTTCACGTCGGGGCAGTACTTCTTGATGTTCTGTCCCAGCTCCTCAGCAATCTTACAATTGCCAGCCAGCAGATCCTCGCGGGTCATACCCTCCTTACGGGGAGCGCCACCAGAAGAGATGATATACTTAGCATCACGGAAAGCCTCCTCGGCATCGGTGGTGGCGGTGATGGTGGCCTCGTCAAAGCCGCTCTGACGCATCTCCTCGGCTACGCCCTCAGGAGAAAAAACGTCATACAGACACAGGTTACTGGTGAGACCCATCATCAATGCGCTCTGGGCCATGTTACTACCGATCATGCCAGCTGCGCCGACGATGACCAGTTTGTCGTTTGTCAAAAATGCCATAGTAATCTACGATTTAATGATTTATGTTTTTACGTTTTATAATTTCAGACCGCAAAATTACGAAAAAGATTGGAAAAGAAGGATGGAAAACAGGAAAAATATTCATCGGCATGCATTTTTTTCACTTTTCACTCATCACTTATCACTTCTTTTTTGTATCTTTGCAAAGTAGAAATGACAAAAAACAATGAATAAGATTGAACAACGACTCAGAGACCTGCGCGAAGTGATGCGCAGGGAGCATCTGGCTGCCTTCATTTTCCCCAGCACAGACCCTCATCAGAGTGAATATGTGGCCGACCATTGGAAAGGCCGCGAGTTTATCAGTGGCTTCAACGGCTCGGCAGGAACAGCTGTAGTTACTTTGAACAGTGCTGCCCTGTGGACGGACAGCCGCTACTTCCTTGCTGCCGAAGAGCAACTCAGCGGCACGGAGTTCCAACTGATGAAGCTGAAGATGCCTGGCACACCCACCATAGCACAATGGATAGGACAAGAAATCCACTCATCACTTACCGAAGTCGGCATCGATGGCTGGTGTTGTTCGGCCAACACAGTGAAAGAGCTGATAGCAGAGTTGCGCCAAGAGGGCGGTCTGACCCTACGCACCAACTTCGATCCTTTGTCGCAGATATGGCATGACCGTCCACTCATTCCCCACAATCCAGTGGAGATCTATCCTATGCAATATGCTGGTGAGGCTGCACACGACAAGATTGCCCGCATACGCAAGGCTCTGAGGGAGAAACATGCTGACGGCATGCTGATGGCGGCCCTCGACGACATCGCCTGGACATTGAACCTGCGTGGCACCGATGTGCATTGCAATCCTGTATTCGTCAGCTACCTGCTTATTTCGTCAAAGGATGTTACTTTATATGTAAATAAAGATAAGCTGACCCCACAGGTGATCGCCTATCTGCAAGCAGAAGGTGTAAAAGTAAGTGGTTACGAGGAAGTACAGCGTGGACTGAAAGACTATTTCGAGTACAACATCCTGCTCGATCCCGACGAGGTGAACTATAGGCTGTATCATGTAGTAAGGAGTAAGGAGCTGTGGAGTAAGGATGCGGCAGGTAGCCATGTCATCGAAGCTGAATCACCCGTAAAGCGGATGAAGACAGTGAAGAACACCACCGAGATAGCGGGTTTTAAGTCGGCGATGCTGCATGACGGCATCGCCATGGTGAAATTTCTGAAATGGCTTGACGAGAGTGATGTGACGAAGGAAACAGAGCTCACTATCGACCACCAACTCACCTCGCTTCGTGCCCAGCAGCCTCTCTACCGCGACATCTCATTTGACACTATTGCCGCCTATGGCGAACATGGTGCCATCGTGCACTATGAGCCCACGCCTGATACCGATATTCCCCTGAAACCAGAGAGTTTCCTGCTACTCGACAGCGGCGCACAATACATGAACGGCACGACTGACATCACACGTACTATCCCTTTAGGTCCCCTCACCGACTACGAGAAGCACGTCTATACGTTGGTACTGAAAGCCCATATCCAGATAGAGATGGCCAAGTTCCCATCGGGCATCAGCGGCACACAGCTCGACGTGTTGGCCAAGCAAGCATTGTGGCGCGAAGGCCTGCACTATATGCACGGCACAGGACATGGTGTGGGAACCTACCTGAACGTACACGAAGGACCTCACCAAATTCGCATGGAGTGGAAGCCTGCCCCATTGGTAGCTGGCATGACTGTCACCGACGAGCCCGGCATCTATCTGGCAGGACGCTTTGGTGTACGAATCGAGAACACCCTGCTCATTGTTCCCTACACACCCGAAGACCCCTATGGCCAGGGCATGACCGATGAATTCGGGAAGTTCTTGCAGTTCGAGTCGCTGACACTCTGCCCCATCGACAAACGCCCCATCATTGTTGAAGAGCTGACGACAGAAGAACTGGCCTGGCTGAACAACTACCACCAGATGGTCTTCGACTACCTTTCACCCCATTTGCAACCCGACGAAGTGGCTTGGCTCCGCAACGCATGCAGTCTGCTCAGAAAACAATAAAAATGCAACAAAAATGTCAGATTTTGATTAATTTATTTGCTTTTTTGATATTTTAGCAGTACCTTTGCACCCCAAATGCGTTTTAAAATTTAAGAACTTAGATACGTTTTATGAAAAAAAGACTAACAATGCTCTTGGTGGGACTATTCCTGTCATTAGGAATGGCCCTTGCCCAGAATACCATTTCGGGCACAGTCTTTGAAGATAACGGTGAACCGTGTATCGGTGCCACCGTCATGATTCAGGGCACCAAGCAGGGAACGAAGACGGACATGAACGGTAAGTTCAGCATCGCCGTCCCCTCAGGAAAGAAGATTGTCATCAGCTACATCGGTATGGTGACACAGACGCTTACTCCAAAGAATGGCATGAAGGTAACATTGCAGACCGATGCCCACACCGTGGATGAGGTCGTTGTCACAGGTATCCAGAAGATGGACAAACGTCTGTTTACGGGTGCTACGACAAAGATTGATGCCGGAGAAACCAAGCTGGATGGTGTGGCAGACGTGACCCGCTCACTGGAAGGACGTGCAGCAGGTGTGTCGGTGCAGAACGTCAGTAGTACCTTCGGTACAGCCCCGAAGATTCGTGTGCGTGGTGCCACCTCTATCTATGGTTCCAGCAGTCCCCTGTGGGTGGTCGATGGCGTGATCATGGAGGATGCCGTGAATGTGGATGCCGATGACCTGTCGAGTGGTGATGCCACAACACTGATCTCGAATGCCATTGCTGGACTGAATGCCGATGATATCGAGTCTTTCCAGGTGCTGAAGGATGGTAGTGCTACTTCTATCTATGGTGCACGTGCCATGTCGGGCGTGGTGGTCATCACTACCAAGAAAGGACGTGCTGGTCATAGCAGCATCAACTACACGGGTGAGTTCACCCACCGTCTGAAGCCCAGCTACAGCGACTACAACATCTCGAACTCGCAGGAGCAGATGGGTATCTACAAGGAGATGGAGGCCAAGGGATGGCTCGAATTCTCGCAGGTGGCCAATGCCTCATCAGCTGGTCTCTATGGCAAGATGTACGGTCTGATGGATCAGTATAATGCCAACAAGGGTACCTTTGAGTTGCCTTTTACCGAGGCAGCAATGGCCAAATACTTACAGGAAGCCGAGTTCCGCAATACCGACTGGTTCGACCTGCTTTTCAACAGCAACATCATGCAGACCCACTCCATCAGCGTGAGCAGTGGTACTGAGAAGTCGAGCATGTATGCCTCTTTGTCGGCGATGGTCGATCCAGGCTGGACGAAGGACTCGAAGGTGCAACGCTACACTGCCAACATCAATGCCAGCTACAAGCTGTCGAAGAACCTCACCGCTACTCTGCGCACCAATGGCAGCTATCGTGACCAGACGGCTCCTGGCACGCTGAACCAGAGTACTGACGTGGTGAGTGGTGCAGTCAGCCGCTCATTTGACATCAACCCCTTCAGCTATGCACTGAACACCAGCCGCACGCTGGATCCCTGGCAGACCTATACTCGCAACTACGCCCCGTTCAGCATCTTCCATGAGCTGGACAACAACTATATCGACATCAACGTGATGGACCTGAAGTTCCAGGGAGAACTGGAATGGAAGCCTTTCCGTGGCTTGTCAGTGAATGTGCTGGGCAGCTATCGTGTAAACCGTTCTGCCCGTGACCACTCTATCCTGGACAGTTCGAACCAGGCCGAGGCCTACCGTGCAGGTGTAGATAACCCCAATATCATGTACTCGAACCCCTACCTGTACAGCGATCCCGACAAACCCAACTCATTGCCTATTTCGGTGATGCCTCAGGGCGGTATTTTCATTGAGAACCTGAACCAAGTGAAGCAGCTTGACTTCCGTGGCACTGTGAACTACAACCACGTGTGGTCGGTGAACGACGTGGAGACCCACATCTTCAGTGCATTGGCAGGTATGGAAGCTAACCGTGCCGATTATGATGCCCGTGAGCATCAGGATTACGGTGTAAACTACAATATGAACCGCATCGTGACCATCACTCCCGACTTCTACAAGCAGGCTAAGGAGGAAGGTACTGAACTGACCTCATTCAGCCGTTCATGGAACCGCCGCTTAGCTTATTTCGGCAATGTGAACTACAGCTACAAGGGCCGCTATTCAGGTAACTTCACTGCACGCTACGACGGTTCTAACCAGTTAGGCAAGAGCCGTCAGAGCCGTTGGTTGCCCACATGGAACGTTTCTGCATCATGGAATGCCCATGAGGAGCCGTTCTTCAAGGAATGGGCTGAGAAAACCAACTATAAGTTCTCGCACGCTACCCTTCGTCTGAGCTATTCACTGGTAGGTGAGCAGACTGCAGCCTCAAATGCCAAGCCTATCTTCCGCTCCACCAACATGTGGCGTCCTCAGGGCGACCAGCAGGAGCTGGCACTCTATCAGTCGAGCTTGGGTAACAAGGATCTGACTTACGAGAAGAAGCATGAGTTCAACGTGGGTGTCGATCTGGGCTTCTTCAACAACCGCATCAACGTGGTAACCGATGCCTACTGGCGCGACAACTTCGACCTGATGGGTTATTACTACGGACAAGTTATAGGTCGCCAGTATGCTAATGTGGCTTCGATGAAATCACATGGTGTAGAGGCCACCATCTCTTCACAGAACATCAAGTCGCAAGACTTCCAGTGGAATACTGACCTGACCTTCGCCTACAACTACACTGAGATTACCGACCTGATGTCAGTCTCACGTGTCATCGACCTCGTTTCTTCCAGTGGTTATGCCCGCGAAGGCTATCCTCACCGTGCCCTGTTCTCATTCCAGTTCCAGGGACTGAACGACGAGGGTATCCCTCAGGTTATTAACGAGAGTGGTGAGACAACGACCAGTGACGTCTATTTCCAGGAATACGAGCGTCTGGATCACTTGAAGTATGAAGGTCCCACGGAGCCTACCTACACGGGTGGTCTGAACAACATGTTCCGTTGGAAGAACTGGCGTCTGAATGTGTTCATCACTTATTCGTTCGGTAACAAACTGCGCCTTGACCCTGTCTTCTCTGCCAGCTACAGCGACCTTGCTGCCATGCCGAAGGAGTTCAAGAACCGTTGGGTGCAGCCTGGCGACGAGAAGCTGACTGACATTCCTGCCATCGCTTCTGTACGTCAGAACTACAAGGACAACTATCTGAGCTATGCTTACAACGCATACAACTATTCTACAGCCCGTGTGGCTGATGGTGGTTTCATCCGTATGAAGGACATCTCGCTGACCTACGACTTCAACCCACAGTTCATCAGCAAGATTGGCCTGAGCACCGCTTCACTGAAACTCGATGCCACCAACCTCTTCCTGATTTATGCTGACAAGAAGTTGAACGGACAGGATCCTGAGTTCGTTAACTCCGGTGGTGTGGCAACGCCTCTCTCAAAGCAGTTCACCTTCACCGTACGTCTGGGAATCTGATTGGAGATTGAAGATTGAAAAATTGAATATTGAACATTGAAGATTATGATGAAATACAATATATATAATAAGGTAAAGAAAGCAGGACATCATGCTTTCCTCATTCCTCTTTCAGCTTTCCTCTTCGCCTCGTGCAGCGACTTCCTTGACAAAGCACCCGACGACCGTGTGGAGCTGGCCACTGAGAATCAGATCATCATGCTGCTCACAGGTTCCTATCCCGACTCTAACTACGGCTGGTTCTGCGAGTTGTCAAGCGATAACGTCATGGACCTCAACTCTGAGCACTACCCTATTGACGGCAGTGCCAAGCAGAGTCTAACCCACTATAACCTGTCCTCATCAGGACGTCAGGATGACGAGGCTTACCGCTTTGAGCCTGTCAAGTCTTCGACATCAAGCGACACTCCTGGAGGCATGTGGAGCAGCACCTATCTCACCATCAACTCGGTCAATGAGGTCCTGGAGGGTATCAACCAACTCACTGACAATGGCCGACAGATGACCCCACAGTTGTCTGCTGCCAAGGGCGAGGCCCTGCTCATCCGTGCCTATTGCCACTTCATCCTGGTGAACATCTTCTCGCAGGCCTACAAGAATGAAGAGGCCAGCAAGAACGATATCGGTATCCCCTATATCACAGAGGTTATCAACACTGTGGATGACACCTACAGCCGCAGCAATGTGACAGAGACCTACAAGAAGATTGTGGCCGACCTTGAGGAAGGTCTGAAGAACATCAGCAATATCAACTACGAGAAGCCCAAATGGCACTTCAACGAAGATGCTGCTCATGCCTTTGCTGCCCGTGTCTATCTGTTCCTGCACCAGTGGGACAAGGTAGTAGAGCATGCAAATATGGTGCTGGGTACTGACAACACGCAGCTTCAGCCCAAGTTCTTCGATTATGCTCCTCTGGACGACTGCTCCTATCTGGATGACTTTGCTACCGTTTGGCAGACGCCCTATGACTTCAACAACCTGATGCTCATCGACACTTATTCCACCATCTTCCGCAAGTCGCGTTATCGTTATGAGCAAGGCAGTCTGTCTGCCCGTGCCATCTACTTCCATAATGCACCGATGTGGAGAGGTTGGGTAGGCAATCCTTCTGCTTTTGTTTCAGGACTCTTCGGTAGTCGTGACTATGGCTTCGAGCCTGGCTGGATTGGAGAGCAGTTCCAATATACTGACAAGGTGGCTGGTATCGGCTATGCCCACACTATCCGTCGTGAGTTCACGCTCATGGAACTGTTGTTAGAGCGTGCTGAAGCCAAGGTGAACCTGGGTGACCTGGCAGGAGCCAGCGAAGACCTCTGTACCTATCACCTCGGCACCATGAACTTCTCTGAAAAGACGAAGATGACTTATGCGGCTAATAACAATATGATGCCACTCACCGATGATATGATCAAGAGCTGGTTTGCCAAGAACACTTCGACCAACTATAACTGCTTCGACAACTGGGACTTCCTGAAGAACATGGATCCCAACTGGAATATTCCTGAGAACGCTGTGCCTTATATGAACTGTGTGAACTACTGGCGTCGCTATGAGACCAACTTCACCGGCAAGCGTTTCTTCGACCTGAAGCGCTGGGGCATGGAATACTATCACGTCTATGGCAACAACACCAGCACTGGTGTACAGAACGACACACTGCGCATGACTTGGAATGACCCACGCCGTGCACTGGAGATTCCGCAGGATGCCATTGCTGCAGGTATGGAACCTTCGCAGCCTGCATCACTCACCACTGACACTACGTCACACGTCAAACCTGCAAGTATGAACCTTGACGATCTGCGCATGAACTAAATGGAAGTTTGAAAATTGAAGATTGAAGATTATGAATACGAAAATAAGAAAAAGACTGCTGATAGGTTTATCATTTGTCATCTGTCATTTGTCATTTAGCGTAGCGCTGTCTTCCTGTAGTGAAGATGACCTGGGTCCCAGCATCTACGACACCACTGAGTATCCGCTGGACCGTAGTGTCTATACCTTCCCGCTTGACACCTTCGTGAAGAAGAACTTCCTGGAGCCCTATAACCTGAAGTTCATCTACAAGATGGAGGATGTGGGTAGCGACATGCAGAAGAACCTCGTGCCTGCCTCCTATGAGAAGAGCGTCGATCTGGCAGTATTGGTGAAGTATCTGTGGCTTGATGTCTATACCAAGCTGGCTGGTGAGAAGGACGTGTTCCTGAAGAAATACTCACCCCGCATCATCCATGTCATCGGTTCACCTGGCTATCTGAGCGATGGTTCCCGTGAGGTTGGTGTTGCCGAGGGTGGTATCAAGGTGACGCTGATGGAAGTGAACAAGCTCAACGTAAACCAGATTGAGGGCCCCTACGGAATGAACCAGCTGTTCTTCCACACCATGCACCACGAGTTTGGCCATATCCTTGACCAAACATCGCTGCGCCCCACTGCCTTCAACACCATCAGTTCAGGTCTTTACGACGCTATGGGCTGGGCATCAAAGAGCGACACCATCCAGGCTGGACTGGGCTTCGTCACTCCTTACGGTTCATCACAGGCTGGTGAGGACTGGGTAGAGACGCTGGCATGCTATGTCACCTACGATCAGGATCGCTGGGACAAGCTGCTCAACACTGCCCATTACGACTGGGAAGAGATTGACTATCAGGTAGATGACTACCGTGCCTATTATCCCCGTGCCTATCAGGATTACCTCACAGGCTATAGCCGTCTGAACTGTAACTACGACACCATCGGCTACCTGCGCATGACAGCTAATTATGAATACAAGCTTGTACGCAAGGTGGTGCCCCGCAATGCCAATGGCTTTGTGGCACTTGATGCCGACGGAAACTATACTGTCAGCACCGATATTGATAACATCGATGGCCAGGCTGTCATCCTGCAGAAGCTTGATCTGGTGCGTACCTGGCTGAAGGACAACTGGAACATTGACCTTGACGAGCTGCGCAAGGAAGTGCAGACACGCCAGTATGTCACTGATGACGAGGGTAACTTCCTGCGTGACCAGTATGGCAGCTTTGTCAATCGTCTGACCTACATAGATCCTGCCAACCCCGACAAGCCCACGCTCTATGAGCAGCTGATACAGGAGGTAGAGGAGTACAAGAAACTGCAAACTGCTAAGTAAATTGAAAATTGAAGATTGAAAATTGAGAATTATGATTAATAAGACATCTCATAGACTTTTGATAGGTTTATCATTTATCATTTGTCATTTATCATTTAGCGTAGCGCTGACCAGTTGTGCAGGTGAAGAGGAAGCCATTTTCGACAAGAGTGCTGCTGAACGACTGAACGAGTCAAGTGCCAAGTACTCCGCACGCTTAGAGGCACAGCCCAATGGATGGGCCATGCAGTATTATCCCACCTATAACGACGAGGCACCTTATGGTAGTGGCTACCTCATCCTGATGCGATTCAACCCCGACTTCTCTGTGGATGTATCGATGGACAACCGCTTCTCTAACAACACCTATGCCACTGCTACCTCGGTATGGGAGGTCATCAAGGACAACGGCCCTGTGCTGTCGTTCAACACCTTCAATGCATGCATGCATGCCTTCAGCGACCCCGAGGATATTTCCTGGACTGGTGATGACGAGCAGAGTGAAGGCTGTGGTGGCGACTATGAGTTCATCATTGTCGATGCCCCCGAAGATGCCAGCTACATGATGCTGAAAGGCAAGAAGCGCAACACCTATAACCTGCTCACTCCCGTGGAGGTGGGTGTTGATTATCAGGAATATCTGGCCGACGTGAAGGCTTTCCACAACAAGATGTTCCAGGCCAATGCCTCTATCGGTAACCTCATCTGTTTCGGTCCCGACAGCATCTACAACATGGATGATTCCAACGACGGTGTGCCCAACATCTATCCTTTGGGATCTGATGCCATTGCCAACGAGAGCTTCAACCCCTTCCTCATCACCAAGCGTGGCAATGACTACTACCTGCGCTTCCGCGATGCCTTTGAGAAGGACTATCTTGAAGGGAAACTCCAGGAACTGCGCTATGACCCCACTCAGGACAAGTTCATCGGTACCGACAATCCTGCATTCATCATTCAGGGCTATCCTGCTCCTGAGTTCTTCGCCAAATACACCAATGCCAAGGGCGACCGCATGATTGACATCATTACCACCGAGAATGCCATGTCGCCTAAGTTCAAGACCTACATCGACAACCTGACAGCAGGCTTTGCCCAGATGAAGAACAAGAACAAGGCCTATGGTTTCGTGGGTCTTCGCTACATGTGGAATGCCGTTAACAAGAGTTTCCAGTGGCAGGTACGCTATACTCCTGGCACCAACACGCCCACTTCTGTAGGCTACAACTACACTCCCGAGATGACTTCCGACGGTGTGAAGTTCAACTACGAAGGCCCTGGTGCCGATGCCAAGGGTGCTACCACAGCAGCTGAAAACGTAAAGAACACCCTTTCGTCAGTAGCTGACATTATTGATTTGCTCTCACAGCAGTTCATTGTGAAGGCCGCAGACACCAACTTTGACCTGACCCAACTGAGGTTCACCTCAGCATCTGATCCCGACCTGTGGTTCGTGGTATATGTTCCCCAGGCCAGCGACAATAGTGGAAGTACAGCCGATTAATCAAATCATATCATTAATGTCCACTAAATAAAATTAAGAGTCAATTGACCATCATCAGCAACATACTCAGGTTCCTTGGTAAAGAGTTCCTTGATAGGAGTCTTATC
>CAJOFE010000032.1 GCA_905233825.1 uncultured Prevotella sp. | reverse complement strand
AAAAACTATGGCTGAACTGAATTTACAGATGCAGATTGACGCTCGCCGTAACAACAACGAGTCGAGCACGAAGTACGGGCGTATCTACCCCGTATTGTACAAGAAGGGCACCTTGAGCACCGCCGGACTGGTGAAGCACATGGCGGAGCACGGGAGCCTGGTCACTGACGAGGTGCTGGCGCTGGTGCTGGCACAGCTGAAGAAGTGTATTCCCGAGCTGGTGAGCCAGGGCTATGGCGTGGTGCTCGACGGACTGGGCGAGTTCTACCCCTCTATCACCTGCGCCCAGAACGCCGGCAAGAGCGACGTGGAGACGTTCATCGCCACCGACTGCGAGGACATGATCAAGGGCGTGCACCTGCGCTTCCGTCCCATCGGCGACGACGTGCAGAAGCTGGCCTCCACCTATTTCAAGGCCGCCTGCTCGTTCAAGAAGGGCGACTACGTGAAGGTGAACATGGCAGAGGACCCGCAGACCCACAAGCGCACCACCTGGATTGAGCGCATCCCCCTGGAGGACTGGGATACGTACAAGGCCAACGGTGGCTCGCCCGTTCCGGTAAGACCGGAGTAGAGGTCGTGACGAGAGCTGGCAGCTAACAAAAAAGAGACTGCTACGCGATGTAACAGTCTCTTTGATTCCAAGATCGAGCTCGTTTTACTTAATCACGACCTTTTTACCATTGATGATGTAGAGACCCTTCTGGGCGTTGTTCACCTTCTGGCCATTGAGGTTGTAGATGCCTACGGGAGCCTTTGCCTCAGCGTTGGTGAGGGTGGTGATGGCGGTAGGATCCTGCTTGCCGTAGAAGTTCAGGTGGTAGTAGTCGATGAAGGGCATCTGTCCGCCTCTGACGGGCAGCTCGAGGTGGAAGCCGAGCTTGATGCTGCCCTCTTCGTCGAGCTTGAAGGGCAGTGCTGTGACGAAGTAGCCACTCTCCTTGAGCATGTAGTCGATGAGGGTGCCGTTGCCATGACGATAGTCATATTCGTTGGTCATCTCGAGCATCTTCTCGAGGGTGAGGCCCTTCTCGGCATCTTCATAGAAGAAGGGGTGCACGTCGCAGGTGTTCTCGTTGGCGTAGAAGTAGCAGCTGGTGAGCACGTTGGGCAGGTTCTCGGGCTTGTAGTTCTCGACAGAGTAGTTCATATCGACACGGACGGCAGCGTTCACCTCGAGCAGATAGTTGCCTGCAGGCATGCCGCTGAGTTCCTGATAGAAGTCCTGAGTGAGCTCATAGGTTGTTGAGCTGCCGAACCACCAGTAGGCGCAGTCGGTGCCGGCGGGCAGTTCTGAGCCTTCGCCAGCAATCCATCCTGCTGCTCCGTCAATGTCGAACTCGGGGTTCTTGATGAGCTTGGTGAAGTCGAAGGTCTTGCCTTCCTTGGGTGATACGCCACTGGCATAGAAGGCAGCGAGGCTCTCGGTGAGGTCGCGGATGGCCATCACTACTTCTTCCTTGGTGAACTCAGTGGGGTGGGTGAGGATGTCGTTAGCAGCGTCCATAGCCCAGAAGAGGGCAGTGGATTCGAAGTCAACGCCGTTCATATCGACGTCGTCGATGGCAGCCTGCACTTCGTCGAGCGTCTTCTGGAGCTCAGCGAGGCTCTCGCCGAGCACGGCCTTGGTGTAGTCGGCAATGTACTTGTCCTTGTCGCCTACGAACTGCAGTTCCACTTCGTCCCATGCAATCCAGTTGGCATCGGTGCTCTCGTCGATGTAGAGTCCAACGGTGAGATCGCCACCTGCCTGAGCCTTCTCGTAGCCGATGGTGTAGATGTTAGCCACGCCGTTAGCAGTCTGCACGGCTACCTCCTGATCCTGGAAGCGGATGGTGACGCCAGAGACCTTGAGTTCGGCCTGATCCTGACGGGTAGCCAGGGCAGCAGCCTTCAGCACGTAGTAGCCGCTGGGCAGCTCGAGTCCGCTGGGCAGTGCATTGACGGTCTGACGGGCGTAGTTTTCCTGTCCGTAGTTAGTGTTGTTCACCCAGCACTCCATGAAGGGCTTGGAGAAGTTGGTGACGTTGCCAGAGGTGTTGATGTGCAGGCCAGGGTTGGCACCCGGAACCAGAATCTCCCATCCGTCGGTAGTTTCCATGCTGCCGTTGGTGATGACGTTGGCAGGATGTGCATAGCTGGCGTTGAGCACACGGAAGGTGCTTTCAGCCAGTTTCAGAGCCTCTACGGCAGCATCGGTCACAGCCACGCCACCCTCGGCATCGTTGGCATAGTTGGTAGCAGCAGCGTTCATCTGAGCCTTGGCAGCGTCGATGGCAGCCTGGAAATCGGCAGTGCCGTTGGTCATGTCTTCAGTGGCCAGCAGGGCCTCAGCAGCCTCGATGGCAGCCTTCAGGGCTGTGTAGTGCTTGTTGTAGTCCTGGAACTTTTTCAGTTCGGCATCGAGGTTCTCCTTAGCCTCGGCCAGCTCGTCGAGATCGGTAGCAGCCAGCTTGGCCTCGGCAGTCTCAATGGCAGCCTGCATCTCATTGCGATAGAAGGGTGCATCCTCGCTGGCGAAAGCTTCCTTGGCAGCTGCGAGCGATTCGTTCAGGGCCTTGATGGCAGCTTCATATTTCTCAGCATAGACATAGTCGTTGTAGATCTGGGGATCGCCGACGAAGGTCAGCGTCACGTTGTCCCATCCCAGCCAGTTGAAGTTGGCACCAGTGAAACGGAAGCCGATGGTGACTTCCTGTCCCTCGGCCACGTCGAAGTCGAGGCTGAAGGCAGCAGCTTCGGCGTCGCTGAAGCCCGTCTGACCTACTTCGCGCACCACGTCGCCAGCATAGAGCTCTACGCCCGTGGCTTCCTCTACGGTCTCGTCGTACTTCTGATAGTGTACGAAGCAGTCGGCCGTCAGGCGATAGTGGCCTGCAGGCAGCTTGCTGAGCACCTGGCTCATGTCACCGTTGGTCAGCGTGTTGGGGCTGGCCACCCACTGCTCAGCGAAATAGTGGACGGAGTAGCCGCCACGGGTGGTCTCGTAGGTGGCAGCATCGCGACGGTTCTGCTTGAAGTTGTTCACCGTCCACGAGGTGATGGTCTTCGAGTTGTTGCCGTCGATGCTGAAGCTGGGGTTCTGCACCAGTTCGGTGGCATCGGCATAGTCGTTGCCAAACACGAACTCGTCGATAGCAGCCTGCAGGGTGATCATTTCCTCGCGCACGGCAGCATTGTCGGCCAGCGTAGTCATGTGAAACTCAGCAGCACTGATGGCAGTCTGAAGGGCAGCCTGACCCTTGGTGTAGTGGGCATCGGCCACGATGAACTTCGCATCCTCGATGAGCGAGTTGAGCGACTTGGTGAAGACGGGAACGACCACTTCTTCACCTTCTTCCTGGGCAAAGGCACCCGTCATCGAGAAGAGTGCCATAGCCATTAAGAGTAAAGTTTTCTTCATGTTTTTATTGGTTTAAATGCTATAATATAATTATAATAATATATATATATGCGAAAGGCCTCCCCGTGGGGTTGTAAAAACTCCCCTCCCTGCACGGGGAGGGGCTGGGGGAGAGGTTTTTTACTTCGGCTGCTTGCCGATGTAGGCGAGGATGCCACCATCGACGTAGAGCACATGGCCATTGACGGCATCAGAGGCGTGCGAAGCCAGGAACACGGCAGGGCCTCCCAGCTCAGAGGGGTCGAGCCAGCGACCGGCTGGTGTCTTGGCGCAGATGAACGAGTCGAACGGATGGCGGCTGCCATCGGGCTGACGCTCGCGCAGGGGAGCCGTCTGAGGCGTGGCGATGTAGCCTGGGCCGATGCCGTTGCACTGGATGTTGTACTCGCCATACTCGGAGCAGATGTTACGGGTGAGCATCTTCAGGCCACCCTTGGCAGCTGCATAGGCGCTGACGGTCTCGCGACCCAGCTCGCTCATCATCGAGCAGATGTTGATGATCTTGCCCTCACGACGCTCCATCATCTCAGGGATGACGGCACTGGAGCAGATGAACGGTCCCACGAGGTCGATGTCGATGACCTGCTGGAACTCCTGGCGCTTCATCTCGTGCATGGGGATGCGCTTGATGATGCCGGCATTGTTGACCAGGATGTCGATCTGGCCTACCTCCTGGTGGATGGTCTCTACGAGTGCACGCACGGCATTCTCGTCGGTGACGTCACACACGTAGCCCTTCACGTTCTCGATGCCAGCCTCCTTGTAGTTGTCCAGACCACGCTGCAGGGCTGCCTCGTTGATGTCGTTGAAGATGATGTTCTTGATACCTGCTGCAACGAATGCCTTCGCAATGTTGAAGCCAATGCCGTAAGAGGCGCCTGTAATCCATGCGTTCTTACCTTCTAATGAAAACATATTTGCCATATTAGTAGATGTTTGTTGTTAATTTCGATTAGTCGCGGCAAAGGTACGAAGTTTTTCTGTATTTCCTGCCATTCTTTTTACTAAAAAGATTAAAAAACGTCATAATCATTTAAATGGATGCACACTTTAGGGGCGTTTTGTGCAACGAAAAGCTGCACAAATTGCACGTTTTGTGCAAAAATGGGCATGTTTTTTGTTAATAAACTTTAAGTGCGGGCACACAATGGCAGGAGTTACAAACTATCTGCTTACCTTTGCAGCCGATTTTTCTAAGCCCCCTGAGTCAGGGGGGTGGGGGTCTGAACAGACGCAGGCACCCATCACAGGATAATAACTGATTAAAGAAACGGTCTGGTTCCGTCTGTTCAGACCCCCAACCCCCTAACTTAGGGGGCATGAAAATGAAAACAAAAAAGATTCTGGTCAGCGCATTGCTGGCCGCCCTGTCCACCACGGCAATGGCTGGTGGCATTCTGACCAACACAAACCAAAGCATTGATTTTCTTCGTAACCCTGCACGTGATGCTGCCATCGGACTGGACGGTGTGTATTCCAACCCAGCCGGCGTGGCCTTCCTGCCTGAAGGTTTCCACCTGGGACTGAACTGGCAGTATGCCCATCAGACACGTACCATCACCTCGGTGAACCCCGTCTTTGCCTTAGGTCGCAAGAACAACGGCGCCATGGTGAAGGAGTTCGAGGGCGTGGCCGATGCTCCGTGCATCCCCTCTATACAGGCAGCCCTGAACAAGGGCAAGTGGAGCTACCAGTTCAACTTCAGCGTGCCTGGAGGTGGTGGCAAGTGTGAGTTTGCCGATGGCCTGGGCTCGTTTGAGAGCGTGGTAGGCAGCATTGCCCAACAGCTGAATCCCCTGGGTGCCGAGGGCTACGACATGGACGGCTACATGCAGGGCCGTCAATATTACTTCGGGATCCAGCTCGGAACGGGCTATAAGGTGAGCGACAACTTCTCCATCTACGGAGGTCTGCGCCTGCTCTATGGCGATGCCACCTACAAGGCCAAGATCAGCAATATCCAGGTGAAGACGGCTGGCGGCTATGTGGATTTCGCCAGTTTCCTCAGTGGTGCTACGGCTACCATCGATGCTGGCCTGAACCAGATCAGTGCCGGTCTGTCGCAGATCAATGCCGGCATTGCCCAGTATGAGGCTGCAGGTGCTTCGGCTCCTGCCGAGCTGTTGGCACAGAAGGCTCAGTTAGAGGCTCAGCAGGCACAGCTCACAGGTGCTCGTGCCAGCATGGACCCCTTGATGAAATATGCGCAGGGCGTGAACCTGCTGTGTAACCAGACCTCGCTGGGCATTGCTCCCGTGGTGGGCCTCGACTACAAGGCCGGGCGATGGAACTTTGCTGCCAAGTACGAGTTCAAGACACAGATCCGCATGAAGAACGAATCGACGGTGAACGAGGCCAGCGAGATTCCTGCCGTGAACAAGTTCCGTGATGCTGAGGAGGTGAATGAAGACCAGCCTGCACAGCTGGCGCTTGGTGCGCAGTGGAACCCCATCGATCCCATCCGTGTGAACGTGGGCTGGCATCACTACTTCGACAAGGATGCCGACTGGTATAACAACACACAGCGCCTGCTCGACCACAACACCAATGAGTTCCTGATGGGTGCCGAGTGGGACATCAATGACCGTCTGACCGTTTCCCTGGGTGCTCAGCTCACCCGTTATGGACTGACTGACCAGTATATGAACGACATGTCGTTTGTGACCAGCAGCTACAGCCTGGGCTTCGGAGCCAACTACAAGGTGAGCGACGTCGTCACGCTGAAGGCCGGCTACTTCTCTACGAACTACGAGAACTATGAGCGCAAGGACTATCCCACGGCTGGGGTCAGCGATACTTTCACCCGTACCAACCGTGTGCTCGGCATAGGCTGCGACATTAACCTGTGATTTTTTGGCTTTTGGCTCGCTCGGCTATGGCTAACAGCCAGAACGACGAGAGCGAAAGAACTCCTGCATAAGCTGGCGGCATTCTTCTTCAAGGATGCCGCTTTCTATGGTGGCCTTCGGATGGAGGGCCTGTGGGGCATAGACGGAAAAGCCACGCTTCTCGTCGCGACAGCCATAGACCACCCGTGGCACCTGTGCCCAGCCCAAGGCTCCTGCACACATCACACAGGGCTCGACAGTGACGTAGAGCGTGCAGTCAGTCAGGTACTTGCCTCCCAACTCGTTGGTGGCCATCGTAATGGCCTGCATCTCGGCATGCGCCGTAGGGTCGTTGAGGGTCTCAGTAAGATTATGGGCACGAGCCACCACGTGGCCTTTACACACAATGACGGCACCAATGGGAATCTCGCCCTTCTCAAAGGCTATCTGCGCCTCGGCCAGTGCCATGCGCATGTATTTCTCGTGGGGGGAAGTGTTAGGCTCCATATTCTTTTGGCTTTTAGCTGTTATATAATTCTTGTAGAATGCTGACAGAGCGAAGTTCGGGGAAGTCAGGCAGGTGCAGGCGATAGTAGAGCAAGAGAATCTCCAGGATTCGGCCTCGTTCCACCCTACTGAGCTGAAAGAGGTGCATGGTGGGATAGTCCATGCGCATGAGCAGACGGATGCGGCTGGCCTCCTGAGGCATGAGAAACTCGTGGTGGAGGGGAGGCTGGCTACAGAACGTGGCGCCACGCAGGTCGAAGTAATCACTCTCATCCTCCAGGTTCGGATAGAAGCCGAGGAAACGGGCCGTGCGCATGAGGAAGACAAGGTGGAAGTTGGCAAAGACATCCTGACAGCCGTCGAGCCACTCGATGCTGCTGCGCACATAGTCGAACAGTGGGGCATTCTGCTGCTCACCCTTCAGGGCATGATAGAGAAACTCAGCCATGAAGAGGCCGATGGAAAGCTTCTTCGGATTGGAGAGCAGCGAGGGCAGTGGCTGAAGGAGCGAGGCATCGTGCAGCTTCTGTAGCTGTTGCTGGGGTCGCACGTCGCACTCTAATTGTAGCAGCGTCAGTGGCTGCAGGTACTGTTTCTTGATTTTGGAACGCTCAGACCGAGGTGCTGGCACGATGAACGACAGTCGCCCCTGCTGGCGAGTGAACATATCGACGATGATACGTCCCTCACCGTATTTCAGTGCATGCAGCACAATGGCCTCAGTCTTGATAATCATGAGTGATGAGATAAGAGGTATTGCCTGCAAAGGTACGACTTTTCCTGTGAATACCCAAACAAAACGAAGGAAAGATGCTCATGGAACTTCCCTTCGTTTTTCTGCTCCTGTTCGCAGACATTCAGGCTTTGCGCTCGTTGTGCCTGATCAGCAGGGCTACGCCAACGATGGTCAGCGCGAACTCGAGGATGACGATTAGGATGTAGTTCATAATGCTATACTTTTTTTGATGATTGCTGTTTCTGCGCACAAAGTTAGGACTTTTCCTGCAGATGGCTCGCTAATGGCTATTGTTTGTGCCGAACGGTGCTATCGAAAAATTTAATAGAAGAAAAATGCCCCTTTTGATGGTTTATTCGCAGAAAATCGTTACCTTTGCAGCGCAATACAGCAATGTATGGCCCACGAAGGTGCACTTAGCTGTGCTTAATTGGGAATGTGAGTGAGAATCTCCGACTGTCCCGCAGCAGTGAACTCCGTTATGGCTACCAGACAACAAGGCCATTGCCCGTTTGGGCGAGAAGGCGTCTGGGAGTGGAGGAAAGTCTGAAGACCAGCCTTTGAAAGGAAAATGCCAAGGCGTTCTCGATGTAAGGATGCATGAGGCGATCAAACGTGTATTATTATAAGTTCAGGGGAGACCCTGTCGTGAGATAGTGTTTCCCATTTTAAATGGTTTATTGAAATGAAATCTACCATTGTTATCTACGAACACGAGAACCTGCTGGGGAAGGCATGTGCCAAGCACATTGCCTATCATCTGGGAGCGCAGACCACTTGCACGCGACACGTCCCGGAAGCTATCCTCAGCCTTGTTGACAATTTTGTGCTCTGCATCTCCACCTGGCGACCTGAAGGCCAGCGCGGACAGTGGAGCAGCCTGCTGAAATGCCTTGCCCTTCATCCGTTGAAAGGAAAGACTTTTGCCTTCTATTTCTGCCACGACCCAGAAGCAGGGGCCTTCATCTTCGATGGTCTCGACCGTCTCTATGACGTGCTGTCAGAACAGGGAGCGAGGGTCATTGGCAATCCTAACTGGTATCAGCACGACCAGACTATCTCAGAATGGATATGCGGCATCTCGCCTAACCTGTAATCTTCATGGAACTACGACAACTCAGATACTTCCTGAAAGTGGCCGAGACGCTGAATTTCTCTGTGGCCTCTAAAGAACTGTTCATCACCCAGAGCACCCTGTCCCAGCAAATCCTCAACCTGGAGCATGAGCTCGACCAGCAGCTCTTCCTACGCAACAGCCACGAGGTGCTGCTTACTGAAGCAGGGCAGATGCTCGTGCCCCTGGCACGGGAATGCCTCTTCGATGCTGATACGCTGTTCCACAGGGTACAGGAACTAAAGCAGTTGCTCACAGGTGAGCTGAATATCGGCGTTACCTTCTCCTTCAGCAGCATGATTGCCGAGACCATCATCGACTTCCAGAAACGTTATCCACAGGTGAAGCTCAACGTGTGCTATGCATCGATGGCTGACCTCATCGACCGTCTGCGCTGTCATGAACTCGACCTCGTGCTGGCCTTCAAGCCCCATCGTCAGGACGAGCATGTAGAGAGTCAGGTGCTTTTCGTTGGTCGGCTGGCCGCTGTGGTCAACGAGCGCCATCCCCTGGCCCGTAAGCAGAGCGTCACCCTTCAGGAGTTGTCCCATTATTGCCTGGCGCTGCCAGCCATAGGCATGCAGGCCCGTAATGCTTTTGAGAAACTGATTGGGAATGCCAACCTGCAGCTGAAGGTACGCACGGAGATGAACAACGTGGGCATGCTCTTCAAGATTGTGCGCCAGAGCAGCTATGTCACCATCCTTTCCGAGGCTACCGTCATCGACGAGACCGGCCTTCGTGCCATCCCCATCGATGCCCCTGAGAACCATATGGAAGGGTGCATCCATACCCTGCGCGACAGCTACACCAAGAACTCTGCCCGTGAGTTCATCCGTATGCTCAGCCAGTGCACTGCCATCCTGAAGAACTCCGTGCTGCAGGGTATCTAAACACATCCCCGTCACCAGTAGAGGCAACGGGGATGTTTTTTTGTATGAATGTGAGTTTATTCCTCAGGGAACATGGAGTGGTAGAAATCAACGATCTCAGCCCTCTTGGTATGAGCCTTGTAGATGTCGCGGATGTTCTTGTACTCCAGCAGACCTTTGACGAGACCATCGGCACCAGTGTCCTTGTAGGTGGCGGCATCGATGGTGTAGCCCATGTGGTCGAAGTACATCTTCCAGGAGGTGTCCTCCACTTCGCCGTCCTCGTTCTCCTCGAAGCCGTTGTCCCAGGCATCGTCGTCGCCAGCCATGTCGTTGTGGGCATGGTCACCGGCAATCGACATCAGGGGTGCGCAATAGACATTGCCACTGACGAATCCGTCCTCGATCATGCGCTCGCGAACCTGCACCTTGAAGTTCTCGGCCATATCGACGGTGCCCACGTAGTAGTTCTTGTTCAGCTTCTTCAGGGCCTCCTCCAGCTGGGTGTAGCGCACGTTGGCCTTGTAGGTGTCATACTCGTCGGGGTTGCCGTGACCCATGAAGAGCATAGCGCCCTTCTGGGCGTACTTCGAGAAGTTCTGGTCGAGCACGGTGGCCAGGTACTTGGCATCAGCCTCAGTGTACATCAGGGGCATGCCGAGCTTCAGCACTACGCGTGACATGTACTGGTCGTCGAGGTCGCCGTTGGAGTTGTTGCCAAAATCCTTCATGGCGTTCACCACGCGGCTGAATTCCTCGCCAGGGATGACCTGCATGCTCTGGACGATAATCTCAGCGTACTGCACACGTCCGAAAGCCTCCAACCAGTATTTAGGCTCATAGAACGAGCGCTTCTCGGTGTTCTCGCCAGCCATGGCACGATTGATGCAGATGGCACTGGAGAAGGAGAGATAGACGTCGTAGTCGGCGAACTCCTGGGCATACTCCTTCTGGGTGAGGTCGAAGGCATCGTAGGCCTGCTGCCAGGTAGAGCCGAAGGCCACGAGCAGCACGGCTTTGTTGTGCTTCTTCTGAGCCTTCACGGTGGCATCTACTTCCTGCTGATAGCGCTCCATGTTCGAGATGGGTGCATTGTCATCATCATCATCGCTACAAGCCACGAAGGCTGCAGACGTCATCATTGCCATCATGGCAATCATGAGAAACTTAATCTTCTTCATTGTTTTCAATGTTTTTAATGTTAGACTTATTGTTGAACTTAGCATTCTTGCCTTTACGGAATTGTACGGTCAGCGTGGCATAGACGGTACGGCCAGGCGTGGTGGTGCCCAGATGCAGGCCGTGGGGTGTACGGTCGCAGTAGTTGAAGATGTTGTCGATGCCAAAATCGAGACCCACCCCCAATCTCTCTTTGTGAAAGAGGGGAGTAGATAGGTTAAAGTTATAATGAGCAGCAAGCCGCCATATCTGGTAGCCCTTGCCATCGCCGTCAACCTGATAATAGCGTTTGGTAGAGAACCGCCCGTACAGTCCCACTCCCCTACTGACGGGCTGGAACATTCTGCTTCCCTCCCTCTCAGAAAGGGTTTTGGTCCACGTTACGAACATATTCCCCTTGTGGTGGGCCATACCGTCGATGGTGACATTGACCAGACGGTCATGGCTATCGTCATAGACATGGGCATCAGTATCCAAGTAGCTATAACCCAGACCGGCAGAGAAACCCTTGTGTGCATAGCGCAAGCTAACATCGATGCCTCGCGTGAGGGCATCCTCCATGTTTTCGTAGCGACGAACCTTGCCCAGCATCTCGCCATATTGTTGGCGATACTCGGCAGGAGCCTCTGTACGGGGTTGGGTAACGAGGGTGATCATATTGTCGAGCTTGTTCAGGTAGCCCGTAACGGTAAGGTTCAGTCTCCCCCAGGTATATTCAGCATTCAGCGAGTAGTAGTTCGAGGTCTGTGGCTTCAGATTGCGATTGCCCAAATAGAGGATGATGGTGGTCATCTCTCGCAGATAGCGGTAGTTCTGTTCTTTCAGCGTGGGTGTCTTGAAGCCTTGACTCCAGGAGGCGCGTAGGCGCAGGTTGCCAGTAGAAAGCATAGCCGAGAGCTTTGGTGTAAGACGAAAACCGAAAGCCTCGTTGCGATTCAGGCGCAGACCTGGGGTGAGATGAAGCATGCCAAGGCTCCACTCGTCTTGGATGTAGATGGCCTCGGTGTTGTTGTCGGCAGTCTTGCCAGCAATGCTGGTAGGAGCTTTCAGATAGTCGTAACGGGCTTCCAGTCCTGTACTTAGCTGATGACCGGCAGGCAGCGAAAAGACACCTTTCAGGTGAGCCATTGTGCGTTCCTGATTGCTCTGCAGATTCTCCTGTCCTTCGAAATAAGGAAAGTCGAGCATGAAGCGCCCCTGCTCGTCGAAGCCTTCAGCTAGCGTAGTCGAGGTGAAAGCATGATAATAGGCGTGACGGTTCCAGTCGATGTCGAGGGTCAGGACATTTCTCTCACCTCCCAGGTACCACTTGCCACCGATGCTGGCTGAGGCGTTACGGTATTTCAGGTCGTAGGTCTTCACGTCGTACTTGGGGTACTTACCCTTTGGACGATATATACCTTTTCTATAATAAGAACCACCTGCATAGAGTTCTAGGCGAGGAGTAACGTTCCATGTAAGCTGTTCGCTCAGCTGCCAGTTGGTGTGCTTATTCACGGTCATGTTGCGCGAGTCGGTGATAGGTGCAGCCGAAGAGGGAGTCCACTCCGTGGCAGTGTTCTGCCAACCGTCGCTGTGCTGCAGCTGGAAATTGGTGTAGCTCTTCAGGGAGCCGAAAGCCAGCCCCAGCCCGTTGTGCTGGCGCAAGTCGTTGTATGAACCGTAGCGCGTGCTGTTCTCAAGGAGCAGCGCCTCATTGTGTTTTTTCGTGATAATGTTCACCACACCAGCGATAGCATCAGAACCGTAAAGGGCGCTGCTGGCTCCCTTCACAATCTCTATGCGCTCGATGTTGTGTGGATCGATGAGGCTTAGGTCGTTCTCGCCACCCACGTCACCATGCAGGCGTTTGCCATCGACCAGCACGAGGATGTAGTTGTTGCCTAAGCCATTGAGCTGCGTCTGTGAACCCATATCGCCCTCGTTGAAGGCAAACGAAGCCGTCAGTCCACCAAGGATGTCCTCCAACGAGCGGCCACCATAGTTCTTCAGCATGCGACTGCTGATGACCTCGGTCTGTACGGGCGCATTGCGCAGCAGGTGCTGTGTGCCCGTACCTGTCACCACCACTTCCTGTAGCGAGTCGCTCAACAAGGGTGTCTGTGCTGTAAGTGTCAGGGTTATGGTCATCAGGGCCACGCCCATTATATATCGTCGTTTCATCTCAACATTCCATACAAAGGAGATGCTATCTCACGACAGGATCTCCTGTCAAAAACTTAATATAATAATACACGTACTAAAAAGATGTGCTTGCGCCTCACTCGCCCTTACATCGAGGGTGGCGGGCTTTTTCTTTCCTTCAGGGCTGGTCTTCTGACTTCGCCCCACTCCGAAGCGCCTTCTCGCCCAAACGGGTAATGGCATATGCTTCGTCGCTATACGGGGGCTCACAGCTGCGGGACAGTCGGAGATTCTCACTCTCGTTCCCAATTAATCGCGGCTAAGCGAACCCTGACGGGCATTGGCAGCAAACGCTGATGCTACGAATACGGGTGCAAAGTTACAACATTATTTTCAACTGGCAATAGTTTTTCCGATTTTTTTTGTACCTTTGCACCGCAATGAAGACCCAGTTTCTGATAGCAGCACCGATGAGCGGCAGCGGAAAGACCACCGTTGCCCGTCAGCTGATGGAGCTTTATGTGCGCAAAGGACGGAGGGTGCAACCTTTCAAATGCGGTCCTGATTATATCGACACAAAGTTCCATGAGGCAGTTTGCGGACGCCCGTCGGTGAACCTCGACACGTTCATGGCCTCGCCTGAACATGTAAGGGAGGTATATGCCCGTTATAGCAAGGATGCCGACGTGTGCATCGTGGAGGGCATGATGGGAATGTACGACGGCTACGACCGTGACCGTGGTTCCTCAGCCGAGATTGCCCGTGTACTGGATTTGCCAGTGGTGCTGGTGGTCGATGCCCGCTCAGCAGCTTACTCCTTAGCACCACTATTGCAGGGATTTGTTAACTTCAGAAAGGATGTCCGTATCGTAGGCATCATCTTTAATAAGGTAGGCTCTATTCGCCATCAGGCCATGCTCAGGCAGGTATGCCTCGATTTGGGTTTGCATTGTTTGGCCTGCATTCCTCGAAACAAGGAACTTGAGCAAGGATCGCGCTATTTGGGGTTGGATTTCAGCCATCTTCCACTTCTCCCGAAAAGGAAAGATCCTCTCCCAGCCCCTCCCTGTGTAGGGAGGTGGGGAAAGGCCGTTGTTGCCCGTAACGCCGAGTCTTTTTCCTTCATCTATCAAGAGACGCTCGACGCACTGGGTCGCTCGGCTCTGCCGCTTCGCTCTGCGAAGAACGTGACTTTCTTTGACCCTGAGAAAGACGTGCCTGCACTTGATGGCGTGGATTTACTCTATCTGCCAGGTGGCTATCCTGAGAAACACCTTGACGCTTTGGTGAAGAACGAGGCTGCACGGCAGATTATCAAGGATTATGCTGAGCACGGAGGACGTATCATTGCTGAGTGCGGAGGTATGATGTACTTATGTAAGAGTATTATTACTGATGACGGTGAATATCCCATGTGTGGCGTATTGCCCTATGTTATCACGGCTCTTCAGGCTGATCGCAAACTCTCTTTAGGATATCGACAGTTCACCCTCGACGGCAAGGAATATCGTGGGCACGAATTCCATTATACGCAATTCCTTGGTGAAATGCCGACGTCCGCTTGTCAGGTCTATGATGCCAAAGGCGAGCCAGTCAGCACACGCGTGTTCCATGATAAGAATGTATTAGCCAGCTATACCCATCTGTACTTGAATGAAACAAATATATACTAAGACAGGCGATGAGGGACGGACTAGCCTGCGTGGAGGCGAGCGTGTCCCTAAGGATGACCCTCGCATCGAGGCCAATGGTCAACTCGACATGCTGAATGCATTGCTGGGCATGGTGCAGAAAGAGGACAAAATACTGTGTGACGTGCAGCGTGAGTTGATGGTGGTGATGAGCCATGTGGCCACGCCTGATGGCGAGCAGAATCCTCGTCCCCTGCATTGCGATGAACTGATTCAACGTATGGAGCAGGCCATCGATGGTGCACAGACTCCCTCGGGTTTCGTCATTCCACAAGGTATCTTCCATGTGGCCCGTGCCCAGTGCAGAACGGCTGAACGTCGTCTCTGGACGGTACATCGTGAGCATCCCCTTGACCCCAGTATTCTCCGTATGATCAATCGCCTCAGCGATTATCTCTTTGTGCTTGCCTATGAAAAAGAATAATCTTCATTCTCTGATGCTGGCTGGCACGGGTAGCGATGTCGGGAAGAGCGTAGTAGCTACGGCGTTGTGCCGTATCTTCCTGCAAGATGGCTATCAACCGGCTCCTTTTAAGGCACAGAATATGGCGCTGAACTCCTATGCCACTCCTGACGGCTTAGAGATAGGTCGTGCCCAGGCCGTGCAAGCCGAGGCTGCAGGGCTTCCTTGTCATACCGATATGAACCCCTTGCTGCTGAAACCGAATTCAGACCATACGAGTCAGGTGGTGTTGAACGGGCGCCCTATTGGGAATAAGAATTCATACGATTACTGGAAGCCTCAAAAGCTTGAAGTCTATAGTCCAAAGCCTGAAGTTGATTTCCGTGCTGAAGTTTGTGCTGCTTTCGATCGTTTGGCAGCAAAGTACAATCCCATCGTGATGGAGGGGGCTGGCAGTATTGCAGAGATCAATCTGAAAGACCGTGACTTGGTGAATATGTCGATGGCACAGCATGCCAAAGCCGACGTCATCCTCGTTGGCGATATCGACCGTGGTGGTGTATTTGCCTCCGTCTATGGTAGCATCGCCTTGCAATCGGAAGAGGATAGGAAACTCATCAAGGGCATTATTATTAATAAGTTTCGTGGTGACATGCGACTCTTCGACGAAGGCCGTCGTATGTTGGAAGACCTCTGTGGGGTGCCTGTCCTCGGTGTAATACCTTATTATAAAGACATCTATATCGAGGAGGAGGACAGCGTCAGCTTGGAACAGAAACGAAGACAACTGGCCGAGGGGAAGGTGAATGTCGCTGTGGTGCTACTACGTCACATTAGTAACTTCACTGACTTCGACATGCTGGAACGCGACCCTCGTGTGAACCTCTTTTATACTAACAATACTAGCGACATCAGTCGTGCCGACATCATCATCTTACCTGGAACAAAGGCCACTCTCGATGACCTGTTAGAGCTGCGCCGTAACGGCTGTGCACAGGCTATCATCCGCGCCTATCGTGACGGTCGTACTGTCATTGGCATTTGTGGTGGCTATCAGATGCTTGGTCAGACGGTCAGCGACCCCGATGGCATCGAGGGTAGCATCACGAATCTGCCTGGCCTCGGCCTGCTGCCCATCCACACCACGATGGCCGCTGAGAAGACCACCCGCCAGGTAACCTTTACTTTCAACGGGCAGGAGTGTCAGGGCTATGAGATTCATCAGGGTGTCAGCTATTCCTCTCCTGCCAACGGGGAGGCGTCCGAAGAACAGAGGGGTGGGGGGCAGGCTATTATGCAAACCGACCATTGCATCGGCACCTATATACATGGCTTCCTTGACAATACGCCCGTTATCGAGCACCTGCTCAAGGGAAAGGCCAACAGCCCGCTCGGCTCTGCCGCTTCGCTCGTCGAAGAACAGCCAATAGCCAAAAGTTACACCGACTTCAAGGAGGAACAATACAATAAACTAGCCGACCATGTGCGTCAGCATTTAGATATGAATAGACTCTACCAAATACTGAAGGCCAATGATTAAAGGACACGGCGACGATGCTTACCAGTACGAGGGCATCACCATCAAGAGCGACTTCTCGTCGAACATCTGCATTCCGTCACATGGCCATCATGCGCTGATGGCTCATCTCGCCGCGTGTCCCCATCTGTTGAGCCACTACCCTGAACCAGAGGCATGGTCTTTAGAGTGCATGCTGGCCGACCGTTACGGTATAGACCCTCGTTGCGTCATTGTTACTGCAGGTGCTACCGATGCTATCTACCTTGTGGCACAGACCTTCAGCATGAAGCCCATTATTCCTACACCCACTTTCAGCGAATACGAAGATGCCTGTCGGCTGTTTCCGGCTAAAGACCATGAGCATTTTATTTGCTGGCTCTGTAATCCCAATAACCCCACGGGCGAAATTCTCCGACTGCAAGCCATTGGCAATGCACTGAAAAGTTACGAGCTTGTGGTTATTGATCAATCCTACGAGCACTATGCTGCCAAGCCCGTTATGAAGCCGAAGACTGCCGTCAGTCATGGAAAGATCGTGCAAATACATTCTATGACGAAGACCTATGCCGTGCCTGGCCTGCGGTTAGGCTATATCGTTGCTCCCATCCGTTTGGCAAAAGTCCTCCGTAGCAATCTGCGCCCTTGGGCGGTGTCGTCATTAGCCATAGAAGCTGGCAAGTTCCTGCTGCAGCACGACGAACTGATGGTATGTCCCGACTTAACCGAGGCTCAGCGATTACGACAGCAACTGCTGGCATTAGGGATAGATGTGCAGCCCACCCAGACGAACTTCATGCTTTGTAGGATAGAGGGGCATACAGCCGCACAGCTAAAGGACTATCTGGCTCATGAGCACGGCATGCTTATCCGCGATGCCTATAACTTCAAGGAACTGGATAAAGGCCATTTCCGCGTTGCTGCCCAGACACCTGCCGAGGACGACGCGCTGGTTGCTGCAATACGGCAATTCTTAATAAAAGAGTAAATACATGCCTGACTGGATTCTTATCATTTTGCCCCTGATTATCGGCTGGCTTTTCGACCTGCTATTGGGCGACCCGCGCTGGCTTCCCCATCCCGTCGTAGGCTTTGGTAAGATAATCGCTTTTGGTGAGAAACGGCTGAACAAAGGCAACCATTGCATGCTGAAGGGCGCCCTCATGGCCGTCACCCTCATCGCCATCGTCTTTGCAGCCACATACTTCCTCCGCCGTCAATTACTTATTACTCATTACTCATTACTCATTTTGTTTGATGCAATCGTTATCTTCTTCTGCCTTGCTGGAACGACTCTTATCCGTGAGGTAAAGGCCGTCTTTCTAGCCCTTGACGGCTCTTTGGAAAAGGGTAGGACACAGGTTGCCCGTATTGTGGGGCGCGACACTTCGCAGCTCTCTGCTCAGGAAGTACGCACAGCGGCTTTGGAGACGTTGGCCGAGAACCTGAGCGACGGCGTCATCGCCCCCCTCTTCTGGTTCGCTATTCTTGGTACTCCTGGTATGTTAGCCTATAAAATGGTGAACACGCTCGACTCGATGATTGGCTACAAGACGGAACGCTACAAAGCTTTTGGCTGTTGGGCTGCCCGTATCGATGACGTAGCTAACTTTATTCCTGCTCGTCTGACAGCTTTGCTGATGATACTCCCCTCCCTAGGGAAGGGTTGGGGGCGGTTGTTCACTTTTGTCCGTACTAACGGACGCAACCACGCATCACCCAATAGCGGTTATCCCGAAGCCGCCTTAGCGGGCATTCTGAATTGTCGCTTTGGTGGGCCGCACTACTATTTTGGTCAACTCTTCAATAAACCCTATATTGGCAACAACGATCGCGAACTGACCACAGCCGACATGCGCCATGCTGTCCGTGTGAATCGCATTGCCGAGGTGCTCATGGTTCTCATCGTACTTTGCTCCCTTTTCTTTCGGCCTTAATCATGCTTCGCGCTGGCGGGTGCCCATGCGGGCCTCTACGACATTCACGACGTAGTCACCCAGCTTCTCGCACTCGTTGATGAGATCCATATAGACGGTACCCTCGGCGTAGGTGTAGGCGTGGTTGTTGATGTCGATGATGTTCTGCGCCTTCAGCTGGTTGCGGAAGTTATTGATCTCGTTCTCGATGTTGAACGTGCGGTTCACGTCGTAACTCTCCTTGCGACCTGTCATTAGCTTGTTCATGTGCGTCAAGGCGTCCTCGGTGAGACCCATCATCTGGTGCAGATGGCTATATTGCTGCTCGTTGAAGTGATCCTGCTTCTGCGTGTATTTTCGGTTGATGGTGCGTGCCATGTTGTAGCAGGCGTCGCCGATGGATTCGAGCTCTGATATCTCACGCAGCATGGCACGTATCTTGCCCTTCGTCTCGTCACTGAGATGGGCATCGCTGACCTGCTCCAGATACTTGGCTATCTCCAACTCCATGTTGTCGCTGATGCCTTCGTACTTCTCGATACGAGTGTAGAGCTTGTTGAACTTCTCATCGTCCTGCTTCTTGCCTGTGAGCGAAGACGACTCGTTGAGCAGTTCTTGCACCATGTCGAACATGCGCTGCATGCGCTCGGAGAACGACTGTATCTCCTTCTGAGCCTCTAAGACCGAGAGTTCGGGGGTCTTCATGAAGCCAGCGGTGATGAAGTGCAGACGGAAGTCTTCTTCCTCATCCACCTTCTTCGACTTGATGACCCAGCACACGAACTTCTCTATCTGTGGAATGAACCAGATGAGGATGCCGGCATTAATGACGTTGAAGCCCGTATGGAAGGCGGCCAGCGTGAAGTTCAGCTTCGACTGAATGGGTGCATCGGCCTGTCCCATCACATTATCGACAATATATACCACACCGTCTATGAACCAGCGGAATACTAAAAGGATCCACAGCACGCCAAAGATATTGAAGAACATATGGGCCAGTGCAGCACGACGAGCCTGAGTATTGGCTGACAAGGCGGCGAGGTTCGAGGTGATGGTGGTACCGATGTTCTCGCCCAGCACCAGCGCGATACCTTGATAGATAGGCATGGCTCCTGAGCCGCAGAGCAGCATGGTGATAGCCATCACGGCTGCACTCGACTGTACACAGAAAGTGAGCACGCCACCCAGCAGCAGGAAAATCAGCGTAGTCCAGAACGAATCAGGGTCGAACGACTGAAAGAATGCCAATACTGAGGGATTGTGCCCCAGATCCATCTCGTTACCTGTCATACGTAGTGTAGTCAGTCCCAATAGTAGCAGTCCCAGGCCAAAGAGGAAGTCACCTATATAGCGATGCTTCTTCATATAGATGAGGATGATGCCCAAGAAGAAGCCTACATAACTGACGATGCTGATGTCGAACGAGGCTCCCAAGGCTATGATCCAAGCCGAGAGCGTGGTGCCGATATTGGCACCCATAATGACAGAGATGGCTTGTGCCAAGGTGAGTAAGCCGGCATTGACAAACGATACCGTCATCACGGTGGTAGCGGTAGAACTCTGCACACTGGCAGTGATAAGGGTACCCGTCAGCATGCCAGTGAAACGGTTAGTGGTCATGGCACCCAGCACATGGCGCAACTGTGGGCCTGCCATTTTCTGCAGGGCATCGCTCATCGACTTCATGCCGAACATGAGTAGTGCGAGCGAACCGAGGAGTTTGAAAAGAATCAACATAAATATATAATGTAGAGATTGTTAATACTTGAACGACGATCCACCTAGGAACTCACGCAACAGCGAAGTGGGAGGAATCTGGTCTTCGGGGATGGGACGGATGTAGCGCAGGAACTTCAGCAGACGGTAGGCCTCAGCATACTCGGGGCAGCTCTCGGGCACCTGCTCCAGCAGTGGCTCAGCCTGACGCTTGATGACTGCCAGTTCGAAAAGCATGGCAGTATTGAACATGGCATCGGCATGCTCCTGGTAGGGGAATATCCAGCGACTCTCACCAGCGCGCACGGAGGGCCAGCGACGGATAGTCTCCTGAGCGGAAACGGCACGGTATTTGTGGTCGCGGATAATGCGACGTAGCAGTCGGTTGTCGGTAGTGGGCACGTAGTTGTGATTGTCGAGTAATAGGGTGGTAAGCGCTGAGGCATAGATACGGTAAATGCAGTCTTGAGGCATCTGTGCCGTGAGTTCGGGATTCAGGGCATGAATGCCCTCTACCACTAAGACGGCATTTGCTGGTAGGTGCAGCTTCTTGCCGCTCATCATTGATTTTCCTGTAGGGAAGTCATAACGTGGCAGTTCCACCTCCTCACCACGGAACAGAGCATTAAGCTGCTGATTGAAGAGTTCGAGGTTCAGGGCATGCAGATGTTCGAAGTCGTAGTCACCCGAAGCATCGCGAGGTGTCTTGTCGCGATCCACAAAGTAGTCGTCTAACGAGATGTTGATAGGCATGATGGCATTCACACCCAGCTGTACGCTGAGGCGCTTGCAAGTAGTGGTCTTGCCTGAGGACGACGGGCCTGCAATGAGTACCAGACGGATGCCCTTGCGACGGGCGATGTCATCGGCAATCTGTGCAATCTTCTTTTCCTGCAGGGCCTCGCTGATCTGGATGAGCTGTGAGGAGTAGCCTTTGGCTATGACGTCGTTCAGGTCGCCCACGGTACGCAGCCTCAGGATGTCCTGCCAGCGATGATGCTCCTTGAAGATGCCGAACATCTTATCTTGCATCACCAGCTCGCCCAGCTCCTGTGGGTTCTGTGCCGAAGGAATGCGCAACAGCAGGCCGTCATAGTATTTCTCCAACCCGAAGAGATAAAGCTGAGAGGTGTTGGTGAGCAGGGCTCCGTAATAATAGTCAAGGTAGCCGTCGAGCGAATAGTAGGTGGTATAGAGCGAACCCTGGCTTTGCAATAGCTTCACCTTCGAGGACGAACCACTCTCAGAGAACATGCGAATGGCCTCCTCTGTAGTGGTCTCATGGCGATGGATGGGCAGGGCGGCATCGATAATCTCCTTCATGCGGCGACGAAGCTGTCCGACATCGTCGAGGGTGACGGGACGCAACTGCTCCTTTCCCTCATTCGTAACCACAGGAAGTTGCAGATCAACGTAATAGCCGTTGCTGATGGGTATGTCAATGGCTACGCGGCAGTCTTTCCACAAATCGTGCGCTGCCTTGCAGAGTACGAAGAACAGCGAACGAGTATAAGTGCGAATACCCGATGAAGACGTGATGTCGAAGAACTCCACGTCTTTCGGCTTGTAAAGACGGTAGTTCAGGCCTTCCACCTTGTTATTCACCTTGGCGATGACGGGATCATTCTGCATCTGCAGTCCCAACAGATCATACACCTCTTTCAGCGTGCTACCCATGGGCACATCGACGGTCTGCCCGTTGTTTTTGCAGCGAATGGCAATAGTCTTATCCATCGTTTTCCTAACTTTGTGTGCAAAGTTACGAAAAATTTTAGAGATTCGTGCCGTTTTTGCAAAAAAATTGCTAACTTTGCGCTGAAATTAAAAACCTTCATATACAAAGATGGCAGAAGAACTGGATTTGATGGTGGGGCAGAACCCTCAGACTCCTGATTACGATGACGACAACATACGCACCCTGACAGGCACGGAGCACATCCGACTGCGCCCAGGCATGTACATTGGCCGATTGGGCGACGGACAGCTGGCCGAGGACGGCATCTATGTGCTGCTGAAAGAGGTGATAGACAATAGCATCGACGAATTTAAGATGAAGGCAGGCGATCGTATTGAGGTGACGGTGGAGGATAATCTACGCGTTTCTGTTCGTGACTATGGACGTGGCATTCCCCAGGGCAAGATGATTGATGCCGTGAGCGTGCTGAATACAGGCGGCAAGTACGACTCGAAGGCTTTTAAGAAGTCCATTGGTCTGAATGGCGTGGGTGTGAAGGCTGTGAATGCTCTAAGTACTCATTTCGAGGTGCATAGCTATCGCGACGGACAGGTGCGTCGGGCTGTCTTCGAGCGTGGCAAGCTGGTGAGCGACAAGACTGAGCCCACACAGGACGAGAACGGTACCTACATCTACTTCGAGCCTGATGACACGCTGTTCCTGCACTATCAGTTCCACGACGAGATAGTGGAAACCATGCTGCGCAACTATACCTACCTGAATACTGGCTTGGCCATCATGTACAATGGTCGGCGTATCCTGAGCCGTCGGGGCTTGGAGGATTTGCTGAAAGACCGTATGACCAGCGATGCCCTCTATCCCATCATCCACCTCCAGGGCGAGGACATAGAGATTGCCTTTACCCATGCCAACCAGTATGGCGAGGAATACTACAGTTTCGTGAACGGACAACATACCACGCAGGGTGGAACCCATCAGAGTGCCTTCAAGGAGCACATCGCCAAGACTATCAAGGAGTTCTTCCAGAAAAACTTCGAGTATGGCGACATTCGCACAGGTATCGTTGCCGCAATCGCCCTGAACGTGGAGGAGCCCATGTTCGAGAGCCAGACGAAGATCAAGCTGGGCTCGCTGACAATGGCTCCTGTCCCCACACAAGTCGATGCCAAACACCCCATGCCACCCTCTATTAATAAGTATGTGGGCGACTTCATCAAGACGGAAGTGGATAACTTCCTACACAAGAATCCTGACACTGCCGAGGTGATGCTGAACAAGATTCAGGAGAGCGAGAAAGAGCGCAAGGCGATGGCAGGCGTTACCAAGCTGGCCCGTGAGCGTGCCAAGAAGGCCAACCTGCATAATCGTAAGTTGCGCGATTGTCGCATACACTTCAGCGATGTAAAGAACGACCGTAAGGAGGAGTCGTGCATCTTCATTACCGAGGGTGACTCGGCCAGTGGCTCTATCACCAAGAGTCGCGATGTGAACACGCAGGCCGTATTCTCTTTAAGAGGAAAGCCCCTGAACACTTTCGGACTGACGAAGAAGGTGGTCTATGAGAACGAGGAGTTCAACCTGCTGCAAGCTGCTCTCGATATTGAAGATGGCATGGACACGTTGCGCTATAACAAAGTCATCGTGGCTACCGATGCCGATGTCGATGGCATGCACATCCGTCTGCTCATCATCACTTTCTTCCTGCAGTTCTTCCCAGAGCTAATCCGAAAGGGGCACGTCTATGTACTACAGACGCCATTGTTCCGAGTGCGCAATCGTCGTACGAAAATTAAGAATAAACAGGTGTTGACTGATGAGGACATCAAGAACAAAGAGGCAAAGAAGAGTGATTTCATCGTGCGCTATTGCTATAGCGAAGAGGAACGTCTCAATGCCATCCGCGACTTAGGGCCAGAGCCGGAGATTACCCGTTTCAAGGGCCTCGGCGAGATCTCGCCTGAGGAGTTTGCAGGCTTCATAGGTCCTGACATCCGCTTGGAGCAGGTCACTCTCCATAAGACCGATCAGGTGCAGAAACTCTTAGAATACTACATGGGTAAGAACACGATGGAGCGCCAGAATTTCATCATCGATAATCTCGTCATTGAGGAAGACCGTCCAGAGGAGGAAGAGGATGCTGCATAGCGACCAAAGATTAGGACTTTATATTCCTGGGATGATGCTCCAACACTTCGTGACGTAGCGTCTGCACGCTGATATGCGTATATATTTCTGTCGTTCCAATGCTTTCGTGTCCTAACAAGGCCTGAATGACGCGGAGGTCGGCACCACCTTCGAGCAGAGCCGTGGCAAACGAGTGGCGCAACGTGTGGGGTGAGATGGTTTTCTTGATACCAGCCTCCTCAGCCTGCCGTTTCAGCATGATAAGAATCATCGTGCGTGTCAAGTGGGCACCACGACGATTCAGAAAGACATAGTCCTCCTCGCCAGGTTTGATCTTCAAGGAATTGCGCCAGGGCATATAGTTCTCTATCTCGTGTAGCGCACGGTCAGAGATAGGTACCAGTCGTTCCTTCGAACCCTTACCCATAATCCTCAGATACTTTTCGTTGGCATAAAGCTGGCTCCACTTCAGCGTGACCAGTTCCGTGACGCGCAGGCCACAGGAGAACAGCACCTCGATGATAGCACGGTTGCGATGACCCTCTGGCACACTCAGGTCAATCGAGTCTTCCAGCTGATCCACCTCTTCAGGCGTCAGATATTCTGGCAGGTGCTCGCCTAGCATAGGACTCTCCAACAGTTCCGTAGGGTCCTGCTCGATATAGCCGTCCATCACCAGATAGCGATAGAACGAGCGCACACCACTAAGGATGCGGCATTGCGAGCGAGGCCCGATGCCGATGTCGTGCAGCCCTGCTGCAAACGTCTGCAGGTCGCTCAGCTCCACCTCCGTCGCCTCCTTCCCTTCGCCCTCTAAAAAGTGCAACAGCTTTTGCAGGTCACGCTGGTAAGCATCCAGCGTGTTTGCCGACATGTTGCGCTGCAACTTCAGGTAGCGCACATAGCCCGTGACAATATTCTTCGATGTGTTCTTACTTGTTGCCATCTTTGAGTACAAAGGTAAGCAAAATTCGCGAAACAGCCAAAGCATTTCGCATTTTTTGCGCCGTGCTTAATTCATTTTGGAGCCTCCAAAATCATTTTTGCTACGTCCAAAATTCATTTTGGGGCGTTCAAAATACCAGAAAGCTGCCTTCTTCGGGGCCAAAAGGTGCCTTTTCCGAGGCTTGTAGATGGCATCTTTTGGGCTTGTAGATGGCACTTCTTCTTCTCAATTTTTGAGGAATTTCGCAAAAAGACCTCCCACCTCCCGTCAACTGGCCGCGCGCCCTTTAACTGTCGGGGTTTCAGGCACGGGAGGTGTTGCTTAAAGACCTCCCATACACCTCACCTAAACTCCCCACCCCTTTCAGGGGCGGGGTGGCCGTAGGCCAGGGCGGGTCTCTTCCCTACCACCCCCAGCAGAAGATTGCTCCATGAAGATGCAATCGCCTCCCCGGAGGAGGGGAGTTGTTAGCCCCCTCTCCGTTCGGGGAGGGGTTTGAGGTGGGGAGTTTAAGTGGGGTCCTATGGGAGGTCTTAGGGAGGTGTTGAGACGACACCTCCCATGCCTCCAGCCCTTTATTCATCGGTATTTCAGAAGATTTACGGGAGGTGGGAGGTGTTTTTGCATATTCGTGCTTCTTGACTTAAAAACATGCTTAAGAATGCAAATTTATTTGCTTTCTCTTCGCTTAATCGAAATTTTACACTACCTTTGAGCTAAGCTCGAAGGTAGGTTGCACCTCAGAAATGAAAATAAATCACGATTTATTTTGTATTTCGCTCGGTTTACACTACCTTTGCAGGGTAAAAACTACAGAAGATATGAAGATACTCATCATCAATGGTCCGAACCTGAACCTGCTGGGGCGCAGGGAACCAGGCATCTACGGCTCCGAGTCGTTCGAGGACTACCTGCCCCAGTTGCACCAGCGCTATCCGCAAGTGGAGATTGAATACTTCCAGAGCAACGTGGAGGGCGAGCTCATCAACAAGATGCAGGAAGTGGGGTTCACGTATGACGGCATCGTGCTGAATGCAGGTGCCTACACGCATACCTCAGTGGCCTTGCACGACTGCATCCGTGCCATCAATACTCCAGTCATCGAGGTACATATTTCTAATGTACACACGCGCGAGGAGTTCCGTCACCACTCGATGATTAGTGCGGCCTGTCGTGGTGTTATCTGTGGCTTCGGGCTCGACAGCTATCGCTTGGCTATAGAGACATTCACGAGCCCCCTAAGTTAGGGGGCTATCGGGGTCTGAACAAACTCGGGCCCAAACAAGAAATGACTAACTGGAAAAAAAAGGACGCGTGTTCAGACCCCCCGCTCGGCTCTGCCGCTTTGCTTTGCAAAGAACCCCCTAACTTAGGGGGCTCAAATCAATATATCCTTTCCCACATCGATCCTGAGCCGGAGCACCTCTATCGCCTATGGCGAGCTACAAATACAGAGCTGCTGAACGGGCGTATGGCCAGCGGACACCTGCAAGGACGTCTGCTGAAGATGCTGGTAGAGATGATTCGTCCACGTCGCATCTTGGAGGTGGGTACATTCAGCGGATATAGCGCTCTCTGCATGGCCGAAGGACTGGAAGCGAATGCCATTCCCCTAACTGATGACGGCGAAGGGCGTGTCTATACCTTTGAAATCAACGACGAGTTGGAAGACTTCATCCGCCAATGGCTAAGCACCTCGCCAGTGGGTCATCGCGTACAACTCACTATCGGCGATGCCATCAGCGAGGCACCACGATTGGGAATGATGTTCGACATGGCCTTTATCGACGGCGACAAACGTACCTACGTGGAAGCCTACGAAGCCATCCTGCCATTACTTCATGCTGGTGCGTTCCTGTTGGCTGACAACACCCTTTGGGATGGGCACATTATTGACCCAGCCTACGACCACGACCAGCAGACATTGGGCATACGTCGTTTTAACGATTATGTGGCGCAAGATCAGCGCGTGGAAAAAGTTATTCTGCCCCTGCGCGACGGATTGACGCTCATCCGCAAAATGTAAGAATTACGCTTGATTTATGTCAATTAATTATCAATTCCACACTTTTTGCCCCTAAAAAGTTTGGAAGCAGAAGTAAATTGATGTATCTTTGCAACGTGTTTTTCATAGTATTAGATTTAAGGTTAACAAAGGTTGGGTCACAGCGGTGACCCTTTTTTATGTTCAAAGATTTGGTGGTTAGAAAAGTTTTTTGTATCTTTGCGGGGTCAAACCGTAAACAATTATTTGTTTAACCCTCAAAAATAGTAACAAGTATGAAAAAGTATCTTGCAGAACTTGTGGGAACGTTTGTACTGACGTTCTTAGGTTGCGGCGCTGCCGTAGCTTTGGGCTGTGGTAGTGACACAGCCAGTATCGTGGGAACAGCTATGGCCTTTGGCCTGGCAGTAGTGGCTATGGCCTACACCATTGGTGGCATTAGTGGTTGCCACATCAACCCTGCTATCACGCTGGGTCAGTTCCTCACTGGCCGCATGAATGCTAAGGATTGCGGCATGTATATGGTGTTCCAGGTTATCGGTGCCATTTTAGCTGCTGCTGTGCTGAAGCTCATCGTTGATACTGCTGAGCCCAGTGCTGTCATCACCACGGCCACAGGTGCCAATGGTTGTGCTTTTGGTGTGACCAACGGTCTCATCGTGGAGATTGTGCTCACTGCCTTATTTGTGCTTGTAGTGCTGGGTGCCACATCGAAGACCAACGGTGCCACCAACAACTTCGCTGGTCTGGCCATCGGCCTCAGCCTCATTCTGATTCACCTTGTCGGCATTCACTTCACAGGAACTTCTGTGAACCCTGCCCGTTCCATCGGCCCTGCCCTCTTTGAAGGTGGCGATGCTCTGAGTCAGCTTTGGGTATTCATTGTAGGTCCTTTCGCTGGTGGCGCTATTGCAGCCGGCATTTGGAAGGGTATTCACCCAGATAAGAAGTAAGAAAGTTGATAGAGGATGTGTTGCTTGCAACACATCCTCTATCCTAATTATTACTTCAACCTTTAGAAGTTTACGCCACAATTCAGCTGCAGACATCCGTTGCGAGAAGAGTTGAAGCTGTCGTGGCAGATGTTGCTCAGTCCTATGTCGTAAGCCACCTCGGCATAGAGGTGTGAGAATTGTAGGCCACAGCCTATTCGCAGTCCACCGTCGAAGCGCTTGAAGAACTCATCGTCGAAGCTGCTCACAGCTTGTCTATGTCCGAAATCCTTCACTTTTCCTCCAACGCCGCATGCTAGGTAGCCTCCGATGAAAGGCTGTACCGATAGGTCTGGACTGGTCCAATAGTCATACTTCAACAATAGCGGCACCTCTAAGTAGTCCAAGTCGTAGGTAAACTTATTACCGTTGTAGTGCCCACGACCACCTTTCTCCGTATAGGAGAGGCCCGTCTCGAAATAAATAGGAGCAGAAGGGGCCAGTTGGAAGCCGGCCACTACGCCTATATTCACACCAGTACTCAGTCCGCTACCGTCGAGGTAGGCATCGTCGGAACTGACAGACGATAGGGCCAATCCAACGCGTAGGCCGTAGTAGGTGTCGCCATGAACACCTGTCCGCCATGTGTTGCGTTCATACGGTCGATTATAGGCATGAGAAGGCGCCGTTGGACGCGACGGATAACGGATGTGATAACGCGATTGTGCCATCATAGGCATTGCGAGCGCAAGGCTCAAAAGGAAAGTCATAATACGTTTCATTGTCTTCATCTTTTAAGGGTTTATGCTGCAAAGGTAAGGCAAAGAAAGGAATAAAAAAAGGGGATTTGCCTATTTTCTGACAGGCAAATCCCTAAAGATGATTAGACGTTTCCGTCTTTACTTGACTTGAACTTCGTTCGAGTCCGCTCACGTTCGGCAGAGCTCTCGCTTACTTTACTTGACTTGAACTTCGTTCGAGCCCGCTCACGCTCGGCAGAGCTCTCGCTTACTTTACTTGACTTGAACTTCGTTCGAGCCCGCTCACGCTCGGCAGAGCGAATAAATACGCTTTTCTCTCGCTTACTCGCGGACTTCCCAGATGTCGTTGGTCTCGAGGAGTTCAGAGAAGTTATGGTACTTCTTCATGGCCGAGACCTCTTCAAGCTGGGCATAGACAGCATCGTTGTAGGTGGGAGCCTCTACGTCGCGAATCACACCAAGGGCGATGGGGAAACCATCCTCAGGTGTCATCATGGCAAGCTTCAGCTGCAGGGTGTTATCCTCGCAGTGGGCATCGTGCACCAGCACGTCATCTAGTGTGTAACCGTCTTTGCCAATCTCTACGACCTTCAATCCGAAGCCTTGCTGTACCAATCCGAACTCATTGTTCTCACCAAAGACGAGCTTCTCGCCGTGACGTACGTAGATGGCGTTCTTGCGGCGTCCCTCGTTATTATATACAATATCGTGGCAGTGGTCGTTGAATATAACACAGTTCTGTAGTACCTCTGTAACGCTGGCGCCCTTGTGCTCGTAGGCAGCTTTCAGCACCTCCACGCTACCCTTGGCATCGGTAGCCACACAACGGGCAAAGAAGTGGCCGCGAGCACCAAAACAGAGCTCAGCAGGACGGAAAGGATCCTCAACCGTACCGTAAGGGCTCGACTTCGATACGAAGCCGCGAGGCGATGTGGGGCTGTATTGACCTTTCGTCAGACCATAGATGCGATTATTGAGGAGAATCATGTTCAGGTCGATATTACGACGGTTAGCATGAATGAAATGGTTACCACCGATAGCCAGACCGTCGCCGTCGCCAGAGATCTGCCATACTGTGAGGTTGGGGTTTGCCACTTTCGCACCAGTGGCAATGGCAGCAGCACGACCGTGGATGGTATTCATTCCATAGGTGGCCATATAGTGGGGCAGACGGCTCGAACAGCCAATACCACTGATGACTGCTACGTTCTCAGGAGCTACGCCAATCTCGGCCATAGCCTTATGTAAGGAAGCCAGAAAGAAGTGGTCACCACATCCAGGGCACCAACGCGGCTGGCCTTTCTTGAAATCTTGTGCTGTATAACTCATAATAGCTTACTTCTTTAAAATATCCTCGAATGCGTTGACTAACTCTTCTACCACAAATGGCTGACCTTTGACCTGGTTGAATTGGAAAGGTACAAAGTTATCGACCTTCATGCGCAGGTAGGCAGCCAGCTGACCCATATTCTGCTCGGCCACCACTACCTTATTATATTTAGAGAGCACCTCAGTAGTGTTCTTCGGTAGCGGATTCAGGTACTTGAAGTGTGTCTGAGCCACCTTGTAGCCCCTCTGTCGCAGTTCGTCCATAGCCGAGCGCAGATGGCCGAAGGTAGAGCCGAATCCCACAATCAGTAGGTCGGCATCAGCGTCGCCATCGACCTCGAGGTCTGGCACCTGAATATTGGCAATCTTCTGCTGGCGCAGACGTGTCATCAGATCGTGGTTCTCAGGATTCGTTGAGATAGCGCCCGTGTTCGAGTCCTTCTCCAGTCCACCCAGAATATGCGTGAAGCCCTCGCGACCAGGCACAGCCCAATAGCGGGTGCCGTTCTCAGCACGCATGTAAGGCGTCCACTTACCCTTCAATTCTTCAGGAACATAGGGAGGATTGATAGGGGCGAGTTTGTTGATATCGGGGAGCTTGAAGGCACCACTTCCGTTAGCTACGAAAGCATCAGTCAGCAACACGACGGGTGTCATGTGCTCCAAAGCCATCTTTGAGGCCTGATAGGCTGCATCGAAACAGTCGGTAGGACTGGTAGCAGCCATCACAGGCATAGGGCTCTCGCCGTTACGACCAAAGAGCACCTGCAACAAGTCTGTCTGCTCCGACTTCGTGGGAAGACCGGTAGCAGGGCCGCCACGCTGCACATCAAGCACCACTAAGGGAAGTTCCATGATGACAGCGAGGTTCATAGCCTCACTTTTCAAACAGATGCCAGGGCCGCTGGTAGAAGTTACACCTAAGGCACCTGCAAACGAAGCACCCAGTGCTGAGGCACAGCCGCTGATCTCGTCTTCACACTGTACCGTGATGACACCACACGACTTGTGCTTTGATAGCTCGTGAAGCACGTCGGTAGCGGGGGTGATGGGATAAGAACCCAGATAGAGTTTCAGTCCTGCTTTCTCTGCAGCAGCAATGAAACCGTAGGCCGTAGCCTTGTTGCCAGTGATGTCCATATAACGGCCAGGTTCCTTCACCTTCGACTCTACGCGATAGACGTTGATAGTCGAAGAGTGCGTGTTGTGTCCATAGTCGTAGCCAGCCTGGATGACCTTGATGTTGGCCTCGGCAATGGCGGGCTTCTTGGCAAACTTCTCCTTCAGGAAATTAGCCACAAGGTTCAGGTCACGGTCGAAGAGCCAGCAGACGAGTCCGAGGGCGAACATGTTACGGCACTTTATCATCGCCTTCATGTCCATACCAGAGTCAGCCAGGCAGTCTTTCACCATCGTGGTGAGCGGGCACTGGATCACGCGGTCGGGGTCGATGCCCATCTCGCCGAGATAGTCCTCACTCTTGAACTGTGCCTTCTCCAGGTCCTTCGGCCCGAAACTGTCAGTATCAATGATAATCGTAGCCCCCGACTTGGCGTAGCGGTATTGTGTCTTTAACGCAGCAGCGTTCATGGCCACCAGCACGTCGCACTTGTCGCCGGGTGTATAGACCTTGCCTGCACCGATGTGCACCTGGAAACCAGACACACCCGTCAGTGAGCCTTGCGGGGCGCGGATGTCAGCGGGATAATCGGGGAATGTCGAGATGCCGTTACCAACGGTGGCACTTACCGTAGAAAAGATGTTTCCGGCCAGCTGCATGCCGTCGCCGGAGTCTCCAGAAAAACGCACGACCACTTGGTCGAGTTCTTTCACTTCCAATTGTTCAGCCATAGCTTAATCTTTATATACGTATATCAAACAGGGTGCAATGCTGCAGTTTGGCAAGGGCAAAAGAGCTTGCTCATTTTGCCGAGCATAAGCAGCTCTGCATGCTTACGGCGTGCAAAGGTACGAAGAAATGAGCGAAATGCCAAAGGAAAAGGTATTATTTTTTCATTCCTGCATAAAAGCCGTCCCTTATATAGGGGCTCTAAATCTTTGCATTTCTGAATGAAAGTGTCTTTATCCAATGCCAAGATGTTTGCATCGGTGACATCCTCGAAATAGCGAATTTTACCCCATGCAGAGAAGAAACGCATGAAACGGTTGTAACGCTCCTTACTGTCATCAGCCTTGCCATACTGACGGATCTTTGTCCGCTGTTCGCAGAACTCCAAAAACGAGATAGCACTTGCTCGTTTACGCTTCAACCTCTCCTGAATAGAAAAGATGTCCATTATGCTCTCGCCCATCATGTCAAGAATGACTTGGCGAACCTCAGCCATGAGTTTCTCCAACGTCTCGTTCAACTCACGGGCATCAATTCGGTTAACCACAGCTCCCCTATGCCAATGCTTTGGCAGGAGCCTGATGCCTGTTGTCATGTACTTCTGTTTTCGCTCGAAAGTAATTCTGAGTTCAACAGCTGCCTCCCTGTTCGTTGCCGCAGTCTTTTTGCGGTTGTAAACGAACTCTAATAACGGTGTCTTGTTCATTTTTAACTAAAAG
>CAJOFE010000031.1 GCA_905233825.1 uncultured Prevotella sp. | reverse complement strand
GCACAGACATCCTCACCGTCATGGTAAAGGACGTCCTAGAGGATGAAGAGGACTTCATACAATAGAAAGTGCGATTGCACTTGCCAGTTGAATTCGCGTTCGTGTTACAAATGTTACAAATGTTACAAAACCGAAAAGGAAACACTTCGTTATACGTAAAAGGATGCACGTGGCAAACCGCTGACAAGCACGTAGTTAGAACGTTTAGGACGGCGCTAAAACGATTTAGAACGGCGCTATCCGTTTAACACATTCATCGAGCGTCTCTTTGGTGATGCCCAGGGCCTTGGCACCCATGGTGAGGAACATGCGCTCGGCAGCTGTGGGTTTCGTGCCGCCTGCATGGGCGATGGCAATGAGTGAGCGGAGGGCATCGGCAGCATAGTCGGGGTCGCAGGCCAGCAGGTCGTAATCTACATCGTAGCTGAAATCGGTCTCACGGCTCTCCTCTGTTCCTACGTTGCCCAGAAGGTCCAGCTTCTCCTCGTCATCGAGGAGGTCGGCCTGTGCCACCTTCTGCTCGATGAGCCTGTATTTCTCGGCAGCTACGGCTCCGTTGATGTTAGCAAGGTTGATCATGGCCTGGATGACGGCTCGCTGCTTGTCGGCAGGATGCTTCTCGCTGACCTCGGCTTTCGAGAACGATGCCTTGATGTTCTTATAGGCGAGGGCGTCGATATCGCCATCGGCAAAATGGGTCTTCTGCGCCTTCAGCCGCTTCTGCAGCCTTCGGGCTCCTGGCTTGAAGGTGAACAGGGTGAGGCTGCCCGAGAACAGTCCGCCCGCAATAGGGATGAACTTCCCCACCCCTTTGGCGAATCCCTCCTTGGTGAGCTTCATGCCTGCTATGCGGGCTATGCTGGTAGCAACGGGATAGACGGCGGTCTTGGTGATGGCCACTCGGGGCAGGCGTCCCACAGCTTGCTTAGCCATGCCCTTAGCGAGCTCTGAGATGCCTTGATCGGCCACCTTCACGCCCATCATGGAACCCATGAAGATAGTCAGCAGGTCGGACGAGATATCGCTCAGCTCGCCCTCCTCGTCGCAGAAATCGGGGAAGCCGTAGAGATAGGCCAGCTTCTGCGAGAGCACCACTACGTGGAAGTAATACTGCGTGATGTCGCCCGGAATGGTGGCGGCCATAGCCAGTCCTCCCGGCAGGCCTGCGATGGTAGAGGCGGTGGTGGCCAGCATGGTGTGGCGGTTGATGACTTTCTTTGCCACAGCGTCGATAACACGGTCGCTCACAATGGTATAGGGGCGCACGCTCTCGAGAAGGTCGAGCTTCGAGGCGCTGCAATAGGCTTTCAGCTCTTTTCGCAGGAAAGCCACACGATCAACTTTCACGCCAGGTAGTTCCAGCACGACAGCAAGCACTTTTTGCCAGGAAAGAGAATTTCTATCTGTTGCCATTATTACTATATTTTTTGATGATACTATATGCCTGATAGATTCCCAGCTCGCCTGCCTTGCTGAGGTCACTGACACCCTCAACGGTGCGGTCGGCATGGAGGTGGCAGATGCCTCGGTTGTAGTAGGCCTCAGCCATGCGGGAATCGAGTTCCAGCGCCTGCGTGAAACGGAGGATGGCTGCCTCATAGTCCTGCTGAGAGGCACACAGGCAACCGTAGTCGTAGAGCAGATAGGCATTCTGAGGACTGAGCTGGAGGGCGTGTTCGATGTCGCTCTTCACGCCTGCCATAGCCAACTCCACGCTTCCTCCCTCAGCGGCGGCAAACTGGCTCTGACGCGACTGACAGACGGCTCGCTGCCACAACGCCAGCACCTCGAAAGTGGTGAGGGACGAGGGGTCAGAGGCGAGTATCGACAGGAGGGCATTCAGGTCCTCGATGGCTGAATCGTTGTCCTGCAAGGCCGAATAGGCTACCGCACGCGCCAGCAACAGGGGTGCGAGATGGGTGGTGAGTGGCGAGTGGAGCGTAGTGAGCGGCGAGTTGTTGATGGCCGTAGAAAGCGAATCGATATAGCTGAAATAGTCGGAGGAATGAGTGGTGTCGAGCGTGGCATGACGGTTGCTGATGAAGATGGTACGCGCACGCCGCTGGCGGTTTACCTCGTCCACCTGCTGGTCGTAGTGCAAAGCCTTGTTCACCTCGTCCTGCTGGGCCTCCAGCGACAGGGCAAACATAGGCAGGAACTCCATATCAGCCTTACGATCCTGCACACGTCCTCGGTATTCACTCTGATACTCGCGCTCAGGTTCCTGCTCGTCGGCCACCACCAACTGATTATACTTGTCGGGGTCGATATCACTTCGTTTACGCTGACTGCGCCGTCCCTTCTGGGCTGGGATGCCATAGAGGTGCTGATAGAGCTGCGCCCTATAGACCTTGAACTCGTCGAGCTCGGCCTTCTGCGTCATACCCAGCTTTCGATAGCAACGGGCTCGATAGAGAATGCCTGTGTGGAAATCAGGATATTCGTCGATGACCTTCGAGTAGTCGCGGATAGCACCCTGAATGTCGCCCGTCTGCTCCAGCAACACGCCACGATTGAACAGCGCCAGCATGTTGTCGGGCTCCAGATTCAGCACGAAGTCGAAGTCGAGGATGGCACGGTTGTCGTCACCTACATCAGCACGCAGCAGACCGCGATTGTAATGCCCGAGGAAATTGTTGGGTTCCAAATCGAGCGCCGCATCATAGTCAGCCATAGCCCCACGCAGGTTGTTCTGATTGTAGCGCGCCAGCGCGCGATTGATGTAATAGCCTCCCTGCTTGGGCAGCAGATGGATAGCGTGGTCAAGCTGATCCTCGGCATCTTTCCACTCGCTGCGACTGAGGCTGATAATGCTACGCATGGCCCATGTCCTGCCATCATAGGGGTCAATCTCAATACTCTTATCCAGCGCCTCCACAGCCAGCGTGGTGTCTTTCTGCTGCATGCGCACGTCGGCACGCATGTTCCAGGCTGGGGCATACTGACTCCAGCGAGCCTGAATGGTGTCGAGCTCGAGCAGGGCCTCATCGTAATCTTTATTCTGAATGTGGCAGAGTACACGGTTGTGCCACAACGAGCGGTTGTCAGGGGTGAAGTGCAGGGCACGGTTATAGTCGGCAATGGCTTCTGTGAACTTATCCTGTTGAATGCGACACAAGCCGCGAAGCTCATACGTGCCCACCACAAAGGGATTGCGCTCGATGGCCTCCGTGCAGTCGCGCTCGGCACCTACAAAATCGTCTAAGTGGAACTTGGCTATCCCTCGCAGAAACCACGGCTGATAGAGATAGGGCTTGGCAGTAATGACCTGATTGAAATATTGTATGGAAAGGACATAGTCCTCATAGTAGAGCGCCGAGCGTCCGATGGTCAGCAGGCGGTCGGTGTTGTATTGGGCCCCGACTGGGGAAGATGAAAATAGAAAGATGAAAAATAAGAATATTTTTACAGATCTCATTTGCTATCTTCTGACGGGTTTCGTCTTATATGCACAGCGATAACGGCCCTGCGTCAGCGCTTTCAGCTTACTCTTGATGAGCTGCTTACGAAGCGGCGAAATGTGGTCAATGAACATCTTTCCGTCCAGATGGTCGAACTCATGCTGCATGACACGGGCCAGATAGCCTTCCACCCACTCGTCATGCTGCTGAAACTGCTCGTCCTGCCACTGCACATGAATGCGCGTGGGACGCACCACCTTCTCATGAATGGCCGGCAACGACAGGCAACCCTCTTCGCTGGTATCAGTCTGCGACTCGTCTTTCTCGATGATATGAGGGTTGATATATGCCTGATAGAAATCCTTGTACTCTGGCAGGTCTTCAGCCAGCGGACGCAGATCGATGACACTCAGGCGGATAGGCAGTCCTATCTGTGGAGCCGCCAGCCCGATACCATCACTCTCGGCAAGCGTCTCCCACATGTTCTGGATGAGTTGCGACAGCTCAGGATAATCGGGCGTGATGTCTTCTGCAACCTTCCGCAACACCGGCTGTCCATAAATATAAATAGGTAAAATCATTTTAAGTCCTTAAGTTAGGGAACGACTACGAAAACGGAGGTAGTCCTCCAAGATGATTGTGGCACTGATTTCATCTACCAGCGTCTTGCTTTGACGGGCTTTCTTCTTCAACCCGCCATCCAGCATGGCCTGATGGGCCAATACTGAGGTAAAACGCTCATCATAGAGCTCGATAGGAATGGCAGGCATGGCTTTACGCCAACGGTTCACAAACTGCATTACACGCTCCAAATTCTCACTGGGCTGCCCGTTGGGCTGGCGCGGCTCGCCGATGACGATGCGCTCCACAGCCTCCTTCTGCGTGTAGTCCTTCAGCCAGTCAAAGAGCTCATGAGTAGCGACAGTCGCCAACCCTCCCGCTATGAGCTGCAGAGGGTCGGTGACTGCCAGTCCGGTACGTTTGCGACCGTAATCGATACTAAGTATACGGGCCAAGACCTATTAGCGTCCGTTATAAAGCAGCCATGCGTCAGCAAATGTCTGACCGGCAGCTCCGCTGCTACGCAACTGATCGCGGCTCTGCACGGCAGATGCCTTATCGTTGAAGGTAGAAGCCACCACGCGATACATATTGCGGTCTTCGTTCTTCACAATCTGGGCTGCATAGCCGGCATTCTTCAAGCGCTGCTGCAGGCCCTCGGCATTAGCAATCACCGAGAACGAGCCAACCACCACGCTGTAGTTCTGCAAGCCAGCACCACTGACAATAGTCACACGCTCCTGGCGAACCTGCACATTGGCACTGTTGTCAACCACCTGTGTCTGGGTGGAAGGAACGGTCTGCACGGGAGTCACAACGGGAGTCTCTGTTACCTGAACCTGCTGCACAGGCTGCTGCACCTGCTGTTGCTGCTGAGCCTGAGCCTTCTCATAAGCCTTGCGATAGGCTTTCTCGCTGGAACCGCAACTTGCGAACGACATTGCCAGGCAGATGCCTGCACACATGAATACAATCTTTTTCATAATCCTAAATTTTTATTCTGTTGTTAATTACTAATTCCTGTTTAGCCGTATATCAAATTCACAGCGCGAAGTTACGAAATATTGCCGAAAAATCACACAATAAAGGGCATAAACTTTGTTAAATGAACAAAAACTAACATTTTTAACAAAAAAATAACAGCATTTCATGCCATTATACCAAAATAATTCGTAAATTTGCTGCCGTAATTACAATTCACTTACAATAATCATTAAACATTCAACACTATGAAAGGATTAGGTTATCTTGGCGCATTCATTGGCGGAGCCATCGCCGGTGCTGCTGCAGGCCTCCTGCTGGCCCCTGAGAGTGGTAAGGACACACGTGCAAAAATCTCTGACACCGTGGAAGGCTTCCTGAAGAAGCACAACATCAAGCTGAACCGCAAGGAAGTAGGCGATTTCGTGGATGACTTGGAGGACGTTGCCGACTAACGCACAAAAGACTGTATGCTATCCAGCGACAAGAATATTGAGACCATAGCAGAACTGGTAGAAGCGCTGAAGCACTACCTGGGACTGCAGGCAGAATACGTCAAGCTCGATGCTACGGAAAAGGTGGTACGCTTGCTTACAGGTGCTACCCTTTTCATCCTGCTTTTCCTCATTCTGATCGTCGTGCTCCTATTCTTGTCGCTGGGATTGGCTTTCTGGCTCTCAAAGAGCATCGGCCTTGTAGCCGCATTCCTCGTTGTAGCCGCGCTGCATACCGTAGTGCTGCTCTTAGTGTATGCATTCCGCCGCCCGTGGATAGAACGTCCATTAGTGCGCCGTCTGGCCCGTCTGCTCTTAAACTAACCACTCAAAATGCCCTACGATTCCCCCACCCGCTCCTATCGCACGCTGGCCGACATCAGTCAGCGCAAGGATGAATTGCGCCGAGAGATAGACAGCGACAAGCTGAAAATGGATCAGCTGTGGAAGGGACTCTTCGTGAAACGCGAGGATACCACACGCGGACAGTTCATTGCCAACATCATCTCAAACAGCGCAATAGCCATCGATGCATTCTTGATGGTTCGCAAGCTGAAAAAGAACTACAACGGCCTCTTCCAGTTCTTTAAACGGAAGAAGCACAGGGAATAACCATGATTTTCTATTTTTCTGGTACTGGCAACACTCGATGGGCTGCCCAACAGCTGGCCGCAATAACTGGCGAGCAATTGCTGTATATTCCTGAAGAACTGAATAGCGAGTGCCGCTACGAACTAAATGAAGACGAGCGCATAGGATTCTGCTTTCCCGTTCACGGCTGGCAACCGCCCCACATCGTCAGACAGTTCATTCACAAGCTCACCCTTCATACCACTCACAACTTGCCCCTCGCCGCTCATTACTGCTACGCCCTCGTTACCTGTGGTGACAGCATTGGACGTACAATGGAGATGCTTAACAAGGAACTGGCACGGAAAGATATGCAACTGCACAGCGCTTTCTCCTTAGTAATGCCTGAAAGCTATGTCTGTCTGCCTTTTATGAAGACCGACAAGCCAGAACGGGAGCACTCGAAAATACAGAAAGCGACCGAGGAGCTGCATGAATACTGTCAGATAGTAGCAGAACGTAGCAAGGGCGAGGTTCACACCAGGCGAGGTTTGACGCCGTGGACCTTCAGCCACGTTATCGGTGCCTACTTCAACGGCTATATGATAACCGACAAGAAATTCACCGTAGATGCCGACCTCTGCATCCATTGCGGCAAGTGTCAGGAAGTGTGCCCTACTGGCGATGTCAAACTGAATGCCGAACACATTCCCTCATGGCAGCACGACGGTTCATGCACCTGCTGCCTCGCCTGCTATCACCATTGTCCTCAGCACGCCATCAACTATGGCAACATCACCAGAAAGAGAGGACAATACTACTTCGGGCACCAATAGAAGCCCACTTATCAGAAATCATCACAACCCTCGAATCAACGTAGGCGAACAATGCGGATGCCAAGGGCATTCTTGCGTCCTTGCAAATACTTCCGCATGGTGATGGTTTCCTCCAATACTTTCATGTGCTTACTGGAAGCATCAATCATGTGCAAGCCATCGGCATGCCAGACGGCAATGCCCAGATGGGCGATGTCAAGCCCTGCGGCAGAGGTGACGATGCAGATGATGTCGCCATCGTGTACAGCCTGCCGCATCGCCCTGGTGTTCTTTACCTGAGCGGTGGGAATATAACGGAACTTGCAGCCTGACAGGTCTTGCTCCTGACGGGCAATGACGGGGATGTACTCAGGATGGCGCGCCAACGAAACATACGACTGCGGATGCTGCGTCATATAGCTGACGCTGACCGTCTGCAAAGCCGTGAAAGGCGGATTGGGCTGCTGCACCTCGGTAGCATATCCCAGTCGCGTGTTGTCCCGAATCCAGTCGCTGAAATAGTGGATGCGCGAAGGATAGCCGTCACACTTCCCGTCCCAATAGCGTTGCTGGTGCAACTGACGGACGAAGTCTTCAAAGGTTTTCTCACCTCGACGGGCACAAAGGGTGAGGGCTGCCACTACATCGACATAGGTGGTGCAATCCAACTCGGCCATGTTCAGTACCAGCCGCTCGTCATCTGGATAGAGCTCGAGCGTGTGAGCCACGTATGGCTTTCCCAGAAACTGACGGGCATAGTAAAGCACATCGGTCTGTCCGCTTGCCAGCAACTGTTCTACAAGCATACTGTCCTGAGGGGTATAGTGGCAACGGGGAGTCTGCGCAGCTATGCTGCTAAATGACAAATGACAAATGACAAACGATAAAAGCAGTTTCCTAATCATCTTGTTTCCTGTATCTTTTCTTTAGTCCGAAATTATAGCCCACATACATGTTCAGCGAGCCGAAGGTATTGTTTGTGCGGAAACGGGACTTATGGTAGTTGTTCGTATGTACGATGACGCTGGCTCCAGCATACCATCGCATGTTGTTATAGACAATGCCGAAGCGCCCGATGCCGTCGAGATTCACGTTCTTGAAGTCGAAGCCCTCGTTACTGTCGCCCACCACGTCGCCTTCACTCTTCTTGTAAGCCAGGGCTGCCTGTCCGCTGGCGGCAAAGAGCCAGTTCTTCTTGAACACCCAGTTGTAGGCATAGCCGCCTGAGAGACTGAAATCGTGGTAGCCCACCTTGCGAAACATCAAGCCAGAATCCAAGGGCACCGTTAGTGAGCCCAACCGCCCGTCAATCAAGCGTTGTAGCCTATCATGATCCAGTTCCAGCGAGTTCTTCGTATAGCCCAGTCCAGCCATCCACGAGCCGCAACTCACCTTCTGAATGGTGCTCTGGCTGAAAGCTGCAGGATAGGAAAAGCGCCCGTGATTGAAGATGTAGTAGGCATTGAAGCCTGTGATGCCAGCCTTGATACCGCTGAACGGCTGTCCTTCCAAAGGCGAGGTGTCAATATCTTCGCCCAGACGGGCATCGCGCAACTTGTAGTCATTACCCGTGCGACGATAAAAGAGGTCTATGCCCACCTGCGACGAGTAGATGCTGAAGTCCAGCTGCTGTTTGATGCGCTGCAAATTGACGTTGCCCAGCTCGAAGGTATAGCCGAAGAAGAACCACTTCCAACCCACGTATGGCCCCAGCTTCATGTTCATATCGGGAGCAAACGTCATCGACTGCGCATCACGTCCAGCACTTCGCAACGTGTAGATGTCATAGTTGTGCGTGGCCTGCAGCATAACGGTAAAGATATAGTGCTGCGGCTCGATGAAAGTCGTGTCAAGACGGTCAAAGCCACGCACAGTTCGACGTACGGCTGTCATCTTGTGACGATGGGGTATCGTGTCTGGTTCTGTATCTGTTTCCGTCCCCTCTGCCAATGTCAGTAAGGGAACCAGCCAAACAAGTAAGAGCAGCAACTTCCTATTACTCATAGTTTTCCCAATATACGGTCCAACACCCAGTTGGTGGGCGTAGCTGAGACGCTGGTACAAGTGCATACTCCCCTACCCTGCAGATGCTCGATGACACTCTTGATGATGGGGAACTGCACGTATGGCGGATTTGGAACATCGATGAGCTCCGTCCCCCCGCTGGTATGCAATTCGATGGGAGCATAGTTGAATACGGAGAAAGCCATCGACCCCTGCGTACCCACGATGAGAATGCGGTCAGTACGGGCACTCTCATGGGCAACGAAACTCCATGAGCCACTTCCAGGCATACCGTTTTCGAAGCGAAAAACGGCACTAACCGAGTCTTCAGCCGAATAGAGATGGCCACGGTTGGCACAGATGCCACGCGCATCGAGAATCACGCCGAAGATGTATTGCAACAGATCTATCTGATGTGGAGCCAAATCATAGAAATAGCCTCCGCCGCTGATGTCGGGCTGAAGGCGCCAAGGCAGGCTCTCGGGGCGGTCATAGTCTAACTGACGAGGCGGAACGGCAAAGCGCACCTGAACGTTTACCGTCTTGCCAATGACACCCTTATCTACAATATCCTTCACCCGCTGAAAATAAGGCAGGTAGCGACGATAATAGGCCACGAAACAAGGCACGCCTGTCTGCTCGCTGACATAGTTGATGCGGGCACAGTCATCGTAGGTCGAGGCCAGCGGCTTCTCCACATAGACGGGCTTGCCAGCCTTCATAGACATGATGGCAAAGGTGGCGTGGCTACTGGGCGGCGTGGCCACATAGACGGCGTTCACCTCCGGGTCGTCAATCAGCTGTTGGGCATCCGTATAATATCGGGGCACACCATGACGCTCGGCATAGCTGCGGGCTTTCGCCTCCGTACGGCTCATCACAGCTACCACGCTGCTCCCCTCCACCTCGCCGAAAGCAGGGCCGCTTTTCAGCTCGCAGACCTCGCCACAGCCTATAAAACCCCATTTCAGAATCTTCATAACAGAAAAATTTGTGCAAAGGTACAAAATAATTCATAATTCATAATTCATAATTCACAATTATTTTCTACCTTTGCATCTAAATTTGAGCTTTTTATGGAAAAGGACAAGAATCTATCAGCACATCGCACCCGCAGCTTTCAGGCTATCATCAGCGACGGCTATCGGCTATACACTCAGAACTTCGGAAAACTGGTGCGCGCCTCTTGGGTGCAGGCCATCATCTACGCCCTTGTCACAGGCTTCTCCATGACCTATTTCTTTACCTCCCTCTTGCCTAAGCTCGCAGCTCACGAAGGACTGATGCCCGAGCTGGCTCTCTGGGGAGGCACGTTTGTAGTATTCCTCATCGCAGCCATCATCTTCGCCTTTGCAGGCGGCATTGCACCCCTGCACGAACATTGGCAGACGGATACCATCAGCAAGCCGCGACGTTGGTGGGGACGTTGGCCGTGGAAGCTCACCCTGCGAGGACTGAAGGTGCTGCCACGCATGTTATGGACTACCATACGGCGAGGCCGACTATGGACACTCATCGCCGTAGCGCTGGTCATGCTGCTGGTAGTGCTGGTGGCCACAGTCATCTTCCAGATGCCCGCTATCATCTTGGCTACAGCCAATATTGAAGGTGCTGCCGACATAGCAGCAGGCGACGTGCCAGACTTACCTGAGAACCTATGGGCGCTCAACTTCTTCACCTTCTCCGTCTGCGGGTTTCTGCAAGCCTACATTCACCTCAGCACCCTCTTTCCCTTCTACTATGTCTGGGGGAACACACAAGATAAATATAAACACGGATTGGATGAAAAGAAGAATCAATAAATCCAAGCAATTCGTGTAAAAAAGAAGAATGAACAATGATGAAACAGAAGATACTTTTTATTGATCGCGACGGAACACTCGTTGAGGAACCCCACGACGAGCAGATTGATGCGTTAGAGAAGATTCGCTTCAAGCCTGGTGTTTTCCGCTGGCTGGGCTTGATAGCCGAGCGCACGGACTTCAGACTGGTGATGGTGAGCAATCAGGACGGGCTGGGCACGCCTTCCTTCCCGGAGGACACCTTCTGGCCTGCGCAGAACTTCATTCTCCAGGCGTTAGAGGGCGAGGGAATACACTTCGATGACATCCTCATCGACCCCCACTTCCCCGAGGACAACGCCCCCACGCGCAAACCCGGCACAGGCATGGTGGAAAAATACATGCAAGACGCAGAGCACTATGACATAGCCGGCAGCTACGTCATTGGTGACCGCGATACCGACCGCCAACTGGCCGCGAACATCGGCTGCCAAGCCCTCATCCTCGACGACGCCACCACCTGGCAGCAGGTGGCCGAGACCATTATCGATGGTGAGCGACGTGCATCGGTACGCCGTACCACAAAGGAAACTGACATTGAGATTAGTCTCGCACTCGACGGCCAGGGCACTTGCCACATCGACACGGGCTTGGGATTCTTCGACCACATGCTTGAACAGATAGGCCGTCACGGAGGTATAGACCTCGACATCCACGTAAAAGGAGACCTGAACGTTGATGAGCACCACACCATTGAGGATACCGCCCTGGCATTAGGCGATTGTCTGAAGCAGGCATTAGGTACCAAGCGCGGCATCGAGCGCTACGGCTTTTCGCTGCCCATGGACGACTGCGAGGCCCACGTCTGCCTCGACTTCGGCGGTCGCCCCTGGCTCATCTGGCAGACAGAGTTCCATCGTGAGAAGATTGGCGATGTGCCCACAGAGATGTTCTTCCATTTCTTCAAGAGCCTTAGCGATGCTGCCCTGATGAACCTCTACATCCATGCCGAGGGCCAGAACGAGCACCACAAGATTGAGGCCATCTTCAAAGCCCTTGCACGTAGCCTCCGCCAGGCCATCCGCCGCGACGTCTATCGCTACCAGCTACCCTCCACCAAGGGCGTACTCTGAGGTTTTATCCTGTTGGTCATATTCCTATACATTATTAATATATATATAGCAAGTAGCCAAGACTTAGCTTGTTACAGTTACAGTTATTACAATTAGGTTTCTCAGGAGCCCAAAATCTCGCAGAAGTTATATAACTTACTGATATATAGATAATTATATATATATTTAATATCTTTACGGGAAAAAGAAAGCATAGTGTAACAACTGTAACTGTAACGGACAGGTCAGTAACAAATCATCTAAAAAGCTGAAACACAACGAGATACGATATCAGCAAAGCCTCTGCGCCTAAGATATTGGACCTCAAAACAGGACAGAAACTATCAAAATCCGCTCTCGCAGGCCTCCCAAAACGTGCATAAACCCCTGTTTCCGATGCTTTACCCCTATCCTTGCGCACTTTTTAGTGGTTCGAATTTTCAATAAATAGTTCGGATTTCTATGCATCACGACTCACTTGGAAGGGGTTGTGTGGCAAAATGACTATCCTTTTGGCCGAAATCGATGGTATTCAAGCTGCGTCTGAAATCGTTTTTGAAACGTCCTCGTTGGTACTTTACTACGCTCTTTTTTTCTTTAGGCGGCTGGGCTACAGCGGGCACAGGCTGACGAGGGCGGAGACAATCCAAGCCACGGCGGTGGTATAGATGGCTGCCACGAGGGCCCAACGCCAAGAACCTGTTTCGTTCTTAATGGCTGCAATCGTAGCAACACAAGGGAAATAGAGCAATACGAAAAGCAGATAGCTGTAGGCTACAAGAGGCGTGATGCCCTCCAGTCCACCCAGCACGCCGATGGTAGAGGCAACGATTTCCTTGGCTCCGACACCGGCGATGAGGCTGACGTCGAGCTGCCAGTCGAAGCACTGCAGGGCAAAGATCGGAGCTACGAAGCGGCCCATCATGCCTATGAAGCTCTGTTCCATCGATGGAGCCACGCCCATGGGGCCGAAGTAGCCTAAGGCCCAGACGATGATGCTGGCCACGAGGATGACGCCGCCCATCTTCTTCAGATATTCCTTGCCCTTCTCCCAGGTGTGGCGACCACAAGCCTTCGCCGTAGGCCAGCGATAGGGCGGCAGCTCCATAACGAAGGGTGTGTCCTCGCCCTTGATGACAAACTTCGACAGTATCTTACTCACGATGACCGCCATGATAATGCCAACGGCATAGAGCGAAATCATGACCCATGAGCGCCATTGGGCGGCAAAAAAAGTGCCTGTAATCATGATATAGATGGGCAGGCGTGCCGAGCACGACATGAAGGGAAGCACCAGCATGGTGATAAGGCGCGAGCGGCGGCTCTCCACGGTTCGCGTAGCCATTACCGCCGGCACATTGCAGCCGAAGCCCATGATGAGGGGTATGAACGACTTGCCGTGGAGCCCCATCTTGTGCATCAGACGGTCCATGATGAAGGCAGCACGGGCCATGTAGCCCGAATCCTCCATAAAGGATATAAACAGGTACAATATCAATATCTGTGGCAGGAAGACGATGACAGCCCCCACGCCACCGATGACGCCATCGACGAGCATGGAACGCAGCGGTCCCTCAGACATGTTCGTGCCAATCCACTCTCCCAGCCACTCCACACCGGCCTCTATCCAGTCCATAGGATACTGACCCAGAGCAAAGGTGGCCTGGAACATAACAAAGAGAATGGCGAAGAAAATGGGGAAACCGAAATACTTGCTCGACAAAACGCGGTCGATGAGGTGGGTAATACGATAGGTATCTTCCTTCGTGCCCGTCTCATAGCCCGCCTCGGTCAGAGCACCATTGATAAAACCATACTTGGCATCCATGATGGCCGTCTCGGCATCATCGCCCGTTTCTTCCAATACACGCGTCGCAGCCTTTTCCTTGGCTTGCAGGATTTCCCGGAAAGAATCATCAGTAAGATGGGATGAGATGAGCTTTTCTATCTCCTTGTCATTCTCCAGCAGCTTAATAGCCAAATGGCGCGTACTGAGCGAAGGGTGGAGGGATGGCTTCAGCCATTTCTGAATGTCCTTGATGCCGTGTTCTATCTCATGACCGTAGTTAATATGCAGATGACGAGCCTCGCGACTACGTCCCTCATAAACCTGAATGACAGCACGGAACAGGTCTTTCACGCCCTCTCCACTCTTGAACGAGGTAGGCACCATCGGCATACCGAAGAGGGTGCTGAGCGTCTTTAGATCGACATGGTCTCCTCGGCGCTCAAACTCGTCATACATGTTCAGAGCGCCCACCACGCGCAGGTCCATATCCATCAACTGGGTAGTCAGGTATAGATTACGCTCCAGGTTGCTGGAGTCAATGACGTTGATGACCACATCGGGCAGCTGCTCCTGCAAGTAGTTGCGGACGTAAAGCTCCTCCGGCGAATAGCAGGAAAGGGAATATGTGCCAGGCAGGTCGATAAGGTTGAACTCGTAACCGAACATGGAGGCATGAGCCTCGGAGGCATCGACGGTAACACCACTATAGTTACCTACCCTACCGTGGGCACCGCTAGCGAAGTTGAATAGCGATGTCTTGCCGCAATTGGGATTACCGATGAGCGCCACATTGATGGTACGGCGCTGACTCATGGCCTGATGATGCATGAAGTCGTTTTCATGGCCTTCCGTAACAAGTGGCTTCAGGCTAGAATCATTCTCATGCACATCACTAACCACCTCTATCATCTCCGCCTCCTGACGGCGCAGGCTCACCTCGTAGCCCATCACCTTATATTTCACAGGATCTTGCAAGGGTGCATTGAGCAACACATCGACGACCTTTCCTCTCACAAAGCCCATCTCCACGATACGCTTGCGAAATCCGCCATGACCGTAAACCTTTACAATGACGCCATGCTCGCCTGTCTTCAGCTCCGATAGTCTCATGATTCTCCTAAAAGACTGCAAAGATAATCATTTTTCTTGTAAAGGCGCAACAAGCAAGGCGTTTTTCTATCAGAATACCTAAAAATGGGGATAAGAACTATTTGCTATAGTCTATAGTCTATAGTCTATTCTGTAGTCTATAGTCTATTCTGTAGTCTATAGTCTATTCTGTAGTCTATAGTCAGCTCTACAGTCCGCGAGCCTTCCAAATGCGTTCCTTCGCGGCATTAATCTCCTGGAACTTCTTCTCGGCAGCACGGCGCACGTCATCACCCAGTTTGGCCACGCGGTCAGGATGATGTTCCAATGCCAGGCGGCGATAGGCTTTCTTCAGTTCCTCGTCGGTAGCCTGCGGCGTGACACCCAGTACGCGGTAGGCATCTTCCAGCGAGTCACCCTCCATGTGGAGTAGCGAGTCAACTTCGCCCGACTGCATCTGCATCCAGCGCGCCACATCTTTCAGGGCATCTATCTCTACGCTATCAACACGTCCGTCGGCCTGAGCGATTGTCACCAAGAAACTAAGCAGTTGCAAACGACCACTATAGTCCAAGTAGCGGGCGGCCTCCTCACAACTCTGACGAATAGTACGACGGAAAGCCACCCTACCCTGCCGTTTCTCCTCTTCAAACAGCTTCAGCAGGATATCGTTGCCCTGCACAGCGGCCTCGTTGCCAAAATTCTGGCGCAGGAATGCACGCACCACCTCCATCTCGGAGTGCATTACCTTGCCGTCGGCCCTGATGATATAAGCCGCCATGACCAGCATGGAGAGCAGGAAGCTGTTACGGTCGCCCTGTGCCTGGTTTTGTTCACTACCGTTGAAATAGTCCTGAGCATCCTGACCATGCGACGATGACTCAAAGAGGGAACCCAACAGGAAGCCCAACAAACCTCCTATCGGTCCCAAAACAATCCAGCCTAAATAGCCGGCAATCCATTTACCAAGTCCCACTTTCTGATTTGAGAATTGAGATTTATGAACTAACCTACGACATTCATCAGGAAATCAACGGCGCCGTTCACGCCGAATTTCCGCACGTTGATGGTCACGTCGTAATTACGGGCATCTTGCCAGTCGCTGCCTGTAAAGGTTTTTGTGTAGAGTTCACGCGAATAGTCGTTATCAACAATCATTGCGGCAGCATCACGCTCTGAAATGTCATACTTCTCGGCAATACGGCGCTTGCGACAGTCATCGTCGGCGTGGATGAAAATCTTCAGCGCATTAGGATGATTGCGGAAGATATGGAAGCCGCAACGGCCTATCAGCACGCACGACTCCTCATTGGCAATCTTGCGGATAGCTTCTGCCTGCGCCTCAAAGAGCCTGTGTGATGTCTGATCCTGCTCCTGTCCGTTATACTCCACCCCTGCCATGTACTGACGATAGAAACTGGTGAAGTCATCACGCCAAAGCGGATTGCGCGCCTCTATCTTCTCCACGGCATCCTCCACCGTACAGAAACGACTGGCCACTTCGTTCAGGATCTGCTTGTCGAGCAGCTTCACCCCCAGACGGCGAGCCAACTCGGCACCAATCTCATGTCCACCAGTACCAAATTGTCGGCTGATGGTAATAATGAATTTCTCCTCCTTATTCATAATTGTCAGATTTTAAGCGTTAAACATCCTTTGACTGCAAAGATAGTACATTTTTCTGACATCTGCAACTTTTTTTAGGAAAAAAAATGTCTGCGCGTAGTATTTTCTTGCTTTTTTTTTATACTTTTGCACGCAGCTATTAAACAAGACAGTTTTAATGCCGTCTATGATTCGATAATCAACAAAGAATATGAGAAAGAAGAAATGTAGATTCATGATGATTCTGATGGTCCTTGCCGCCCTGCCTTTGCATGCACAAAAGCAATGGACTCTCGACGATTGTATCAGCTATGCTATGGAGCATAACATCACACTTCAGAAGGCACGCCTGCAACAGCAGTCTGCAACAGAAGACGTGAAAGCACAGAAGGGTGCCCTGCTGCCTACGCTGAACGGAAACACCAACCAAAGCCTGGGCTATCGTCCGTGGCAGGACAGCGGCATCACTACCGTGACCAACGGACAGGTGAACTCTAAAGTGAATAAGACCTACTACAACGGCTCCTATAACCTAAACGCCTCATGGACAGTATGGAACGGCAACCGCAACCGCAATAATGTGCGTCTGAGCCAGCTGTCGGAACAGCAGGCCGAGCTCAGCACAGCCGAACAGGCCAACAGCATTGAGGAACGCATCTGCCAACTCTACGTGCAATGTCTTTATCTGAACGAGGCTATAGGTGTCAGCCGCGCCACTTTGGAGACCAGCCAGAAGAACGAGCAACGCGGACAGGAAATGGTGGAAGTAGGCATGATGTCGAAGGCCGATCTGGCTCAGCTCACCTCCCAGCGTGCCAACGATGAATACAGCATCGTCGAGGCCGAGAGCCAGCTGCGCAACTACAAGTTGCAGCTGCGCCAGCTGTTAGAGCTGAAGGCCGATGATGAATTCGACATCGCCGTCCCCCCGACTACCGACGAGCAGGCGCTGGCCACCATTCCCGCTTTACAGACCATCTATGAGCAGGCCCTCGCATCGCGCCCTGAAATAGAGAACACACGCCTTAGCATCGAGAGTTCGAAACTGAACCTCGCCGTGGCCAAGGCTGGCTGGCTGCCTACCCTGAGCATGACAGGCGGCGTATCTACCAGCACTAACTCACTGGCCAACAATGGCTGGGGTAACCAGATGAAGACCAATGTCAATATGTCAGGCGGACTGTCGGTAAGCATCCCCATCTTTGATGGCCATCAGACTAAGACCAACGTCAGCAAGGCGCGCATCCAGCAACAGCAGGCTCTCTTGAATCTGCAAGACCAGAAAAAGCAGCTCTATCAGACCATCGAGGGCTACTGGCTCGACGCTACCACCAACCAGCAGAAGTTCCGTGCTGCTGCCGCCAGCGTGGCCAGCGCACAAAGCAGCTACGAGTTGCTGCAAGAACAGTTCGACCTCGGACTGAAGAACATCATCGAGCTGATGAATGGCAAGAACAACCTGCTGCAAGCTCAGCAGAACCAGCTACAGGCAAAATACCTCACCCTGCTTAACCGGCAAATGCTGCAGTTCTACAGCGGTGCCATGTACAGATTTGAGAATTGAAAATTGAAAATGACATAACAATATGAAAAAGAAAATCATCATCGCCGCAGTCCTCATCGCCATTGCCGTAGCAGCCTACTTCCTGCTGGCAGGAGGCAAGAAGGAACAGACCGTGGAGTTCGAGAAATCCACCGTCGAGAAGACCACCATCCAGAACAGTATTACCGCCACAGGCACCATCGAGCCCGTGACCAGCGTCACCGTGGGTACGCAGGTGAGTGGCATCGTCAGCCACCTCTACGTCGATTACAACTCCGTGGTGAAGAAAGGCCAGGTTATTGCCGAGCTCGACAAGACCAACCTCACCAGCGAACTGCGTACCGCACAGGCCAACCTCAGCAGCGCCCAGAGCACGATGAACTACGAGCAGGCCAATTATAACAGGTATAAGACGCTCTATGAGAAGGGACTGGTCAGCGCCAACGACTATGAGTCGGCCCATCTCTCCTACTTGAAAGCCAAGGAGCAGGTGGTCACCTCGGCACAGAGCGTGCAGCGGGCACAGACTAACTTAGGCTATGCCACCATCACCAGCCCCATCGACGGCGTCGTCCTGTCCAAAGCTGTGGAAGAGGGTCAGACCGTAGCCGCCTCGTTCAACACCCCCGAGCTGTTCACCATCGCTCAGGACCTGACCGACATGCGTGTCATCGCCGATATTGACGAGGCTGACATTGGCGGCGTACAGGAAGGCCAGCGCGTGATGTTCACAGTCGATGCCTTCCCCGAAGACCATTTCGAGGGACACGTCACTCAGGTACGCCAGCAGGCAACCACCGAGAGTAACGTCGTTACCTACGAGGTTGTCATCTCGGCTCCCAACAACGACTTGAAGCTGAAGCCCGGCCTCACCGCCAACGTCACCATCTATACCCTTGAGAAGAACGACGTACTGGCCGTGCCGTCGAAAGCATTACGTTTCCAACCCATCGACGCCATCCTGAGCGAAGGTCAGAAGATTGAGGATGTCGAGGCACCCGTCAAGGTATGGACGCTCGAGGGCAACACCTTCAAGGCACATGCCATACAGACAGGCATCACCAATGGCATGCTTACCGAAGTTCTTGGCGGCATCAATGCCGGCACCGAGGTGCTCACGGGCTTCACCATCAGCGGAGGTGAGGAAGAGGAGTTCGGCGGCGGACAAGCCCAGAACCCCTTCATGCCGCGACCGGGAAGAAACAACAGGCAACAGAACGGCAACCAGCACCCCCCGAGAAGATAGCATGGAAAAGAAAGTTGTCATCGAACTGCAGAACGTGAAGCGCTACTTCCAGGTGGGCTCCGAAACGGTGAAGGCGCTACGCGGCGTGTCGTTCAAGATCTACGAGGGCGAGTTTGTCACCATCATGGGCACCTCGGGCAGCGGCAAATCGACGTTGCTCAACCAGTTGGGCTGTCTCGACACCCCTACCAGCGGCGAATATTTCCTCGACGGCGTGCCCGTCAGTTCCATGTCGAAGACTCAGCGCGCCCACCTGCGCAACACCAAGATAGGCTTCGTGTTCCAGAACTACAACTTGCTGGCCAAGACCACAGCTTTGGAGAATGTCGAGTTGCCACTCATGTACAACAACAAATACAACGCCCGTCAGCGTCGCGAAGCCGCCATCAAGGCCCTGCAGGCCGTAGGACTGGGCGACCGCATGGAGCATAAGAGCAACCAGATGTCTGGCGGACAGATGCAGCGCGTGGCCATTGCCCGTGCCTTGGTCAACGAGCCCGCTGTGCTCCTGGCCGACGAGGCTACCGGCAACCTCGACACTCGCACGTCGTTCGAGATGCTGGTACTCTTCCAGGAACTCTACCGCCAAGGGCACACCATCATCTTCGTCACCCACAATCCCGAGATTGCCGAGTACGCCAGCCGCAACATCAACCTGCGCGACGGCAAGATACGCGAGGATACCATCAACACCAACATCAAGTCGGCTGCCGAGGCTCTCGCTGCCATGCCGATTCCACAAGACGAATAAGAAATGAACATACTCAATCTATTTAAGGTAAGCCTTAAGGCCATCTCCAGCAACAAGATGCGCAGCTTCCTCAGTATGCTTGGCATCATCATCGGTGTGGCCGCCGTCATCATCATGATGTCCATCGGTCAGGGCTCGAAGGAGAGTATCCGCCAGGAACTCTCCACCATGGGCACCAACCTGCTCACCATACGCCCGGGAGCCGATATGCGTGGTGGCGTGCGTCAGGATCCCTCCGCCATGCAGACGCTGAAGATGGCCGACTACGAGCGCATCATGCACGAGAAGAAATATGTCAATAAGGTATCGCCCGAAGTCACCGCCAGCGGACAGGCCATCTATGGCAATAACAACACCAACGCTTCGATGTATGGCGAGTCCATCGACTATTTCGACATACGCCAGTGGACTATCGAGAAGGGCGAGAGCTTTACCGAGGAAGACATCAAGAAGGCTGCCAAGGTGTGCGTCGTAGGAGCCACCATCGTCAACGAGCTCTTCGGTGGTGCCGACCCCATCGGCAAGACCATCCGATTCAAGAGCATCCCCATGCGTATTGTCGGCGTGCTTAAGTCAAAGGGCTACAATTCATGGGGCATGGATCAGGACAACGTCATCGTAGCCCCCTACACCACCGTCATGAAGCGCATCGCCGCCCAGACATGGTTCTCCTCCATCGTCTGCTCTGCCCTCACCGAAGAGCTAAGCGACGCCGCCATCGAGGAGCTTACCCAGATGCTGCGCGATAACCATAAGCTGAAGGGCGAGGCTGCCGACGACTTTACCATCCGTTCGCAAGCCGAGATGATGGAGACCATGTCCACCACTATGGATACCGTGACGCTCATCCTCGTCGTCGCCGCCGCCTTCTCCCTGCTCGTGGCCGGCATCGGCATCATGAACATCATGCTCGTCTCCGTGACTGAGCGCACCAAGGAAATCGGCCTTCGCATGGCCGTCGGCGCTACAGGTCCCGTCATCTCGCTGCAGTTCCTCATCGAGTCGGTACTCATCAGCCTTACGGGTGGTCTCCTCGGCATCCTTGTAGGCTGTTCTGCCAGCGAATGGGTGGTGCCTGCCTTCGGCATGCCCAGTAGTGTGCCAGCCTGGAGCATCTACCTCTCGTTCTTCGTCTGCGTCTGCATTGGTGTCCTCTTCGGCTACATCCCCGCTCAGAAAGCCGCTAACATGGATCCCATCGAGGCCATACGACACGAGTAAAGTCTTTGACAACATCCCTCTCATATTTCGCTCAGAATCCACCAAGTGCCCTTCTGACTGAAAAAAAGCGAATTTTAAGCCCTTTCGTACTCCACTAATTCCCAGCGGTTTACGAAAGGGCTCCTTTTTTGCTCCAAACAAGCGGCATTTTCATGCCTCGGAAATGGCATCTTCATGCCTCGGAAACGGCATCTTCAAGCCTCAAAGAAGGCATCTTGAACGCTTCAAAATGATTTTTCGACGCTCCAAAACGATTTTTGGACGCAGCTAAATGAATCTTCGTCAGCATCTAAAGAGAGCGGAGAAATCACTTTCCCTGTCCCTTCTTCAGTTCCTGAATGGCCTGAATCTGCATGGGAGCAAGCTCAGGGATGTGGTGCTCAGCGGCGTAGGCCTGCAGTTCTTCGAATGTCATGTCGCCGGCGCGACCCTTGTTCAATTCCTTGCTGCGAGCCTTGAATTCGGCCTCGTCCACATAACCGTGGTCGGCGGTATAGATGTAGTAAACGTCTATGTCGCGGCCCTTCGAACTATTGTATTCCCAGTGGTGCATCTTCATCACTTCACGGACGATGTCGGGGGTATCTTCATCGTCGTCCAGCTGGAAAATCTCGGCATACTGATAGGCGTATTCACGCTCCTGCCGTTTTTTGAGCATCTTTGTTTCTCCATGAATCTCATTAGAGTACATCTGCATTTGGGCAGCATCAACCGTTGTGCGGCTTATTCCGTTGGCGTGTACGATCTGCCCCACCACTTGATTGGGAATCTCCACGCGCCAACTATTCAAGCCGTCGGCAACGATCGAGGCCCGGTATTTCTCCTGTCCTTGCTCCTCCTTCAGCCATTTCTCAGCCATAGTGTGACGACTGTTCTTGACACAATCCACGGCACGGTTCAGCGCGTGTACGGCATGCCAGGAGGGAGCCTTATTGGCGAAGGCTCCATACGACCAGATGGTGCGCGTCTTGCCCTTGTACTTGTTCCTGATGTCGAAGGTTGCGGGGATAATGCCGGAGCAATAGGCACGGAGCGAGTCTCCGACGTAGCGGAAAGCACGATAATAGTACTCTACATAGAGGTAGTGCTTGGGCATGACAACGACCTCGTCGAGTCCGTAATCAACGCTCTCCATCACGATGCGCCCGTTCTGTAGCGACGCCACGCTGACCAGCTGCGGCTTGTAGGCTACGTGGGTCACGGCAACCTTCGCGGCACCTTTCATGCCGGCCAATACGCCACTCATGTCGGTAGTGCCAATGAGCACGCCGTCTTCGGTCAATACACTTACCAAGGGAATGCCATGTCCCTCGGCATCAACGACTTCCAGCCTCTGTGCCAAAGCTGTTTGGACAGAGGCCATGAGGAGGAGCAGCATCGAGGCTACTCGCACGAAAATCTTTTGTTCAGTCTGTTTCATTGTGTTAATTGTATTTGTAGTTGTTATTTATTGTATATCGTCTAAAGTCTATCATCTATAGTCACCTTCAATGGCTCGCGGAGTGAGCGGAGCGTCCAGGCTATGCGTTGCTGCCACTCGCCCAAGGTGCGCACGTCGGCCTTGGACCAGGCAGAGCCGAAGTAATAGGTAAAGCGCTCGCCACGGTAGCCATCGACAATACCGAGTGCATGGGACACACCCCCACCCGACTCCAGACGGCGCGTCTCAACAGTTCCCTTGGGATAGAGGGTGGCGACGAAGAGCTGACAACTGTTCACACGGGGATTGTCGGTGGGGTCGGCATGGGCCACGTAATCGCTGCCCAACACAGTATTTTCCTGGTCGGCCGAGTGGATGACTACACCCGAGGCCAAAGGCGCAGGCTGCTTCATGCCCGTATACCAGACGGTGCAACGGCAGAAATTGGAGCCCTTGTCGAGCGAGATGATGCGATGCTCGGTGATACTGTCACCCTGGAAGGCACGCTTCTCATAGTTCAGCAGGACGGTAGTGCGCAGGGGGCCGTTGTCGAGCACCTCGTAACTGGTGAAGCAATAAGGATAGACAAGCTGGTCGCCCTGCATCAGGGCAGGCGTGCCGCAACCCAGCGTGGGACCTACGGCATAGAGGTCCATACCGCGACCGTGGTCGTGGTGATAGGAAATAGTTCGATAGAGGGAATCACCTTTCTGACGGTTCTCGCGGCGCAAACGCTCAACGGTGGGCATCATGATGACATCCTCGGTCCAGTAGCGCTGCTCAACGACGAGTTCAGGCGTGTTCTTCGACCACACATCAACGCCGTAGCTACGCTCGCCACTACGCTGCAAGGCGGGGCCATAAACGCGGTAGGCACCACGGTCGTTCTCCCAGGCATAGTCATCCTTGCGCTCAGGATAGAGGCGGCCGTAACACACGGTCTTATAGACCTGCGGCGTGCCCTTCTCGATGGTGAGATTGAGGGTGCTGCGGGGACTGACGCCGGCATCGATAAGCACCTTGTCATCGTAGGTGAGCTGATAGGGCAGCTCAAGTCCGGCAGGATCGCGCACGATGAACTGGCGCCCGCCATGAATGCCCAAGCGGGCATAGACTTCGCCAGCATCAAGCTCAACCACCTGCTGGCGGAACTCATCACTCTCGTTGCTGATATTGACATTAATCGCTGAGGCAGAACCGCTACCCACGGAACCATCTTCATAGCGCAGGTGCTCGCAGGCAGCGAGGAGGAAGGCACCGACGCCAAAGTTGGCCTGGGAATGAGCATCGACAGTCTTCGTGGGATCGGGCTTCTCGCCGATGGGCTGCACGTAGCCCACGCTACCGTCTTCTTGCAGGGCAACGGTGGTGAGATAGTTCCAAGCTTTTTCAATAACGGGCACATAGGCATCGCGGTCGAGCAAGCCGTGGTTTACGCCCCACAACATACCATAGGTAAAGAAGGCGGTGCCGCTGGTCTCGGGGCCTGGGGCATCGTCCTCACAAAGCATGCTACGGCTCCAGTAACCGCCGGGACGCTGAACACGGGCTACGCCCCCGGCCAGCTCACGGAAGCGCTGGAGGAAGAAGGCACGGTGGACATAGTCCTCGGGCATGTCGGCCAGCACCTTTGCCAGTCCGGCGAGCACCCAGCCATCGCCACGGGCCCAGAAGCTCTTGCCTTCGTTGCAGGCCGTCTTTACCTTGGGCCAGATGTACTTGGCATCGCGATAGTAGAGCTGCTCGTCCTTGTCGAACATCAGCTCATCGCTCCACTTGAAGTTTTCGTAGAGTTTGTCGAGGTATTTCACCTCGCCTGTAACCTTGTAGAGCTTGGTAAAGATTGGCATGGCCATGTAGAGGGCGTCGGCCCACCACCAAAAGTCAGTCTCGGGGCGGCGCACCTCGTAGTCCATCACCTCGATGGCACGGGCTATCTTGAATAGGTCGGGATTCATCTCGTACATGTCGAGATAGGTCTGGAAGCAGATCTGCCAGTCGCCGAAGAGCACGTAGTCGTGGCCTTCGCCATAGTTTTTATACTTCCACTTCGACGGGTCTTTCTCCTGAGCGCCCATCCACTTGTTATGGCGTGCCCACTCGTCGCTATGGGCCAGCCAGCGGGCACGACCCAGCAGGCGGTAGGCCTCCATATTACCCGTGTGATAAGCAGCCTCGTCCCAGAAGGAACGCACCTTGGGCGAATGGTTCTTCTGCCAGTAGTCATTGACCTTAGTAATGATCTCTACAGTCGAGGGCGGATTGGGATCGGGGCGCTTCTTTCGGGCGCGGCTCTGGGCGTCGGTGGTTAGGGCCGCCATCATCAGCACCATGCAAAGAAGTGTGAGTCTTTTCATCTTGGTTATCGTTTTTTAGGTTTGTTTCATTGTTTGAACTGCACAACCAGCGGCAAGTGGTCGCTGTAGCCACGCTGATAGCGATAGCCCTGAAAGGTGCGACGGGGTTTCCATCCACCATAGGTTTCCTCTGGTTCCAACAGGAAAGGGGCATCGTTGATGAACACACTATCTATCTGCGGTACCAACGACGGCGAGAGCAGGATGTGGTCGATGGAACGCCATTCGCCCTGATAACGATAGGTGCCGCGGGCATGGCCATGGCGTCCCTGGGCATCGCGGGTCACCTTGACCAGAAGGCTGTCGGGCAACATACGCAGGGAGGGGCTGTCGGCATAATCGTTAAAGTCACCAGCCACGATGATCTTCCGTCCGGACAACGGAAGAAGGGCAGACAACAGCACGTTCATGACCTGATAGCGACGGGTGCGCGTCTCCAGCTCGCCTCCGTAGCGGCTGGGAGCATGGATGACAAAGACATGCAGCGTGTCACCCTGGAATGTCTCGCCCTCTACATATAAAATATCGCGCGTGGAACGCACGCCTTCCTCCGTCGGCACCGCCAGCTGGTCGTAGCACACAGGACGGAAACGCGACGGCTGATAGAGCAGGGCGATATCGAGTCCACGCACGTCGGGCGAGCACGTCATCAGGTACTCATAGCCTGCACCCCGCAATAGCGAACGGTGTGTCAAGTCGTGCATCACCGAGTCATTCTCAATCTCCACCAGCGCCACGAGGTCAGGCAACTGGTCGGAGCATGACAGCAACTCCTGCCCGATATTGTTCAGCTTGCGCCAGTAGCGAGTACGCGTCCATCGGCGTGCCCCTTCGGGCGTAAACTCCATATCCTCCTTCCCCTCGTCGTGGCTGTAGTCGAACAGGTTCTCACAGTTCAACTCCACAAACGTGAGGAAAGAGGATAGCAGGAGGGTAAGTATCATTTAGCAGACTTTTTCCAGACGCTTCATCATGGCAAACATGAAGATGGCAGCGATGAGGCATATTACCAAGAACACGCTCCAGCACACCCAGAGAGGAACGGCACCCCACAGCAGACCGCCCACGACGACGAGCTGGTTGCCTATAGCCGTAGCCACAAACCAACCACCCATCATCATGCCCTTATACTTGGGAGGTGCCACCTTTGACACGAACGAGATGCCCATAGGCGACAGTAGCAGCTCACCAAAAGTGAGGATGAGATAAGTGCCGATGAGCAGGTTAGGCGTGACGTCGGCCACGTGCAAGGCTACAGGCTCGCCATCAGCACCCATCGTGGTCTGTGGCAGTGGCAGACCCATAGAACCGATAGCCATCAGGGCATAGGCAGCAGCGGCCACAATCATACCATAGGCAATCTTACGGGGTGCCGAGGGTTCCTTACCCTTGGCAGAGAGCATACCGAAGATGGCCATCGACACGGGCGTCAGCGCCACCACGTAGAAGGGATTGAACTGTTGGAAGATAGGAGCCTCGATGCCCAACTCGCCTTGCAGTTTCGTATATTTCCACACTAACAGTCCCACAGCCGCAATGATGATGGCTGCAGCAATGCCACGCCCCTTTGATGTCTTACTCTGGAAAAGAGCAAAGCCTGCATAAACAATGAAAATGATGAGCACCAGGTTCCACACATCGAAGGCCATGCTCTGCACACCCTCAACGGTATGGTCAGTGAACTCATCGGCGAAGTAGGTCAGCGAGAGGCCGTTCTGGTGGAAGGCCATCCAGAAGAAAATGACCACAGCAAACACCATGCACAATGCCACGATGCGCTGCTTCGTCTCTTCTTTCGACAGTTCCGGTACAGCCTGCGGAGCACTCCCCTCGCCATTCGAAGAGGGGTTGGGAGCGAGGCTTTTCTTCTTGCCACCCTCGGTATGACGGAAGGTGCTGCGGAAGATATAGTAGATGGCAATGGAGAGGATGAGCGATGCACAAGCCACGGCGAACGAGAAGTGATAGGCATCGTTCGACGAATAGCCCAGCGAGTTCTCGGCCCACTCCTTAATCTTGATAGCTGCCGTAGGAGCAAAGAGGGCACCGATGTTGATAGCCATGTAGAAGATGGAGAAACCGGCATCGCGCTTGTCGGCATACTTCGGGTCGTTGTAGAGGTCGCCCACCATCACCTGCAGGTTTCCCTTAAACAAGCCCGTGCCGAAGCCAATGAGCAAGAGAGCGGCCAGCATGACCACCAAAGCCGTGGTGTCGCCACCCAATGGAATGGAAAGGAGCAGATAGCCCACAAACATAATGATGATACCCGTCGTCACCATCTTACCAAAGCCGAACTTGTCGGCCAGCATACCGCCGAAGAGCGGGAAGAAATAGACGAACATGAGGAACGAGCTATAGATGGTGCCTGCCATGCCTGCCGACAATCCATAGTTAGCCCTCAGGAAAAGCGCAAAGACGGCCAGCATGGTGTAGTAGCCGAATCGCTCACCCGTGTTGGCCAGTGCCAACGCGAAAAGACCTTTTGGTTGATTTTCGAACATAATTATTTGATTTTAGAATTTTTGGTTTTTGCGATGTCGAATAGATAGGACAGCTTCACGACGATATTAGAGAAGTTGGAACGGCCGAAGTAGTCGCGCTTCGAGTTGCCGTAAATATCTCCCAAGCCGTAATAATAGCGACCCTCCAAAAGAAGATGGCCTAACCACGGTTTCGAGAATTCTAGTCCCACACCTGCCGTGATGCCATAGTCGATTTTATTCTCAGCGGGCATGTGATAGATGCCCGAGCCCACTTTCACGCCGTCGCGTTCAAAATCACTTGATACGACAGATGTGCGTTGATTCAGATTGGGATGGTCAAGGTCGAAATTAGCCTCGGCATCTTCGTTGAGGAAAAAGCCTATCTGCGGGCCTACCTGAAAGAAAGCCTGAAAGCCGCTGCGCTCTCTTCCCCACCCTAACCGTGCAAAGACCGGCACCTGCACATAGTTCATCGTGCGCTGGTACTCCTCGGCAAGTCCCGTTTCAGCATTAATTACAGGTTCATCATCTTTCGTGAGGATGCTTTCCTTCCATCCCAGCTGGGCATAGTTTGCTTCGGCCACGATGGCACAGATACTGCTGAAATATTTCTCACAAATATAGCGGAAAGTGACACCACCTGTCAGCCCAGTATGCATGGACTGAGGAATCCTGGGCATAAAGCCTACGTTGCTCAACACATATCCGGCATTCACACCAACAGCAAGTTCGCTGCGATGTTCGCCAACCTGTGCTAAGGTGGTAAATGGTAAGAAGTAAGAAGTGAGAAGTATAAGCAATACTCCCACCTGTTTTCTCCTAAAGGTAGAAAAGTAAAAACCAGAATGATTACTCATTACTTATCTATTCCTTAGTAGTTAATCGTTTCAATCTGACCGTTGGTCTTATAATGCACGAACATAAAAGCACGGTTCTGGTAGCCTCCGTTGCCCTGACGCTCGAACTTCAGCGGTGTCTGAACAGGTACGTATCCGAAACGTCCTGCCGCCCCATCGAAGGTGATGCCATACTTATGAAGGCCACGCAGGAAGAACAGCGCATGGTCGAAACCTGTCAAAGCCAACCGAGGTGTGACAGCGCTCATGTCCTGACGGAAGTTCGAGCGGTACTTCATAGCCAAACGCTGGGCAGGGTACAAGGTCAGGTTCGTATAGTAAGGAGCAGGAATGTACATGTCATATTTGTGAAAATTGCTCTCCTGACTTCCAGCCATCTCCATCCATTCTGCGTAGCCGAATACTGAAATCCTCACATCAGCATTGGCAGCCGTGACATCTTTCAGTTTGATAAACGCCACCCTCAAATCATCGGGACGTGAAGAGTTCAGCACCACTACATTAGGATGCTGCGTGCTGAAGGCACTGGCAAAGCTCGTGCTAGCCGACGTCAGGCTGGTCAGGCTATACTTCGCATTCCTCGATTCCAGCTGCTGACGCAGGGCTGAAGTAAATCCGCCCTTGGTACTGTTGGGGTCTGCACAATCCACAATCACGACATGGTAGTCCCTGAACCACTCGGCAAATCGGCGGCTCGTTGATTCGTTCAGTCCCTCAGGTGCCTGATAGACCTGGAAAATATTGCTGTTGTATGCTACCTGCGGCGCATTGATGGAGAAAGGAACGACCAGCTTCGTGCCATGCTGCTGGCAGAAAGCCGACAGCGTTTCCATCTGACGGGAATACAATGGGCCGAAGATGATGTCGCACTGGGCAGCCTCAGGCTTGGCCAGCGTTTCGGAAAGATCACCGTCTTCAGGCGTGTTCCATGCATACACATCAACAGAGATTCCTTCATGCTTCAGGCTGTCGCAGGCCATCAGGAGACCTCGGTAGTATTCCACCATGCGGCGCCCGTCTCCATTCCTGTCGTTCAGCGGCAGCATCACGCCCATACGGATACTGCGCTGACGTACATCGTCGGCTGTTGTGACGGGTTGTTCCACCTGCAGCGGAGTCTGGGAGGAAGGGACAAATATCTTGTCGCCCTTCTTCAGCACGTAGTCGGCACTCTCCATGCCAGGGTTAGCCCTGCGCAACTCTGCCTCCGTAATACCATAGGCATGGGCAATGCCATAGATGGTCTCTCCCTTCTTCACCTTATGGGTTCTCACAGACTGTGCCATAGCAGTTCCTGCGGCTGTAACGAGCATTACCGACACCAAAAAAAATCTTAATATTCGTTTCATTATCATCTTTTTTCTGTTTTCGCCTACAAAAGTACGAAAAATGTTTGTATCTTTGCACTCAAATTAGCAAGAAAATGAAAAAGAAATCAATATTTCTGCTCTTTGCAGCTTCTTTTTGGTCATTTACGGCCCTCTCACAGAGTGTAAACCCTCTTGCATACTATATCGATAGTGAAGGTACAGAGCAAGAGACAATAACGATCAGCGACGGGCAGGCTCCGCTTGCCGTCATCTTTCGTGCCAACCCGTCTGATATGGATGAGTATTCACCCTCCTACGAATGGCACTTCCGTCGCCAGCAGGAAGGAAAGGCCACACAAGAGCTGTTTGTCCGCTATGAGGAGGACACACAATACACCTTCAATGAGTCGGGCTCTTATATCATCATGCTGAAAACCTTTCTGGGGAAAGACGACATGGAACTGGACTCCGTCAGCATCACGGTGAACATAGCCGAGAGCAGGCTAGAGTTTCCCAACGCCTTCTCGCCCAATGGAGACGGCATCAACGACATCTACGGCGCGAAGGGCGTGAACGACCCCAACAGTCCCGACCACTGGAAGAGCATCGTGCAGTTCCGAGCCTTCATCGTAAACCGCTGGGGGCAGAAGCTCTACGAATGGAACGACCCGGCGGGAGGATGGGACGGCAAGTACAACGGGCACGATGTGAAAGAGGGCGTGTATTACGTTCAGGTGACTGCTAAAGGTGCCGACGGCAAGGATTATCACATCAGAAAGGACATCAATTTGCTAAGAGGATTCTCACAAGAAGGAGGAAACACGGGTGGAAACTAACAGCAAGAAGGAAAAGACTATCAGCGTTGTCGGCGCAAGGGTACACAACCTGAAAAACATCGACGTTGATATTCCCCGCTGCTCCCTGACCGTCATCACAGGCCTTTCGGGCTCGGGCAAATCGTCGCTGGCCTTCGACACCATCTTTGCTGAAGGACAACGACGCTATATCGAGACCTTTTCTGCCTATGCCCGCAATTTCCTCGGAGGGATGGAACGCCCCGACGTAGATAAGATAACAGGTTTGAGCCCCGTCATCAGCATCGAGCAGAAGACCACCAACAAGAATCCTCGCTCCACCGTAGGGACGACAACCGAAGTCTATGACTACCTGCGTCTGCTTTTTGCCCGTGCGGGCAAGGCATATAGCTACATGACGGGAGAGCCCATGGTCAAATATACCGAAGAGAAGGTCATCGACATGATCCAAACCGAGTATGCCGGTAAAAAGATCTTTATCCTGTCACCATTGGTAAGAAGCAGAAAAGGCCACTACCGAGAGCTTTTTGAACAGATGCGGCGTAAGGGCTATCTGAACATCCGCATAGACGGCGAGATACAAGAGATTACCCGAGGCATGAAGGTCGATCGCTACAAGAATCATGACATAGAAGTGGTGATTGATAAGTTAAGCCTCCCCCCTACCCCTGCCGAAGGAGGTGGAGGCGAACGACTGAAAAAGACCGTTAGCATTGCCATGAAACAGGGCGATGGCCTTATCATGATTCTCGACGTAACGGAGGAGACTGGTGGAAGGCTCAAGTATTTCTCCAAGCGCCTGATGTGCCCCACCTCAGGCATCAGCTACAGCGACCCTGCGCCAAACAACTTTTCGTTCAACTCTCCACAGGGAGCGTGCCCTAAGTGCAAAGGACTGGGCACCATCAATGAGATTGACCTGAAAAAGGTGATTCCCAATAACCGTCAGAGCATCTACGAGGGTGGAATCATTCCTTTAGGCAAATACAAGAACTTGCTCATATTCTGGCAGATAGAAGCTTTACTAAAGAAATACGACTGCGACCTGAAGACCCCCATCTGCGACATCCCCGACGAGGCCATGAGCGAGATTCTGTATGGCTCGTTGGAAGACGTGCGCATAGATAAAGAAACAGTACATACCTCCAGCGACTATTTCGTAACCTTCAACGGCATCATCAAATACTTGCGCGACGTCATGGAGTCTGACGATTCGACTACAGGCCAGAAATGGGCCGACCAGTTCCTGGCCGAGTGCGAATGTCCTGAATGTCACGGTCAGCGGCTAAATCGCGAGGCGCTGTCCTACAAAATCTGGGACAAGAACATCGCCCAGTTGGCGGCGATGGATATCAGCGAACTGCGACAGTGGCTCGATCATGTGGAGGGACATCTCGACGACCAACAACGGCAAATCGCTACTGAAATCCTAAAAGAGATACGCACTCGACTGGACTTCCTGCTCGACGTAGGACTCGACTACCTGTCGCTCAACCGTCAGTCGGCATCGCTCTCAGGCGGTGAGAGCCAGCGCATACGCTTGGCCACCCAGATAGGCTCGCAACTGGTGAATGTGCTGTATATCCTCGACGAGCCTTCCATCGGCCTGCATCAACGTGACAACGAGCGACTCATCCATTCCCTCAAAGAGCTGCGCGACCTGGGAAATACCGTCATCGTCGTAGAGCATGACAAAGACATGATGCTGGCTGCCGACTATATCGTCGATATTGGACCGAAGGCAGGACGCAAGGGCGGTGAGGTGGTATTCCAAGGAACGCCCACCGACATGATGAAAGCCGACACGCTGACAGCCCAGTACCTGAACGGAAAACTAAAGGTGGATAACGGAAAGAAAAGGCCCGGCAACGGACATGAGCTCGTTCTGCACGGATGTTCGGGTAATAACCTGCAACATATTGACGCCACCTTCCCATTAGGAAAGCTTATCGTGGTCACAGGTGTCAGCGGCAGCGGCAAATCGACCCTCATCAACGAGACCCTGCAACCCATCCTCTCACAGCATTTCTACCACTCGTTGCGCCGCCCCATGCCCTACGATTCTATCGAAGGCATTGAGTATATCGACAAAGTAGTAAACGTCGATCAGAGTCCTATCGGTCGCACGCCCCGTTCCAATCCTGCCACCTACACGGGTGTCTTTGCCGACATACGCTCGCTCTTCGTGGCCCTGCCTGAAGCCAAGATTCGCGGCTACAAAGCTGGCCGTTTCTCCTTCAACGTCAAGGGCGGACGTTGCGAGTCATGTGGCGGCAATGGCTACAAGACCATCGAGATGAACTTCCTACCCAACATCCAAGTACCCTGTGAGGAGTGCCACGGACGGCGCTACAACCGCGAGACGCTGGAGGTACGCTATAAGGGAAAGAGCATTGCCGACGTGCTCGACATGACCATCAACCAAGCCGTAGAGTTTTTCGAGAACGTGCCCGACATCCTCCGCAAGATCAAGACCATACAAGACGTGGGACTGGGCTATATCAAATTAGGGCAGCCTTCCACTACCCTTTCCGGCGGCGAGAGCCAACGCGTAAAACTGGCTACCGAATTGTCGAAACGCGATACCGGCCGCACCCTCTACATCCTCGACGAGCCCACTACTGGCTTGCACTTTGATGACATCCGCATCCTGATGCAGGTCTTGCAGAAGCTCGTAGATAGGGGCAATACCGTCATCATCATCGAACACAACCTCGACGTCATCTGCCAAGCCGACCACATTATCGACATGGGGCCCGAGGGTGGCCGTGGTGGCGGTACTATCCTCAGCACAGGAACGCCTGAAGAGATAGCCGCCAGTAATAAAGGCTATACACCATGCTTCCTGAAACAAAACATTTCCGACGCAGAATGTTTATTTCCCCACGCAGAATCTACTTTCCGACGCAGAAGTTACTATCTGCAAACATAAATTGCTGATAATCAGCGTAAATGCCTTTGTTTTAGGGTGACTAAAGTGACTCCGAGGGACGGTGGGGGGACGTAAAATAGGCAAAAATCTGCAAATATGACTGCCTTCAAAAAAAGAAAATGCAAACATCTGCAAAAT
>CAJOFE010000030.1 GCA_905233825.1 uncultured Prevotella sp. | reverse complement strand
TCTGTTTTACACTCGCGGTAGAAATACTGTGCAAAAATAGCTCGAAAAACTGGTACAAACAAATATGCAACTTGAAGTGTTAAAATACAAAAAGTCCCTTATTTAGAGGGACTTAGTTCAAATTACTCCAAGTTGCTCAGAGTTGTTTATAAGGGGTCACTTGCCCACGCAAAATCTACTTTCCCACGCAGAATCTACTTTCCCACGCAGAAATTCTTAAAGATATTTCCTAAGACCTCGTTGGTGGTAATTTGACCGCCAGTGATTTCTGAAAGGCTTTCAAGGGCTTGGCGGAGATCTTCGGAAAGGAGGTCGCCACTAAGTTGTTGAGTAAGTCCGTCAAGCACACGTTGTATGCTGTCGTGGGCACGAAGCAGGGCATCGTGATGACGAGCATTGGTGATGATAATATCGTTGGCGTTGGTAGTGAGGCCTGCAAGTTGTGCTTCTTCATAAATACGGTTTCTCAGATTGTCTATGCCTTCCCCTTTTTTAGCACTAATCATAGACAATGGCACAATGTAGGGAGCAAACTTGTCTATATCTATCAAATCCGTTTTGTTATGGACATAAATGGCTCTCTTATCTTTGCTGAGTATTTCCATTTCGTCAATCTCGCTTACCGTTGGTCGTTGGTCGAGTAGCCATATGACGATGGGGGCCTCTTTGATTTTCTGTAATGTCCGGTCGATGCCAATTTTTTCCACCGCGTCCTGGGTTTCTCGAATGCCTGCCGTATCAATAAAACGGAACTGTACGCCATTGATGTCCATTGTCTCCTCAATGGTATCGCGAGTGGTTCCGTGAATGTCGCTGATGATAGCACGGTCATCTTTCAGTAAGGCATTAAGTAAGGTTGATTTGCCAACATTGGTCTTACCAACGATAGCAACGGGAATGCCCTGCTTGAGTGCTTGACCAGCCTTGAAACTTTGTGCGAGATTAGTCACACGATTGTCAATCTTTTTCGCCAATGAAAGAAGCTCTGTACGGTCGGCAAACTCAAGGTCTTCGTGATCAGAAAAATCAAGTTCGAGTTCAAGCAGGGATGTGAGCTTCAGCAACCGTTCCCTCAAGCGTCCGAGCTCTGTGGAAATACCACCTCGCAACTGGCTCATAGCTAGATCGTGCGTGGCTTTGTTGGTAGAGGCTATGAGGTCAGCAACGCCCTCGGCCTGCGAAAGGTCCATCTTGCCGTTGAGGTAGGCGCGCTTTGTGAACTCGCCAGGTTGAGCCATACGGCATCCATGTTGAACGAGGGATTCCAATACCTTATTTAATATATAGGGAGAACCATGACAACTAATCTCCACGCAGTCTTCGCCCGTGTAACTTTTGGGCATCTTGAAAACAGAAACCATGACCTCATCGATAACCTTACCAGCACTGACTATGTGGGTGTAGTGAATGGTGTTGGCAGCAACAGCATAGCAGTTTACCGAGCAAATGGAACTGACAATAGAAAAAGCATCAGATCCAGAAACGCGGATGATGCCGAGGGCACCACCTGGAGCTGTTGCTGGAGCGCAGATTGTGTCCTCTATTGAGGTGAGAGGTGAGGGGGTATCGGTTAGAGGAGGCATTTAAGCAATTGATTTGAGGGCAGTGGCTAATGTGCTGAGATCGGCATCAGTAGTGGCCCAGCTGGTGACGAATCGGCAGAGGGTGTGCGTGTCGTCGATGGGTTCCCATGTCTCAAAAAGAACCTTCTGCATGAGCACGTCCAACTGCTGGTTGGTGAGGACGACGAACTGCTGGTTAGTGGGCGATTCCTTGATGGGGATGCCTGCCTCGGTAAAGAGTTTACGCAGGCGCATAGCCATCTGAATGGCATGACGGGAGATGCTGAAATAGAGCCCGTCAGTAAAGAGAGCATCGAACTGCACCCCTGCCACTCGGCTTTTGGCCAACAGGGCTCCGTGACGCTTCACAATTGTAAAGAAACCACGTGGAGCACCATGAGGGAACACAACAGCCTCGCCGCAGAGCGCTCCCACTTTCGTGCCGCCAATGTAGAAAGCATCACAATGGCGAGTCAGCCAAGGCAGCGTGATATCGCTGCCTTCAGCCGCCAGACCATACCCCAGACGAGCACCATCAATGAACAGCGGAATCTCGTACTGCTGGCAGATATCGCAAATCTGCGCAATGTTCTTCGCTTGGTAGATGGTTCCCAATTCAGTGGGGAAGGTGATATAGACCATACCAGGGAAGGCCATGTGTTCCCAAGTGGGATCTGCATGGAAACGTCGCAAATAGTCGGCTAGTTCCGAGGGCATCATCCTTCCCTCATGCGAAGGGAGGGTGATTACTTTGTGACCACTGGCCTCTACGGCTCCCGACTCATGCACGTTGATATGAGCCGTTTCTGTGGCCACCACGGCTCCATACGACGGTAGCAGAGCGTCGATGATGGTAGCATTTGCTTGTGTGCCACCTACGAGGAAGTAGATGTCAGCTTCAGGACAATCACAGGCAGCGCGGATTTTTTCACGAGCTTGTTCGCTCCACAGGTCGTAACCATAGGAAGCACTCTGCTGGATGTTAGTCTCCAACAGGTGCTGAAGGACGGCAGGATGAGCACCGTTGTTATAGTCGCTTTCAAATGAAGTCTTCATACCTATTTCTTATTGCCCAAGTGTTTGCAAGCCAGATTAATACGACTGCATAGATGAAGCCAACTATCATATGCGGTCGAGAACCTTCTGGATGAGAGAATCAATGGTGTTCTTATAGGCAGTGTTCATCTCCTGGGCATAGCGGTTGGCGATGACCATACAACAAGTCATTGCACGATGACCGAGCAGAGAGGCCAGGCCAGCCAAAGCCGACGACTCCATCTCAAAGTTGCAGACCTTCATCCCTTCATACTCGAAACTCTCCACCTTCTCGTTTTGGTCGGGATCTTCCAACGGGATACGGATCTTACGTCCCTGTGGACCATAGAAACCTCCGCAGCTAATGGTATAGCCGCGCACCATATCATCTAAGGCAATGCGCTCGATGAGTTCCTGGTCAGCCACAGCCACGTAGGGAGCTCCCTTAATGGGGTTCCACACCATATGTTCCTTGAAGGCCTTCTCCAGTTCGAGGTCGCACACGTCGTTTCGTCCTGCGTAGTAGTTCAGCAGGCCGTCGAAACCGATGCTCTTCACCGATGCGATGAACGTGCCCGTAGGCGTGAAAGGCTGCAAGCCGCCACAGGTGCCTATGCGCACACAGGTCAACGTACGATGCTCGCTGCATTCAGTACGCGAGGCATAGTCGATATTAGCCAGCGAGTCGAGTTCAGTCATAACAATATCGATATTATCACAACCAATGCCGTGACTCTGCACAGTAATACGCTTGCCTTTATAAGATCCCGTGATAGTGTGGAACTCGCGGCTGCTAACGTCGCATTCGCGAGTGTCAAAATGGTCGGCCACGGTATTCACACGGGCAGGGTCTCCTACGAGAATCACTTTGTCAGCTAGCTGTTCAGGACGCAAATGCAGATGGAAGCACGAGCCGTCCTCGTTGATAATCAGTTCTGAAGGTGCAAAATACTTTTCCATAGTTGTAAGGATTTTAGTTTTATCTTTTTACTTTTTTACCTTATTATTCATTATAGGGTATCTGTTTCTCTTTGTTCCTGATGTCCTGCTGCATCGCCTCTAACTGCTGCTCGGCGTTCAGAATCTTGATGCGCAGCGTGACGCGCTCGCCGTCTGTAGCATTTGCATACTGGTTGCGCATCAGTGCCAGCGTTTTGTCAAGCACGTCGGCCTCATGGCGCAGTTGATCTATTTCTGAGGTGAGAGGTGAGAGATGAGAGGTAAGAGGGGTATCAAAGCCTGCCGAACGTGCCGTCTGTAGCCTGCCGAGAGCCTCATTGCGCGCATTTCCGTCACCCCAGGTGTCCCTGATGCGACCGATGGCGGCCAGCGAACGCAATTGTCCGTCGCTATAGGCCTCCGAACGATACACCCTACGTGTTTCCTGAGGGATAAACACATAGATGCACACCTTGCCGCGAGGCTGACGGCGGTCGGTAACAAAGTAGCCCAGTTGGTTGAACTCATCGACGGCATAGAACAGGTCGTCGGCCTCCGAGGCAAACGGCATGCCTAAGTTCTCAGGGCGCAGGAACGTAGCCTTCTCGCTGTCGTAGCGAGTGACATAGATATCGTAGCCCCCGATACCATTGCTGCCCTTCTGTGCAAAATAGAGTGTGATCCCGTCGGGCATGAGAAAGGGGTTAATGGCCGAATCGTCACCTATGCCACCGACGGGCTGGATTTCCGTCCAGCGGTTGGCAATGAAGTCGCTGGCCACAATAACGGCCGTAGAGTCCGATGTTTTCATAGTGGTCAGCCTGTGGTCGCCCATCTCGTTCGTGAAGGTGCCCAAACCGTTCGTCTGTGTCAGCTTACCCACATGCACCGACAGGGGAATATGACTCATAAAGTCGGCACGGTCCACCACCATGCTGTCAATGAACGTGATTTGCTGTGTCGAGGCCAGCATCTGTGTGATACGCGGGTCTTCTTGCGGCTCTTCCACCACAGGTTTCACCACTCGTTTCCTGCGTTGAGCTTCTGCCGTCAGCGAGAGCAGCAACAGACCTATCAGTACATATGTTTTCAGTTTCATACTTTTACTTTCTTACCTTTTTACGTTTCTTTTGATGCCAAAGGTACGAATTTTTGGTGTAACAAGCCCGCATCGTCGCAAATAATTAAATGTTTTTAATAGTCGCCGTGCTCGGCTCTCCCGTTTGCTATAATTAACCATGCTCAGCAAAATTAGTGTAATTCATGAAATTCGTGGTTAAAATATAACGGTCTTTTCTCCTTTTTTTGTAACTTTGCAGCCGCAAATGGAGAACGTGATACGCCACGACGGCATCATCGAATCGATAGAGGGTAGCAATATCAAGGTAAGAATCATCACTACCACCCCGACCAACGGGCATCCCTCCTCAAAAGAGGAGGGAAATGGCTGTGCAAGCTGCAAAGTGGCTTCCCACTGCCATGCATCCGAAGCGAAGGAGAAGATTGTCGATGTCAGCATGCCTCCCGACAGCCACGAGTGGCGGGTGGGGCAAAGTGTGGTTATATTCACACAGGCATCAATGGCGGGCAAGGCGCTGCTCATCGGCTTCGGCCTGCCCCTGTTGCTTATGCTGATAGTGCTGGCTGTGACGATGGCGGCAGGATGTAGCGAAGGTATGGTGGCCATGCTGATGTTGGGCTCGCTCCTACCCTACTACCTCATCGTGTGGCTGCTGCGCGAGAAGTTGGCTCGGCAGTTGTCGTTCCAATTAGAGGTTAGGAGTTGGGAGTAAGGAGTAAGGAGAGAATTGTATAATTGTCAAATAATCAAATAGAAATGGATTTCATCTTGATTGCAGTGATTGTGCTTGGAGGCATCGGACTTATAGCGGCATTGGTGCTCTATGTCTGCTCCAAACGATTCGCTGTCTATGAAGACCCACGCATCGGGCAGGTAAACGAGTTGCTGCCTGGGGCTAACTGCGGCGGATGCGGATTTGCCGGATGCGGAGGCATGGCCGACGCGCTGGTGAAAGGAGCTGACAAGGGGAGTCTGGATGGGTTGAACTGTCCTGTGGGTGGCAGCGAGGTGATGAGCCGCGTGGCCAACCTGTTGGGAATGGCCATTGCCAACGGCGATCCGAAGGTGGCCGTAGTACGCTGCAACGGCACCTGCGAGCTGCGTCAGAAGATAGCTACGTACGACGGCATGCGCTCGTGTGCTGCCATGAATGCCTGTGGAGCCGGAGAGACGGCTTGCGGCTACGGCTGCTTAGGATGTGGCGACTGTGTAGAAGCCTGCCAGTTCGATGCTATCCACCTGAATGCTAAGACGGGCCTGCCCGAAGTGGATGAAGAGAAATGTACATCCTGCGGAGCCTGTGTCAAGGCCTGTCCGCGAGGCATCATCGAACTGAGAAAGAAGGGACCTAAAGGTCGTCGCGTGTTCGTGGCATGTATGAGCAAGGACAAGGGTGCCGTTTCCATTAAGGCCTGCAAGGCAAGCTGCATTGGCTGTGGCAAGTGTGTGAAGGAATGCAAGTTCGAGGCCATCACACTTTGGCAGAATCTCTCCTATATCGATCCTAACAAGTGCCGGCTCTGTCGCAAGTGTGTCGAGGTTTGTCCCACACACGCCATCCGTGCCGTGAACTTCCCAGCACCCCCAAAAGCTGAAACACAGATTAACGGATTACAAGATCAAAATATCAAATAATCCAGTATTCCGTGTAAAAAAAAAAAAAGACATGAATATCAAAACATTTAGCATAGGCGGCATACATCCCGAAGAGAACAAGCTGACACATGAGGTAGCTACGAAAGTTGCTGCCCTGCCCAAACAGGCCATCTTCCCATTGAGCCAGCATATCGGTGCACCTGCCGTGCCCGCGGTGCAAAAAGGCGACAAGGTGAAGGTGGGTACGAAGATTGCCGATGCCGGCGGTTTTGTATCTGCGCCCATCTTCTCATCGGTCAGCGGCACCATCGCCAAAATCGACACAGCCATTGACGCAACAGGCTATCGCAAACCCTGTATCATCATTGATGTGGAAGGCGACGAGTGGGAGGAGAACATCGACCGAAGCGAAAAGCTGGAACAAGTGAAAGACCACCCCGAGCTTACGCCCGAAGAAATAGTCAAACGTATCAAGGATGCCGGTGTGGTGGGCATGGGAGGTGCATGCTTCCCCACGTTCATCAAGCTCACGCCACCACCCACGACCAAGGCCGAGTGCGTGATTATTAACGCTGTGGAGTGCGAGCCTTACATCACTGCCGACTACCGGCTGATGATGGAGCATGCCGACGAGATTCTCGTAGGTCTGGAACTGCTGATGAAAGCTGCCAAGGTGACTCGCGGCTACATCGGCATCGAGACCAACAAGCCCAAAGCCATCGAACTGCTGAAAGAAAAAATCACCACTCGTTACCCCTCCCTTTTCCCCTCCCCTCAAAAGGGAGGGGGAAACAGCAACGAGCTCCCCTCCTCACAAAAGGGAAGGGGAAACAACAGCGAGCTCCCCACCCCTCAAAGGGGAGGGGCTGGGGGCGGGGTCTCACTACAAGTTGAAGTGGTGCCTCTGAAGCAGCGCTACCCCCAGGGAGGCGAGAAGCAGCTGGTTGATGCCGTCATCGGACGACAGGTGCCAGCCCCTCCTGCCATCCCCGTCAATGTTGGAGCAATTGTTCAGAATGTTGGCACCGCTTTCGCTGTGTATGAGGCAGTTATGAAGCGCAAGCCACTCTTTGAACGATACACTACGGTGACGGGTAAGCGTCTAGCTAACCCTGGCAATTTCCTTGTGCGCATGGGAACGCCGATGGCCGACCTCATTGAAGTCTGCGGAGGCATGCCCGAGGGAGAGAACAAGCTATTGGCAGGCGGTCCGATGATGGGTAAGGCACTGACCTCGACGGAAGTACCCATCTGCAAGGGCACCAACAGCGTGACCATCCTTTCGGGTGACGATGCATGTCGCAAGGAGCCTCAGCCCTGCATCCGCTGTGCCAAATGCGTCAGCGTATGCCCTATGGGACTGGAGCCCTACCTGCTGGCCAAGCTCTCTGCTTTCAAGAACTGGGAGCGTGCAGAACGGGAGGACATCGTCAGCTGCATAGAGTGTGGCTCATGCCAATTCACCTGCCCTGCCCATCGTCCGCTGCTCGACAATATCCGTCAGGGAAAAACAACCGTCATGGGAATCATCAGAAACAGAAAGAAATGAGTAAACTAGTCGTATCACTATCTCCCCACTCCCACGGCACCGACTCCGTAGAGCGCAACATGCGAGGTGTCATCATTGCCTTGTTGCCTGCCCTGCTCGTGTCGTTCCTGTACTTCGGCATCGGCTCGGCCATTGTGTGTCTGACCAGCGTGGCATCCTGTGTCCTGTTAGAGTGGGCCATCAACAAATACATCCTCAAGAACCCACGTAATACCATAGCCGACGGCTCTGCTGCGCTGACAGGTCTGCTATTAGGCATGAACCTGCCGTCGAACCTGCCCATCTGGATCATCATCATCGGCGCCCTGTTTGCCATCGGCGTGGCAAAGATGACCTTTGGCGGACTGGGAAACAACATCTTCAATCCTGCCTTGGTGGGACGCTGTGCCCTGTTGGTGGCCTTCCCTGCACAAATGACCAGCTGGCCGGAACCTGGACAACTGCTCAGCTATACCGACGCCACGACGGGTGCCACGCCATTAGCTGTGATGAAGGAAGCTATCAAGACAGGCGACATCAGCGTGCTCAACCAGCTGCCCGATGCCTTCAGCCTGCTTTTAGGCGACCAATCAATGGGAGGCGGTGCAGGCACTATCGGCGAGATTTGCGGACTGGCCCTGCTGATTGGTTTCGTCTATATGCTGTGGAAGAAAATCATCACCTGGCACATCCCTGTCAGCATCATCGGAACGGTTTTTGCCTTCAGTGCCCTCATGCATCTCATCAACCCTGTCTATGCCGACCCCACTACAGTCATCCTGAGCGGTGGTCTGCTACTGGGTGCCATCTTCATGGCCACAGACTACGTCACGTCGCCCATGACACCTAAGGGACAGCTCATCTATGGCGTATGCATCGGACTGCTCACCATCATCATCCGCAACTGGGGCAGCTATCCCGAAGGCATGTCGTTTGCCATTCTCATCATGAATGCCTTTACGCCACTCATCAACAACTATGTGAAGCCACGCCGCTTCGGAGAGGAGGTTGCCCAATGAAAAAGTTGGAATCATCTTTAACCAACATGGTGCTCGTGCTGACAGGCGTAGCCGTCATCATGGGATGCCTGCTGGCCTTCGTCAATCATGTCACTGCCGGCCCTATCAGCGAGCAGAAGCAGTTGGAATTAGAGAACGGCATCAAGACGGTGATGCAGGCTGAACCGCAAGGCGATAACCTGACCGTCAGCAAGATCGACACCGTCAAAACGACAGAAGCAAACGGCAAGGAGCTTATCTACATCATATATAATAATGAGAAAGGTGCTGCCGTGCAGAGTTCCACGATGGGCTTCGGCGGCGAGCTGAAGGTGCTCGTGGGCTTCGACCACGACGGAAACATCCTGGGCTACACCCTGCTGGAACATCAGGAGACACCAGGACTGGGAGCCAAGGCCGACCAATGGTTCCAGAAAGACGGCAAAGGCTGCATCATCGGCAAAAACCCAGCCGAGGGGCTGACCGTCTCGAAAGATGGTGGCAACGTCGATGCCATCACCGCCTCGACCATCACCAGCCGCGCCTTCCTGCTGGCCGTCACCAATGCCTACAACGCATATAAAGGTAACATCACCGATGCCCAGTCGGGAGCAACAAAACAAAGAAAATAATCTGCTGTTAGCAGTTTGCTTTTAGCCAATTGCCAATAGCAAATAGCATAGAATATGAACTATATAAGTATCATAAAGAACGGAATCATCAAGGAGAACCCCACGTTCGTCCTGATGCTGGGCATGTGCCCTACCCTCGCCACCACGACCTCAGCCATGAACGGTATGGCGATGGGCCTAGCCACGATGGCTGTGCTCATCTGCACCAACGTCGTCATCTCGCTGTTGAAGATGCTCACGCCTGACAAGGTGCGCATCCCCGTGTTCATTGTCGTCATCGCTGCTTTCGTCACCGTGTTGCAGCTGATTATCAAGGCTTTCCTGCCTGATATAGACAAAGCGCTGGGACTCTTCATCCCCCTCATCGTGGTGAACTGCATCATCCTGGGACGTGCAGAAGCATTTGCTGCGAAGAACAGTCCCTTGGCTTCGCTCTTCGACGGCATCGGCATCGGCTTGGGCTTCACCATCGCCCTCACCCTACTGGGCATCATCCGCGAGCTGTTGGGAGCAGGCAGCATCTTCGGCTTCATGCTCCTGCCCGAGACCACTAACATTCTGCTCTTCATCCTGCCCCCAGGAGCCTTCATCACCCTGGGCTTCCTCATCGCTATCGTCAATAAACTAAAATAAGAAATGGAATACATACTCATATTCATCTCCGCCATCTTCGTCAACAACATCGTGTTGGCGCAGTTCCTGGGTATCTGCCCCTTCCTGGGCGTCTCCAAGAAGATTGACACGTCGCTGGGCATGTCAGCAGCCGTAGCCTTCGTCATGGTGCTGGCCACCATCGTCACCTGGCTTGTACAGACCTACGTGCTCGTTCCTAACGGACTGGAGTATCTGCAGACCATCGCCTTCATCCTTGTCATCGCCTCGCTGGTACAAATGGTAGAGATTATGCTGAAGAAGGTCTCCCCAGCCCTCTATCAGGCATTAGGCATTTTCTTGCCACTCATCACCACCAACTGCGCCGTTTTGGGCGTGGCCATCCTCGTCATTCAGAAAGACTACAACCTGGCACAGAGCATCATGTATGCCTTCTCCACAGCCCTCGGCTTCGGACTGGCGCTGACCGTCTTTGCCGGCATACGCGAACAGCTGGAGCTGACTAACATCCCCAAGGGCATGCGCGGAATGGCCATCGTGCTCATCAGCGCCGGCCTGCTCAGTCTGGCCTTCATGGGATTCTCGGGCGTCGATAGTGGCCTGCGCTCCCTCTTTGGTCTCAACTAATTTTATCGTTTTTTCTGTTTTTTGTTGAATTTTGGTATTTTTCTGCTGCATTTCTGCCCCAAAACGGCCAATTTGGGGGTAAAAACAGGCGAATCTTGCGGTTTTCCAGTCCGATTTTGAGTATTTTTGATCTTTTTTGAAAGTTTTTCTTCAAAAAAATGCAGGTTTTGGGGCCAAAAATCATCATATCTGTCACTATTGTCACCATATCTGCACCTATCTATCTTATTGTCTTGCAACAGTTAACAACGAACCGTAACAGAAGTGCAGATTTTTTATTGAAAAAATTTAAATGTGCGCGCGCATACACGCGCGCGTATATACAAAAAAAGACGCCGTTTCTTGGCCTTAGAGAAGGCACCTTTTGGCCCTGAAGAAGGCATCTTTTTATCCAAAAGAGGCCACCTTTTTCATTTTTGGACGTAGCAAAAATGATTTAGCACGCTCCAAAACAAAACAAGCACGTCGCTCGTTGAAACTAGCGCCCTCCTAAATGAAAATAGCAGGCCGCTCGTTTAAAAAAGGAGGCAGCTACCCCTTTAACACAACTTTTCGCCGATTGTGAAACTTTAACAATCCTGTTTGAGCTTTTAAAATTTGGGTTGTTATTGGCAAAAAAGTACCTACTCCTTTTGTATTCCGAAAAATTGTTGTACCTTTGCACAAAACAACTAGACCTATATGTTAGTAAAAACATTTAGTGCAGCTGTGATTGGACTGGAGGCAACAGTCATCACGATAGAAACGAACCTGGCAAGAGGTACATTATTCAAGTTGTCGGGACTTGCTGATACTGCTGTCAAGGAAAGCTACGACAGAATATGTGCGGCACTTCCAAACATCGGTTTCAGGATTCCTACGGCAGAGCTGACCATCAACCTCTCGCCTGCCGACCTGAAGAAAGAAGGCAGCAGCTTCGACCTGCCGATAGCCATTGGAATACTGGCGGCAGACGGGAGAATAGACAATGACCGTCTTGATAAGTACATGCTGGTGGGCGAACTGGGTCTTGACGGCAAGCTGAAGCCAGTACGTGCCGTGCTGCCCATCGCCATACGTGCAAGAAAAGAGAAATATAAAGGCCTGATTGTACCCAAAGAGAATATCCGTGAGGCTGCCGTAGTCAATAACCTTGATGTCTATGGCATGGAGAACCTGGCTGACGTCGTTTCTTTCTTGAATGGCAACAACAGCTACGAGCCTATGGTGGTAGATACACGGAAAGAGTTCTACGAACATCAGTATAGCTTTGATATGGATTTCTCTGATGTCAAAGGACAGGAAAGTGTGAAAAGAGCCTTGGAGGTTGCAGCTGCAGGTTCACACAACATCATCCTCATCGGTCCGCCAGGTAGTGGCAAGTCGATGATGGCCAAGCGTCTGCCGTCCATCCTGCCCCCTCTCTCATTGGCCGAGAGCTTAGAGACGACGCAGATTCATTCCGTTGCAGGAAAGCTGGGCGGCAACGTGTCGCTCATCTCACAGCGTCCTTTCCGAAGCCCCCATCACACCATCTCACAAGTAGGTCTGGCCGGAGGAACGACCAAGGCTATGCCTGGTGAGGTGTCTTTAGCCCACAATGGGGTGCTCTTTCTCGATGAGCTTACAGAGTTCAATCGAGCTACCTTGGAGATACTCAGACAACCCATAGAAGACAGGAAGATAACTATTACCAGAGCACAATATACGGTAGAGTACCCTTGCTCGTTTATGCTGGTGGCTTCTATGAATCCTTGCCCATGCGGATATTATGGCGACCCTATGCATAAGTGTACCTGTACTCCTGGTCAGATTAGTCATTATCTCTCAAAGATCAGCGGTCCCCTTCTCGACCGTATAGACCTACAGATAGAGCTTCAGAATGTGCCGTTCTCCGACTTAAGCAAGATGAAACCAGGAGAACCCAGCGAAAAGATACGTGAAAGGGTAATTAGGGCACGACAGATACAAGAGGCTCGCTTCAAGAATTCCAAGGGGGTTCACTGCAACGCCCAAATGACGGAACGTATGCTTCATCAATTTGCAGAACCCGATGCAGCCTCATTGGACATGTTACGCATGGCGATGGAACGACTGAAGCTCTCTGCACGAGCCTATAGCAGAATTCTCAAGGTTGCAAGGACCATCGCAGACTTGGACAATTCAGAGCATGTGCAGTTACAGCACATCGCAGAAGCCATCGGCTACAGAAACCTCGACAGAGGCGACTGGGCAGAAAGAGGGTTGTAGTTTACTGCTTGATTTTCTCCCACGAATTGTTTTGTGAAGCGTTGATGGAGAAGAGGATATCATATACCTGTTCCTTTTCCTTCGATGTGCCTTTCCCTTTGTAGATATTGGCCAGCTCGTCCTTCTTATAGTCGGTCCAAATCTGGGGCAGCATGCTGAGGGGCTTCTCCTCATGAGCTTTCTTCAGACATTCCTGCAGGGCGGTAGTCACGTTGGTACGTCCTCGCTCCACATTCTGCGCCATCTCGTCAAGCCCTTTGCGATAGTAGTCATACTGCAACTGGCGGAAAGGACGCATCGCCTCGTCTAAATAATCGTTGATAATGGCGAAGCGGTTACGCGAATCATCGAATGACTTCCAGCCAGAGAAGCCTAAGTTCTGCGCATTATTGACCAAGTTCATGCAACGTTGCAGCACGTCAGTGCCTCCCATCGGCGAAAAGCTGTCAAGGTCGAGGCCGATAATCAGGTAGGCATAATAGGCCATGAGAGCCACCAGCTGATTATCGATGATTTCCTCGGTGAAGTTCAACTGGTCGAACTCTACGAACTCAAAGTCGAAATTCCTGTCCCTATTATTATATAATGTAGTAGTATAGGCAGAATTATAGACAGGACGGTTGGCCTGGATGAGTGCCGAGCAAGTGAACTTGTTCTCGCTTGCATCATATTTCGAGACGGTGATGCTGAACGTACATTGTATGCGCTCGTTCTCCTGAAACTGCAACGCCGTCCATTGCCGCTCGTTCATAAACTGCTCCATCGTCTGCTTCAGGTTCTCGAACACAGACTTGTCGGAACCCTGCACCTGCGAGCTGTTGATGTTAATCCTCACCTGCAACTCCTGCGCAGCAATTGTTGAAGTGAAGAGTGAAGAGTGAAGGGTGAAGAATGCTGCACATAGCAGCAACCTGCAAGTTATCCAATTAGAGAATATTTTTCTTTTCATAGCGGTATTCTTCACTTTTTTATTCACTTTTCACTCTTCACTTTTCATTAGGGCGAAGCCCGATTAATAGTTTTCAGCCTTTACTTGGAAGTAGGCCTGTGGATGGTCGCACACGGGGCATACCTCAGGAGCCTGCTTGCCAATGACGATATGGCCGCAGTTTGCACACTGCCAGATGGCATCACCATCCTTCGAGAACACCTTCTTGTCCTCGATGTTCTTCAACAACTTGCGATAGCGCTCCTCGTGCTCTTTCTCGATGGCTCCCACCAGTTCGAACTTCTCAGCAATCTCGTCGAAGCCCTCCTCACGAGCCTCACGGGCCATGCGGGCATACATGTCAGTCCACTCGAAGTTCTCACCGTTGGCAGCATCAGCTAAGTTCTCCACCGTATTTCCCACAGCACCACCGTTCAGGTATTTATACCACATCTTAGCGTGCTCTTTCTCGTTGCCAGCCGTCTCCTCGAAGATGGCTGCTATCTGTACATAGCCTTCCTTCTTTGCCTTCGATGCAAAGTAAGTGTACTTGTTGCGAGCCATCGACTCACCGGCAAATGCCTCTTGCAGATTCTTCTCTGTCTTTGTTCCTTTCAGGTTCATAATCGTAGTTGTTTAGTTGGTTAATAATTGAGTCAGTTCATCAATGATGTCAGCAGCCACCTGCTGCTTCGGCTTCTTCTCATAGTCCTTACGTCCTGCAGTACTGATGATGCTGATCTGGTTTTCGTCGCTACGGAAGCAAGTGCCCTCGTTGCGTAGGGAGTTCAGTACGATGAAGTCCAAGTTCTTCTTCGCCAGTTTCTTCTCAGCATTCTGCTGCTCATCGTTGGTCTCAAGTGCAAAGCCCACCAGCACCTGACCATCACGTTTCATGCGTCCCAGCTCGGCTGCAATGTCGGGGTTGGGCACCAGATGAATGTCCATGTTCTCCCCCACCCGCTTAATCTTCTGCGTGGCCACCTCAGCAGGACGGAAGTCGGCAACGGCAGCACAAAGTATGGCAGCATCGCAGTCTTTAAAGGCATCGACGGCAGCGTCGTGCATCTGCTGGCAGCTCTCCACATCAATGCGATGTATGTTCGTATGCTCAGTCTTCAGCGATACAGGACCAGCCACCAACGTCACCTCTGCCCCACGACTGGCGCACTCCTCAGCCAACGCGAAGCCCATCTTGCCACTCGAATAATTGCCAATGAAACGTACGGGGTCAATCTTCTCATAGGTAGGACCTGCTGTGATGAGGATTCTCTTAGAAGTGAGTGATGAGTGGTGAGTGGTGAGTGTAGAATCCAAATATTCCACAATCTTCTCCGGCTCCTCCATGCGTCCTTTTCCTTCCAGACCGCTGGCCAAGAATCCGCTCTGTGGCTCTATGATATGATTGCCGAAGGAACGCAACCGTTCCATATTCTGCTGCGTCGTAGGATGGGCATACATGTCGAGGTCCATTGCCGGAGCAATGAACACAGGGGCTTTCATCGACAGGTAGGTGGTGATAAGCATATTATCGGCCACACCGTTAGCCATCTTGCCTAAAGTCGATGCCGTGCAAGGTGCAATCAGCATTGCGTCGGCCCAAAGCCCCAGTTTCACGTGTGAATGCCACGTGCCATCGCGCTGCGAGAAGAAGTCGCTGATGACTGGCTTCTGCGTTAGAGCCGACAACGTGATGGGCGTGATAAACTCCTTGCCCGCAGGCGTGATGACCACCTGCACCTCTGCTCCACGCTTCACCAGCTCGCGGATAATGAGGCACGATTTATAGGCTGCTATCGAGCCCGTGATGCCCAATACAATTTTCTTTCCTTCTAGCATTTATACTTTCAGTTTCTGTGCTTCGCGCAGACGAATGCGGGTCAGCACCTGCTTGGTATTATATGTAAAGTCGCCACCCAGAATCCAAGCATAATAGCCTGGATCGAAGCGCAGCACGTCAGCTACGGTCTTGCCTTTGTGCTTTCCGAAGTTGAAGTATTCAGTCATCACGGGCTTGCCGTTTTTATCGAGGATAGTGTTGCCCTTGGCATCCTTGGCCTCACCCCAAACGATGCGCCCTGCGAAATCTACATTATTATTAACGCGCGAGAAGTCGGCCAGCATCTGCACGTCATTCTGCAACGTGCGGCCCTCGGGGGCTTCGCCTAACGCTCGCTGATGTTCCTCGGTATAATAGTCCAGTTCAGCCTGCAAGATGCGCCATGTGGCCTCAGTATCCTCGTCTGCACGATGGGCCGTGAAGTCTTCCTCCATCTTCCGCCCACAATAGAACTTATAGGCAGCGGCCAGATTGCGACGTTCCATCTTGTGGAAGATGGTCTGCGCGTCAATGCAACGGCACTTCGAGAAGTCGAAGTCGATGCCAGCCCGCAAAAATTCCTCTGCCAGCAAGGGGATGTCGAAATGGTTTGAGTTGAATCCTGCAAAGTCACAGCCCGTGAACTGCTCGCTCAGTTTCGAAGCCAGCTGCTTGAAAGTCGGAGCGTCCTTCACATCCTCATTCGAGATTCCTGTCAGCTGCGTAATCTCAGGCATGATGTAGCATTCGGGGTTGATGAGATAATTACCCCGTTCTTCAGCGCCCGACGGAAACACCTTGATGAAGGACAGCTGAATAATGCGGTCCTTTACTAAATCAAGACCGGTCGTCTCCAGATCGAAGACGACCAGCGGTTTTGTCAGATTCAGCTTCATCTGCAATCAGTCATTAATCAGCATGGGCATCATCAGCATCAGCACATCCTGGTCGGCAGGCTGCTCTGAAGGCAATACCAATCCTGCACGGCTGGGGTCAGCCAGCTGGATGACCACTTCCTGACAATCGAAGTTGCTCAGTATCTCAATGAACGAAGAACCCTTGAAGCCAATGCTCATCGGCATGCCGTTATATTCGCACGACATCTTCTCCGTAGCAGTCTTAGAGAAGTCATAGTCCTCGGCATCGAGTTGCAACGTGCCATTCTCCACATGGAAGCGGATGAGGTTGCTCGAATCGTTCGAGAACGGCTGCACACGGCGCAGGGCAGCCAGCAGTCCCAAGCGATCGATGGTCAGCTGATTGGGATTGCTCTGCGGAATCACCGAGTTGTAGTTAGGATAGCGGCCCTCGATGAGACGACAGATGATGATGCCATCCTCGAAACTGATCTCGGCATTACGGTCATCGAAACGAATGACCACGTCACCTCCCTGCTTGCCTAAGACACCCTTCAGCAGCGTGGCAGGCTTCTTGGGAAGGATGAACGCAGCAGGCTGTTCGCTCTTGATATTCAATATCTTATTGCGCACCAGCTTATGTCCGTCGCTGGCCACCACAGCCAGATAGTCAGCCGTCAAGTCGAAGTAGATGCCATTCATCACGGGGCGCAACTCGTCCTGAGCCGTAGCGAAGATGCTGCGGTTAATATTGTCAGCCATCATCTGCGTGGGGATATTGATAATGGTAGCGCCCTCGCCTATCTGCTGCGGCTGGGGGAACTCATCGGCATTCTCCACAGGCAGACTGAACATACCATTCTGGTAGCCGATCTTGGCGATGTTGGCCTGCAGATCAACATCAAAGGTAATGGGCTGCTCGCTGACGCCCTTCACACCTTCCAGCAGGTCGTGGTTACCCACGCAGAAGCGACCGTTGCCGTCGTTATCATTCAGTTCCAGCGATGTCTTCATCATCACCTCACTATCGCTGGCCGTCAGATACAGGCGACCGTCAATCACCTCAAAGAGGAAGTCGCCCAGGATAGGCAACGAGTTCTTGCTGTTAATCACTCTCGACAGGGCTGCCAGCCTGGTGCCGAGTGCTGTACTTGATACGGTAAATCTCATAGTTATAGTTTCGTTACTTTATTTTATCAGTTTCGGACTACAAAAATACAAAAAAACTATATCAATAACAAAATAATTGGAAAAAAATTGCGCCATTCAAACTATTTTTAGTAATTTCGCAAGCGAATTTACCAAAACATTAACATAATTGAATAAGACAGTATGGATTTAACAGGAAAAGTAATTGCCATCTTAGAGGCAAGAAGTGGTCAGTCACAGCGCACAGGTAATGCATGGATGATACAGGAATACGTCATCGAGGTGCCAGGCACCTATCCACGCAAGATGATGTTCAACATCTTTGGCGAGGATCGCATCAAGCAGTTCAATATTCAGCCCAATGAGGAGATCACCGTGCAGTTCGACATCGATGCCCGCGAGTTCAATGGCCGCTGGTACAACGATATCCGTGCCTATAATATCATCCGTGGACAGGTAGCCCAGTCTGTTCCTGCCGCTACCACCGTAGCCACCTCAGGCAGCCCCTTCCCTCCTCAGCAGCCTGCTGATGCATCCGCAGCACCCTTCCCTCCTGCACAGGAGCCCACAGGTGAAAATGCTGCTGACGACCTGCCCTTCTAATCATTAGAGGCAAAACAAGTTGTCCTTTATTGTTTAGGTTGTTCCTCAGAAGACAACAGAGACAACAAAGGACAATTTTTTCTTCACTTTATGCGGTGAGCCTTACGCATCACCATCTTCACCGTTCTGTCGACTATCATCACCACTTCGGTACACAGCGCGATGACAGATGACAAATGACAGTTGTTTACTAATGCCCCTACACAACCTGAAAAGAATAGTAAAAGAATAGTATTTCTATAATACTATTATTATTTATATATATATATTATTATATATATTTATATTTATATATATATTTATATATATTTTAACATTATAGATAAGTTCATTTTCTACTTCTTCATTTTCTATTCCGAGATGGCAGGAAGGGAATGGGGAGGGGTGTTGTTTTTTAACTGTCATTTGTCATCTGTCATTCGTAAGGGGACAAGGGCAGATGCCGAAAGACACACGGAAGGAGGAGTTTATGACGGCCGCAAAAACGATTTTGGACGCAGCAAAAAGATTTTTGGACGCAGCTGTCTGGATTGCGAAAGAAACTTACTTGCCGGACAAGAAAACAAAGAATCCGAACTGCCTGAGCAACTCGGATTCTTGATGTCAAATGATAGTATAACTCACTATTTTTAGAACTGATAGCGGTTGTCCTGCACCTTAGCCTTCTCCATCAGAACGTCGAAGATGGTGGTGTAAGGATTATACTGCGAAGGCAGGATGGCCGAGACGGCGCTGCGCACGAGCTGACGCTCCTCCTGACTGCCATTGAAGACGGCCTGAGGATTAGCCTCGCGATTGACCACGTTGAACAGGAACACGCCGCTGGTGCCCTTGACGATGTGCTTGGAGGTCTGACCCACCGGTGTGGCTGCTACAGCTCCGCTGAGTCCGCGCTCGCGCTGACCCTTCACATTAACGGCAGCGGGGAAGGTGATGTGGCTGATGGTATCGACCATAGCGCCCTTGGCCTGAGCCTCGGCAACGGTCTTGGCACCTGCCAGCTGCTTGATGAGCATGTCAGCCTTCTTGTCCTTCAGCACCTCAGCACGCAAATATTCCTCTACACTCTCCTGGTCGAGATAGCCCACGGGATGAACCTTGGTCACGGCAACGGCGATGAAACGTCCGTCGGCAGAGTTCTGATAGATCTCAGAGATGCTACCCTCGCTGGCCTGAGCGAAAGCCCACTTAACGGCTTCGCGGGTGTTGGGCAGCGGCGAGGGTGAACCAATCGTGTTGGCATTGCTGCGCATATTCTTCTGGTCAAGTACCTGATAGCTGTACTTGGCGGCGTTGGCCTCCATATCGTCAGCCGTCTTGCACTCGCTGAGGAACTGGCTGAACTGGTTGAAGGTTGTCTCGTAGGTATCGTTGGAGAAGCGAACCTCATTGCTGACGATAGCCACATCGTAGAGCGTAACGGGCTGACGACGCTCGGTAACCTGCAGCACCAGCACTTGGTTGCTGAGGGTGAGCTGCTGGGGCTCGCTACCCACGGCCTGATGCAGAGCCGTATAGAGAGCCTTGCTGTCGGGACTGATGGTCTCCACACCCTGATAGTTGTTGGCGCTGAGCCAAGACTTAGCAGCGGTCTGACCGAGCTTGGCAGCTATAGAGTCAATGGACTCACCACCCTTGATGACGGCAATGATGCTATCGGCACGCTGCTGAGCGTCCTCAAACGACTGACCAGGCACGCTGACAAACTGATAGCAGAGGGAGTCAACGTCCTGATAGCGGCGATTCAGACGGGCCACAGCAATGTTATCAACCATCTTGCCACCCGCATAACTATTGTAGTTGAACGGCTCGGTAACGCCCTTCTCGCCCATCGAGTCAAGAGCTGCGACGAGGGCAGGAGAAATCTGGCGCAGGCCAGCCACGTTGTAAGGCATACCCTCGTGGTAGGGGATGGTAGAACGATGAGAACCAAGGATGTCGGCAATGCTCATGCTGTCGGCACGGAGCTGCTGGGCAGCCTCTACCATACCGTCGTGCAAAGCCGTCATATCGGCCTCGGAAGGAATGACATTGCACACGGCATAGCGGATGTCGCGCGTCTCGGTATTCCACTTGAACATTTCCTTCTGCTCGTTGTACTTGGCCTTGAGGTCGGCATCTTCAATCTTCACGTCGTTATCGTTGATTGACGAGAAAGCCAGCGATGCAAGCTCGATGGTGGTCTCGTTGTTGGCGCCCTCGAAGGCAATCTTGGCAGATGCCTCGTTAGAGAGCATGCAAGCCTCGAGCAGCGTCATATACTTCGACACGAGCAACTGTTGGCGCAACATCTTCTCAACGGTCTTCCAGTAGCGGTCGAACTCCTCATACTGTTCGGGCGACTGCTGCTGCAGGTAAGTATAGATCTGGGAGACGTTGTTATAATCGAAGGCACCCGTCTGCTGGTTATAGAAAACGGGAAGAAGGGGAAGGTTGCCCTGCTGGAGCAAGGGATGAGTGCCCGAAGCGAGCACCGCCTTCAGCTCACCATCAGTAACTCCGAGACCAATCTTCTCAGCTTCCTCGGCAATGATGGCATTACGCACATAGTCGTTCCACACATACTCACGCAGTTGCTCTTCATCGACATCCTGTCCCAACTGCTTGAAGACGTTCTTAAACTCTTCAATGTTACTCTGATAATCCTGGATGGACAGTTTGCTGCCCATCACTTCTCCTACTTGCTGGCGAGCCTGATTGCTTGAGGTCTCACACGAGCGGGTAAAGTCAGTTGCAATGAAGCCGAACAAGGCGAGGCCGATAATACCTACCAGCCAAGGTCCCCAGCTTCTGATTTTTCCAATTGCTGCCATTTAATTTTGTTGATTTTAATTATTTAATTTTCTATGATTTCAATTTCAGCCTGCAAAATTACAAATTTTGCGTGAAACAACGGCATATTTTTACGAAAAATTGTCACTTTCTGCAACTTTTAGTCGAACAAGCTCGATTTTTGTGGCCGTATTCTTCACAATTTTGAATTCATAACGCCCAATTTTCACCATTTCGTTCAGTTTGGGAAAGCTCTGATATTCGTGCAGGATGTATCCTCCTACGGTCATGTACTCATCGCTCTCAGGCAAATCAAGATCGAAGAGTTCATTCACCTTCTCTATCTCCAAACGAGCGGAGAGCATATACTCGCCATTATCGAGTTTTTTTGCCACATAGCGCACGGAATCATGCTCATCCTCGATGTCGCCGAATATTTCCTCCACAATGTCTTCCAACGAGATAAGGCCGCTGGTACCTCCGAACTCATCGACGACAACGCCCAACGATTTCTTCTCTTGAAGCAAGGTCTGCATCATCTTGCTAGCCAGCATAGTCTCAGGCACAAAGGTCATCGTACGGACGTTCTCCGTCCAGTCGGTAGGGTTGCGGAACATCTCCTGCGAATGGATATATCCGATGATGTGGTCGATATCTTCATGATAGACGAGAATCTTGGAATGGCCACTCTCTATGAAGCGTTGCTTCAGCTCGTCAATGGAGGCTGTGTCCTCGACGGCATCAATCTCCGTACGCGGTACCATGCAGTCGCGCACTTTAGTCTCGCTGAAGTCGAGAGCGTTTTGGAAGATTTTCACCTCCTCCTCGATATCCTCCTCATTACGGGCATTATCGATGCTCGACTGCACGAGATAGTCGAGATCAACCTTGGTGAATTCCTTGTCGCCAGCCTCGCTGACCATCTTCACCCCAAAAAGGCGCAGAAGCCCCTTGGAAAGGAAGGTTGCGAAACGTGAGATAGGCCACAATACGACATAGCACACCCACGCTGGAATGGCGAAGAAAGTAAGCATGGCGTTGGGATTGGCCTTGAAGATGGTCTTGGGCAGGAACTCACCCGTGAAAAGCACCACCAGCGTTGATAGCAACGTGTCGGCTGTGACACGCGAGGCATCATCAAGCCCAGAGAACAACGTCTGGTCGAAGATCTGTGCAAAGAGGATGCCATAGAGCACCAAGGCGATGTTGTTGCCCACCAACATGGTAGATAGGAAATTGGAGGGATGGCGATAGAACAGGTCTATGGCCCGTTGTGAAAAGCCGTTCCTCTCGCGAGCCACCTCGGCTAGCAGCCTGTTGCTGGACACAAAAGCAATCTCCATGCCTGAAAAGAAGGCGGAGAAGACGATAGCGATGAATAGTCCTATGATGAGTGAGGTCATTTCTTCATATACGATTTACGCTTTTTTCAATCTTAGTCCCTCCTGTGCTTCTCTGGTGCAGGACGCACGTATTCCCCTGTCGAGGAATCGCCTGATTCTGATGCTGAGGGCTCCTCTTCAGAGTCATCCATATCGGCAGCCATGAACGAGCCTTTAGAATTTGTTATCAAATAGTGCTCCATCTTCTCGTCGCTACGGAAATAGGTGCCTTCCATCGTGCGCTCGGGTGTGACCACACGTGAGAAAACCGTAGAATAGAACTCGTGCTTGAGACCATCCCAATACAGTTCCTCGCTGGTATAGATAAGACCCTTGACATTGCGGATATTCACACGGCCACGCAATTTCCAGAGGCGTTTCTTATCGAAATACCATGCCGTATCGGCCTGAATGTAGGCCTGTACATGAAACAGCTCGTCGAACTGTTCAAAGAAGACGCCTTTCATGAATTCCCAACGCGAAGGCTGACGGACGGTATTAACATCCCAACGTTCCGTAACGATGCGATACTTGATGACACCCGAATCGCTGATAAGTGTATTGACGCCATAGGTAGTCATCACCGAAACAGAATCCTCGGGATTGATGGCGCCTGCCGTATGTTCCTGAGCCTCAGTACAGGAAGAGACAAGTGATAGGTGATAGGTGATAAGTGCCAATAGCACCATCACTCGCCATATCGATCTCTTTCCCATCTCACTCATCACTTTTCACTCATCACTTCTTAGTCGATTCTCCACTTAGCAAACCACCGCTCGTTGAATGTGAGACCAATAGTGATACGGAATGTGTTGTCGGTAATCAGATCCTGAGCCGAAGTATGAGCCCATTGGGCACTTATATTCAGCACAGGACGCATGGCAGCCTGGGTGTTCCATTTGCTGAGCAGGGGCAGTCCGATGCCGGCACTAACGCTCAGTTCCTTGGGACCATCCTGCCCGTTAATCTTATAATAAGGTGTAGTATAGGCCACGCCACCACGGAAATGCACATGCTTCAAATAATTAGTAGGATGCAGAGGGTCTGGCACATAGTCAGCACCTAAGCTGATACGGGTGCGGTCAGTAAGCAGATCACTACGAAGAACATATTGACGTGCGGTCTCCTCATATGAGGGATAATCCAAACCACCCCACTTCTGCTGCGAAAAATCAGCAGCCACAATAAGACGGTCACGATGCGTCCATGCCAGTCCTACGCCATACTTCATCGGAAGTTCCAGACCATTGCTGATGGTAAATGAAGTGGTATCGCTAATCAAAGTAGAAGTATTGACATTTACAATCTCGCAGTTGGGGTCTGCACCCAGCTTGTGGCCAAGTCCCCAAGTGGCTCCGAGTGTGACCTTATCTTTCCTGCCTAACGGCATCTGCCATTGCATACCCAGCGTCAGGTCATAGCTGCTGACAGTAGCCTTATAAGTCTTTGACAGGGAATTGACCGTCGTACTTGACGTGGATGAAACGCTACGATTGTAGTTGCCCCAGAGATAGGCGAAGTTAAAACCGAAAGACAAGCCCTTCAGCGGTCTCCATCCCGCTCCCACAAAAGCCTGATGGAAGCCTCCGTCACCCGAATAGGTCTCTGTGATACTGCCAATAGTGCTGTTCAGATAGGTACTGGTGGTATAAGAGTAGCCCACGTCGGAAAAAGGTAGCAGACCAAAGCTGACACCCAGGTTCTTACGCATGCGGAAGAGGCCTACGACATAGTCGAAATCGGCATTACGCGCATTCACACTCGTTCCTCCTTCCTTAAAATTGGTCAGTTGCAACGACAAGCCGGCATCGAACAACATGGTCAGCGAATCAACGGCCGAATAAGAAGCAGGATTGAGCGTGTTCACCAATGTTCCTTCTCTCATGGCCAGTCCGGTACCATTCATGCCACGGTTGAAGCTCTGCGACTGGTCGGCCAGGACACCCAGACCATATTGACTATATGGAGATATCGTACCACTCTGAGAACTGTTCTGGCCCCATGCAGTTATCGAGATAGAAGCGGCAAGAATGCCGACAAAGATGCTCTTTTTCATTCTTAATCTGTATTTCAGCCTGCAAAATTATTAAAAAAAATCGAACTAAACGCACCGAAAGTGGAAAATATAGCGTAATTTTGCATCGTGAAACGTTTTGAAAACATTTTTAGGACTCTTTCCTTGCTTGTCTTCGTGTTTGCGGCAAGCCTTTCGTCACATGCCCAAGACAACAGCAAGACCCCAATGGACAGCATTGAAATAGGACTACTGACCTGTTCGCCCCATAACGAGGTATATAGTCTGTATGGCCATACAGCCCTACACTATCATGACCTGCGTACAGACCGCCATTGGGTATTCAACTATGGTGTCTTCGACTTCCGAAAGCCCCACTTCGTCTGGCGTTTTGTCATGGGAAAGACCGACTACATGCTAGAGTGCACCAGCAGTTTCACCCGTTGGTGCGACTACTATCGCAAATGGGGCAGCAGCGTCAAAGAGCAGATACTCGACCTGATACCCGAAGAGAAGATACAGCTGGAGAAAGCCCTCGGTGACAATCTGAAGAACCCCGTCTATCGCTACAACTTTTTTTATGACAACTGCTCCACACGCCCCCGAAACATCATCGAGAAAAGCCTGAACGGAACGGTCAGCTATGCTGAACGAAAAGACTACGAGCCCACATTCCGCCAAATGATTCACCAATGTACCGAGGAGCACCCCTGGGCAGCTTTCGGAAACGACCTGCTTTTAGGCGTAAAGGCTGACATAAAGACTACTCACCGCGAACAGCAGTTCCTTCCCATGAATCTGGAGTGGGACTTCGACCATGCCTCTGTAGAACGACAAGGGGTCAGCCGTCCGCTGGTGTTACGACACATCGTTCATGTGCCTCAAGGTAATCAGCCCGTGGAGAAAGAGTTTCCGCTATCACCTTTCGCGTGTACATTAATATTATTAGGGTTGTCGCTCCTTATCATGGCCTATGAGCTGCATAAAGGCAAGACATTGGTATGGTGGGACGTGCTACTGATGCTGCTAACAAGTCTGGCAGGCTGCATTCTTGTACTGATGATATTCTCTGAGCACCCTGCTACCAGCATCAATTTCCAGCTGCTCATCCTCAACCCGCTTGCACTACTATTCATTCCAGCCGTCATCAGAAGGAAGAAAACACGATGGTTCCACATCATGCTGGGATGTATCATCGCATTCTTCATTGCTGGCATCTGGCAGGACTATGCCGAGGGAATGGAATGTGTGGCACTATGTTTGCTATTAAGATTTTGGATACATCGACATGACAAATAGATACCTCTACATCACGCTGCTGGCCATCTTGGGCATCAACACCGAAGCTCTAGCACAAGAAACGGGACCCAAAAACGCGCCCCGTCTTGTGGTGAGCATTACTATCGACCAGCTACGTACAGACTATCTGGAAGCTTTTGCCCCACTCTATTCCGAGGGAGGACTGAAACGCCTACTTCGCGAAGGCATGGTCTTCTCAAATGTATCCTATCCTTTTGCACCTGTCGATCGGGCATCGGCCATCGCAGCCATTGCAACCGGCACCACGCCCTATTATAATAGTATTGTAGGTAATCGCTGGCTCAACCGCGAGACCCTACGCCCCATGGGTTGCGTTGACGACTCCAAATATACAGGCATGCTTACCGCCGAAACAGCCTCACCTTCAAGTATTTCAGCATCAACGCTTGGAGACGAGCTTAAGGTGGCGACAGGTGGTAAAGCACTGGTCTATGCCGTAGCTCCTTATCGTGATGCTGCCGTGCTTTCTGCAGGTCATGCTGCTGACTGTGCACTTTGGATTGACGACATTTATGGTGAGTGGTGTTCTTCTATCTACTACCTCCAAAATGTGCCTGCATGGCTACAGTCCTACAACGACTTGCACTCCCTGAACAAGAAGATAGGCGACATCGTGTGGGAACCGTTTAGCGAAGCAACCGGCTCGTTCAACTTTTTCCTCCAGACAGAGAACGAAAAACCCTTCAAGCACAAGTTCTCCGGCTATCAACGCTTCGGAAGCTATAAGCAAAGTGCCTTGGTTAATGCCGAAGTAACCGAGATGGCACAGCAATGCATTAGTGCCAATGGCATGGGCTCCGACAGAGTGACAGACTTGTTGTGCGTGACTTATTATGCTGGCACATTCGGTCATCAAAGCATGACAGATTGTCAGATGGAGTTGCAAGACACCTATGTGCGACTGGACCAAGAGTTAAGCAACCTCGTCAGCTACACGTCACGAACGATGGGAGCCGAAAATGTGCTCTATGTCATCACGAGTACTGGCTATAGCGAAATCGAATCAGCCGATTACGAACGTTTCCGCATCCCTACAGGCACCCTGAATATCAACCGGACGGCCAATCTAATGAACATGTACTTAGGAGCCATCTGGGGACAAGACAATTATGTAGAGACTGTTTTCCGCAACCAGATATTCCTAAACCACAAGCTCTTAGAAACAAAGAAAATCAGTATTGGAGAAGCAACGGGCCGTGCTCAGGAAATCATCGCTATGATGTCGGGAGTGCGCAATGTATATACTTCCCTGCAACTGCTTACTTCCCAAAGCCCACAGACAGAGAAAATACGTAATGCCTTCAACCCGCAACGCTGTGGTGATATCATCATTGAGGCTGCACCAGGATGGAAAATACTGAATGAGGACACTCAGGAAAGCGAGATGTCCGTGGCTTCGTTTACACAATTCCCTATTATCATATTCGGTGCCGGAACACATGCTGAGCGTGTTCAGACACCTGTCACAACAGATCGTATAGCACCGACAATTGCCCGTGCAATACGCATCCGCGCCCCTAATGCATGCTCATCTGAACCATTATTTTAAACTTTCTTGCTGATTTCAGCAAAAAAATGCGTACCTTTGCACCCGCATTTAGAATAAAAAGAATTGTAAATCCGTAAATCGTATATAAAAAAATGAATTTCAACAAGATTTTAAGATCGTTGTTCGGCGATAAGTCTTCGCGCGACATGAAACTTATACAGCCTTTCGTGGAGAAAGTAAAGGCACAGACGCCCAAGATTGAGGCACTCGACAACGATAGCCTTCGAGCCCGCACACAAGAAATCCGTAGTCAGGTACAGGCAGCCGCCACAGAGCAAAAGGCAGAGATAGAGAAACTAAAGGCTACTATTGAGGATACGCCCCTTGACGAACGTGCTGACATTTTCGCCAAGGTTGATAAGTTGGAGAAAGAAGCTCTCGAAGTCTATGAGAAAGCACTCGATGAAGTGATGCCCGAGGTGTTTGCCATCGTAAAGGAAACGGCCCGTCGCTTTGCCGAGAACGAGGAGACTATCGTCACGGCTACCGATTTCGACCGTGAGTTGGCAGGCGACCCCAAGAAAGACTTCATCACCATCGACGGTGACAAAGCCATCTATCACAATCATTGGACGGCTGGCGGTAACGACCTGAAATGGGAAATGATACACTACGACGTACAGCTATTCGGCGGCGTCGTGCTGCATCAGGGTAAGATTGCCGAGATGGCCACAGGTGAAGGTAAGACCCTTGTTGCCACCCTGCCTGTGTTCCTCAATGCCCTCACGGGCAATGGTGTGCATGTAGTCACCGTGAACGACTATCTGGCCAAGCGTGACTCCGAATGGATGGGGCCGCTCTATATGTTCCACGGACTAAGCGTCGATTGCATCGACAAGCACCGTCCCAACTCCCCAGAACGTCGCAAGGCTTATATGGCCGACATCACCTTTGGAACGAACAACGAGTTCGGTTTCGACTATCTGCGTGACAATATGGCCATCTCACCTGCTGACCTGGTGCAACGTTCACACAACTACGCCATCGTCGACGAGGTGGACTCCGTGCTGATTGACGATGCACGTACACCACTTATCATCAGTGGTCCTGTACCCAAGGGCGAGGTGCAGATGTTCGAAGAATACCAGCCGCTTGTGGAGAAGATTGTCGGCGTACAGCGCCAACTGGCCACCCAGTTCCTTGCCGATGCCAAGCAGAAAATCAGCGCTGGCATGGAGAAGGACGACAAGAAACTGTTGGAAGAGGGATTCCTCTCACTCTACCGCTCACATAAGGCATTACCCAAGAACAAGCCCCTTATCAAGTATCTCTCCGAAGAAGGCATCAAGGCCGGAATGCTGAAAACCGAGGAGACTTATATGGAGAATAACAACCGCCGCATGCCAGAATGTGTCGAGCCGCTTTATTTTGTGGTCGATGAGAAACTAAACTCCTGCGACCTGACTGACAAGGGTACTGCATGGCTGGCCGGACAGGTCAATGATCCACAGCTCTTCGTGCTGCCTGACATTACTGCACAGCTTTCGGCTCTGGAAGCCGAAACCGGCCTCACCGATGAGGAGCGCGTGAATAAAAAAGACGAGCTCATGGCCCATTATGCCGTGCAGAGCGAGCGTGTGCACACCTTGCAGCAGCTGCTCAAGGCCTACTGTATGTTCAATCGTGACGACGAATACGTGGTTATCGACGGCGAGGTGAAAATTGTGGATGAACAGACGGGACGTATCATGGAGGGACGTCGCTGGAGCGACGGACTGCACCAGGCTGTGGAGGCCAAGGAGCACGTAAAGGTCGAAGCGGCCACGCAGACCTTTGCCACCATCACCCTACAGAACTACTTCCGCATGTACCATAAGCTGGCAGGTATGACTGGTACAGCCATCACCGAGGCTGGTGAGTTCTGGGACATCTACAAGCTCGACGTGGTGGAGATTCCCACCAACAAGCCTGTCATCCGTAACGATATGGACGACCGCGTCTATAAGACCCAGCGTGAAAAATACCGTGCCGTCATTGATGAGGTCGTGAAGATGCGCAATGCCGGACGCCCCACCCTGATTGGTACTACCTCGGTGGAAATCTCTGAATTGCTGTCGCGCATGCTCTCGATGTATGTCAATCCCGAGACAGGACAGCGCGAAGGTATTCCCCACCAGGTACTGAACGCCAAGTTGCACCAGAAGGAGGCCGACATCGTGGCATTGGCAGGCCAACAAGACAGTCAGGGTCGTGGTGCTGTCACCATCGCTACGAACATGGCTGGTCGTGGTACCGATATTAAGCTGTCGCCCGAGGTGAAAGCCGCCGGAGGTCTGGCTATCATAGGTACCGAGCGCCACGAGAGCCGCCGAGTCGATCGCCAGTTGCGTGGTCGTTCCGGCCGTCAGGGTGATCCTGGATCGTCCGTATTCTATGTATCATTGGAAGATAAGTTGATGCGTCTCTTCGCATCAGAGCGCATCGCTCGCGTCATGGACCGCTTAGGCTTCAAGGAGGGCGACATGATTGAGAGTTCCATGATCAGCAACAGCATTGAGCGCGCCCAAAAGAAAGTGGAGGAAAACCACTTCGGCGTACGTAAGCGCCTGCTGGAATACGACGACGTGATGAACAAACAGCGTACCGTTATCTACGAGAAGCGCCGTCACGCCCTGATGGGTGAACGCATCGGCATGGATATTGCCAACACTTTGTGGGATCGCGTCAGCACTACTATCGAACGCAACGACTACATAGGCTGTAAGGAGGAGTTTATACGTCTCTTTGGTATGGAGGTACCCTTCACCGAGGAGCAGTTCCTCGACCTGCGTCACCGCGAGGAGATTGCCGAGAACGCTTTCCAAGAGGTACTGGCACACTTCAACCATCGTTGCGACCGCATCCGAGAGGTGGCGATGCCTATCATCAAACAGGTATATGAAAACCAAGGTCACATGTACGAGCGCATCCTCGTACCTATCACCGACGGACGCAAAACCTACAACATTGCATGTAATCTGAAGGAAGCCTACGAGACGGAGTGCAAGTCGGTGGTGAAGGAGTTTGAAAAGCAGATGTTGCTCCACATCATCGATGATGCCTGGAAAGAGAACCTGCGCGAGCTGGACGAGTTGAAACACTCGGTACAGAACGCCAGCTACGAACAGAAGGACCCGCTGCTCATCTTCAAGCTGGAAAGTGCCAAGCTATTCGACAACATGGTCAATGACATGTTCAACCGTCAGGTCATCATCCTCACCCGTGCACAGATTCCTGAGTTACAGAACCAACAGGTGCAGGAGGCAGCTCCCGAAGAGCATACCGATCGTAGGCAATACACGGAGAACAAGCAGTCGGCTCAGGAAGAGCAGCTCGTCGATCAGGGTCAGCGAGCAGCCGCCCAGCACGACACCCGTTCTCAGCAACCGCGCACACCTATCATCAAGGACAAACTACCTGGCCGCAACGATCCATGTCCCTGCGGAAGTGGCAAGAAGTTCAAGAACTGTCACGGAAAAGGACTAGTGTAATCGATTTGAAAATTGGGAATTGAGAGTTATGATACAGATAACCAACCTCAAGAAATCATTCGGCGAGACCACAGCATGCGCTATCGACTCGTTTACCGTGAACGATGGCGACCTGTTGGGTCTGGTAGGCAACAACGGAGCAGGAAAGACCACCATGTTTCGCCTGATACTTGACCTGCTGAAGCCCGATGAAGGGCAGGTGCTGATAGATGGCATCGACCCTTCTACCTCGGAAGAGTGGAAACAGGCCACCGCTGCCTATATCGATGAGGGCTTCCTCATCGACTATCTCACGCCTGAAGAGTATTTTGCTTTCATTGCTAAGGTATGCTCTATGCCTAAAAACGTCTTAGAAGAGAGGCTACAGACTTTTGAGCACTTCTCTGGAGGTGAGATCCTAGGGCAGAAGAAACTCATTCGGAATCTCTCTGCTGGCAACAAGCAGAAAGTAGGCATCATCTCTACTCTGCTACGCCAACCCCGCTTGGTCATTCTCGATGAGCCCTTCAATTTTCTCGACCCCACCAGCCAAAGCATTTTGAAGCATATGCTCACCGACTACAGCCAGCAGACTGGAGCCACGATTCTACTCAGTAGCCACAATCTGCAACACACCATCGACATCTCTACACGCATTGCCCTATTAGAGAAAGGCCACATCATCCGCGATATAGAAAATAACGAAGAAGAAGCCCGTAAACAGTTGATTGATTATTTCGAAGAGCACGTATAAAGCAGTAAAAAGAAGTTTTTTTGAAAAAAGAACAAAAAAAATTTTCTTATCTCACTGAAAATGAGTATCTTTGCAGTCCCAAATTAGAAACACAATAAAAATATAAGGAGAAAGCATCATGACAAAGGCAGAAATTGTCAATTCAATTGCAATGCGCACAGGCATCGGAAAAACTGAAGTTTCCGCTACAGTAGAAGCCCTGATGGAAGAAATACGCAACAGCCTAGCTGTGAACAAAGAGAACGTCTATCTTCGCGGCTTTGGAAGTTTCATCGTCAAGCATCGCGCCAAGAAGACCGCACGTAACATCTCTAAGAATACGACATTGGTCATCGAGGCTCATGATCTACCGGCATTCAAGCCCTGCAAGAGCTTCATTGAGAAGATGGGAAAATAAGATAGCACCCGCGAAATACTCAAGAATTAATTTAATAATTAAAAAATTCAACTATGCCAAACGGAAAGAAGAAGAAGGGCCACAAGATGGCTACGCACAAGCGTAAGAAGCGCCTGCGCAAGAACCGCCACAAGAGCAAGTAAAACGGCGGCCCCAACATGAATGAAAGGAGCGTTTCCCTGTGCCCTTGATAACACATGGCCCGGGAGTGCTCCTTTTCTATGATTATTACAGTATTAAGTTCAAAGCTCAAGAAAAACATGACAAGCGAAGTAATCATCGATGTACAGCCTAAAGAGATTTCCATCGCATTGCTCGAAGACAAGAGCCTGGTGGAATATCAGAACGAGCCACGCGAGGCCTCATTCGCTGTAGGCAACATCTACTTAGGGCGCGTGCGTAAGCTCATGCCCGGACTGAACGCTTGCTTTGTCGATGTGGGAAGCGAAAAAGAAGCATTCCTGCACTATCTTGACATGGGACTTCAATTCAGCTCTTACGAAAAATACCTCAAGCAGGTAACCAGCGACCGCAAGAAGCTCTACCCCATCCAGAAAGCCACCCACATGCCCGACCTGCCCAAAGAAGGTAGCATTCAGAACAACCTGAAGGTAGGTCAGGAAATTATGGTGCAGATTGTTAAGGAGCCCATCAACACCAAAGGACCACGCGTCACATGCGACCTCAGTTTTGCTGGTCGCTACATGGTACTCATCCCCTTTGGCGACAAGGTCAATGTCAGCAGCAAAATCAAGAAAAGCGAAGAACGCTCACGCCTGAAGCAGCTTGTACAAAGCATGAAGCCTAAGAACTTCGGTGTCATCGTGCGTACGGTGGCCGAAGGCAAGAGGGCTGCTGAGCTTGATCAGGAACTGAAAGCATTGCTGCGCCGATGGGAAGATGCTATCACCCGGGTACAGAAAGCCACCGAGGCACCTAAGCTCGTACACGAGGAAGAGACACGCACCGTAGCATTGCTGCGCGACCTCTTCAACCCTACCTACGACGGAATCCATGTGAACGACGCCGACATCTTTAAGCAGATTCACGGCTATGTCAGCATGATTGCCCCTGAAAAGGCCGACATCGTCAAGCTCTACAACGGCAACGTTCCCATTTTCGACAATTTCAACGTCACGAAGCAGCTCAAGTCGGGCTTCGGACGTACCGTCAATTACAAACGGGGAGCCTATCTCATCATTGAGCACACCGAGGCTATGCACGTGGTAGATGTGAACAGCGGTACGCGAATCAAGAAAGAAAACGGACAGGAAGCCAACGCCCTCGAGACCAACCTCGGCGCTGCCGACGAGTTAGCACGCCAACTGCGATTGCGCGATATGGGCGGTATCATCGTTGTCGATTTCATCGACATGAATCTGGCTGAAGATCGGCAGATGCTCTACGAGCGCATGTGCGAGAACATGAAGAAAGATCGTGCACGCCATAACATCCTGCCACTGAGCAAGTTTGGACTCATGCAGATTACCCGTCAGCGGGTACGTCCTGCTATGGACGTTGCCGTTGAGGAAAGTTGTCCCACTTGCCACGGCACGGGAAAGATCAAGTCGAGCATCCTGTTTACCGACCAATTAGAGAGCAAAATTGACCGTCTTGTCAATCAGATAGGCATCCGCCGCTTCTCATTGCACGTACATCCTTACGTAGCTGCATATATCAACAAGGGCGTCTTCTCATTGAAGCGCCGCTGGCAGTTGAAGTACGGCATGGGCATACGCATCATTCCCAGTCAGAAATTGGCTTTTCTGCAATACGAGTTCTATGACCAGAAACGTCAGTTCATCGACATGCAAGAACAGAACGATTAACTGCCAATATACAGGCAGAGCATTCCAAGCAACACCAGCGCCAAGTCGAAAGCCTTGGCGCTGAGGTTTTTTTCATGGAAGAACATCGCGCCACAGGCAAAGCTCACCACTACCGATCCGCGCCTAATCATCGAAACAATGCTAATCATCGACGAGGGCAGCGACAGCGAGTAGAAATACATGAAGTCAGCCGTAGAGAGGAACACGCTGATGCCCACGATAGCCCAGTCCCAATGGAAAGGCGTGGTCTGACTGCGCTTGGGCCACCACAGCAACAGGAGCATAGCCAGCATCATGAAACATTGGTAGATGTTATACCACGACTGCACCAACATACGGTCGAGTCCTACTCCACCCTCACTCACGGGTGCCATCAAATATTTATCGTAAAGTCCGCTCAGCGCTCCAAGCACGGCAGCACCCACAATCATATAAATCCAATGGTCGTGCTTGAAGTCGATACCCTCTTTCTTTCCGCTACGACTAAGTAGCAGAAATGAGGCTACTGCCAGCAGTACGCCTGCCCATTGCCAAAGGTTCAGTCGCTCACCAAACAGCAACAACGCACCCACCAGCACCATCACAGGTCTCGTAGCATTGATAGGCCCCACGATGGTCAGCGGCAGATGCTTCATGCCGAAATAACCCAGCACCCAGCTGCTCAGCACAATTAGCGCTTTGCCAATAATGTACTGGTGTTCGTGCCATGTGCCAACGGGCACATGCAGAATGGTATCGTCAAGCAGACCCGTTGTCGTACTGAGCACGATGAACGGCAAAAAGATGAGCGACGAGAACAACGTGTTCAGGAAGAGGACGGGTAGTACAGCATTCCCCTTGAGCGACTTCTTCTTCAGCGAGTCATACACGCCCAAAAAGGCTGCAGAGAGGAAAGCAAGAATCAGCCACATAAAGCTTAGTACTCTATTTTTACCAAGAACAGCGCATGGGCAGGCATCGACTCGCCAGCTTCCGTGCGACGCTTTCCCTCAATAACCCGACGGAAGTCATCCATCGACAAACGTCCACGTCCCACCTCTATAAGCGTACCCACCACGGCACGCACCATGTTACGCAGGAAACGGTTGGCAGTAATCTCAAACAGCCACTGCCCCTCACCCACGCTGCGCCATTCCGCCTTCGTCACCTGACAGAGCGTTGTCTTCACATCAGCATGGCTCTTGCAGAATGCGCCGAAGTCCTCATAATCCAACAGCATCCTCGCAGCCTCGTTCATCCTGTCGAAATCCAACGGATAGTGCAGTTCGCACGAGTAATGGCGCAGGAAAGGCGATTTCACCGTGTGCAAATAATAATAATAGGTACGCGCGAGGGCCGAGAAACGGGCATGCTTATCATCTGCCACAGGCTCCACCTTTTGCACGGCAATATCCTGTGGTAGCAACTTGTTTAGCTTATACACCAACTGCTTGCAGTCAATCTCTTCTCTACTTTCTCCTTCCTCCTTACTCCTTCCTCCTTCAAGATCAAAGTGTGCCACCATCATCCGTGCGTGTACCCCAGCATCCGTCCTTCCAGCTCCCGTCACCTGTATGTCCTGCCTGAGCAATAGCGACAGAGCCCGTTGCAGCTCCTCCTGCACCGAGATTCCGTTGGGCTGCACCTGCCATCCGTGGTAGCGCGTCCCGTCGTAGCTCAAAGTCACAAAGTATCTCATTTCCTGCACAAGTTTTTTAAATGTGCAAAATTACGAAAAATAATCCACATTCAGCAAAAGCCTCCCTGTTATAAGTAGTTAAAATTCCTTTACATTGTGTTAAACGACATGCTACGTCCTAAATTGATTTAGCTACGTCCTAAATTGATTTTGCCGCGTCCAAAAATCATTTTGGAGGCTTCTCGTTACCACTTTGCAGCATTCGTTTCTATCAGAATGAACGGATAGGGCTGAAGTGAACTGGGCTCTGCACTCATTTATTCAAATATTCATTTATTCAATTAGGACAAGAACAGAAATGAAAAGCTCGATGAAATCAAGGTTTTCAGAAATGAAAAGCTCGATGAAATCAAGGTTTTCAGAAATGAAAAGCTCGATGAAATCAAGGTTTTATAATTGATAAAAGCTCGACGAAGTCAAGGTTTTATAATTGATAAAAGCTCGACGAAGTCAAGGTTTTATAATTGATAAAAGCTCGACGAAGTCAAGGTTTTACTAATTGGTAAAAGCTCGACGAAATCAAGGTTTTACTAATTGGTAAAAGCTCGACATAAGTCAAGGTTTTACAACTCGACGAAGTCAAGGCTTTCAGGTACAGATAGTATTCATTATTATACTTATTATTATATATATATTATAATAATATATATAATAATAAAATTTCTATGAATAGAAAGTCGAAAACCTTCCTGTCCTACTTTAATAAATGAATACTTGAATATTTCACCAAGGAATCTGCAACATCTTGTAAAACAAAAGTGTCATTGTCACCTCATTCATCAATCATTTCAAGGAACTCGTCTTCGCTGACGATGCGGATGCCGAGTTTCTGGGCTTTCTCGAGTTTCGACGGACCCATGTTGTCGCCGGCAAGGATGAAGGAGGTCTTACCGCTGATAGAGCCCACGTTCTTGCCACCATTCTGTTCGATGATGAGCTTGTACTCATCGCGCGAATGATGCTGGAATACGCCACTTATGACCACCGACTGACCTGCCAAACAGTCGCTCTGTTGTGCCGTCTGCTCTGCCGAGAGGGCGAACTGCAGACCATAGCCACGCAGGCGCTCCACTATCTGACGGTTCTCCTCATTGTGGAAATAGCTGATGATGCTTTTCGCCATCACTTCGCCGATGCCCTCCACCTCTTGCAACTCCTCTAAGCCAGCCTCCATCAGCACATCCATCGACTTGAAATGACGGGCCAGCAGACGGGCAGACGTCTCGCCCACGAAGCGTATACCGAGGGCAAAGACAACCCGCTCGAAAGGCACCTCCTTAGACTTTGCAATACCATTAACGACACGTTGAGCCGACTTGGTGCGCGAGCCGTCGCCATTAATCTGCTGAACATCGATGTCGTAGAGGTCGGCCACATTCTTGATAAGCCCGCGACGATAGTATTCATCAACGGTCTCTGGCCCCAACGAGTCTATATTCATAGCCTTACGAGCTATGAAATGCTCGATGCGCCCTTTAATCTGGGGAGGACAGCCTGCATCGTTAGGGCAATACCAGGCGGCTTCGCCCTCATAACGTACCAATGGTGTTCCACATTCAGGACAACGCTTGATGAACTGCACGGGCTGAGCAATGATGGGACGTTCATCGATGTTCACACCTACAATCTTCGGAATTATTTCGCCACCCTTCTCCACATAGACCATATCGCCGATGTGCAAGTCCAGCGAACGGATAAAGTCCTCGTTGTTCAGCGTAGCACGTCGCACGGTGGTACCTGCCAGCTGCACAGGCTCCATATTAGCCACAGGCGTCACAGCTCCCGTGCGTCCAACCTGATAGGTCACCTCGAGCAGACGCGTCTGTTCGCGTTCTGCCTTGAACTTATAGGCGATGGCCCAACGGGGTGACTTTGCCGTAAAGCCGAGAGCACGCTGTTGGCGCAGGGAGTTCACCTTGAGTACGATGCCGTCAGTAGCCACAGGCAGGTTCTTGCGTTCCACATCCCAATAGTTGATATACTCAAGAATCTCCTCCACCGTACGAACCTTTTTCATCCCCTCAGAAATCTTGAAGCCCCACGAACGGGCTGCCTCCAGGTTTTCGTAATGCCCCTCAGCAGGCAGTTCCTCGCCTAAAAGATAATAGAGATATGCATCTAACTGTCGGCTGGCTACCACACGTGAGTCTAGACTTTTCAGCGTGCCGCTGGCAGCATTACGGGGATTTGCGAACAATGGTTCCTCAGCAGCCTCGCGCTCTGCGTTCAACCGTTCAAACGATGCCCAAGGCATCAGGATTTCGCCACGAATCTCAAATTCATGAGGGACAGACCCAGGGAGGGTCTGTAGCGGTATCGACTGTATAGTCTTCACATTCTGCGTCACATCGTCACCCTGTACACCATCGCCACGTGTCACAGCCTGCACGAGCTGACCATCAACATAAGTCAGGGAGATGGAGAGCCCATCGTATTTCAACTCGCAGCATACCTCAAATGGCTCTCCTGCAAGTCCCTTACTCACAGACTCATACCACTCACGCACATCCTCCTCATTGTAGGTGTTGGACAACGACAGCATGGGATACTTGTGAGCCACCTGCCGGAACTCCGTTTGCAGGTCGCTACCCACACGTTGAGTCGGAGAGTTAGGATCGGACAGCTCAGGATGGCGCTTCTCCAAGTCCTGCAGTTCATGCATCAGCACGTCAAAGTCGTAATCGCTAATGCTTGGCTGGTTCAACACATAATACTTATAATTATGTTCGTGCAGCTCACGGCGCAACTGCTCAATTCTCTGTTTGTCGTCCATAGCTATTGTTTCTCAACGGTTGAAAAGAACAGGGTCCAACGATAAAGATTACATCCCACGAAATTACCCAACACCTCACAAAGATATACCCACAGCACCTGCGGCTGTAGCAGCTGGTCGGACGGCGATACAAGAAAGTAGAAAGCATCAGCAATGGAGTGGGCAAAGCCGCAAAGGATAAAGACAGGAACGCCCAGCAACAGAGGGAGCATCTTTCCTTTGCGGGCGAACTCTACGGCTGTAGTCATGATAAAGCCACAACCTATGGCCAGCAGGAAGCAGGCAAAAGCTCCTTTGGCCAGTCGGCCGGCGAGAACAGCTGAGGCAGGCTCTACGCAGTCTGGCTGTGCATAGCCGATAAGCCATGCTGATAGCAGACAACCCACAATATTACCCAATAGCACGACGGCCAGCATATCCCAGTCGCCCTGTCGGCGAATGAAGCCTGCTGTACCCGTATAGAGTTTAAGTCCGTAATAGACAACGGTAGTAAGACCAAAGGCAAATAGAACAGCACCGGCCACTCCACCCACACGGAGATTGACCACGCAGCCAATGGATATACAAATACCTGCCAGAATGGCCAATGGGAAAACATCGCGAAATAGTTTCATCATGATTGTTTATTGTTTATGCTCATGCAAAGTTACAAAGAAGTGAGTAAAACACAAAATGAATATAGAGTTTTCTTACAGCCAATTTCAGTTTATTAACGTAATGAAAGTGTGTGTTTCCAAAAATTTCGCTAACTTTGCAATCGAAACTATACAAGAACCATGAACATCAGATTTCTGACAACGGCTCTGCTGCTGACTTGTGTACTGACAGGATGGGCTCAGCATGAACGTAACGACTTTGTGAAAGGAGCCGACGTGAGCGGACTGCCACGACAGGAACAGCGAGGCGTGGTGTTCCACGACCGTAACGGAAAGGAGCGCGAATGTCTGGAATTGCTCAAGAACGACTATCAGATGCAAGCCATCCGCCTGCGTGTCTGGGTGGAACCAACACGCGACGGTAGTAGCACGAAGGAAGATGTGCTGCGAATGGCCCTTCGTGCCAAACAACTGGGTATGGACGTGATGATAGACTTCCACTACAGCGACTGGTGGGCCGACCCTGGACAACAGCCTATTCCGAAGGCTTGGCAAGGCCACAACTATGAACAGATGATGCAAGACCTCAGGCAGCACACCATCGACGTGCTCTCCTTGCTCAAGCAAAATGGCGTGGCACCACGATGGGTACAGGTAGGTAATGAGACGAGCAACGGACTGCTGTGGACTGTGAAGACCGATGAACATGGGTGGGTCGTGAAAGATGCCAATGGCAAGACAACTATCTTACAGAGTATGGGCCACGCCAAGACAGAGCCTGAACACTATGCAGGATTCATTCGCACGGGCTACGAAGCCGTGAAAGAGGTGCTGCCTGAGACCATCGTCATCGTGCACTTGGATAATGGATACGATCCCAAACTCTACGACTGGAACTTGGGCATCTTGCAGCAATACGGTGGAAAGTTTGATATGATAGGCATGTCACTCTATCCCTACTGGGCCAAGCGCAGCCATCCTGAGATGGAGGCCGACCAGGTCATCACCGACTGCATGAACAATATCCGCCGTGTCAGCGAGAAGTTCGGCTGCGACGTGATGATTGTGGAAACAGGCTTCGAGGTCGATATGGAGCATCCGGAGAAGATGGAAGAAGGGCGCCGTCAACTGACACGCATCATTCGCGAGGCAAAAAGCGAAACCAACGGCCACTGCCGAGGCATTTTCTATTGGGAGCCTCAGACGCTACCTGGAGGCTACAAGCTGGGAGCTTTCGGACGCAACGGCGAGCCGACAGCCATCATGGAGGGATTTATTGATTGAGCATTGAAGATTGATTATTAACCAATATTGAGAACTGAATCATGGACAAGAAGAAACAAGACATGAACCGTCGCGAATTCCTGCGACGCCTTGGATTGGGTGCAGGCTCGGCTATGGCGCTGATGGCCCTGGAACCCCTGAACACATGGGCATCGCCCAAGTCGCAAGCCTTCAACCAAAACGCTGCTAACCGTATGACCTACCGTGTGCAGCATGGGTCGGGCGAGCAGATATCGCTATTAGGATTCGGCATGATGCGCCTGCCCAACAACCAGGACGAGGTGAACCAGCTGGTTGATTATGCCATCGAGCATGGTGTAAACTATTTCGACACGGCTCCCATGTATATGGGCGGACAGTCGGAAGTGCTGACTGGTAATGCACTCGCCCGCCATCCCCGAGAGAAATTCTTCGTGGCTACGAAGATGTCGAACCAGAACCGTCGCTCGTGGTCGTTCGACGACTCGAAGCGTATGTACGAATCATCGCTTGAGCGTCTGAGGGTTGATCACATCGACTACTATCTGCTACATGGTATCGGCGGAGGCATGGATTCGTTAAAGGGACGCTTCCTCGACAACGGCATCCTCGACTTCCTGCTAAAAGAGCGAGAGGCAGGACGCATCAAGCATCTGGGCTTTAGCTATCATGGTGACGTGCGCGACTTCGACTGGTTGCTCGACCATCAGGAGGAGTACCACTGGGACTTCGTACAGATTCAGATGAACTTCCTCGACTGGCGCCATGCCTCCATGCGTGGTGGACGCCGTAGCGATGCCGACGCAGAGTATTTGTATAACAAATGTGAGAAGACGGGCGTGCAATGCGTTGTCATGGAGCCGCTACGTGGTGGAGCTTTCGGACGCATGGCCCAGGAACTGACCGATCAGTTGCGCGCCGTACATCCTGATGACAGTACTGCTCGATGGGCTTTCCGCTGGGTGGGTTCCTACACCAATATCCTCACCACGCTGAGTGGCATGAACCGCATGGATCATCTGGAGGAAAACATAAAAACCTTCTCGCCCCTCGACCCCTGCACCCCCCAGGAGAACCAGTTGCTGGCCGAGATTGCCGACCAGATGTCAGGCATACCCACCATTCCCTGTACCACCTGCGAATACTGCATGCCCTGTCCTTATGGCGTAAATATCCCTAAGAACTTCGCCTACTATAACGAGGCAGTAAATGAGCATATTCTGCCTTTACCCAACCCCGAGGCTGCCAACTATGCCGAGCGTCAAGCCCTGTTCGCAGAAGGCTATCGCAAGGCGCTGCCCGACGAAGCCACCTGGGCCCGTAAGTGCCAGGATTGCGAGGAGTGTCTGTCGAAGTGTCCACAACAGATCCGCATTCCCAACCAATTGGCACGTATCGTGGAGACCCTGCGTAAGCGCGGATAACAGCAAACGACAATATAGGTGAATAATCCGTTTAAACTGCTCTGGCTGATGGTGAAGTTCCGTCGCCCCAGCCGCGTAGAGGAGATGAAAGTAGTGAAAGAAGGGTTCTGGCTGCGTGGCAACTACGCAGCCTTAACCTTTTTCGGACATATCGTTGTTCATTCCCAAGAGGAAGCCGACCGCCTCAACGCCCGGCCACTCATACACAGTAGCCTGAAGCGCCACGAGACCATCCACCTGCGACAGGCACAATCCACTCACAATTCGTGGATCTGCTTCTATACATTATATATATATTATTATCTGCGCGCCCTGCCCCAGAACCGTCACATGCGTAACGGCGCCTACTATCTGAATCCTTTCGAGATGGAAGCCTATGAACACATGTACGACCCCATCTACTTGGAGAAGTGCCGTCAGGGTGCCAACGGCTGGAGAGCCTACGCCAAAATGAAGCCAAGCGAACGACGGAAGATTGCAAAAAGTTGATGAAAATCATGAAAATATAACAAAAAGAAAGTTTTTCTTTAAAAAAGTGGATAAAATGTTGCATAATTCGGATTTTTGCTTTATCTTTGCACCCCGTTAAGAGAAAACAATTACAAACAACACTAATAGTTCAAACTTAAAGTAAAAAGATTATGAATGCAGCACAAGTAGTAGAAATGCTGAAGCAGCGTTTTCCCAACGAGCCGGAGTACATTCAGGCCGTGAGTCAGGTTCTTCCTACCATCGAAGAAGAGTACAACAAGCATCCTGAGTTCGAGAAGTCGAATCTCATCGAGCGTTTGTGCATCCCCGATCGCGTGATTGAATTCCGCGTCACATGGGTGGATGACAAAGGCAACGTGCAGACCAACATGGGTTATCGCATCCAGCACAACAACGCTATTGGCCCGTACAAAGGCGGTATCCGTTACCACAAGAGCGTGAACCTGGGCATCCTGAAGTTCCTCGCCTTCGAGCAGACTTTCAAGAACTCGCTGACCACCCTGCCTATGGGTGGTGCTAAGGGTGGCTCCGACTTCTCGCCCCGTGGCAAGAGCGACGCTGAGGTGATGCGTTTCTGCCAGGCATTCATGAATGAGCTCTATCGTCACATCGGTCCCGATGAGGACGTACCCGCTGGCGACATCGGCGTAGGTGGCCGCGAGGTAGGCTATCTGTTTGGACAGTACAAGAAGCTCACCCACCAGTTCCAGGGCGTGCTCACCGGTAAGGGCATCCAGTTCGGTGGTTCACTCATTCGTCCCGAGGCTACTGGCTACGGCACCGTCTATTTCCTGAACTCCATGCTGCAGACCCGCAACATCGAGCTGAAGGGCAAGAAGGTGCTCATCTCTGGTGCCGGTAACGTGGCCCAGTATGCTGCTGAGAAGTGCATCCAGCTCGGTGCCATCCCCATGACAATGTCTGACTCTGACGGTTATATCTTCGATCCCGATGGTATCGACCGCGCTAAGCTCGACTACATCATGGAACTGAAAAACGTAGAGCGTGGACGTATCAAGGAGTATGTTGAGGAGTATCCCACAGCCAAGTACTACGAGGGCAAGCGTCCTTGGTACGAGAAGGCCGACATCGCCCTGCCCTGCGCTACGCAGAACGAGATCAACGGCGACGAGGCTCAGGCTCTGGTCAACAATGGTGTTATCGCAGTTGCCGAGGGTGCTAACATGCCTTCGCTGCCCGAGGCCATCAAGATTTTCCAGGACGCCAAGATTCTCTACTCTCCCGGTAAGGCCAGCAACGCAGGTGGTGTGTCAGTATCCGGTCTCGAGATGTCGCAGAACAGCGAGCGTCTGAGCTGGACTGCCAAGGAGGTTGATGACTACCTGAAGCGCATCATGAACGACATTCACGAGAACTGCGTGAAGTACGGTACCGAGAAGGATGGCTACATCAACTACGTGAAGGGTGCCAACGTGGCCGGCTTCATGAAGGTTGCCAAGGCTATGATGGCTCAGGGCCTAGTATAATCATACAGCACAAACACTAACTATTTGAGGAGGCTTCCATGGCAAGCGCACATGGAAGCCTCTCTTTATCATTCCTACTATCACACAAAAAAAGAAGAGAACCCTTTCGGACTCTCTCCTTCCCCTCTTCTACCCTTCTCTTTGTAGGAACATTGGGACTCGAACCCAAGACCTCTTCAATGTGACTGAAGCGCTCTAAACCAACTGAGCTATGCTCCTATCCAATTGCTCCTGTGAACCCGAAGGGATTCAAACCCTTGACCTTCAGAACCGGAATCTGACGCTCTATTCAGCTAAGCTACGGGTCCTCATCCTCTGCTTGTTCATCTAAGCGGATGCAAAGGTACATCTTTTTTTTCATCCCTGCAAGTTTTTTACTATATTTTTTTCCTGTTGTCAAATTCTTCCATTGTTATTACAGTACTGTAGCCGCCAACGAATTGCTCGCCTTCATGACGGTCAATACCAGCATACGAGAGGCTGGAATCCTCGTAGCGCTTGAATTTATAGACGGCATCGTTCATCAGAGCTTCATTAAACACATTCAGACTGACCAGCAAAGCAAAATCCTGCTTCGTCAGACCTGTTACGCGTTCAAACAACTTTGGCTCCAACTGAAGGATGACATCTTTCAGCGAATACTCCCTGAAGTCTGTGAGATACATAAAGATAGGTATGCGTGTGGCGAACTTCATCAGTTTCTCCTGTATCTGGCGACGCTTGCTCTTGATTTCTTTCTCCGCATCGCTCAGTTCTTTCTTCTCCTGATGCGTCAGACCTTCTTCATTCTCCTTGCGTTTCTTCTTGATGGCTTCGCTTTTGTTAATAATGGTCTCGATGTCTTGGTTCAGCGAACGGAATCCTTCAATCTTCATCAGAGCGGCCATAGCCTCGGCATTGTTCATCAGCCGTTGCAACGTAAAGTTATCGACGTTTACCAGCAATGCACTCTCCCAGCGACGCGCCAAGAGCGTAGCTGACGTATTGTTCATAGCCATATCAAGCACATCACTTGCCGATAATGCTTTCATCACGCCGTTCTCATAGCAGAGCACGGGCAGGAACTTGATAAAGTCATCCACACACTTCTCTGGATTTCCCTCCTGCACGTTCAGTTGGCAGGAATAGTCTGCAATCTTTCGTAATGCCCTGTTTGGTGAGAAGTCGAAAACATAACACACTTGTTTCAGTATCTCAACACGATTAGGATGAAGCCCGTCACTGTTGGTGATTGTCCACGGTGATTGCACCCTGAACGCCGACTGGAAATAGGTTTCTGGTGACGAGGTATCACGCAACATGAAGATGCCTGTCCAAGGACGAACGGTGACGCCTGTAGTCAGCTTACCGCAAGTCAAGGTGATGGTCTTACAATGCAATGGGTCCGGATGTGACATCGCCTTCTCTACTGGTGGTAATGCCTGCTGCCCAATGCCTGCCCGCGTTCCAGCACATACTATGACACGATAGTCATGGTAGAACGTGTTCTGCAACTCTGTTAGCAGATTCCGCATGGCAAAACATGCTGCCACATTAGGAAGGAACCACAGCGTATGGTTCATGTTCGAATAGAGGTCACCATTCAGGAAGGGCAACGGTGGTTTCCGGTTTCCGGCCTTCAGGTCATTGATGGACGTAGGCAGATATTGTCCGCGCAGCATGTCGAGCCACTTCTGCACCTCGTCGTGATGCTTGAACACGGCATCCTCACCTTTTCCTTCAGCTTCGAAGAATGAATTCAGGTCGAACTCGTCAAACTCTCCTTCTTCTGCCACTTTCGATATTTCCGCTGGAAGCTGATAGGTCAGCAGCACCATCTTCGGTAGCGATGCGTAAGGATTATCAGGCCTATCGCCCCATTCCTCTTTAGCTCGCTGTTCGTCGCTGTAAGTCCAGTTGTAGATTTGTTCCTCGATAAACTCTCCAGAGGCAATGGCACGGAAAGGCGTACCCGACAGATAGAGATAATGATTTGACGTGATGGGAATCAAGTCCTCGTCGAAGTAGTCGGGATTTTCTATCTCGCTACCCAGGTCTTCACTGGCGCCAATCAGTTCCTTGGCATTCTCGCGCCAGGCACCATAATGATATTCGTCGAGCACGATACAGTCCCAGTTGAATTCCCGTGCCCACTCATGTTTCAGTTTCATACCGCCGCTAGCAGTATTCTTTCCCAAGAAGTCCTGGAATGAGCCAAACACCACCATTGGTCTCGACTTGTCGGCATGCTGGAACTGATAGTCGATGGTTGCCTCAGGACTGCGAGCAATAAACTGCCACTCGTCGAAGTCCACATGTGTCATCAAATCCTCTTCCCACGCATGGGCCACGGCAGGCTTAAAAGTCAGCACCAGCACACGTGTCCACTTCATCCGTAATGCTAACTGATAGGTAGTAAAGGTCTTGCCGAAACGCATCTTACAGTTCCAGAGGAAGTGAGGCACACGGTTAGCTTCCGACTTATAACTGTCGAAGTAGGCTGCCGTTTTATCCACCGCCGCCTCCTGCTCAGGTCTCATGCCAAACATTTTGTCGCGATTCCAGGAAATATCCTTTCGCTCTCTCACGGCAATGATGGCTGCCCGCACCTGTTGTGGAGTACAACGATACCACTCACCCTCGATATGCTGGCATCCCATACGCTCCAACTGCCGGTGCACGTCGTGATCCATAAATGCCGACCCATCCTGACGCATGGCGCTCTCTTCTACTACAATCCTGTAAGGTGGTTCGCCAGGGCGCACAATGTTATATTGTTGCCTGACGCGCTCACGCACACCGATAGTGGTATAGCCTACCTTCAGCAGCCCTTTCAGGTTGGGGGCGTACTTGTCCTCATACGCATAGATCATCGGGGCCGACTCCGACTTTGGTGGGAAATAATTGTTTGTTGCCATAACCTTTCTCCTAATCTATTGTACTATTTACTCCATCGGGCGAATCATCGACTCGATAAATGCAATTTCTTCTTCCGTCAGCCCGTACTTCGCATAAAGTTCCTCGTCAATCCAAGGCTTACTAAAATCTTGGAGAGGGACGAACCTAAAATTCTCCTTAGCAATATTCATAGATGTTAATGCAACAGAGATTAAATATCTTACAAAACGGGTTCTAAAGTATGATGCACAATTATCAGCTTCTTTCTTGTTATCAAACTTATGTAATAGTAAATATGTTTCTGTAATAATTTCATTGGGGCCAATCGTACTTACCTTTGTCGTTACGTTCATCATCCCGTCTGCAGCATTATTCACACCTCCTCTATCAGGATTAATCTTGCCAATATATACTTTATATGTATCAACAATATCAGCGTTTCTTGTAATTTCCTTCTTTTCTATATAGCTAACACCTTCGCTACTATGTAATATGACAGAATTAGGGAAATAATTCTTTTCCCCTCGATAAAAAGAGCGTAATCCAAAGGGCGTACTTGAGTAAACTAAGGATGAATAAAATACACTTTGTTGAGACAAAACTTTATGAACTATGTCCAATCCGATGTTATCTCGAATGAAAATGTCGAATTCATGAAGATTCCTTATCCTTTCTGATACAGTATCTTTAATTATTGATCTATAATCGCATAAACCATCATATTCTCTGTCCCATAAGAAATAACAAACTCCACCAGCAATATCAACACCAGGAAAGCAATCACGGCTCTTGGGATAATCAACCAAAACTTTTATTCTTCTATCATTAAGCATTGACTCTCTAAAGTCATTTAAGCCTCGTCCTCCAGCAAACCATCTAGACGGAATAATCATTAATAAATATCTTGGATTTAATCTTTGAGATTGTTCTACAAACTTATTATAAAGAGGAAGTGCACTAATTCCTTTTCCACTTCCTCCATCATTGAGTTGATATGGCGGATTACCAATAATTACATCGAAAGTCATATTATTATATAATGTATTAGGATTTTCTGTATGAATAAACTCGTAAGCATGGGTTTCGAGGTCTTCTCCTCGGTCATAGACCTCTTGCGAGGCGCCGCAATAGCGGCATTTGCCTTGAATCCATGTGTGTTGGATTTCTGAGAAGCGGATGTGCCCATCGGCATCATCGAAGTGGGAAATGCTGTAGCGACAGCTGGCATCCTTCGAGCAGTAAAGACTTCTACGACTCATCATCGAGGTCAGCCTTGTGATAGCAATACCATAAAGCTGATGGTGCATAATGTGGTCAATGCGTTCCTGAAGGTCGGGAATCTCGTTGGCCAAACCGTCTATCAGACGTTTTGCTATCTCACGGAGAAAAACACCACTCTTGGTGCAAGGGTCGAGGAACTTGGTGTCCAGACTGCGGAAGAGTTCTTGGGGCAACAGGTCAAGCATTTGGTTGGCCAACTGCGGAGGGGTGAATACCTCATCATTGCTCAGGTTAGCTAAACAAGAGAGCACGTCGGGGTTATAGTTTGAAACCCCGCCCCTAACCCCTCCCCTTGAAGGGAGGGGAACAGCTGCGCTTTGATTGGAATTATTATTCATAGTCGGGCAGTTTTAGGTAATCTGTGATAGGATATTCTCGCTTGGGCAGATGTACGAAAGTCGGCTCGCCAGTATCGGCAAAAAGCAAACCTTCTTCACCAGCCTTGGGCTTGTCGTACTCCACATTGCGGAGCAATTCTGCCAGTTCAAAGTCACGACGCTTCACCTTGCCATTAGTACCGATGAACGTCCATTCGCAAAAGGTGATAGGCTGTCCGTCCTGTTGGAGCATGGTGAGCGCATCGCCACAAAGAATATTTTTACGAAGTAGGAATTGGATACATCTCGTCAAATCCGATGTAGCATCCGTCTGAAGGTGCTCACGATAGGTATCGAGATACTGTGTCAGTAGTCGCTCGCGGCATTCATCTACATTGTCGGGCAGCAACTCTACGCCATACATTGAACTGACGGCCATGGCCGAAGCTTGGTCGTACTCATAGCGATTCTTTGCGAGCTTTCGCCTAACCGCTTCCATCTTCCTGTTAAGTATTTCTACAAGGAAGTTGCCTGTTCCGCAGGCGGGTTCCAGAAATCGGGAGTCGATGCGCTCCGTCTCTTCCTTCACCAAGTCAAGCATAGCGTTCACCTCTCGTTTGGCGGTATATACCTCGCCATGATCAGCCACGCGCTGCTTTGACACTACCTGCCGCTCTTTCTTATCGTCCTTTGTTATCATTTGGTCTTTTTAGCGTGAAACGATAAAGTGCAGATATAAAGAAAGTGTACCACGTTACTATATACACTCACGCTAGGAGACCAATCCTTGAAAGATATATATGAAACGGGTACACCTTATCAAGGTGTATCCCAATTCCATAAGGCTCTTTCAAAAAATATTGGTCTTATTTAGCGTGAAGCCACTACAGAATATAGATACAACTATCTATTCACCCACAAAAGTCATACCGGCACCTCCGCTGAGGCTCTTCGCCGATACTTGTTTGCAAAGATAGTCATTTTTTTGTAAAGACACAAAATAAATGGCACATATTTTTCATTCGTTAAAGTTTTATAATCAGGTAAAAGTTGTGTTAAAGGGGTAGCTGCCTCCTTTTTTAAACGAGCGCGCCGCTATTTTCATTTAGGAGGGCGCTAATTTCGACGAGCGACGTGCTTGTTTCGTTTAGGAACGTGCTTCTATTTTTCGAGAATTTGCAAAAAGACCTCCCACCTCCCGTCAATTGCCTGCGAGCCCTTTATTTATCGGTGGTTCAGGCACGGGAGGTGTTGCATTAAGACCTCCCATAGACCTCACTCCCCCTCCCCGAACGGAGAGGGGAAGGATAAAACTAAACTACTCAAGCCCCCTCCATCCTCCCCCAGAAGGGGGAGGTTACTACTTTTGACGGGAGGTGTATGGGAGGTGCTGGAAAGACACCTCCCGTGCTTCCAGCCCTTTATTTATCGGCATTTCGGAAGATTGACGGGAGGAGGGGAGGTCTTTTCCGTGTTTTCTATAAAAAAGAAGGCACCTTCAAGGGCAAGAGAAGGCACCTTCAAGGGCAAGAGAAGGCACCTTCAAGGGCAAGAGAAGGCACCTTTATGGCTTGGAAAAGGCATCTATTTTACCAGTCCGTCGATGGGACTGCGCAGGATGCGACCTATGGTGTAGCCTTCTTCGCTTGCGGCTTCGCGCAGTTGCTCCTCATAGTAGGAGGCTATGCTGCCAACGGCTCCAAGTGGCAGGTCACGACGGTTATAGGGGTTGAGGTTGTGACGGATGAAAGCGCGGAAATTCTCAACAACGATGGTACGGACCGAAGGCTGGTCGAGATGCTGATGGATATACTCGGAGAGAGAGGCAAGCCAGCGGTTGGCCATAGGCTGGCGATAGACACGTTCGATGACATTGGCCATCGTCAAGCCGTAGTGCTCTTCAAACTCCTCGCGTGCGCACGCGTATAACCTATTTTTATAAAGGGCATTCAGAAACAGACGACCCAGCACGGCACCACTACCCTCGTCGCCGAGGATATAGCCTAATGGCGGAGTATTGGCCACAATCCGCTCACCATCGTAGAGGCAGGAGTTGGCGCCTGTGCCCAGGATACAGGCCAGCCCCTCGTTGTGACCACAGAGGGCACGGGCAGCACCAAGCATGTCGCTTTTAGCTTCAATCTTCTCAGCCTGAGGAAAGACCTGACGCAAGAGCTGCTCCATCTTACTTTCCAACTCAGGACGCACACCGGCACCGTAGAAAAAGATGCCCTCCATTTCCCTCTGTAGAGAAAGGGATGATAATTGAGGCAGCAACTCGTTTCGCAGAATGGCGAGGATGGTCTCGTCGTCCTGATGGAAGGGGTTGATGCCCTGTGTCTTTATCCGTACTTGGTCAATGGCCCAGTCGGTCTTGGTGCTACCGCTGTCGGCTATCAATATTGTTTCCATATTTCCGAATTCCTAATTCTTAATTCTAAACTCTTAATTCTTAACTCTCATTGCCTTACCTGTCGGATATACTGCTGGTAGCGGGCGCGAATCTTATCTACATAGTCGGCTGTTTCGTTACCACGCATATATCCATGTTTCACCAAGGTATCCTGATAGTAATGCGGATCTTTCAGTTTGAGGATATAGGCGCGCACATCTTCCCATCGCTGTGGGTTACGCTGGTCCCGCGCTGCCAGTCGCATGGCATCCTGCACGTGGAAGATACCTCCGTTGTAGGACGCCAGCACCATGTTCTGACGCTCCGTACGGTCGTGGATATAGTTGAACTCTCGTTCCAGCTCATGCAGGTAGCGCGTGGCAGCAGCGATGTTCTGCTCCGGATCGGTAATCTGCTCGCGTGGCAGGTTCAGATGGTCTGCCGTCTTGGGCATGATCTGCATCAGACCTCGTGCTCCAGCCCACGACACAGCCTCGGGGTCGAAGGTCGATTCCTGATAGCATTGTGCAGCAAGGAGGCGCCAGTCCCAGCCAATGCCCCGACTGTAGCGTTTGAACAGCTCGTCATAGTAGCTGATGACACCACGTCGCAACATCGGAGCATGCACACGACGGGTAACACGTGGCTTCGTCAGCATCTGCTGTTCCTCGCTACGCACTTCCTCCAGCATCTGCGGCTGATACCAAGACGCCAACGCCTGTCGCAGCTCGTCCTTCCCCTCGCCTATCAACCAGCCTGGCGACAAGGAATCGTTCGTCATAGTGAGTGCGATGATATCGGCATCACCAACTTCCATACGACTGAACAGCTCAGCTGTGTCGCGACAAACCTCCATGCGCAGGCGAACCCCCAGATGACTGGCAAAGCGTTCGGCCAACAGATATTGCACGCCTAAGTGGGAACCGTGGTAATCGTAGTAGGTGTCAGGCCCCGACAGCGTCAAAACTATCATCTCGCCCGCCTGCTCTATCTGTGTCAAATCGAACACATCGGTCGTGCTGGGCTCGCCCTGCCAAGGAGGTGTGACTGCACTTTCCTGACGCTGCGTACAACTGAAAGAAAGCACAGAAAACAGTATAATTATGTTGAAATGTTTCAATCTTGCAGTATTTTTGGCGCAAAGTTACACATTTAATTGCACATTAGAGAAAAAAAGCGTACCTTTGCGGCGATTTTTAAACTAAAATAGCATAAGATGTTAAGAATTGCAGTCCAATCAAAGGGACGTCTGTTTGACGATACCATGCACCTGCTGACAGAAGCCGACATCAAGGTAGGTGGCTCGAAACGCACGCTGTTAGTAGCAGCGAAGGACTTCCCATTAGAAGTCCTCTACCTGCGCGATGACGATATTCCTCAAAGTGTAGCCACCGGCGTAGCCGACATTGGCGTGGTGGGCGAGAACGAGTTCGTGGAGCGAGGTGCCGAAGCCGACATTATCTCGCGGTTAGGCTTCAGCCAATGCCGTTTGTCATTAGCCATCCCCAAGGAAATAGACTATCAGGGACTCACCTGGTTCGAGGGTAAGAAGATTGCCACCTCCTATCCCGTCATCCTGCGTAAGTTCTTAGAAGACAACCATATCCATGCCGAGATTCACGTCATTACTGGAAGTGTGGAGATCAGCCCAGGCATTGGACTGGCCGATGCTATCTTCGACATTGTCTCCTCGGGCTCAACGCTGGTGAGCAATAACCTGCGCGAAGTGGAGGTGGTGATGCAGAGCGAGGCTCTACTCATCGGTCACCCAGGCATGACACAGGAGAAGCGCGACATCCTACAACAGATGTTGTTCCGTTTCGAGGCTGTGCGTCAGGCCGAGGATAAGAAATATGTACGCATGAATGCACCCAAAGCTCGCTTGCAGGAGATTATCGATGTGCTCCCTGGTCTGAAGAGTCCTACGGTCATCCCCTTGGCCGATGACGAATGGTGCTCAGTACACACTGTGCTCGACGAACACCGCTTCTGGGAGATTATTGGTCAGCTGAAGGAACTGGGAGCACAGGGCATCCTCGTGACACCTATCGAGAAAATGATTATTTGACTATAGAAAGTGAGGGCTTTAGACTATAGATGAAAATAATAGAATATCCTAAACGGGAACAGTGGTCGGAAATAACGGCAAGGCCACATCTGGACCACTCACAATTGCAGCAGACCGTGAGTAGTGTGCTGAGCGATGTGCGTCAGCGTGGCGACGAAGCTGTGTTGGACTATGAGGAGCGTTTCGACCACGTCAGACTGCAGCAGCTGGCTGTCAGCGAGGCAGAGATGGACGAAGCAGAAGGGCTGGTCAGCGAGGAGCTGAAGGAAGCCATCGGTCTGGCACATGAGAACATCTATAAGTTCCACGAGGCACAGCGCTTTAACGAGGTTCGCGTGGAGACACAGCCCGGCGTGGAATGTTGGCAGAAGAGCGTGCCCATCGAGAAGGTAGGACTCTACATTCCCGGCGGTACTGCCCCACTCTTCTCTACCGTACTGATGCTGGCCACGCCTGCCAAGATTGCGGGTTGTCGCGACATCGTGCTCTGCACCCCTCCGAACCGCGAAGGAAAGGTAAATCCTGCCATCCTGATGGCAGCACGCACGGCTGGTGTAAGTGCCATCTACAAGGCTGGCGGCGTGCAGGCTATCGGTGCTATGGCCTACGGCACAGAGACGGTGCCCAAGGTCTATAAGATATTCGGTCCAGGCAACCAGTACGTAATGGCAGCCAAGCAGCAGGTGAGCCTTGGCGACGTAGCCATAGATATGCCTGCAGGTCCTAGTGAGGTCTGCGTACTGGCCGACGACAGCGCCAACGCAGCCTTCGTTGCTGCCGACCTGTTGTCGCAGGCTGAACACGGCATTGACTCACAGGTGCTACTGATTACCACCAGCGAACAAATACTTTCAGAGGTACAGGCCGAGGTAGAGCGCCAACTGGCTCTCCTGCCCCGACAGGAGATAGCTGCAAAGGCCCTCGACAACAGCCGGTGCGTGCTCGTAGCTTCTGCCGATGAGATGATGGCTCTCTCGAACGCATACGCTCCCGAGCACCTTATCATCCAGACTCGCGACTACGAGCAGCTGGCCACGAAAGTGGTCAATGCGGGCAGCGTGTTCTTAGGACCATACGCCTGTGAGAGTGCCGGCGACTATGCCAGCGGCACCAACCACACACTTCCTACTCACGGCTACGCCACTGCCTATAGCGGTGTGAACTTAGACAGCTACTGCCGTAAGATTACCTTCCAGCACCTCACCGCTGAGGGTGTGCGTCGTATAGGTCACGCTGTGGAACTGATGGCAGCTGCCGAACAGCTCGATGCACACAAGAATGCGATGACCTTGAGGATTGAAAATTGAGGATTGTAAATCGAAGATTGAAGAAGATGAAACCACTGAAGGAACTTACCCGCCCCAACATCTGGAGCCTTGCTCCATATAGCAGTGCACGCGATGAATATTCAGGACACGAGGCCCACGTATTCCTCGATGCCAATGAGAACCCATATGGCAACCCGCTGAACAGATACCCCGACCCTCTGCAGCGTGAGCTGAAGGCGCGCATCAGTCAGGTAAAGGGTGTTGCTGCCGACAGTATCTTCTTAGGCAATGGTAGCGACGAGGCCATCGACCTGCTCTACCGTTGCTTCTGCCAGTCTGGCATAGACAACGTCGTGGCCATCGAGCCCACCTACGGCATGTATAAGGTATGTGCCGACATCAACGAGGTGGAGTACCGTCCCGTGCAGCTTGATGAGCACTTCCAGATACAGGCAGACAGACTGCTGCAGGCCTGCAACCAAAATACCAAGCTGATATGGATCTGCAGTCCCAACAATCCTACGGGTAATAGTATTGACCGCGAGGAGATACTGAAGGTCATCAATGGTTTCGAGGGCATTGTCGTAGTGGACGAAGCATACAGCGACTTCTCTGCCCAGCGTCCCCTGCGTTTGGAGCTGACAAAATATCCTAACCTGGTGGTGCTGAATACACTCAGCAAGGCCTGGGCATCGGCAGCCATCCGCTTAGGCATGGCATTTGCCTCGCCCGACATTATTGGACTCTTCAACAAGGTGAAATATCCCTATAACGTGAACTACCTCACCCAGCAACAGGCCATGAAAGCACTCAACGACACACAGAGCGTAGAGCGATGGGTAAGGCTGATCCTTGAGGAACGGGGACGCATGCTGGAGGCTTTCCGCCAGTTACCCATCTGTGAGCAGGTCTATCCCACCGATGCCAACTTCTTCCTGGCTCGCGTCACTGATGCACAGGCCATCTACGACTATTTGGTGCGCCAGGGCATCATCGTGCGCAACCGCACACGCGTGCAGCTCTGCCACAACTGCCTGCGCATCACCATCGGCACCCGCACCGAGAACGCTGAACTGTTGGGTGCCCTCAGACAATACTAATCGAAAATCCTCACACTATTTCATCAGCTATTCATCAGGGCTGCCGTACGAACTCTGCTCAGAGTCTCCGGTGTCATCTGCAAATAGCTAGCGATATATACCAACGGAGCACGGAGCACCAATTGCGGCGAGCGCTTCACCAACTTGGCATAGCGGTCCTGAGCTGTCTCGAAACGCAACATATCCGCATGATGTTGGCTGATGATAAGCGACTCTTCGAGAATCTTACGATACAGCATCTGGATATTCACGCATTTGATGGCAGCGGCCTCCAACTCCGCCTTCGGGATGGAATAGATGATGGAGGGTTCCAGCGCCTGAATCTGCAGATGCGACGGTTCCTCCTTAAAGAGACTCTCAATGCACATCACGATGGAATTCTCCGTCGCCATGTACTCCGTTAGTTCCTTTTTATTCTTGTAATAGAACTGACGCACCAGTCCTTTCACTATCCAATAAATATTCTCACACGTCTCGCCTTCACGCAAGACCAATTCACCTTTGGCATACTTACGCGGAATCAGGATACTCTCCAGGATGTCGAGCTCGTCATGAGTCATCGTACTATAACGACGGGCAAGCTCACGTGCCACATCGCGAGGCGTTAAACTTAGGTTTGACATAATCGTTTGAGGTTTAAGGATTTAGTATTGTTTGTTTATTAGTCCAGTTTCAGTACGGCGAGGAAGGCTTTCTGCGGCACTTCCACATTACCTATCTGTTTCATGCGCTTCTTTCCACGCTTCTGCTTCTCCAGCAGCTTGCGCTTACGGGTCACATCGCCACCATAGCACTTGGCCAGCACATCCTTGCGCACCTGTTTCACCGTCTCACGGGCAATAATCTTCGCACCGATGGCAGCCTGAATGGCAATATCAAACTGCTGGCGCGGAATGAGCTCCTTCAATTTCTCACACATGCGTCGCCCGAAAGTAACGGCATTATCCTGATGCGTCAGCGTGGAGAGGGCATCAACAGGCTCGCCGTTGAGCAGGATGTCGAGCTTCACCAGACGCGACGGGCGGAACGAATCAACGTGGTAGTCGAACGAGGCATAGCCCTTCGAGATGCTCTTCAGCTTGTCGTAGAAGTCAATCACTATCTCGCCCAGCGGCAGCATGAAGTGCAGCTCCATACGCCCACCGCTGACATACTGCTGGTCTATCAGTTCACCACGCTTGTCAAGGCAGAGCGTCATAATGGGGCCGATATAGGCCGAGGCTGTGATGATGCTGGCACGGATATATGGCTCCTCAATATGGTCGATGAGCGTCTGGTCAGGCAGTCCGCTGGGGTTGTGCACCTCCTTCACCTCGCCCTGCTTCGTGTAGCACATATAGCTGACGTTGGGCACGGTGGTGATGACGTCCATATCGAACTCACGATCCAGACGTTCCTGCACAATTTCCATGTGGAGCAAGCCCAGGAAGCCGCAGCGGAAGCCAAAGCCCAATGCCACCGAACTCTCGGGCTGGAAAGTCAGCGAGGCATCGTTCAGTTGCAACTTCTCAAGCGATGCACGCAGGTTCTCATAGTCAGTAGGGTCGATGGGATAGACACCGGCAAACACCATCGGCTTCACCTCCTGGAAGCCCTCGATGGCCTTGTTGCAGGGACGCGCCACGTGGGTGATGGTGTCGCCTACCTTCACCTCCTTCGAGTCCTTGATGCCACTGATAATGTAGCCCACATCGCCCGTGCGCAGCTCTGCACGCGGAATCATGTCCATCTTCAGCACACCCACCTCGTCGGCATCATACTCCATGCCCGTATTGAAGAATTTTACCTTGTCGCCCTTATGGATGACGCCGTTCACAATCTTGAAATAGGCAATGATGCCACGGAACGAGTTGAACACCGAATCGAAGATCAGCGCCTGCAGCGGAGCCTCCTCCTCACCTACAGGATGGGGGATGCGGTCAACCACGGCGTTCAGGATGTCATCTACTCCTTCGCCCGTCTTTCCGCTGGCACGGATAATGTCTTCCGGGTCACAGCCTATCAGGTCCACAATCTCGTCTTCCACCTCATCAGGCATGGCACTGGGCATGTCTATTTTGTTGATGACGGGAATAATCTCCAGATTATTGTCTATGGCCATATAGAGGTTCGAGATAGTCTGCGCCTGCACGCCCTGCGTGGCATCTACCACCAGCAAAGCGCCCTCGCAGGCAGCAATAGAGCGGCTCACCTCATACGAGAAATCAACGTGTCCCGGAGTGTCAATCAAGTTCAGGATATATTTCTGCCCGTCGCGCTCATACTCCATCTGGATGGCATGGCTCTTGATGGTAATGCCACGCTCACGCTCCAGATCCATGTCGTCAAGCATCTGGCCTTCCGTCACCTGAATGGTCTTCGTGCGCTCCAGCAGGCGGTCGGCCAAAGTCGATTTACCATGGTCAATATGAGCAATTATGCAGAAGTTACGTATATTCTTCATCTTTGTTTTAGCGTATTTGAATGCAAAATTACAAAAAAATGTCGAGATACACGATAATTTAGGATTTTTTTTGTTGCAACGCAACGAAAAAGACAGTGGGAGCATTTATCGGAGTCTGGCTTGCAACAAACTCATTCAGCGCTATATTGCAATATTGCATATTGCATTTGTTTTTTTATGTAGGAATGGAAATGTAGTTAAAAAGGGTTAAAATAAGAAGATAATTAATATATAAGTAATTGATTATTAATATATTATATATATAATACATATAAATATTATATGTCTCTTCTTCCTCTCAACTCACAAAAAGTGAATGCAATATTCAATATTGCAATATTGAACACTTTTTAACATAATCGTTGTAGAAAGGCACGCGGAAAAAGAGGGGTTGATAGTCGCAAAAACGATTTTAGACGCAGCAAAAAGTTTTTTGGACGCAGCTGCAAATATATTCGTATTCTTTTCGCTAAATCGAAAATTTGCACTACCTTTGCAGCGTAAAAAACAAAAAAACGAGCTCATGATGAAAAAAATTCTGATTCCCGTCTTTGCGCTGACGCTGCTGGCAGCATGTCAGGAGAAAATAGAAGAGAGGGCTGCACGCGATGCAAAGGAGACAACCGAAAGAAAATGTCCCATGCCGCTGGGCAACGAAGGGAACATCATTCTGGAACGTATAGATTTCGACATTCCTACCCGCACATGGAAAGAAAGCCTGCTGCTCGACTATCCCGAGGAAGGCGCGGAACTGGACAATAAAGAACTCAAGGATGTGCTGGTGAGTGAGCTGAAGAATACGCCCAGCTACAAGCCCTACATGGATAATGGGTTCAACTTCCAGTATGTGTATTGCCGGATGTCGAACCCAAAAGATACGTTAATCAATATTACGCTGACAACGAAGGACTACCGCTAATCACTCAGCGGGGCTTCCTTCAACTGCTCCAAGGCACGGCACAGCTGGTCGGGGCACGAGGTGCGCTTCGTGCCACAGCGGATGCCGTCGAGCTTCTTGATGACATCATCGATTTTCTGCCCGCGCACCAGTTGACTTACACCTTGAAGGTTGCCATTGCAACCCCCAAGGAAGAAAACCTGCTGAATGATGTCATGCTCGTCACATGTAACGTCGATGAGCTGCGAACAGGTTCCCGTCGTCTCGTACTGAATATGCTTCGTCCGCATCTTACTCGTCTGCGGGCTTCATGTTAGTATAGACAGTCTGGACGTCGTCGAAGTCTTCGAGTTTCTCCACCATCTTGTCGATGGCCTCGCGCTGCTCAGGCGTGACATCCTTTAGGTCGTTAGGGATGCGGGTGAACTCTGCGCCCGTCACCTCATAGCCCTCTGCCTCCAGATGCTTCTGGATGGCGCTGAACGAAGAGGGATCGCCATAGATGGTGATTTCGCCCGTCTCCTCGTCCTCGTCGAACTCGTCTTCCACGCCGTAATCGATGAGGTCAAGAATCATCTCGTCCATATCAAGGCCTTCCTTCTTCTTGAAGGTAAAGACGGCCTTGTGGTCGAAGAGGAACGAGAGCGAACCCTGCGTGCCCAGGTTGCCGCTGAACTTGTTGAAGACCGAACGCACATCACCCACGGTACGGGTGGTGTTGTCAGTCAGCGTCTCCACGAAGATGGCTACTCCGTGAGGGCCATATCCCTCATAGCTCACCTCCTTGTAATCGCTCTGATCCTTACCCATAGCGTTCTTGATGGCACGCTCGATGTTGTCCTTCGGCATGTTCTCGCGCTTGGCGTTAGCGATGATAGCACGCAATGCCGGATTGTTCTCAGGCTCGGGGCCTCCTGCCTTTACGGCAATGGCAATCTGTTTGCCAATCTTGGTGAATGTCTTGGCCATGTGGCCCCATCTCTTCAGCTTTGTAGCTTTACGGTATTCAAATGCTCTTCCCATTGTTTAATTATATTATTTTACTATTTCACAATTTTACTTAGCGCAGCTCGGCATGAAGTTGCTTCGTCAGCTGAACGATGAGTTTCTGCATGATGGCTTCAATCTGCTTGTCGTTCATGGTCTTCTCCTCGTCCTGAAGGATGAAGTTCACGGCATAGCTCTTCTTGCCGGCAGGCAGGTTCTTGCCTTCATAGACATCGAACAGCTCGACGCTCTTCAGCAGTTTCTTCTCGGCCTGACGGGCAATCTGCTCAATCTGGGCGAACTCCACATTGCTATCGACCAGCAGGGCCAGGTCGCGACTGACAGCGGGATGCTTCGGAATCTCCGTATAGAGCACCTCGTTCTTACGTGTGGCCTTCATGAGCAATGTCCAGTTCAGCTCGGCGAAATAGACAGGCTGCTGCAAGTCGAACTGCTTCAGTAGCTGCTTGCTGAGGATGCCCATCTCCACGAGCTTCTTACCACCACGGTTTTCTAACTGCAAGCCGGCAGAGAAGATGGGGTTCTCGCTCTTTCGCGTCACGATCTGACCTTCCTTCAAGCCGATGCGCTGCAGGATGTTCTGCACGTAAGCCGACAACTCATAGTAGGTGGAGTCCTCATTGGGATGTGCCCACGAGCCTTCCACGCGCTTGCCTGTGACCCAGATACCCAGCATGTTCTCTTCCTTGTAGGCCTGCATGGGGTTCTCGTCATTCTGCTTTTCAGGATCGAAGAAATATACGTTTCCGAACTCGAAGAAACGGAGGTTCTGGGCCTTGCGCTTCACATTGTGCTCCACACTCTCCAATCCGCCATAGAGCAATGTCTGGCGCATGACGCCGAGGTCTTGCGAGAGGGGATTCATGATATGTACGACAGTGGGCTGCTCACTATAATAGGCCGTCTTCGTCAGCGAGTTATTCAGTATTTCGTTGAAGCCGGCACCCACCAGCTGTTCGCTGACCAGGTTCTGCAGCTTATGCTTACGGTCTTCGTCACCCTTGATGACCAGGCTTGACTTCAGCTGGGTAGGAATCTCCACATTGTTATAGCCATAGATGCGCAGAATGTCCTCTACCACATCGCAAGGACGCTGTACATCCACGCGATAGGCAGGCACTTCCAGTAGCATACCTTCTGCATCTTCGCTAAGGACTTTCATCTCCAACGATTCGCAGATAGACTTAATCGTGGCTACTGGTATTTCCTTACCAATCAATGATTTTACATAGTCATACTGAAGTGAAACGCGAGGATTCTCAATAGGACTGGGATACTCGTCGCGAATCTCCATTGAAATCTTTCCACCTGCCAGTTCCTTACACATGATGGCAGCCTGCTTCAGGGCGTAGATGACACCATTGGGGTCGATGCCGCGCTCGAAACGGAAGGAGGCATCGGTGCTCAAACCATGACGGCGAGCCGACTTGCGAATCCACGTGGGATGGAAATAGGCGCTCTCCAGCACCACGTTCCTCGTTGTCTCGTAGGTTCCACTACCCTTTCCGCCAAACACGCCGGCAATGCACATGGGATCCTCGACGTTGCAGATGGCCAGGTCGCGGTCGCTCAGCTTGTGCTCCACGCCATCCAGCGTCTGAAAAGGAGTACCCTCGGGCATGGTGCGCACCACAATCTTGTTACCCTTCACCATATCAGCATCGAATGTGTGCAGAGGCTGTCCGTAAGCCATCATCACATAGTTCGTAATATCAACGATGTTGTTGATGGGGCGCAGGCCTATCACATTCAGCTTTTCCTTCAACCATTCAGGAGATTCCTTTACCTCACAGCCAGTTACACTGACGCAGGCATAACGACGGCAAGCCTCGCTATTCTCGATGACAACATCAATAGGAAGGTCGTGGTTGTCGATGGAGAATCCATCTATAGAAGGACGATGAAGGGAGGTCTGATAGCCATTCTGTTTCAGCCAGGCATAGAGGTCACGGGCCACACCCCAGTGTGAGAGAGCATCGGCACGATTGGCCGTAATGTCAATCTCAATGAGCCAGTCGCTATCCAGATGATAATACTCAGCAGCAGGCGTGCCCACCACAGCCTCGTCAGGAAGGACGATGATGCCGGCATGCGATGTGCCAATGCCTATCTCATCCTCAGCACAGATCATACCATTGGAATCCACACCACGGAGCTTCGATTTCTTGATGACAAACTCCTTGTCGCCGTCATAGAGCACACAGCCCAGATCGGCCACAATTACTTTCTGGCCAGCTGCCACATTGGGAGCGCCACAGACAATTTGCGACGGCTCGCCTTTTCCAAGATCCACCGTCGTCACATGCAGATGATCGCTATTGGGATGTGCCTCACAAGTAAGCACCTTACCCACATAAAGACCCTTCAGGCCTCCACGAATAGCCTGCACTTCTTCTAAAGCATCGACTTCGAGACCCGTAGAGGTAAGTGCATCGCACACCTGCTGGGGCGTCAAGTCAAAGTCAACGTATTCCTTTAGCCATTTATAAGAAATATTCATCTCTTTATGATTACTATTTACAAATTTGCGTGCAAAGGTACGAAAAAGCGAGCGGAAAACAAAGAAAAAACTTGCTTTTCTTTTGTTATTTAAATTATTATTCATAACTTTGCCACCATATTTGAAGAGCAACAAACATTTCGGCAATGAAATTTCAGTTATACCAGCCACAGGCAATACATGAGTTAGGTAACCGCAAGAATCAGGAAGACAGCATTTATCCTGTAAAGGGTGAGGCAACAGCCGACGACCGTCTTTTCCTGGTATGCGACGGCATGGGTGGTCATGACAAGGGAGAAGTGGCAAGCGCCGCCATCTGCAAAGGAATGAGCGAGGCCATGAAAGAGATGATGACTGACCATAGCATCATCCAAGACGAACAGTTCGAATCAGCCCTGACCAAAGCCTATGATTCCTTAGATGCCGCTGACGAAGCCCACGAAGGAAAGATGGGCAGCACCATGACCTTCCTCTGCCTGCACAAAGGCGGATGTATGGTTGCACATATTGGCGACAGTCGCATCTACCACCTGCGCCCCCAGACTAACGAGGTATTATACCGTTCTCGCGACCACTCCTTAGTGCAGCAACTCTACGAACTGGGAGAGATCAGCTATAACGAAATGAGCACTTCGCCCAGGAAGAATATTATCCTAAAAGCCATGCAGCCTTATCAGGACGAACGCGTCAAAGCCACGATTGTCCACATTACCGATATCCGAGAAGGCGACTATTTCTACCTGTGCAGCGATGGTATGCTTGAAGAGATGGAGGATGATGAACTGATGGACATCATGAAAGCCGGCACGACTGACGAGGAGAAAGCGCAGGAACTCATCAGGCGAACCGTTGGCAATGCCGACAACCACTCTGCCTACCTCATCCGCATCAAGGCTGTAGAACATGAAGAAGGCGACGAGAATCTTGTCAATGACGAAGAAGAGGAGCGCCGTAAGAGCAAGGCCCTGAACGACCAGAATAAGAACGAGGCGTGGGATATGGGCAATGACAGCGACCACCAGTCGACGAGGATGGTCGCAGCATCTTCTTCCAAAAAGAAAGGTAAGACGGGGCTGATCATCCTGGCCGCCCTGCTCCTCATCGGAATTGCCGTTGCAGCTGTACTGCTGTTGGGAGGCAAGAAAGATACCACCACTCCCAATGAGGATGAAGAGAGCAACGCTACGGAAAACATCTCCGACATGCTTCACATGGAGAAAGATGCAGATATGGAAGAGAGCGAGGAAGACCAGATTCCGTCAGCCAAACCATACCTTGAGAAGAAAGCCGAAGACAAGAATTCACCTGTTGAGCCTGACATGCTGCCCGAAAGCAAGCCCATCATCATTCAGGAACAAGGTGGCAACGCTGAGGACGGTTCAGCAAAAAAGTCTGTTGACTAAAACAACTAACTGTCAGATTTTCAGCTCCTTCATAATCTCGCTCATACGCTGAAGGGTAGAGATGCGCGTGGGCACCAACGGCAGGCGAAGCACATTCTCGATGAAGCCCATCTCATGCAGCATGGCCTTCACGCCTGCAGGATTGCCATCGACGAAGAGCAATGAGAAGAGATCCGTGAAACGATGATGAATCTTACGAGCAGGCTCGTATTCACCACGCATCTGCAACCGGATCATCTTCGAGAACTCACGAGGCAACGCATTGCCAATCACCGAGATAACACCTACGGCTCCACACGACACCATAGGGAATGTGAGCGAGTCATCGCCAGAGATGACGTCGAAATCGCGTGGCTTGTTCTTGATAATCTCATCTACCTGCTCCAGATTGCCACTTGCTTCCTTGATGGCTACAATATTCTGGCAGTCACGAGCCAGACGGACGGTTGTCTCTGCCTTCAGGTTCACACCAGTACGCCCAGGCACATTGTATAGCACCACGGGCAACTGCGTAGCAGCGGCAATGGCCTTGAAATGCTGGTAGAGTCCTTCTTGCGACGGTTTGTTGTAATATGGGCACACGCTCAGCACGCCATCGATACCCTTAAAGTCACCTGTCTTCAGTTCCTCTACAACAGCCGCTGTGTTATATCCTCCACAGCCCATCAAGATGGGAACGCGAGCCTGCACTTTATCCACAACCAGGTTCTTGATGCGTAGTTTTTCTTCTGCCGTCAGCGTAGGTGTCTCACCTGTAGTGGCCAGGATGCAGAAGAAATCAGCACCGTTCTCCAACTGATATTCCACAAGTCTTAACAAGGCGTCATAATCCACAGTGCCATCCTGTTTAAACGGGGTCACTAAGGCTATTCCCAATCCCTTGAATATATTGTAAACCATAAAAAAATTAACTGTTCGTCTAATTTCGCTGCAAAGGTACAAAAAAAATCGCAATTCATGATTCATAATTCATAATTATTTTGTATCTTTGCAATCAAATAACTGACCTATTATGAAAAAAAGCATCACATTCATCATGCTGCTGCTCGTCATCGGGGTATGTTCAGCAACAGCTCAGGAGAAGAAGTACCAGCTCTATGGTATTGGTTTCTACAACTTAGAGAACCTCTTTGACACGTGCCACGACGCAGGTCATAATGACTATGAGTACCTGCCCGATGGGCGTAACAGGTGGACAGGACTGAAATACACGCACAAGCTGCGTAACATGTCACGTGTTCTGGCCGAAATGGGTACCGACCGTCTGCCTATGGGCTGTGCGGCTATCGGCGTCAGCGAGGTGGAAAATGCCAAATGTCTTACCGACCTCTGCGATCAAGAGCCCCTGAAGGAGCGTGGTTATAAGTTTGTCCACATTGAGGGACCTGACCAGCGTGGCGTCGATTGTGCCCTGCTCTACAATCCCAAGCTCTTCCAAGTGCGCGACGCGAAGCTCGTACCTTATATATATATAAAGCCCGAGGACTCGCTCCGTGCCACCCGTGGCTTCCTCACCGTCAGCGGCACTATGGCGGGCGAGCATGTCACCATCATTGTCAATCACCTGCCGTCGCGTGGTGCCGTTTCGTTCTATCGTGAAGAAGGCGGACGCCAGCTCTTTGAGCTCAAACAGCAACTCATGGCCGAAGACCCTGACGTGAAGCTCATCATCATGGGCGACATGAACGATGACCCACAGGACAAGTCGATGGCTGAATCGCTTGGCGCACGTCGCAAGATCAAGCAAGTAGAGGAAGGCGGCCTTTGGAATCCCTGGTGGGACGTGCTGGCTTCTGGCAATGGTACCCTACCCTACGATGGCGGCTGGAACCTGTTCGACCAGATCATTCTTTCGCAGACGCTACTCGACCAGAAACACATGAAAGACGGGAAAGACGTCGAACTCAAGAAGATTGACTGCTCCTCGCTCAAGTATTTCCGTCATCAGATTTTCCGTCGCGACTACCTCTTCCAGCGCGAAGGCAAATACAAAGGCAACACCCTACGCACCCATGCCGGTGGCTCCTGGCTCGACGGTTATAGCGACCACCTGCCCACCATTGTGTACTTAGTAAAAGAAGTCAATTAATTTGCCATCATAGTAAATTGCCAAAATCGTAAATATCAATGACTATCATCGGAATAGCAGGCGGCACTGGATCGGGAAAGACCACCGTCGTCAAACATATCGCTCAGGCTCTGCCACCCCATTGCGTGGCTGTAGTTCCCCTCGACTCGTATTATAACGATACTACAGGCATGACGCCCGAAGAGCGAAAAGCCATCAACTTCGACCATCCCGATGCTTTCGACTGGAAACTGCTCACCGAGCAGATCCGCATGCTGAAGAATGGTGAGGCCATCGAGCAGCCCACCTACTCCTACATCGAGAGCAACCGTCAGAAGGAGACCGTCCACGTGGAACCCAAGCCCGTCATCATCATCGAGGGCATCATGACACTGCACTACAAGCGATTACGCGACATGATGGACCTGAAGATATTCGTCGATACCGACAGCGACGTGCGCCTCATCCGCAACATACGCCGCGACGTGGTAGAACGCGGACGTACCGTCGATATGGTGCTCGACCGCTACGAGAAGGTGCTGAAGCCCATGCACGAGCAGTTCATCGAGCCCACCAAAAAGTTTGCCGATCTCATCATCCCCTGGGGCGGCGACAATAAGACCGGCATACATATTCTGAAGACCTACATCGAAGGTATCGTCACTCACTACTGACGATTTGACCCTCCTCTGCACTTGCTATCACATCATTGGCACGACGCACCTGCGCCTGTGTCTTCTCATAGCGTTTCCTGATATTCGTAAAGATAATCGAGTAGATCAGCTCTGCTACGGCATAGACAATAGCTGTCACGCCCAGAATGGTCGTGCAGGTCTCTGCAGGCACCAGTCCTTTGATCATGGCAAAGACAGAAGCCACGATGATGATTACAGGAACAAGCCACATCCATCCGGCAACGGGTTCCATCTTCTTGGCCGACATCAAATTCATCAGCATATTCAGGGCACCCAGCACCAGCACGCCTCCCAGCAGATACATAGCCCACTCTAAATAGTCGTCACTACGGGTCAGCGACAGTATCAGGCCTAACAGCAGACTGCCCAGTCCCGCAAGCGGGAACATGGGCTGGGCACCATCCTGTGTCTGTTCCTGCCCGTTGTCATAGGCACGGAAGTCAGCTTTCTTCCTCCTGACATTCACCCATCCCACTAACGATACTACGCCAGCAAGGAGGAACACTATACCCAGGGCAATAGTAAGAACCTTCAACACGTCTGCATTGTATTTCAGCAGCAACACACCTACCACCAAAGCTGCGATGGCACGGATAATGGAAATTCTAAGTAGTTTCATAAGCCTCACTTGTTATAATTTTCGGCAAAGATACAAATTAATTACGAAATACGAACGACAAATTACGTTTTTTTTGTACCTTTGTGCGCAAAAATCCAACAAACCCATGACACAACTCTATCTGATGCGTCACGGTGAGACCATCGACAACGCCCGCCAACTGATGCAGGGACAGGTGCAAGGCGAGCTGAATGCCGAGGGTATTCGTCAGGCAGAACAGGTGCGCGACGAGTGGGCTGACAAGCATATCGATGCCTTTGTAGCCAGCGATCTGCTGCGTTCCTTCGACACAGCCCGCATCGTAGCCGAGCCCCACCATCTGCCCGTGACCACCACATCACTGTTGCGCGAACGTGACTGGGGCGACTTCACGGGTCGCTACATCCCCGACCTGAAGGATCAGCCCTGGCCCGACAACGTGGAAAAGCTCGACCATCTGCTCGACCGTGCCCGCCAGTTCCTTATATATATATATAATGAGTACCCCAACCAGACGGTGCTGGCCGTAGGTCACGGCATCATCAACAAAGCTATCCAGGCAGTCTATCATAACTGTCAGATGAAAGATGTGACACGCATGACCAATGCTGAGGTGCGCCTGCTGGAGCTGACCTTCCCTCCCACAACAGGAGCAGCTGGAGATGGGGCTGATAAGAAATTCTGCATCACCTGACAAAAAACGAAAGAATATTTGGCTGTTTCGTAACATTTTGATAACTTTGCAGCCACAAAACTATCAACCTCCCTCGTCGCCACCTCGTGCAGCTGGCGTTTTGGGCCGCTAAGACGACTGTCCTCGTGCAGGACGGGCATGGTTCCAAGGGGATAAGTTCAACTTAAAAACCATTTGCAATTATGGCAGAAATGAATTTTGGTGGCGTCATCGAAACCGTAGTCACCAGCAAGGAGTTCTCTTTAGAGAAAGCACGTGAAGTATTGAAGGACGAGGTCATCGCCGTCATCGGCTATGGCATCCAGGGACCTGGTCAGGCTTGCAACCTGCGCGACAATGGCTTCAACGTCATCGTCGGACAGCGCGAGGGCAAGACCTACGAGAAGGCCAAGGCCGACGGTTGGGTGCCTGGCAAGACACTCTTCAGCATCGAGGAGGCCGCCCAGAAGGGTACCATTCTCTGCATGCTGCTCTCCGATGCCGGTCAGATTCAGGTTTGGCCCACCATCAAGAAGCACCTCACACCGGGCAAGACGCTCTACTACTCTCATGGCTTCGCTATCAACTGGAGCGACCGCACTGGTGTTGTTCCTCCCAAGGATGTCGATGTCATTATGGTGGCTCCTAAGGGTTCTGGCACCAGCCTTCGTACCATGTTCTGCGAGGGTACGCCGTCTATCAGGACGCAAGCGGCAAGGCTGAGGAGAAAACCATCGCCTTCGGCATCGGCATTGGCGCCGGATATCTGTTCAAGACCACTTTCGAGCGCGAGGCTACCAGCGACCTCACCGGTGAGCGCGGCTCACTGATGGGTGCCATCCAGGGCCTGCTGCTGGCTCAGTACGAAGTGCTACGCGAGCACGGACACTCTCCCTCGGAGGCTTTCAACGAGACCGTTGAGGAGCTCACACAGAGCCTTGGCCCGCTCTTCGGCGAGCGCGGCATGGACTGGATGTACGCCAACTGCTCCACCACCGCCCAGCGCGGTGCCCTTGACTGGGCTCCCCGTTTCCACGACGCCATCAAGCCCGTCATGGAGTGGCTCTACCTCTCGGTGAAGAGCGGCATCGAGGCACAGATCAGCATCGACTCGAACTCAAAGCCCGACTATCGTGCCGGATTAGAGAAAGAGCTGGAAGCCATGCGCAATCAGGAGATGTGGCAGGCAGGTGCTGTCGTGCGCAAGTTGCGTCCTGAGAACAATGCAGATTAAATGAAGATTATTGAAATCAAGTCACTCGAAGAGCCGGGCATCCAGATGTTCGGCTCTTTGACTGAAGCTCAGCTGCGAAGCAAGGCCGAGCCCGAGAAAGCCGTGTTCATCGTCGAGAGTCCGAAGGTCATCCGCGTGGCCCTCGACGCGGGCATGCAGCCTGTGGCCCTGCTTTGCGAGCGGCGACATATCGATGGCGATGCCCGCGACATCGTGGAGCGACTGCCCGACGACGTGCCCGTCTATACCGGTGACCGCGAGTTGCTGGCCCAGCTCACCGGCTATACGCTGACCCGTGGCGTGCTCTGCGCCATGCGCCGTCCCGAGCCTCCCAGTCTGGAAGAAATAATTGGGGGCGGGGTGCGTCGCATCGTCGTCATCCACAGCGTCTGCGACACTACCAACATCGGAGCCATCTTCCGTTCGGCAGCAGCCCTGGGCATCGATGCCGTACTGCTCACGCCCGACTCCTGCGACCCGCTCAACCGCCGCGCCGTCCGTGTCTCGATGGGCAGCGTCTTCCTCGTCCCTTGGACATGGTTAGCCCCTACCAACCTCCCCCAACTGGGGGAGATGGCTCCGCACGAGGACAGCACAAGGGAAGCCTCCCCCGTCGGGGGGAGATTGGAGGGGGCTTTGCATCATTTCGGTTTCAAGACCGTGGCCATGGCGCTGACCGATGACTCCGTACCTCTCGACGATCCCGTCTTGAAGGCCGAGCCCCGTTTAGCTATCATCATGGGCACCGAGGGCGACGGTCTGCCCCACTCCACCATTGCCGATGCCGACTACACCGTTCGCATCCCTATGCACCATGGTGTCGATTCCCTCAACGTTGCCGCTGCAGCAGCCGTAGCTTTCTGGGAGCTGCGTAGCCCCGCTGGGTAACCTTAGAAATTCTTTCTGACGCCCTGCCACTCGGGGAATTTCATCTTCAGGTATTCATCGTCGAGGAAGAGGGCCGACTGTCCCACCTGGCCTTTCAACTGCCAGTCCAGCCATTTCACCACAGCCTTGGCATAGTTGCCGCCATACTTTTCATAATAGGTGCCGCTGTGGCCGTCCTTCGAGTTCAGCATCGCCACGGGGATATTATCGGCTATACGCTCGTAATCCTTCTGTGCATTGGCGTAGGCGATGTCGCCAGGACCGCCAATCATATAGAACATCGGCTGATGTAGATTCTTCAGCGACTCCTTCGTGGAGCCCATCATCTCCATATCACCAATACCTGAGTTCAGCATCACGCAGGTTTTGATGCGCGGATCGTAGGCCACACCCAGCACCTGCGCGCCACCGCACGACTGACCCATCGCTGCCACATGGTCGAGATTCAGGCAATGGTAATATTCCGAACCTTGGGCGGCATTCTGCTCCGTCAGCCAGTCCAGCACTTCCAACAGCATCTTGGGATAGGTACGGAAGACAGGAGCTTCTGGCTGCTTCTTCTTAGACTTCTTCGCGGCCTTTGCAGCCTCCTCGCGCTGTCTGGCCTGTTCCTCCTGGCGCGCCTTGATCTCCTCGGGTGTCAGAGGCAGGATCTTCTCGCCATTAGCCATGACGACCTCGCCCTTGGTCTCGGGATATGACGACCTCAGCACACCCCGCCACTGTGCCATTACGTCCTCTTCGTCGTATGGGCCGATGGCTGCTGCCACATAGCCGTAGGAAGCCACCTCGCTCAACAGCAGGCGCATCTCCACATTGTTGTTAAAACAGGCACCGTTGGCATAGACGATGACGGGCAGGGCACCCTGTCTTGCCACCACTTCCTTCAGGTTCTGAGGGCGATACACCGTGAAGCCAGGGCAAGAGGCATCGCCCACCACTTCCGACTTAAACGGGCCCGTACCACCTTCTTCCACTACTTGCCTTTTCTCTGTCTGGGCATTCATCAGCCCTACGCTTGCGACGAACATCATCGCTGTCATGAATAATCTCTTCATAATCACTTTGTTTTTCAATTCGCCTGCAAATATAATGTGTTTTTCTGAAAGTTCCAAATCTCTCAGACACTTTTCATCTTGCGCTGAAAACAGCGCGAAGATAGGAATGCAGATGAAGCAGACAGGTGTTCTTGGCCTCTTGGCACTGATGATCGTGCTGCTGCTCGCCGCCTGCGGCGAGAGCCATGAGGCGATGCTCCGGCAGCTGGAGATGCTAGAGCAGATGAACCGTGCCGACTCGGTGATGACCAACGACTCGCTGGCCGAGGCCCTCACCAGCTATTTCGACAGCCACGGCACCCCCAACGAGCGCCTCCGTGCCCACTATATCCTCGGCCGCACCTACGCTGACATGGGCGAGGCCCCTGCTGCCATCAACGCCTACCTTGATGCTGCCGACTGTGCCGACACCACTGCCACTGATTGCGACTACCATACTTTGAGCCGTGTATATAGTCAGATGGCAGATGTTTTCTATTGGCAGGACCTTATGGAAGATTATATCAAGGCATGCAACAAAGCTATTAATTATGCATGGGGTGATAGGGATACATTGCAAGTCTTTAATGTGGAAGCTCATATAATAACCGCATATAATCGTTTAAAGCAATATGACAAGGTCATTGCTGCTTTTGAGGATGTATATGAGAAACTTCTTCAGATGTACGGAATTAAGACTGCTGCGAGATACTGCATACTTCCTCTCAATGCACTAATTGAAACGGGAAATGCAGATAAGGCAAAATATTATATTGATATCCTTGAAACGGAATCGGGTTATTTCGATAAAGAAGGAATCGTTGAAAAAGGACGTGAGGTTTGCTATTACTATATAGGAATGTATTATTTGCTGTTACAGCAAACAGATTCTGCCGAATATTATTTCCGAAAAGAACTATATTCAACGTTAGATGTCGATAA
>CAJOFE010000029.1 GCA_905233825.1 uncultured Prevotella sp. | reverse complement strand
AGTAGTCAATTCAAATCGTCACCGTCAATTTTCTGCTCTAAAACTCTATATTTAAGTAATTTACAAACATCTCTGCTATTATTTAGTGGACACTAGTGACTCATCATTTATATGAAAAAGATTACAGAAAACATTTATTATGTGGGCGTTAATGACCGCAACAAGACACTGTTCGAGGGATTGTGGCCTCTGCCCAACGGCGTGAACTATAACTCCTACCTCGTGGTGGATGAGAAGGTGGCTCTGATTGATACCGTCGAGGTGGATTTCTTCATGCCTTTCTTAGAGAACATCCGCGAAGTGCTGGGCGACCGCCCTATTGACTACGTCGTGGTGAACCACATGGAGCCCGACCACAGTGGCTCGCTGGCCCTGCTACGTCAGTTCTTCCCTGGCATCGAAATTGTCGGCAACAAGAAAACCTTCGACATGCTGGGCGGCTTCTACCATCTGACTGAGGGGTTGAAAGAGGTGAAGAACGGCGATGTCCTGTCGCTGGGTGCCCAGAGCCTGAGCTTCGTGCTTACCCCCATGGTGCACTGGCCAGAGACCATGATGACACTCTTGGGAAGCGTCCTCTTCAGCGGTGATGCCTTCGGTTGTTTCGGTGCCCTGAACGGCGCTATCGTCGATGAGCAGATGAATTGCGACGACTTCTGGGCCGAGATGGAACGCTACTACTCGAACATCGTGGGCAAGTACGGCACGCCCGTGCAGATGGCTCTCAAGAAGCTGGCCGGCGTGCAGGTGGATTATATCTGCGCCACCCACGGCCCCGTGTGGCACAAGCATGTGGGGAAGGTTATCGGCATCTATGACCGTCTGTCGAAGTACGAGGCCGAGCCGGGTCTGGTCATCTGCTATGGCACGATGTACGGCAACACCGAGCGGGCTGCCGAGGTCATCGCTACTGCTGCTGCCGAGGCTGGTGTGAAGAACATCGTCATGCACAACGTGTCGAAGACTCATCATAGCTATATTATCCGCGACGTGTTCCGCTATCGGGGCCTCATCGTCGGTGCTCCTACCTACAATACGGGCCTTTATCACGAGATGAACGTGCTGCTCGACGAGCTGTCACAGAAGGACATTAAGGGCCGCCTCCTCGGATGGTTCGGCTCTTACGGATGGGCGTCGAAAGCCGTGGCCGAGATTAAGCGATGGAACGACGAGCGACTGAAATATGAGCAGGTGGGCGAGCCTGTGGAGATACGCCAGAGCCTCACGTCCGAGACCATCGCCCAATGCCAGGCCTTAGGGCGTGCTATGGCTGAGGCTTTACAGGGGTGAGAGGGAATAGCAACTCCTCTACTTCATGCAGTGACGCGGCTACTTGGATGTAGCTGCGCCATTGTTTTCTGGTCACCCCTTTTACATGCAGGTCGTCGAGGCAGGCAATGAGCGAGTCCCAGAATCCCTTCATGTTGTAGAGAATGACGGGCTTCGAGTGATAGTCGAGCGTGGCCGCCGAGGCCACGGTGAAAAGCTCGTCAAGGGTGCCGATGCCGCCTGGCAGCACGATGAAGGCATCGCCCTGCAGCAACATTAGATCCTTGCGGTCGCTGAGGTCCTCGGTGGGGATGTGCACATCGAGATAGGGACTCAGCTTGCCCATCTCCTCAATCTTACGGGGCACCACGCCAATCACCCGTCCTCCAGCATCGTGCGCGGCCTTGCTCACGGCGTGCATCAGACCCGCGTCGTGGCCTCCGAATACGATAGTGTGGCCCTTCTTGGCGGCCCAACGCCCAAGCTCCTCGGCCCGCGTAAAGAAGTCGGGGTCTATCTGCCAATTGGAAGAACAAAAAATACAGAGTTTCATAATTGGCTACAAAGTTACTCTTTTTTTTTGATGTTCCAAAGAAAATGCTTATCTTTGTGGCCAATTATGAAAACATTCGAGGAATTAGGCGTGAGCGCCGCCATCAGACGCGCTATCGAGGAACTGGGATTTGTACAGCCCATGCCTGTACAAGAGGCCGTAATACCTTTCTTGATTGAAGGGCAACGGGACGTCATCGCCCTGGCCCAGACGGGTACGGGCAAGACAGCAGCCTTCGGCATACCGTTGCTGCAACGCATCGACACATCGAGGCGTGAGACGCAGGCACTTGTCCTCTCGCCGACGCGTGAGCTATGCCTGCAGATTACCGACGACATTCGTGACTTCGCAAAGTACATGGAGGGTGTGCACGTGGAGGCCGTCTATGGCGGAGCGGCCATCGAGCCGCAGATGCGTGCGCTGAGGAAGGGCGTGAACATCATCGTGGCTACGCCGGGCCGACTCATCGACCTGAAGAACCGTGGTTTTGTTCACATGGAGCAGGTGCGCACCATCGTCCTCGATGAGGCTGACGAGATGTTGAACATGGGTTTCTCCGACTCTATCAACGAAATATTCGAGTCGTTGCCCGAGGAGCACGCCACGTTGATGTTCTCGGCCACGATGAGCCGCGAGGTGGAGAAAGTAGCAAAGCAATACCTGAAGGACTACGAGACCATCGTCGTGGGCAGCCGCAACGAGGGTGCGGAGAACGTGAACCATATCTACTACATGGTGCAGGCGAAGGACAAATACCTCGCCCTGAAGCGCATCGTCGATTACTATCCGAAGATATTTGCCATCATCTTCTGCCGCACGAAGTTAGAGACGCAGGAGATTGCCGACAAGCTGATCAAGGACGGCTACAATGCCGAGTCTTTGCACGGCGACCTCTCCCAGCAGCAGCGCGACCTGACGATGCAGAAGTTCCGTCAGCATCTCACGCAATTGCTTGTGGCCACCGACGTGGCCGCCCGCGGACTGGACGTCGATGACTTGACGCACGTCATCAACTTCGGACTGCCCGACGACATCGAGAACTACACCCATCGTTCGGGCCGTACAGGTCGTGCTGGCAAGAAAGGCACCAGCATCAGCATTGTCCACTCGAAAGAGAAACACAAGATTCGTGCTATCGAGAAGGAGATAGGCAAGCAGTTCGTGGAGGCCGAGATTCCCTCTGCTGAGGAGATTTGCAAGAAGCAGCTCTACAAGGTGATGGATCAGATTGTGAAGACCGATGTTGATGACGAAGAGATTGGTCCCTTTATGCAGGACATCAACCGCTACTTCGAATATATCGACAAAGAGGAGATCATCAAGAAGATCGTCTCCTTAGAGTTCGGCAAGTTCCTCGCCTACTACGCCGATGCGCCCGAAATTGAAAAGCCCGTCAAGGAGAAGCGCGAGAAAAAGCCGCAGACCGACAAGCAAAAGCGCATGAACAAGGCGCAGGAGGGCTATCATCGCCTCTTCATCAACCTGGGCAAGCGCGACGGCTTCTATCCGGGCGAGCTGATGCAGACGCTGAACCGCTACGTGGGCGGACGGCAGGAGGTGGGACATATCGACCTGCTCGATACCATCTCCTATTTCGAGGTGCCCGAGAAAGACGCCAAAAAGGTGATGACGCAGCTCAGCGGTATCCGCTATCATGGTCGCATCGTGCGCTGCAACTCCGAGGACGAGAAAGACGAGCGCCCCGAGCGTAGTCCCAAGGTTTCTGCTAAGCCAAAGTCTTTCGAGAAGAATAAATCTCCCAAGGAGCGTTATGACCGTCAGTCAAAAAGCAAGGATGAGTGGCAGCCTAAGAAGAAAATGAAGAAGGACGACTGGCGCATGCTGATGAAGGCCGCCACGGAAAACAACTGGAAGTTCAAAGACGACGAGCCCGATTTCTCAGAAGAAGGCTGGGCCCGCCGCAAGCCGAAGAAGAAAAGATAAAGAAGGAATTGTAGTGGCATTGTTATTTCACTACTCTCTTTTTCCCACCCTGTATATATACACCCTTCTGTAGCTTCCCACTGAGGCGACGGCCCTGCAGGTCGAAAATGGGAGAGGGTGTATGGCGGGTGGCGGAAGGAGAAGACACCGATACTCTAACCCTCTCGAACTGGTTGCAGATGCTTTCGAAGTTCCGCGCATACCACCCCTTGACATAGTCCAGCTCTTCCATGATGTCCTCCTTCAACGGAACGGGGTTGCCGTCCCATTTCCCACGTTCCCTCGCCCATGCACCTGAAGCAACGAACATGTGGGCATAGTCATCCAGCCGACGGCAGATGCTTTCCACCGAAAACAGCGTGGGGCAAAGCTCGAACCATCTTTCTGCCACGGCACCCTTGAAGCCGTCCATACTCTGTCTTTGACTGAAGAGCCTGTTGAACGGCGCAATCTCCTGATAGCGGTATATCCATGACAAGGTCTCGTCATAGCTGCCGTTATAAGTACTGCCCAGGGAGCCGTCCATATCCCAGGGGGTCAGCAGGTAGCGGTGCTCCCTGCCGATATCCATGACCGAGAGGAACGTGTTCTTGTAGGCATTGTCAACGACGTTCAGCGCCACCGTGAGCAGGTGATAGTCGGCCAGGTTCTCAGGATAGAAATAGTCCCGGTATTCCTCATGGAACACCTCGTCGCCCGTGGCGGGCGAACAGAAGTCTATCAAGCCTGCCAGCGGCTCCCAGGTGTCTGCCGACGGATAGTCGTCGGGATACTGCAGCTCCCATGCGTTCCAGGTGCCCTGTGTCATGTCGGCCTCGTCGTAGGAGAGGAGGTCATGGCTGCTTTCATGGCTGATTCCCTTGTAGAGCAGTCCCCTGACGGTCACGCCCGTGCTGTCCGCCTTGGCCTTCTTCAGCCCGAGCAACTTGCGGTCAATCTTGTCCGTCAGGCAGTACAGGCCGTTATAGTCGCCGTTGATGAACACCTCCACGAATTGCCCCAGCGTTCCGTTCCTGTTCCCGTATCTGGTCGTGTACGGGGTATGGCTCAGTTCGTTCCAGATGTCGAAGCACAGGCGGTTACGCATCCTGATTCTGTCGATGGCCATGGCGTCGAGTATCCAGCTGTTTTCGCTCCTGATGCCGAACAGAGGGGCATCTAGGCCCTCGCTGTCCTCATCCACCAGTTTGACGGCGAAGGATTTCTTGTCACATAGCGCAGCCTTTTGTCCGCGAATCCTGAGCAGGCACCGGTAGCGTACGCTGTCGGAGGACGGGTCGGTGCGTCGCTGACAGTCGGCAATCTCTATCTCCCCGGGCACAAAGCTGAACCTGTTCAGCTTCGCGGCATCGACCGTCAGGTTCACCAGGGGCAGGGAGTGCCTGTCCATTCCGGCCTTCATCTGCTCAAAGAGGCTCTGCTCATACAGGCTGTCCTGTGCAGGAAGCGGAAGGACGGCCCAGACACTCAGTAATAACAGCAATACCTTCTTCATTCCTTGGTGATGTCTTTGAACAGCAGGCGTGCCCCATAGAGGTGCCAGCGGTAGGTGAGTTCTACCCTCGCCCGCGTGGTGAGCAGGTTGCAGCGGAAGCGGTGGTCGAAGCCGCCACCATTCACTGCTATATAGAGTCCTTCTTTCTTGGCATAATAGTAGGCACCGAAGGCTGCCGTGCTGGTCAGCGAACGGTCGAAGGTATCGCCGAAGGATATGCCCTTGTAGTCCTCGTCGCTCATCAGCGAGGTGACCCAGTCGTTCACGTAGGGCTCGTCAAGCCACACATCATTGTTGTCATTTGGCATGAATGAAGGGCCGTAGGCTTCGTAGGCTCCATCGCTACAGCCGAAACGGTAATGGGTCATATCGCTGCACACGTACATCCTGCCGTCCTTGAAGGTGATGTCGGGCAGGAAGTGCCAGATGTTGCCCATGACGTTCTCTATCCAGCGGTAGCGCATGGGGTTGCGCTCCTCGGGCATGAGCGACTGCTCTACCATGTTGGCGCGTCCCGAGGCACCGCGATACGGAGCGCTGCATGTCTCCGTCCAGTTCGTGCTCTGGGCACAGTTGCCGATGAAGCAGTCGGTGGTGATATCGATGGGAGGGCCGTCGAAGGTGTAGGTCGTCTCCCTGTCCTTTACCTGAATGTCGGTACAGCGGGCAAAGGTCAGGATGCTACGCTGGTTGCCCTGACATACGCAGACACAGCTGCCGACACTGATGAGCGGTCGCGGCTGCAGTCCGCAAGTGATGGTATTGACACCCTGTTCATCCTTCCGCGAATAGTACCTGCGGTCAATGTCCCATTGCTGTTCGATGGGCTGGCGGTAGTCGGCAATGCCGTGGCCGAAGATGACGCCCGTGTTGCGGCAGCCATACTCCACGGCAATGAGCGAGAACAGCATATCGACGGTGCGCATGTCGTAGAGGCTGTAGCCCGGTCCGCGCCGCTGGGCGGCATCGAGGAACTCCTGGGCGGTGATGTTCGACGTGGGGATGACGCCTGCCACCGAGTGCAGCAGGCCGTCGGAGCCGACGGAGCCTTCAAAGGCCCCTACATAGACGGCATCCAGCTCCTTCCCGTTCTCGATGAAGGCAGGATGCAGATGCTCGCCCCGTGCCGAGACCACGCGATATTCGTAGCCGTCCTCCTGGTATTTCTCCACGTAGAACTTGGGGATGCGCACAAAGACATCGCCGCCCGTGCCGTCGATGCGGAAGTCAGGGTCATCATCATAGACGACGACAGCCCTTCCGCCCTCCTGCCTGACGTTGCAGCGGCGTATCTCGCTCCAGGGATAAATATTGTCAAAGTCGGAATAGCCCTCCCGTTCGCCGATGCCGAAGCGGGCACCTAGCCCCACGGCATCGAAGCAGTGTTCGCCTAGGTCATAGGGATTGTCCGTCTGCCAGCGCACGCCGTAGCGCTTGACAATAGTCGTGTCCTCATCCGGTTTTTCATTTATAGGGCTAACTGGTTCGTCATCGCCGCATGACACGAGGAGCAAGAAAAAGATAAGAGCATAGACACTTTTCATCAATATGCTATAAGTTTTTGTGCCTATAGCTCCCAGATTCAGCAATTAATTGATTAAATGGAAAGACGTGGGTAGCTCTACTTCTCGCTTATCCCACTTGCAGGCTCTCGCATTACCCTTCCACTGGATAAGCACTCGAGATAGCCCACGTCAAGACATATTGAGACTGCCCACAACAATGAGTGAACAGGGTACAATATACCTTAAGTGGACGTTTCGGTTGCGTTTCTCCGGTGGAATGCGTAATTTGCGAGATTAGCAAGTCGAAGATAACGTTCGTAAACGTCCTTTTACCACAAAAATTTGACCCACTCACCCTAAGGGCTACCTGAGTCGGCTGCAAAGGTACATACAAAAATCCGAACTGCCAAAGCAATTCGGATTTTTTTTTATTCTTGCAGCAGTCGGCGCGTTCTCAACGTTGTTTTGCACGCTTCTGAACGGTAAAAAGTACGGTACTCTTCCGACCTACATCGGTTCCGACGGGATTGAGGTGCCTCCAAATCACCGTTTGCGTACGCGCAAATGACCGTTCGCGCCAGCGCAAACAACTGTTTGCGTACGCGCAAATTCAAATGGCAAAATATCAATACATCGTGCAGATGGCTCCAATGTGATGATGCTGATTAGTAGTATATCAGCTTCATGGTAAGCTCAACCTCCCAGTTGTTGCTCCCAGCATCGTTCACATGAGTATACATTTTCATGTTGCAACGGTTGCCATTAAAGGCCACATCAATCTTGGTGTCGTTGGAGAAGAACTTGTTGCCTTCGCATCCTTCTCTCAACACGATACGGATAGAGGTCTTTTCAGGGTTGTTCCATTCCCACTCTGCCACATCGGGATAGTGATCGGTGTATTCGATGATGAACTTGTTGTCGCCGGTGATAGTGACACATTTCACGGTGCGCTCGAACTCGTCTTCCTCATCTGCTGTCATCTCTACACCCTGATCGAGGGCTTCCTTGCGCACTTGGCGCAGGTCGAAGTAACCTTGGCTGTTGCTGTCGAACTCTTCGTAGGCTTTGATATTTTTCGATTTGCTCTTCAGGTCGAGAATAGCACCTGTAACTGACCATGTGCGGACAAGATATGTCATCACTTCATCGCCACTGGCATTACGCTTGTTGGTGACGGTAGTGACATCGCCGTCGGAAGTGTATGTGACGGTTTCCTCGATAGTGATTGTAACAGCGATATCAACAATAATATGACTGTTGGCACGTGTGAGGGCAGCTGCGTCAGTCAGCTTGATGAATCCCTTCACCTTACTTCCGTTCATGGTGTAGGTGTTGTTGTTGAAGGTGGCATCCTCCATCACGTAGGTGTGTTTGCCGTCAATAGCTGAAACCAGCTCCAGCAGGATTTTTCCGCTCTCAGTAAAGTTTATGCTTTTCAGGGCAGGTGTGTCCTGAGTTTTGCCAATGGTCGAGGTCTTGGCATCTAAGGCAGTAGGCAGAACGTATTCTACGGCCTGACTGGCATTGGCAGGCGTGGGCAGGTTCACGGGTTCGGGCTTTACCACTTCATCTTCGTCATCGCTACTGCAAGCAGGCATGCCGACAGCAACTAAGGCAGCAAGTGCCAGATAAAAGAAATTCTTTTTCATATCAATCAGGTTTTAATTTTTAAGTATTTCAATTCTTTCATGTTTCATCTTAGAAGATACGGCCGCTGAGGCGGATGCTCACGACGGGACAGACCTTAAAGTCTTCGGCCTTTTCGAGGTAGTCCTTCAGATCTTCATCGTCATACTCGTCGAGGTCAGTGCTCTTGAAGTGGTGGTACACGTTGTTGCCCCAGTCATCCTTCGTGATGGCGCCCAACCGCGGCTCGCCCCAGAACTTGACGCCGAAATCGCACGACACGTTCAGACGCTTCTTAGAGACAGCACGTCCGAATCCGATGCCAACGTAGGGCTTGAAGTTGTTGACCTTGGCATCGGCCGTGACATAGCCATTCTTGTCGGTCGTGATGCGGTAGTCGCCCAGTTTCAGTCCCAGCTTGCCGTATTTGGCAGGGTCTTTGATGAACATCGAGGTGTTCGTGGCGGTGACGACCTTGCCGTCTCCGATGTAGGCACCAGCCGTAAGGTGGAACGAACATCCTTTGATGGGATAGAGGTCGGCCAGGAACTTGAAGTCGAAAACGTTCAGCTTGGCCTTGACATCTACAGACTCTGTAATGGAGGGATTGTTGTCATCAATGTCGAAGTTATCCTTGACACTAATTTTGGGCCAGAAAGCCACACCAGCACGCAGGGCTGCATATTTGGTGATGGGCGCGGCGACATCGAAACCGATGCCGTCGAACAAACTCGCTGAGGCGCCAATAGACACATGGTTGAAAATGCCGGATTTATAGTCATCCGACTGTGCATTGACGCTCAGTACACCCATTAGTGTCATCAATGCAAACAAGGTTAGTTTTTTTCTTGTCATAAGCGTTATAGTTATATAGTTACATTATTGGTTATTTTCCTCTCCTCTATGAGATGACGGTGCCGCTGTGGCCGCTGATGGTCTGGGCACTGGTGATGATGACCTGTTTGACGCCGGCACGGATGGCGGCAAGGGCGTTCTCTATCTTCGGCAGCATGCCGCCGCTGATAGTGCCGTCGGCCTTCAGCCGCTGAAATTCCTCGGCATTGATGCTGCTGATGACCGATGCGTCATCGTCGGGGTTGGCCAGCACGCCGGGTTTCTCGAAGGCGAAGATGAGCGTCACGTCGTAACCTACTGCAGCCATCGCTTTCGCAGTTTCCGAGGCCATCGTGTCAGCATTGGTATTCAGCATATTTCCCTGTCCGTCATGAGTGAGCGGAGCGATGACGGGGATGAGGCCGGCATCGATGAAATGGGCGATTTTTGCACCGCTGGCCTGTTCCACGTCGCCCACGAAGCCGAAGTCAATGCCGTTTTTCAATGGGCGCTTCATAGAGCGGATGATGTCGCCGTCGGCACCGGTGAGGCCGATGGCATCGGCACCGAGTGCTTGCAGCGAGGCCACGACGTGCTTGTTCACTAGTCCGCCATAGACCATCGTCACCACCTCGAGCATGTCGGCATCGGTGATGCGGCGGCCTTCCACCATCTTCGTCTCGATGCCCAGGCGTTCGGCTATCTTCGTGGCTCGCCGTCCGCCGCCATGCACCAGGATCTTCGGTCCCTCAATGGCCATGAAGTCCTGCAGCAGCTGCCTCAGCTGCTCCTCATCCTCGACGACGGCGCCGCCGACCTTTACGATGGTAATCCCCTCCCTTGGGGAGGGGGTGGGATGGGCTTTATTCCAGATAGGTGTATCCATATAATCCGCTACGATAGTTACTCAGGAACTCCTTGCCTTCTTCCAGGGAGATCTTGCCGTTCTTCACGCTCTTTGTGACCCATACCTCCAACTGGCGAACTAGCTTCTTCGGGTTGTACTGTACGTACTCCAAGACCTCCTCTACCGTCTCACCGTCGATGATCTGGTCAATGTGATAGTGGCCGTCCTTCACGGAGATATGTACAGCAGTGGTGTCGCCAAAGAGATTATGCATGTCACCCAGAATCTCTTGGTAGGCTCCTACAAGGAAGACACCAAGATAGTAGTCCTCGTTCTTCTTCAGTGCATGGACAGGCAACGAGTGGGAGTTATGGCGGTTGGTTGTGAAGTTGGCAATCTTTCCGTCAGAGTCGCAGGTGATGTCCTGCAAGGTGGCGTTGCGCGTGGGGCGCTCGTCGAGCCGCTGGATGGGCATAATGGGAAAGACCTGGTCGATGGCCCATGAATCGCTGAGGCTTTGGAACAGCGAGAAGTTGCAGAAGTACTTGTCGGCTAGCAGCTTATCGATCTTCATCAGCTCCTCGGGGATGTGCTTCAAGCTCTTGGCCAGGGCGTGTATCTCGTGGCACACGCTCCAGTACATGGCCTCCACCTCGGCGCGCGTCTTCAGATCGACGATACCGTGGGCGAAGAGGTCGAGCACCTCCTCACGTATCTGCTCGGCGTCGTGCCAGTCTTCCAAGACGTTGCGGGGCGAAAGGTTGTCCCAGATTTCGTAGAGGTCCTTCACCAACTGATGCGAGTTCTCGTCGGGCTCGAACTCCTCAGGCATCTCGGGCAGCGAGGCCGTCTCCAGCACATTGATGACCAGCACGGAGTGGTGGGCAGCCAGCGAGCGGCCGCTCTCAGTGATGATGTTCGGGTGGGGAATCCCGTTCTTGTTGGCTGCATCGACGAAGGTGTAGATACAGTCGTTCACATACTCCTGGATGCTATAGTTCACTGAGCTCTCGCTGGAGGGTGAGCGCGTGCCGTCGTAATCTACGCCGAGACCGCCGCCGCAATCCACGAAATCGACGTTGTAGCCCATTTTGTGCAGCTGCACGTAGAACTGCGAGGCTTCGCGGAGGGCCGTCTGAATGCGACGTATCTTCGTAATCTGCGAGCCGATATGGAAGTGGATGAGGCGCAGGCAGTCGCGCATGCCCTTCTTGTCGAGCATCTCCAATGCCTCCAGCAGTTCGGCGCTAGTCAGGCCGAATTTCGAGGCATCTCCGCCGCTTTCCTCCCACTTGCCGCTACCCGAAGAGGCCAGCTTGATGCGGATACCGATGTTGGGCTTCACGTTCAGCTGCTTCGCTACCTTGGCGATGATCTCCAGTTCGTTCATCTTCTCCACGACGATGAAGATATGCTTGCCCATTTTCTGCGCCAACAGTGCCAGTTCGATGTAGCTCTGGTCCTTGTAGCCGTTGCACACGATGATGGAGTCGCTCTGGCATTGCATGGCGATGACGGCGTGCAGTTCGGGTTTCGAGCCAGCCTCCAGACCGAGGTTGAACTTGCGACCGTGGCTGATAATCTCCTCTACCACCGGCTGCATCTGGTTCACCTTAATGGGATACACCACGTAGTTTTCGCCTTGGTAGTTGTACTCCTCGCTGGCTTTCTTGAAACAGCTCCACGTCTTCTCGATGCGGTTGTCGAGAATGTCGGGGAAGCGCAGCAGCACAGGCGCGGTGACATCACGCAGTTGCAGCTCGTCCATTACCTCGCGCAAGTCAATCTGCGTCGAGTCCTTGCAGGGAGTGACATACACGTTTCCGGCCTCGTTGATGCCGAAGTAACTGGTGCCCCAGCCGCCAATGTTGTACAGCTCGCGGGCGTCGTCAATAGTCCATTTCTTCATATTCGCTGCAAAGGTAGTGCAAACGAAGCGAAAAACCAAATTTTTCGTTGAATTTTTCCGAAGTGCAGTCTCACTAAGCACGTTTTCGTATTTTTGCAAAAAATTGCTGTTTTTTTTGTTTTTTCTGCCATTTTTCTCGATTTCGTGTGCATGGAGGAGCTGTTTTGCCGTTTTCGGGCCCTATTTTGTCAATTTTTAGTCACATTTTGGCCTTTTTCCGAGCATTTTTTCTCTTTTTTGATGAATTTTCTTCAAAAAAACATAGCTTTGAGCACCAAAAACAACGGTATCTGTCACTATTGTCACCATATTTGCACCTATCTATCTCATTGTCATTCAATAGTTTGTAAAGGAATGGAGCAGAAGTGCAGATATTTTTTGAAAAATTATAGGGTGCGCGTGCGCGCGCATACGCGCGTGAACACAATATAATAAAAATAGATGCCTTCTTCAGGGCATAAAGAAGGCACCTTCAGACCCAAAAGAAGGCACCTTTTTCCGTTTTTGAACGCTCCAAAATCATTTTTGGACGTAGCCAAATCATTCAAGCCACCTCCAGCAACTGCTTTAGTTTCTCAACAGTAATGCAGATTTTCTCGTAGTTGTCCATCAGCGAGACGTCAAGCTGATAGCGCGCCTTATTATAATATTGTTCGCGCGCATGAAGCTGTTCACGAATGAAACTGATTAACTCGTCAGGACTCTTACCCTTGAGCAACGGGCGCTCAGTCTTGCCCATGAGCAAGTGGCCATGCAGCACCTCGGGGGAACAACGCAGATAGACGACCTGTCCCTGCTGGTTCATATAGTCGATGTTGTCGAAAAAGCAGGGAGTGCCACCCCCACAGCTGATGACAACATCCTCGAACTCGGCCACCTCGTGTAGCATGTTGCGCTCTATCTGCCGGAAACCATCCTCACCCAGCTCTTGGAAGATCTGCGGTACTTTCTTGCGGCGCCGGTTCTCGATGTACCAGTCGAGGTCGTAGAACTGCAAACCCAGTTCCTTTGCCAGTGCCCGTCCCACGGTGGTCTTGCCGGCACCCATGTAGCCGATTAATATGATTCTTTTCAACTCCTAACTCTTAATGATTTTCATGGCCTCCTCGTAGCTCATCTGCCGCACCTTATCGTGCAGTGCCTTGGGCAGGCGGTAGTTCTTGCCTTTGTAGCAGAGATAGGGGCCGTAGCGGCCATTCAGGATTTCAAGGTCCATGTCCTCTGTAAAGACACGCAGGTGCTTGCGCTCTTCCTCATGGCGCTTCTGGTCGATGAGTTTCACAGCATCGGCGATGGTGACACCCATGGGATCCATATCTTTGGGTAATGAGGCATAGAGCTTACGATGGAGCACGTAAGGACCGAAACGGCCTGAGCCCACTGTGATAGGCTCACCTTCATACTCACCCAACATGCGTGGCAGGCGGAACAGCTCCAGCGCCTGCTCCAGCGTGATGCTCTCCATGCTCATGTCCTTGGGCATGTGGGCAAACTGTGGTTTATCCTTCTCGTTGGCGTTGCCCAACTGAATGACGGGGCCGAAGCGGCCGATCTTGGCAAAGACGGGACGCTTCGTCTTGGGGTCAGTACCCAAAAGACGCTCGCCGGCCTTGTGCTCAGAACGCTGGCTGATGGCCTGATCGACGGTGGGCTCAAAATCCTTGTCGAACGATTTCATCATCTTGCCCCACTTCATCTTGCCTAAGGCAATCTTATCAAAATCCTGTTCCACCTTGGCGGTGAAGTTATAGTCCATGATGGTGGGGAAGTGGGCCATGAGGAAATCGACGACCACGCAACCGATGTCAGTGGGTAACAACTTTCCCTTCTCAGAACCGACACTCTCCTTACGCACCTTCGATGAAATCTGCTTGCCTTTCAGGGTGATGACATCATATTGGCGCTCCTCGCCCTTCTTATCGCCCTTCTGCACATACTCACGCTGCTGGATGGTGCTGATAGTGGGGGCATAGGTAGAGGGACGGCCAATGCCTAATTCCTCCAGCTTGTGCACCAGCGATGCCTCGGTATAGCGCTGTGGCCCCTGACTGAAACGCTCGGTAGCACTGATCTCACGACGCGTCAGCAGGTCACCCTCCTTCAAAGGGGGCAACACATGGGCGAAGTCGTCGTGATTCTCCTCTTCGTCATCCACACTTTCCCGATAAACTTTCAGGAAGCCGTCGAACTTTACGGCTTCTCCGGTAGCGATGAAAATGGCTGTTTGCTTTTGGCCATTAGTTGTTAGCTCTATTTCCACCGTCGTTTTCTCTATTTCGGCATCGGCCATCTGGCTGGCAGCTGTGCGCTTCCAGATGAGGTCGTAAAGGCGGCGCTCTTGCTGAGTACCCTCGATGGCGGTACGGTCCATATAAGTAGGACGGATAGCCTCGTGAGCTTCCTGGGCACCTTTCGAGCTGGTGTGATACTGGCGCACCTTTGAGTATTCAGTTCCCCATTGGCGGATAATCTCCTGCTTGGCGGCATTGATGGCCAGTCCTGCCAGATTCACCGAGTCGGTACGCATATAGGTGATAAGTCCGCTCTCATAGAGGCGCTGAGCCACCATCATGGTCTGACTGACGGTGAAGCCCAGCTTGCGGGCGGCCTCCTGCTGAAGTGTGGAAGTGGTAAAGGGAGGAGCAGGCGTGCGCTTCATAGGCTTGCGCTGCACCGACTCTACGGTGAATGTGGCTTCCTTGCACTGCTCTAAGAATTGCTCTACTTCCTGCTGCGTCTTCAGGCGCTGGCTTAGGGTAGCCTTTACCTCGCTCTGCGAGCCGTCGGCATTGGTGATGCCGAAAATGGCACCTACACTATAGTAGCTTTCGCTCTTGAAATTCTGTATTTCGCGTTCGCGCTCGACGATAAGTCTCACAGCCACGCTCTGCACACGGCCAGCCGAAAGGGCGGGCTTCACCTTGCGCCAAAGCACGGGCGACAGTTTGAAACCTACCAGGCGGTCGAGCACTCGACGGGCCTGTTGGGCATCAACCAAGTCCATGTTCAGCGTGCGCGGATGTTCGATAGCCTCCAAAATGGCAGGTTTCGTAATCTCGTGAAACACGATACGCTTTGTATGTTCTTCATCCAATCCCAATACCTCGCACAGATGCCAGCTGATGGCCTCTCCCTCACGGTCTTCATCACTTGCCAGCCACACCTGCGAGGCTTTCTTGGCCTGAGTCTTAAGTTCACCTACCACTTTCTTTTTCTCTTCAGGAATCTCATAGACAGGTTCCAGGGTCTGCTCGTCAATGCTCAGTTCATGCTTCTTCAGGTCGCGGATGTGGCCGTAGCTCGACATCACTTTGTAGTCGTCTCCGAGAAACTTCTCTATCGTCTTGGCTTTGGCAGGAGACTCTACTATCACTAAGTTTTTCTGCATATTCTATTCGTTACTTTTTACTTTCGGGCTGCAAAAGTACAAAGAAATTTCGCTTATACATTATTTATATATCACCTTTTTTATTTTCTTAACGTTTTAGGAACAGCCCGACAGCTTGGCAGATGCTCCTCAGACCGAACAGCTCAGGACGTACATCGCCCAGCGGCACCCAGAACAGTTCGGCGGCATCGTCGGCAGCCTGTGGCACAGCATCGGCAGCCACCTCCACACGATAGAACATGTCGAGCGTATGGATAGTCATGCCGCTATATTCGTAGAGGTTGGGAATGCTGAAGAGGTAATGTACTGATAGTGCCTGCAAGCCTGTCTCCTCCATGATTTCCCGTCGCATGCCTTCTTCGCCGGTCTCGTCCATATCCACGAATCCACCAGGCAAATCAAGTGTGCCGCGAGCTGGCTCCTTGCCTCGTCGAGCCACCAATAGACAATCGTCCCGTACAATAAACGCTGCCGTTGCGCTTGACGGGTTGGCATAATAGGTGAAACCACAGGCTTCACACCTCTTGCTCTTCACATTATTTACTATGAAAGTGTGACTACCACACACAGGACAATATTGAAATATATGTAATGGGTGTTGCATTTTTTTCTCTTTTTGGCTGCAAAGATAATACTTTTTACCCGTTTTTGGGCTCTTAGTTGGAAGAAAATAAGCTACTTTTGAAACAAAATGTTTATTTTTCTTGCAAGTTTTAAAAAAAAAGCATAACTTTGCAGGCTGTAACGTTATATTGCAATAAAAGTACTAATAAAAAATAACTTAAGTTTAACAAATTCATTAAAACCATGGGTAAAAGAAAGATTACTACTCTTTTTGCAATTGCCGCAGCCGTGCTGATGGCAATGCCGATGCAGGCTCAGGATCTTACTAAGATCGTTAAGCCGAAGGCCACGCTCCAGAAAGCTGTAAAGAACCTGACTCCTGAGCAGATCAGGGAGATGAAGGTTGCAATGGCAAAGGAGAACAAAGAGGCTGTAGTACAGCAGAACGTTGTTGCTCCACAGCAGAAGCCTGCGTTGACCGACTGTCCCGTAGTCTCTAAAGCTGAGGGCACTTTAATCACCCCGTTGTGGGCTAACGAGCGCGCTGAGCAGTCGGGCAGGTTGACCACTCCGCTCTACGCTGCCACTGCAGATGCTAACGGAATCATTACTGCTCCCGATGAAGGTGAGCACAAGTATTACCTTCGTGATGGCTATGCCTATTACTACAATCAAGGAGTTTATCTCACTAATCAAACAGGTGATGTAGAGATTGTAGAATGTGAAGATGGCACTGTCTATGTGAAGAACCTCGTTTCTGAATATAAGACAGGTGCATGGGTGAAGGGTACTATCGAGGGCAACACCCTCACCATCCCTGTGGATCAGCCGGTAAGTTACAGCAGCACCTATATGACTACCCTCAGCATCTATTGGGGCATTTATACTCCTGGCGTAGGCTTTGATAAAGACCTTAGCAAGGAGAACATCACTTTCACCATCGATGGCGATGTCATCAAGATGGAGGGCACTGATGACTACAACTTTGTGGGCGTCTTCTGGGATGACGATGACTCTTTCACTGGCTATGGCGACTATAACACTGTTTGGACGCTTGATACCGAGTACAATCCCTCGCTCTATGAGTTAGTCACCCTGCCTGCAGGTGTTGAGTCCGAGCAGTGGTACCTCATTGGCTACACCTATTCTTCTGGCAGTTACAATATGTACAAAGGTAAGCCTGAAGTTGCCTTCGACGGCGACGACATCTATGTGAAGGGCATTTTCACAGCCTTCCCCGAATCATGGGTAAAGGGCACTATCGACGGTAATACCGTTACCTTCAAGAACCTCCAGTATCTGGGTGCCTACAGTTCTTACGACATCTGGGCAACTGGTGTTGAGGTGGTAGATGGTGAGTATCTGACTGCCGACTTCACCATGACCTATTATCCTGAGGAAAAGGTTCTGGAGGCCGACGATGTCATCTTCGCTAATGCCGATATGTATGAAATCTATTATCTCACTCAGATTGTAAGTCTGTACATTTCGGCTGAGAATCCTATTGAGGCTATCAGTGAACTGCCTTATACTAACGGTTTCGAAACTGAAAGCGAGCAGCAAGCATTCGAAATCATTGATAACAATGATGATGGCTACACATGGACAATCAGCGATGGAGTTGCTATCTATAGCTACAATCCTTATAGTGATGCCGATGACTGGCTCATTTCGCCTGCTATCAGCCTGACGGCCGGAGAGAAGTACCAGATGTCTATCGACGTTAAGGCCGCTTCTACTACCTATCCCGAGCGCGTGGAAGTGCTGTTTGGTGATGATCCGCTCAACATGAGTAAGGTCATCATTCCTCCTACTGATATTACATGGGCCGATGGCTTTGTGACTCTGACGAGCGATGCAATCGCTATCAGTGCTGACGGCGAATTCTACTTTGGTATCCACGCCATCTCCGACGCCGACATGTTCCGCCTCTCAGTCGATAACTTCGAGGTAGGCAAGGCTCTTACCGAGGCTTCGCCCGCTGCTCCGCGTCTGGCTGTGCAGCCCGATCCTTACGGAGCTGGAAAGTCTGTTGTCACCGTTACTGCTCCTTCACGCAGTCTTGGTGGCGAGGTGCTCACCTCATACCTCTCGAAGATGGTAGTGCTGCGCGACGGCGAGGTAGTCAAGACCTACACCAACGTGCGTCCTGGCGACACCATGGTATTTGTTGACTGGCTCGAATTGGGCGAGGAGATTGGTAAGCATTCATTCCAGGCTATCGCCTACGATGAGAACGGCGATCGCGGCCTGAAGGGAGAGGTTATCTCGAAGGTTGTGGGTCTCGATGTTCCCAATATGGTTGAAGGACTTACTGCAAACGAAACCAGCACTGGCGTTAATTTGTCATGGGATCCCGTCACAACAGGCTTCAATGGAGGTGTCGTCGTGCCTAGCGATATTGAGTACGAGGTATGGACTGGCCACGAGGAAGTTTATTTTATCTTCATCTACTACGTGCTCGACGAGAAGATTGCCACCACCAAGGATACTAGCATCAGCGTTGATCTCGATTACGATGGCGATCAGGAACTCCAGAACCTCTTCGTCGTAGCTAAGAACGAGGCAGGTCGCGTAGAGGATGACTATGCTACTGGTGTTACATTCTTCGCAGGCAATCCCTATCAGCTGCCCTTCGAGGAGAGCTTCGCAGGTGCTCAGCTGACCTATCCTACCTGGCTGATTGCTGAAAGCAGCTATTATGGAAATGCTGACATCACAGAAGACGAGTCTTCCGACAACGACGGTGGTTCTCTCTACCTGGAAGGTTCCTACGATGGCGACTATATAGCAGTTACTCCTGGTAAGGTCGCTATGGTTCAAGGCAACCCGACGCTCGTCTTCGACGTCATGGGTGACGGCACGGAGAACAAGTTCTATGTGAAGGTTCAGAATTCTGACGGCAAGATTACCAAGATGTGTGAGGAATATCCCATCGACGAATGGACTACTGTGTCTATCCCATTGGCTGAGCTTGGCGAGCAGAACTTCATCAAGCCTATGTTTGGTGCCGAGTTCACCGAGGAAGGTGTAATCTATATCGACAACATCATGATCCTTGATCTCTTGGAGTACAACCTTGAAGTCAAGGTAGAGGCTCCGAAGGCTGTCAACGCTGGTGAGACTGCTAATGTGAAGGTTCTTGTGCGCAATATGGGCGACAGGAATGCTGAGAGCTTTACCGTGAAGCTCTATGCTGACGACGAACTGCTGTTCAACATGGTTGAAGATGACGCTAACCTGAAGTCGTTCGAAACCGCTGAGTGGGAGGTTCCCTTCGAGACCACCATCTTCGACGACCAGAAGGATGTTACTTTGCGTGCTGAGGTTGACTTCGACCTCGATCTCGATGAGGACAATAACACTGCCGAGACCATCATCACCGTGAACGAGAGCAAGGTTGCTCAGCCCCAGAATGTGGTGGCAGAGAAGAATGGTAAGGAAGTGAAGCTGACTTGGGATGCTCCTGGAAGCTCAATAGAGACTGTGTTTGAGGACTTCGAGGAAGGTTTTGGCGGCTGGAAGGCTATCGATGCTGATGGTGACGGCTTCAACTGGAATCACCACATCAATACTGGTAGCGGCAACTACGCAACCCATAGTGGCGACGGTAGTATCAATTCAGCAAGCTGGGATAGCAACGCTGGCGCTCTGAAACCCGACAACTGGATCGTTTCTCCGCTGGCTATTCTCGACGGCGAGTTCAAGTTCTGGGCTTGTGGTCAGGATGCAGACTATGCCGAAGAGCACTTCGCAGTCTTTGTTTCAACGACTAGCGATAGCGATCCTGCAGCCTTCACGCAGGTGAGCGAGGAATTCATTGCTACTGGTAATATGACCGAGTACACCGTTGACCTGAGCCAATTCGAGGGCAAGGAAGGCTACATCGCCATCCGTCACTTCAACGTGACCGACATGTTCGTGCTGGTAGTTGATGACATCACCTACACCAAGAGCAGCGGTAGTGTTGCTGCCTACAACATCTACGTTGACGGCGAGGACGGCGTCTATGAGACCACTACTGCTACCACCTTCATCATTGAGAACATTGGTAAGGCTAAGTGGGTGGCTGTCAGCGCAGTGTTGAGCACTGGTAAGGAGTCGAAGCCCGTGGTTGTTGACCTCAGCGGCGCTAACCAGGAGATAACTGCTATTGAGCAGCTCACTGGCAACAACAAGCCCGTTGACATCTACAGCCTCGACGGTAAGTTGGTTCGCCAGCAGGCTACCAGCCTGAACGGCCTGAAGGGTGCCTATATTATCAATGGCACTAAGGTTATGGTGAAATAAATCACATTCCCTCTATAACAAGCGGGGCGCCACCATCAAGGTAGCGCCCCGCTTTCTGTGTTTTGTATTCAGGAAACAGTAGATTTGTTTGAATATCTCCAGATTATTCGCTATTCCTGTATCGATTATGTGTAATCGATACAATAACTACACACTTTTTTCTTTTATTATTTGGTTGTTTTGTAAAGTATTCGTATCTTTGTAGCGAATAAAAACAATACTACAACCTCATGCGCATCTGTATTTTCATCATCGTTGTTTTGGCTGGTCTTCTTTTGTTGGACTGGTGGGTGGTTTCTGGACTAATCGTAGCCTTTGCTGTTCTTTACGGATTTTGGTTGGTATGGAAATATGGGCAGATATGGTGGAAAAAACGGAATTGTAAGGTGGCTCAGAGAGAAAGGTTTTTATTATTCTTGGTCAGTCTGATGATTTTATTTCTCGCCACAGGTACGGCTCTCTATTTGTGGGCGTTCTACACGGAGGAGCATGGCGGATTGGGTATAAGGTTTATCAATGCTGAGAACTTGTTGCGTTCGTTGGTATGTTCCCTCCAACTTTTTGCTGCTGATATAGAAAGTAACGTGATGGAAGGAATCAAAGATCATGAATATATAAAAGGTTTAATTTCTATTCAGGCTGTATTATCGTTTACATGCACCTTGGCCGTCCTCATTAGTTTGGCTTACGCCCGTGTAAAGGCATTTATAAAGTTGCATCGTCAGACAAAAGTAGATAACGACCATAATCACCTCTATGTTTTTTGGGGCATGAACGAGCCTTCGCGGCTGTTAGCCAAGAGCATCAGGGATAAGGAGAAGGAGCGGGCACTCATTGTCTTCGTGGAAAACTCGCAAATGGATGATGAAGATAAAAGCGGATGGAACAATATTGTAGGTATGTTTACGCATCGCAGACAAACCTTTACTGAGGCTGACAAGTTCAATGCAAGGGTGACATTTACGGAGACAAAATTATGCGATATTGAGATAGAACAATCAGTTTTGACGGATATTTTTGATGAGATGAACCTTCAGAAATTGAAAGGGTTGATACAGGAACTGGCAACGACAACGGAAGGAAGGTTACACATATTCTTCTTCTCTGAAAACGAAGATGAGAACATCCGCGCCATGTCGGTATTGGCGTCAGATGTCACCATCCATCAGGTAAAAAGTAAACTGAGCCAGCGCTTCTATTGTCATGCTCGTCAAAACGGGTTAAACCGTGTGATAGAAGATATCGCGATGAAGCAGGATCTGGAAGTGCGTATCATTGACTCATCACATTTAGCAGTAGAGCTGCTAAAGGCTGATGAAAGAAATCATCCTGTGAGGTTGGTGGAGATCGATAAGGACAACCCGACAACAGTGAAGTCAGAGTTTAATGGATTAGTGGTCGGTTTCGCTGAAGCAGGACAGGATGCCTTGAGGTTTCTGTACGAGTATGGTGCTTTTGTCTATGCAGAGGCTACACCAGAACACGAAATGCGCAGTCCTTTCCATTGCATCGCCACAGACAAGCAGATGTATGAACTGCAAGGTGTTTTCACTACATTTTCGCCAGCTGCGATGAATCGATGGAATGCAGATGGCAGTAACTTGATTGAGCTGAAACAATGTGACTGCAGGAGCAGTGAGTTTTTTGCAACGGTTATCAGCAAGGATTTCGCCAAGAAATTGAATTATGTGGTCATCGCTGTGGGCGAAGATGAACTAGGAATGACTCTTGCCATCAGGATACTGAATTACGTACGACGTGAGCGGGAAGACCTAAGCCGACTGCGCATCTATGTGCGCTCCTATCGTTCTGACAGGGAAGCCTATATGCAGAAGATTGCCAACTTCTACAATGAGGGGTACAATAAAGCTTGCGAAGAACACCAGACAGAAGCCATTATTATTCCTTTTGGCCAAAAGGAGAAAATCTATTCCTTCGAGATGATTATCAATGAAGAGTTGATAGAAAAAGGAAAGAGATTCCATGAGGGATATGCCCGCTTGCGGGGTGAAGACACTTCATGGAATGAGCGAAGAGAGAAAGAATTGCAGCAAGCCTCACTGAACAGCCTTCGTGCTTTAAGACGTAAGGAGTTTCAGGATTTGTCCAATGCTCTGCATGCTGACACTAAAATAAACCTACTTCAGCGATCGCTGCCTGCAGACTTCGACTGGGAGGACTTCTTCTGTCGCTATTTCGACGATAAGAACAAACCGAAGCGTGAGGGTTGCTACAACCAGATCAATTACTTATTCCTCGATGACGTTGAGAACAAGGCGATCCTTAATCTTGCCCGTTTGGAGCACCTGCGATGGAATGCATCTCATGAGATGTTGGGCTACACAAAGGCGAAAAACGGTCTTCATGGTTGTGACGAGCGTACCCGTCAGCACAATTGCCTACGTCCTTGGCAAGAGTTGGATGATGAGAGCAAGGCAGTATCGAGCAGTGGCTGGGCAGTAGATTACAAGCTTTTTGATTTCGGAGTTGTAGATAATACTTTATTCTTGGGCAAAGACAAATTAGTAGGTCAATGATGCCAGCATTGGGTATAAACTACAACGGATCAACATCGTAGTAGAGTTGCAGAGAGGCGTAGCGCTTGTCTTGCAACATCTGCTGTTGGGCGAGGCGCAGGTATTGGCGCACTTTGGTCATGTCGATGCCAATCTCTAATTTCAAGACGAGCTTGCGGATGCTGAGGGTTTTTACGCGCGAAACGGGGGGCTTGTCTGGACCCAGCAGGCGACTGCCGAACCACTGGCGGAGACGATAGCCCAGTTCCTGACTGGCGGTCTCGACGAGCTGGTCTTTCCTGTGCTTTAAGTAGATATTGATGATGCGGTAGTAAGGAGGATAGTGGAAGGTCTGCCGCTCGGCTATAAGACTGCGATAGAAGCCCTGATAGTCGTTGCGTACCACCTGACCTATCAGGGGCAGGTCGGGCTGACGGGTCTGCAGGATGACGAGCCCTCGCTTGCCCTTGCGTCCAGCACGTCCGCTGACCTGTGCCATCATCATGAAGGAATGTTCGTAGGCTCGGAAATCGGGATAGTTGAGCATGGAGTCGGCATCGAGGATGCCCACCACGCTGACCTTGTCGAAGTCCAAGCCCTTTGAGATCATCTGTGTGCCGATGAGCAGGTTGGTACGCCCCGAGGAGAAGTCGCTGATGATGCGCTCGTAGGCCTGACGGGTGCGTGTGGTATCGAGATCCATACGGGCAATGCGGGCCATAGGGAAGATGTCGCGTATCTGGTCTTCAATCTTCTCCGTACCGTAGCCGCGCCCCTGTAGTTCCTTCGAGCCACAGGCAGGGCATTCGGCGGGTATGCTGTAGGTGTTGCCACAATAGTGGCAGGTAAGCTGGTTCATGGAGCGATGGAGTGTCAGCGAGACATCACAATGCTCGCAACGGGGCACCCAACCACACTGGCGGCACTCTAACATGGGCGCCCAGCCACGACGGTTCAGGAAGAGGATAGCTTGCTCGCCGTGCTCCAGTGCTTCTCGCACACGCGATAACAGAAGAGGAGAGAAGATGCCGTTCATCATCTTGCGCCGTTGCAGGTCCTGAGTATCCACAACCTGTATCTCGGGCAGCTCAATGCCCTGGTAGCGCTCTTTCAGTTCCACCAGCCCGTACTTGCCAGTCATGGCGTTGTGGTAGGTCTCAAGAGAGGGGGTGGCGGTGCCGAGGAGAATTCGAGGTATTGGCTTTTGGCTTTTGGCTTTTGGCTTTTGGCTAATAGCTAAAGGCCAATCGCTAACAGCCATTATCGCTACGCTGCGCGCATGATAGCGGGGGGCTGGGTCTTGCTGCTTGAAGCTGGTTTCGTGCTCCTCGTCGATAATGACAAGACCGAGGCGCTGGAAGGGGAGGAACACGGCAGAACGGGCACCAAGGATGACATCGTAAGGGTGGGGGGAGAGCTGCTTCTGCCAGATCTCCACACGCTCGGCATCGCTGTACTTTGAATGATAGATGCCCAGACGATCGCCAAAGACTCGGTGCAGGCGCTCCATAATCTGTACCGTCAGCGCTATCTCAGGCAAGAGGTAGAGCACCTGACGTCCCTGGTCTATCTCACGCTGAATGAGGTGGATGTATATCTCGGTCTTGCCGCTGCTGGTGACGCCGTGCAGCAGGGTGACCATCTTTTTCATGAAAGAGAGCAGAATTTTGTTGTAAGCATCCTCCTGCGCTTCGTTCATCTTCTTGATGAGTTCAGGATGCGGCTCGCCCCCTCGGTTCAGACGGCTTACCTCCACCTCGTAGGTCTCGAGCATGCCTTTCTTGACGAGTGCCTTGATGGTTTCGAGCGTGGCACCGCTGGTGTTCATCAGTTCCTCACGGGTAATCTCTAATACGGGTTCCTGCGTCTCGTTGCCGTCGATGGTATCCCAGCGCGATAGCGACAAGTAAGCAATGAAGGCTTCCTGCTGCTTGGTGGCCCGTGCCAGCATGTTCAGAGCAACATGTAGGGTAGGCTCATTGCGATAGTTTGCTGTCAGTCGGATATAGGTTTCTGTGCGCGGTTTATAGCCTTCTTCGGCTTTCAAACCTGCAGGAAGTGCAGCTTTCAGCACCTCGCCGATGGGTGACATGTAGTAATCGCTGATCCACTCCCACAATTGCAGTTGGCTTTCCAACAGAATGGGTGCAGCGTCCATGAGCTGTGCGATGGGCTTTACAATGTAGCCTTCAGGCTTCACATCATGTAGCCGAGAAACAATACCTACATAGCTTTTTGATTTTCCGAAAGGCACCAACACACGCATGCCCCGCTGTACCTTCTCTTCCATAGCAACAGGGATGGAGTAAGTGAAAAGGCCGTCGAGCGGCACAGGCAGTATGACGTCGGCATACTTCATTTGCTAGAAAAAGTAGATAACGGAGAGGTGCCAGGCGTTGGTACGTGTCTTGTCGTAGTTCCACGTTTCTTTTTTGACTCTGTCGCCCAGCTCCTGCCAGGTGAAGTCTGCCGTCTTGCTGACAGGGATATTATAGCTGATGATGCCCTCCAAGTGATTGGCAAAGGAGAGTCCCAAGCCGAAGTTCACGCTTAGCATCGTCTCTTGCAGGGTGAAGGACTTCAGTTCACCATCGCTGCCAAACCAATGCATCACATCGTCGCCCACGTTGAAGCTGAACTGTGGGCCAGCCATAAGAAAGAGTCCCAACACGTCGCCAAGTCCCACACCGTAGCGTGCATCGCCTTGCAAAACGAAACTTTGCTGCTTGAAGGTCTCATGCTGCACTTTCAAATCGCGCTGATCGTAGAGGGCAGCAGCATCGATGGCGAGGCCTGTAACAGGGAGGCCAATCTTCACCGTGGGACCGATGAAAAAGCCCATGCGGTTTGACTTCTTCAAGTCATCGTTGTTGAATTCCATATTGGCCAGCTGGAAGCCACCCTTCACACCGATGCGAACCTGAGCTTGCGCTTCACTAAATGATAAATGACAAATGATAAATGATAGTGCTATCATTCTCAACCATTTGTTCCTCATGAAAGAGAATATAATCTGCATAACTTATATCATTTATCATTTCTCATTATGGACGTAGGTAGTTTAATGCCTCTCCCTCCTTACGCTGACACCACTGGCTTGTGAGCCGCTGGAAGAGCCACCTGAGCGTTCACGTTTGGTGCTTGCACGTGCAGGTTTCTCCTTGGGCTGTCGTTTCTTGGCGGTCTTGGTTACCTTCTGGTCAGCATTGGCAATGCTGTCGAGTGAGTCTCTGAGAGCCTTGTCACCGAAGAGATTTTGGCGGAAAGCTTCCAGTTCGGCTTCAATGCGTCGCTGCTCGGCACTGTATTGGGCGCTGTCCTCACCAGCAATCTGTGCCAGCGTGCGTCCCAAGCGGTTGGCCGTCTTATAGATCTTTCCCTTGTATTTGTTCAATGCAAAGTAATCGTCGAGCGTCATCACAGCAGCATCGTTGATGTCGCTCGTCTTTATCTCTTGACGGCTCAGGTAGGGCTCTACCTCGCTGTACTTCACCCAGAAGAGGGGGAACTTGGTGATGGATTCCCCATCGCCATATACATCGTCCACCATCACGGGGCAGAAGGCAATGGGTTTGATATGGAACGACGAGTTGGCTTGGTCGTAATAGGCACACTCCTTTAGATAATACATCGTAACCTGTGCCGAAGGGATGTCGCTATTTTCCACTTTCAGCTTGCCGCCCTGCTCCTCGTAGAGAATTTTATAATCATCGAGAATGCGCTTCATATCAATTTTGGCTGATTCTTCCAGCACCTCATTGCCATCAAGATTGTACTCATAGACGGGGATATAGCCGCTCAGTGCCAACTTGAATACATAGGTGAAGAGGTTCAAGCGCTTGCCCTGCGGCTCCACGGGATCATAGAGTCCGGCATTCTCTTCTTCGTTGAGGTCAATCTCGCGATAGATGTCGCGACGCCATACCACATCCTCTGGCATGTCAAGTGCTGTGGGGTATTGCAAGCGCATGCGTTGTGTCATACCACCCTGCTGTGCTTGCTGTTGGGCCTGTTGCTGCGTTTGCTGGGTCTGCTGATTGCGACGCTGCTTGGGCTGGGCCTGCGCTTCGCTAAATGATAAATGACAAATGATAAATGATAAACCCATCACTATCATCCATCTGTTCTTTATACTCATAATCGTTGTCTTTTTTTATTTATCATTTTTCATTTCTTGTAGGACGGAGTCCGCCTATTGTACCTTGATTTCCATAGCCGAGGGCAATGTGCGTTCAATACCATCAGGTCCTACGGCAGTGACGGCAGAGATATAGAAGCGTCGGCCACGAGTAAGCTTACGGAACTGTTCTTTCTGTGCAGCGGAGAAGTTGGCACCGTCGCTGTTGATAGGCTTGGCATTGCCCATGTTGTCGAAGAACACAGTCTGGAATGAGACAACACGGTAGCTGATGTCGAGGATGCCGTCATCGATGGCTGCACCGATGTTCTCGGCAGCCAGCAGACTGCCCTTGCCCATGTTACCGCCTTTGAAACGCGACGGGTTGCCCTGATCGTCCTTAATGTCGATGTAGGGTGCAGGATCGGGCAGTTTACGTACTTTAAAGGAGAAGGTGCCCATGGTTTGTGGGCGTCCCGTATTGGTCGAGGTAACGGTAATAACGGCGTCCTGTCCTATCTTCGTCGGACGGGCAATATACTTGCCAGTACCGTTGGGTGTCAGTGTTCCGTTGGTTATTGATACGGAGATTTTGTTCTGAGGTACGCCAGGCACAGAAACGCTGACAGGGTTGTTGTAGCCGTAGTAGAGCATGCGGGTAAGGTCGGCGCTGACAGTGGCCGACGGCTCCACCACGGTATATTTCTGCTCGAAGTCGCGCCGGATAGGCTCTCCGTTACCATTGATGGTCTGGATGTAGCCACTCAGCGTGAAATCACCTGTTCTGGAAGCCACTGTTTCATAGACGTTGCCGGGCAAATCCACCTTACGTCCGCCGATGAATATCTCAGGTACTTGTGTGGTATCGATGGCAGCCATGACGATATGTGCCGAGAAGCGGTCGCCCTGTACGATGGTCTGCGAGTTGGGAATGACGAAAGCATCGAGAGCGTTCACACGGATGTCCTTCACGTCGATGTTCTTCACTAGCGTGTGCAGCACCTCTTTCTCTGCGTTGCGTACATCGTTTTGCAGCTTGGTCAGCATGGTCACGGCAGCTACGGCGGGCATAGCCTCGAACATATATTCCTGCCAGTTCTTGCCTAAGATGCCCGAGGGCACATTGGTCGTCAGGTCGCTGGCAATGTGTTGCTTCTTTACCGAGTCTGTAATCATGGTGAGGATACCCTCACGATAGGTTTCGATGGCCTTCTTCAGTTCTTCGCCACGTCCGCGTCCTGGGGCGAGCATCACCTGATTTGCGGCCTCTAAGTCTTCTTTGTTCTGCAGGTTATCGGGGTCCCCCTCCTTGCCGTCAGCTTCATGTGCAATGGCTGTTTTCAGCTCGGTGGCTAGACCGTAGAGCCGTTCGCTCATCTCCTTTACCTGCATGGCTTTGTCATACCACTCCCGTACTTTCTGCGGGTTGGCCGCCATCTGCTCTTCAAAATCTTGATATATGGCCAGGTTCTCCTGCGCAGCGTTCGCCGTGGTGCGGTTCAGGCTTTCCTGCATGATGGCGAAGCCGTTGAGCACCTCGTTCGAGACGTTCAGAGCCAGCATAGCCATCAACACCACATACATGAGGTTGATCATCTTCTGGCGCGGAGATACAGGTCTTTTTCTAATTGCCATTATTCTTCACTTTTTACTACCTTTGGCATGTTCACCGTCATGGCCTCGATCATGCGGGTGTAGATCTTGTTCAGCTCAGCAATCTGCTCGGCCATGCGCTTCGACTGCTCGTTGATCTGGTCGATGGTGCCAATCTGCTGGCTGGCACCCTTCAGTTGCATCTCATAGACCTTGCAGATGCCTGTCAGTGTGCGGTTCAGGTTCTCCATCTCCTCGCTGTCACGAGTCAGACGTTCGCTCTGTTCACCGACCTTCTTCAGCGTCTCAGTCAGGTTCTTTAGCTGCTCCACGTAGTTCTGCGTGGCTTCCTCCATCTCTTCGGGATCAATGTCGGGCAACTCAGGCTGCTGGCTGATAACGCCGCCGATGATGCCGCCACCGAAAGTGCCTCCTACGGCTCCTGTGGGGGCTCCCATAGAAGTGCCCTCGCCTTCACCGATTGTACCTTCAGCACCTTCAGGCACGTTGCCGCCACCTCCAATGACGATGGTGCCACTACCACCACCACCACCAATGATGCCGCCACCTCCACCGATGATACCGCCACCGCCGCCGCCGATGATGCCGCCACCGAAGGTGCCTCCTACGGCTCCTGTGGGTGCTTCCATAGAAGCTCCTTCGCCCGTAGCGGGTACAGCACCTTCAGGTATGGTACCTCCGCCATCACCACCGATGACGATAGTGCCACTCCCACCGCCGCCGATGATGCCGCCACCACTGACTCTTGCTTCTTCCTCATCGATGACATGCGTGGGCAGCTCCTTCCCGTCCTCGGTCTTGTCGAAGGGACGGTCGAAGCCGGCAATGAAGAACACCAGCACCTCAGTGCCCATACCCAGGAACAACATGAAGTTAGCTCCTGGCAAGTGGGTCAGCTTGAAGAGTGCACCCAGAATCACGATAGATGCGCCCCAGCTGTAGGCATAGTTCATGAACGTCTGTCCAGGCACGCTGTCGAGCCATTTCTGCAGGCGATAGATTACGTTGAATTTACTATACGTGGTCATTGTAATTTACAAGTTGACGATTTACAATTTATTTTTTCGATTTCTTGGTTGTTGCCTTCACGGGCTTTGCCTTCTCGCTGGTGGTGTTGGCCAGACTGCGTACACAGCGGAAGCCGATGTACGAGCGTGGCTGGTTCTGATATTCGCTGGTGCGCCAGGCGGAGCGGATATAGCTCTCGGGGTCTTTCCACGAGCCACCGCGTACGCTCTTCTTCTTCAGACGGTAGGGGTCTTCGAGGGCTGCCTTGTAGCTCAGTTGCGGGTTGAGGTCGTTCATAGCATCAACACCGGCTTCTGTATAGATAGTGCTGGTCCATTCAGCCACGTTACCAGCCATGTCGAAGAGTCCGTTACTGTTAGCGCTGTAGATGCCTGCCTTCGAGGTGATGAGGTTGCCGTCCTTTGTGTAGTTACCGTCATCAGGCTTGAAATTGGCGAAGAAACATCCCTTGCCGCTGGCCACATCCTCGTTCTCCCAGGGGAACTCGTTCTGGTTCTTGCCGCGAGCGGCAAATTCCCATTCCGCCTCTGTAGGCAGGCGATAGCGCTGCACGAAGCGGGCTGCTGGACCGAGTCCTTTCAACAGATATTCCGTGCGCCAGGCGCAGAAGGCGTTGGCCTGTTCCCAAGTTACGCCCACCACGGGGTAGTCGTTGTAGGCCGAGTTTGAGAAGTAGTTGCGCATGTACATCTCGTTGTCGGCATTGGGGAAGTCGTTCACCCAACATGTGGTGTCGGGATATATATTAATAATGTACGTGTTCAGGAAATCCCACGGTCCGGTATATTCACGGTTGATGGTCTCGTTGTGAATCTTTCCCTCATCGTCGATGTAGGCGGTATCTTTCGAGATGAAGATTTTCTCATCATAGATACCTCCCTGCCGCTGCCTGTTCCACTGGTCGGTGTCCAAGTGGCGCTCCTCTGCGTTCTCACGATACTGGCGCTTGGCTGCCTCGGTGTAGTCATAGATTTCGTAGCGGAAGTTCATCTGACGTGCGTCGAGCATCTTCTCGCCCGTTACGGGATTGGTGATATAGACACTCTCCAAGGCGCGCTGCTCGTCCTCATTTGGCTTGCGGGGCAGCGCCTTCTTCCAGTTCAGATAAGGCTTGATGGGGTCGCCGTTCTTGTCCTCCTCAATCTTGTAGCTCTCATCGCCGCCATAGTTGGGGTCGGCCATACGCTCACGGATGATACTGTCGCGCACGTAGGCTACGAACTGGCGGTACTCCGAGTTGGTAATCTCCGTGTCGTCCATCCAGAAGCCCTCCACGCTGATGTCGCGCACCGGCGTTTGTCGTCCCCATAGCGAATCTGTCTTTTCCTCACCCATCTTCAGGTGTCCGCGTTTGATGAGCACCATGCCGTAAGGAGCAGGTTCTGCGAAAGCGCGTCCGCTGGCCCCCGTCAGCTCGCCGCCGTTGGCCATCGTTTCCTTTCCGCCGAAGCAGGAAGTAAGTAAAATGAGAAATGAGAAATGAGAAATGAGTAATGCGGTGAGCATTGCCCTCTTCCCGTTTCCTGTTCTCATCTTTTCATTCTTCATCATATTCTTTATCATTAATATCATTTATTCTCAATCTTCATTTTTCATTCCTCATTTCAGAGTATCCTCACACTCTGATGCTTGTTTTTCCCCTTCTTAAAGAGGTTCAGGTCGCTTTGGTAGCCCACGTACAGCTCGTGCGAGCCGTTGCCCAGGCTGATGCCGTTGGTGTAGGCTTCGTAGCTATATCCCAGCAGGATGCCGTGGAAGTCGCCTCCGAGGTATATCGTCACCGAGTTCTCTGGGCTATATCCTGCACCTACATACATCCGTCGCCCTTCGTGGGTGTAGGTCAGTCGGGTTGTGATGTCGGCACGATAGCCCACTCCGTCTGAACGTCCCATTACAGAGGGCTGTATTGATAATAACGGATTTCTGAACCGAATATTGCATCCTGCTATCAAATAATATGCCATTGACACGTCCAACTGGTTCGTTTCACCTATTTCCACGGTGGGCGATGTGAGGTGTTGCACCGAGGCGCCGGCATACCATCCCTTGCGCTGATACCATAGTCCGGCACCCAGATCGACAGCCGTTCCCGTTACCTCCGATGTGGCGAAGGCAGGGTCGCCAGCCATCTCTACGTCGAGCTTCGTTCCTTTGAAGCTTTCGCTAAGTATCCCTGCCTGCACACCAACGGCCAGCATGCCGCCGAAGAGTTTCTGCCTGTAGGCATACTGCACGCCGAGGTTTTTGTGCGAGAAAAGGCCGATGGCATCATTTACGAATCTCAGGCCTATGCCATGATAGGTGCCGAGCATGTAGAAGGGCAAGTCGCCCGAGGCATACATCGTGTTGGGGTTGCGCTTAAAGCCCGCCAGCGCCATCGAATAGGCAGCGGTGAAGTTTATTTTCTCCTGTTTGCCTACGGCAGCAGGGTTAAACGCCGTCGGCATCGCCCAGTAGTGACTGAACGACGGGTCGTACTGTGCTCCTGCTTCCAAGCAGGCCATAACCGACAGGGCCAATATCAGCAGAATTCGCCTAAACACATCTTTATAACGTATCACCCCGCCATTTTATTATATAATGCCCTTAGATTTCAATGTCCTTTTGAAAATAAACGGTGTTTTATTTTGCTTTTTACACGCTTTGCATTATCTTTGCAGCTAAAAAGAACAGAACGAGGATGAACAGGAAACAATTATTTGCCATTGTGGTGATGCTGCTCGCAGGAACCTTGCGTGTGGCTGCGTTTATGCCGGAACAGCAAATGCAGGACTCGCTATTGCAGATGCTGACGCGATTCACTACATATATGAAGGCTGACTTCCAGCCGTGTCAGGAGCCAAATAGTGTGGGCGAGGCGTGCGGTTGCTTCCGCTCGAACAACACGATGAAGTCAAACGAGGATGGTGTGCGCCCGAATGCCGATATGGGAATGGTGTGCGCCTTTCTCACGAAATATGCCAGGGGAAAGACAACATTGCCCGAGGATGTGACGTGGGACGACGTGGAGCGGATGGCCCGACAGTCGCTGGTGTTCGCTTATTCTACGCACAAGGCGAACCGCCTGAAGGTGTGTGCCGATGGCCACTACTGGGGCTCTGTCAGCGATAAGGACCATGTGTGGGAGAGTTCGCTATGGGCCATGAGCGTGGCCTATCAGGCGGCATTCCTCTGGGACAGTCTCACGGAACAGCAACGCAAGTACATCTATCAGTTGCTGAAGGCGGAGTGCAACTACGAGCTGGAACGCATGGCGCTCACGGGCTACAAAGGCGATACGAAGGCCGAGGAGAACGGCTGGGAAGTGGATGTGCTGGCCGCCACGCTGGCTTTGTTTCCCACTGACGAGTTGGCACCCTATTGGCGAGAGCGTATGTACGACTTTGCCATCAACAGCTATTCTCATCCTGACGATGAAAAGGACAAGACGGTGGTGTATAAAGGTAGGCGTGTCTGTGAGCTCTATCGCGGTGCAAACCTCTACCCCGACTACACGTTGCAGAACCACAACTATTTCCATACCAGCTATCAGAACGTGGTCATCCAAGAACTGGGAGAAGCAGCACTGGCCCTGGGGAGGAAGGAGGGGGCTTCCCTTCTCCACAACTGCCGCGAGGTGTGCGACAACGTGCTGTGGTGGCTGGCGCTGAGCGACGGTGAGCTGGCGATGCCCAATGGCAACGACTGGAGCCTGTTCCTCTATGACCAGATTACGAGCTACTCGACGATGGCCTGCATCTTGCGCGACCCCGATGCATTGATGTTGGAGCAGCTGGCCTTCGAGATGATACGCCACCGTCAGCAGACCACTCCCGATGGCTCGTGGCTGCTGCGTAGCGACATCGGTGCCCGAAGGATGGGTGTGCAGGCTCACCGCGTGATGATGACCTGGCTGATGCACCACGTGTGGAGCACCGCTGACTTGGTGCCTACAGAGTGGGAGGCATTCCGTCAGCGCTATTCGGCGGCCCGCGTGCTGCCCTGTCAGAACGTGGTACGTGCCAGCACCAAAGACCATTTTACCTGCTTCAGCTGGAGTGAAGGCCTGAAAAGCTATACAGGATACATCGCTCCCCATCAAGCCTCAAGCCTCAAACCTCAAACCTCAAATCTGATTGTTCCCTTCAAGGCCCACAACACGGGCAACCTCTTAGGATGGTACGAGGTAGAGGGCAGGCGCACCAATGCCGTACCAGCTGATAATCCTCGATATCTGCTCGATGGCGACGAATGGACGTTGTACGGTCATCTGCTCTGCAACGACTCGGCCCTTGATATGCGCTTCGCCATCCATTCCACGGCAGGCAACGCCGTCATCTATACGGATACGATACGGGCACGTGAGGACTGTACCATCCTCTGCGAGAAAGGCGGTTTGCTGGCCATCAGCGAGGATGAGCTGACCACGAAGCACCGTACTTACTACATGGGAAAGGGATGGGTGAACATCGATGACCGCTTCGGTATCGTTAGCAGCAAGGAAAAAATGATGATAGTCGATGAGCCTCAGAACGTGAATTCTGTGCTTACGGCCCTGCTCTACACCAGCTACGACGACCGTCCGCGTCACTATCGCAAGGGTGAAGTGATTGACACGCGCCGCATCGTCTATTACTCGAACGTCACACGACAGCAGACGGAGCAGTTAGCCAGCGAGCTAAATGATTAGAAGGGGAACTGAAAGCCACCGCCAGGGAATCCGCCTTGGAAACCGCCAGGAAAACCTCCACCTGGGAATCCGCCACCAGGAAAACCTCTACCCGGGAAACCGCCAGGGAAGTTAGGTCCCTTCATTTCTACGGGTTCTTGGATATGGGGCTCGAAGTCCTTGTCGAAGCGCTCGATGCTCTTGTCGAGGAAGGCCAGACGGTCAGCTAGCCATTGCTTCAGCACTTTGATTTCTTCGTCGTAGGAACTGACGCGGTAGGCTGCAAACCAGCTGATGGCGTCCATTCCACCGAAGCCTCCAAAGCCCCCGCCAAAACCGCCGCCGAATCCGCCACCAAAACCTCCTCCGAAGCCAGGGAATCTGCCGAAGCCCGTGAAGCCCGTTGGTTGCTGGGCAGGTTGCGCTTCTTGTTGCTGCCCATCTTTTAACAGTTCGGGATAGAGGGCAAAGTGCTTCTCTATGTAGGGCTTCACCAGATTGACATGCGTATCGATATATTTGTTGATGGCCTCATTCGAGAGCACTCCCTTGCGCAGTTCTTGATAGCGCTTCTTCACGGCCTTACGGAAAGCGGGGTCTTGCAGCAGTCGTTGCCACAGGGCAGGCGTGGGCTGCGTGTTGCCTCCCTCGAAGCACCAGGCATCGATGATGTTGGCATTGCAGAAGTTACAGTTGCCATAGGCAAGGTTGTAGTCCCACACAGGGCCTGCCACCAGCTTTCCACCAGTGCCGTCGGCCTTCTGCTTCTCCTTGTAGAAATAGGCACTGCGTTTGTAGCCGTCGGCGTTGAGGCTGAGCTCGGTATGGATGAAGTAGTCAATGAACGAGGGCACGTCGATATAGCGCTCATAGCCCCAGCGGGGATCGGTGAAATGCTCCGACTGGATGGTGAGTTCCACGCTGTCGATGAAGGCCTCGATATAGGCGGCCTGCTCGGGTTGCAGTTTACGCTTCTTCGGATAGATGCACGACCAGGTAATCTGACTGGTCATGATGCCCTCTCCAATGCCAGGCACTTTCGAGGAGAAGGTATAGTCATCCTCATCGTAAGTATCGATGCGTAGCAGATAGCCGCCCGTCACGTCGCGTCCCTCCACGTCGCTTTTCTTCAGCTTGGCAATATCTACCCGGTCCTGACCGCGCTTGATAGCTTCCGATAGGATGTAGATGCCTCGGTAGTCGCCATCGACAGTGAGCTCCACCATGTGGGTACGAGGCCCCCAATGCCCCATGTCGCGCCACAGCTGAAAAGCCAGCGGGTCGCGCACCATCGATACATCGTTGTAGGGAGCCAGCAGCACCCATTTGCTGTGGGCAGGCAAACCCAAGAGGGGCGCCTCTACCTCGCCGCCCTGCTCGTTGCGTAGTTCAAGCGTGTATTTCTTCTGATTGAAACTGAGCGAGCTGTTGCCGCGTAGTTTGATACCGATAGGGCCTGTGTAGTCGCCTGCCTGCATCTGTGCCGTCACCTTTGTCTGGGCGTTCAGCGCAGTATCGGTGGTGATGGTAATCATAGGCAGGTCGTCGTTGGCAGCAACGACCGTGAGGGGTAGGAACAACAGAAAGATTCCGTAGAGATAGCGTTTCATGTTCATTAATTTTATGCACGGCTGCAATTCAGCGAGGGCCATCAAGCACGCTTGGATGGCCGAGCACGAGCAGGCTCGCATGCTTTTGCGTGCAAAGATAGCAAATAATTGTGAACCAAAGGTCAGGAACATATATAAAAAAACATAATTCATGAGTAATTGGCAATTCTTGCGTCT
>CAJOFE010000028.1 GCA_905233825.1 uncultured Prevotella sp. | reverse complement strand
TTAAGAGTTAAGATTTAAGAATTAAGAAGGAAGAGGTATCGGCTTTGCCGAGGAAGAAGGAAAAAGTAGGAAGGAAGAAGTACTTCTAACATCTAAAATTTTACTTGCCCGCAGGGCAACACCTCTAAAATCTAAAATCTAAATTCTAAATTGCCCATTGGGCAATACCTCTAAATTCTAAAATCTAAATTCAAACTTCAAAAGTTTTTTGTTTTCTCTTGGAGATGTCAGAAAATGTAGCTACCTTTGCAGCGTGATTAACTGGAAGCTCATATCAAAGATTCTCGGCTCGCTGCTGTTCATCGAAGCCATGTTCATGGCACTGTGCTTAGTGATGACGGTGATCTACGGCGAGAGCAACTTCATGGTCTTTGTCATTTCGACGGCCATCACAGCGGCGGGAGCCTCGCTGTTCCGCTATATGGGACATGAGGCGGAGAACTCGCTGAGCCGTCGCGACGCCTATGTGGTGGTGACGCTGACGTGGGTGGTGTTCTCGCTCTTCGGCATGACGCCATTCCTGATGCTGGGCACGCCGGGTAACGTGACTGATGCTTTCTTCGAGACGATGTCGGGCTTTACCACAACGGGGGCTACGGTCATCGACGATGTGGAGTCGCTGAGTCACGGACTGCTGTTCTGGCGCTCGCTGATGCAGTGGATAGGAGGACTGGGGATAGTGTTCTTCACGGTGGCGTTGCTGCCGTCGCTTGTCGGTGGTAGCGTGAAGGTGTTCTCGGCGGAGGCAACGGGGCCCATGCGGTCGAAGATGCATCCCAGGCTGAGCACGTCGGCGAAGTGGATATGGAGCATCTACCTGCTGCTGACGGTGGCGTGCGGACTGTCGTTCTGGGCATGCGGTATGGACTGGTTCGACGCTACGAACTACTCGATGTCAACCACGGCCACGGGAGGCTTCTCGACGCACAACGGCAGCGTGTTCTTCGCCTCGCCCACCATTGAGTATCTGGCCATCCTGTTCCAGTTCCTGGCGGGTATCAACTTCACGCTGCTCTACCTGAGCTTCTTCAAGTTCCGTTTCAGTGCCATCGCCCGTAATGCTGAGTTCCGGCTGTATGTCATCACCATCGTGGTGGCCACCCTGTGGATCATGTATCTGCTGATGACGCGCATGGGCTACGACGTGGAGGAGGCGCTGCGCTCGTCGCTGTTCCAGGTGGTGTCGTTCATCACCACGACGGGCCTGTCGAATACTGATGCGGGGATGTGGCCGCAGATTACGTGGGTCATCCTGGGCGTGCTGATGTTCATGGGTGCCTGCGCTGGCAGTACTACGGGTGGCTTCAAGAGCATCCGCGTGCTGATGCTGCTGCGTGTGCTGCGCAACGAGTTCTACCATATCCTGCATCCCAATGCCGTGCTGCCCGTCAGGGTAGGGGGGCAGAACATTCCGCAGGGGCGGTTGGTGACGCTGCTGGCGTTTTTCACGCTGTATATCATCATGCTCGTGGTGACGGCACTGGTGATGGTGCTGTCGGGGGTGGATATCACCAATGCGTTCACCATAGCGTTTAGTCTGATCAGCAATGTGGGCGCTGGTCTTGACACGAACATCGGGCCGCAGATGTCGTGGGCTGACTTGGGCGAAGGGCTGAAATGGCTCTGCTCGTTCCTCATGCTCGTCGGCCGTCTTGAAATTATCGCCGTGCTGGTGCTGTTCACCCGCAGCTTCTGGAAGAAGAGTTAAAAAGCCTCTCTCAGCCCATCCAGAAGGAGGGGGGTAATAGTGAAAATGGAAAAATGAAGACTATGTATAAATTTGAACCTTTAATAAAACAAGCCCTATGGGGAAGCGAGAGCTGGACGATATCAGGCGTGCAGGGACGTGAGACCGTGGTGGCCGAAGGGCCTATGGCGGGACTGACGCTGAACGAGCTGGTGAGCAGGGAGAAAGCGCTGCTGGTGGGGCAGGAGAACTATGAGCGCTTCGGCAATGAGTTCCCCTTGCTCATCAAGTTTATCGATGCCCGTAAGGATTTGTCTATTCAGGTGCACCCCAACGACGAGGTGGCCCGCCGTCATGGCAAGGAGCGGGGAAAGACGGAGATGTGGTATGTGTTGGAGTCGGCAGAAGGGAGTAAGGTGGAAGGAGCGGAGGCTCCGTTTCTGTATAACGGACTGAAGTGCCGGATTACTCCCGAGCAATACAAGCAGATGGTGGAGAATGATACTATTATCGACGCCCTGGCACGCTATGAGGTAAAAGAGGGCGACGTGTTCTTCATCCCTGCCGGCCGCATCCATTCCATCGGTGCCGGCTGCCAGGTGGTAGAGATTCAGCAGACGTGTGACGTCACCTACCGCATCTACGACTATAAGCGCCGCGACAAGGACGGCAACCTGCGACAGCTGCATACGAACGAGGCTGCCGAGAGCATAGACTACAACGTGCTGCCCGACTACCGCACGGAGTATGAGCCCCAGCAGAACGTGCCCCAGCAGGTGGTGGAGTGCCCCTATTTCACCACGGCCATCTATGACCTCACCGAGCCCATGCTGCTCGACTATGCTGACCTGGACTCCTTTATTATTATAATATGTGTAAAGGGAGAGGGAACGCTGACGGCTGATGGCGAGACCACCAGCCTGAAAGCAGGAGAAACCGTCCTGCTGCCTGCCACCACAAGGGAGGTGAAGGTAGAAGGAACGGTGAAATTTCTGGAAACTTTCGCGTAAGGGGGAGACAGCCTTAGAACTTAGCCATCTTGATGGCTACCACGGCACACTCGTCGCCCTTGTTGCCCAGTCGGCCGCCGGCACGGTCGAGTGCCTGCTGCTTGGTGTCGGTGGTGAGCAGTCCGAAGACGACGGGAATGTTGCTCGTGACGTTCAGACGGGCAATGCCCTCGGTGACGCCCTGACAGATATAGTCGAAGTGGGGCGTCTCGCCGCGGATGACGCTGCCCAGGATGATGACGGCATCGTAGCCGTCGTTCAAAGTCATCTGGTGGGCACCGTATATCAGCTCGAACGAGCCGGGCACGGTCTTAACGTGGATGTTCTCGGGCAGGGCACCGTGTTTCTCTAAGGTAGAAACGCAACCGTCGAGCAGAGCCCCGGTAATCTCGGGATTCCACTCGGCGACAACAATGCCGAATATCATGTTCGACGCATCAGGAACGCTGGCTGCGTTGTAGTCGGAAAGGTTTTTAGTGGCCATCGACTTACTCGCTGACGCGCTCTATGTACTCATCAATCATTTCCACGTAGGGCGATGACTGTGAAATGCTCTTCATGCCCTTCACCTTCTCGTAGAGCTTCAGGGCGTCGGCCTTCTTACCCTGGCTCTCGAGGATCTCGCCAGCCTGGATGTAGTAGATGGGCGACTGCATGATGTTGTCGGCCTTCTCGGCAGCCTTCGTCAGCGTGCTCACAGCCTTGTCGAGCTGGTTCACATGGGCATAGGCATTGCCTAAGGCACCAAGAGCGGCGGGCGAAATGAGCATGTCGTCGGCATCGTCGTAAGCCTCTAAGTATTTCAAGGCATCTTCCCACTTGTCAAGATGGGCATAGCACAGTCCGGCATAGAGGTTAGCCAGGTTACCGGCCTTCGTTGAAGAAAACTCGTCGGCAATCTTCAGGAAGCCTTTGGTGGTACCGGCGCTGTCGCCGTTCAGGGCCTGCTCGAAGAGCTGCTGTCCGAAAAGACCGCTGGCCTGCTGCACCTCGGTCATACCCAACTGCATGTTTAGCTCAGGGGTCTGCATGGCAGTCTGAGCCTCCCTCAGCTTGCCAGCCTTGTGGTTGTTGTAGATGATGATACCACAGATAATCACCAGCAGTGCCACCACAGCACCGATGAGAGCGTTCTTGTACTTGAGGATGAAGTCCTCGTGTTTGTTCAGTGCCGGCTGTGTCTCAGGGGCACTCTGCTTTGCAAGTTTCTTTGCCATTTATTCTATTATTTTTTTACTTTTTTACTTTCTAACCTTTTGACTTTTTTATCGAAGTCAGTTTTGCGGGCGCAAAATTACTGAAAATCTTGCAGATATTGAAATTTATTTCGGACTTTTTTTGTTTTTAACGGTGAAAAGCTGTAAATTTGCACAAAATTTATGGTTTTAGAGCAACTATCCATCATTAATTACAAAAATATTGCGGAAGCAACGCTGGCGTTTTCTTCCAAGATAAACTGTTTCATCGGTAACAATGGAGCAGGCAAGACCAATGTGCTCGATGCCATCTATTTTCTCTCGTTCTGTCATTCGGCCACCACTACTCAGGACTCGCTCGTCATGCGCCACGATCAGGACTTCTTCGTTTTGGAAGGGGAATACTCACCCCTAATCCCGCAGTCCTCGCCCCTCAAGATTTTCTGTGGCATGAAGCGTGGCACGAAGAAGCACTTCAAGCGCGACAAGAAGGAATATAAGCGGCTGTCGGAGCATATCGGACTGATTCCCGTGGTGATGGTGTCGCCCTCTGACATCCTGCTGATAGAGGGTAGCAGCGAGGAGCGTCGCCGCCTGATGGATCAGGCCATCGCTCAGCTAGACCGCTCGTATATTGATGCGCTGAACCGCTATAACAAAGCCCTGCTGCAGCGTAATGTCTTGTTGCGGGATGAGGAGCACGAGCCTGACCCTGCGCTGATGGAACTCTTGGAGGAGGAGATGGCCCGTGAAGGCGAAAAGGTCTTTGCCGGTCGCAGTGCCCTCGTTGAGCAGCTCACGCCGCTTTTCCAGCAGCTATATGCCACCGTGTCGGGCGGTCATGAGCAGGTGTCGCTGGGCTATGTGTCCCATTGTCAGCGTGGCCCGTTGTTAGAGGTGATACAGCGCGACCGTATGAAAGACCGTGCCGTGGGCTACTCGCTGCATGGCGTTCACCGCGACGACCTGGAGATTCTGCTCGACGGCCATCCCATGCGCCGCGAGGGCAGCCAGGGGCAGCTGAAGACCTTTGTCATCGCCCTGAAGCTGGCACAGTATGAGTACTTGTCAAGAAAGGTGGAGGGCGACATGCCCCTGCTGCTGTTGGACGACATCTTCGACAAGCTCGACGCCACCCGTGTGGAACAGATCATCCGTTTGGTGGCCAGTCAGCAGTTCGGGCAGATTTTCATTACTGATACCAACCGCGACCATATCGACCAGATATTGTCGCACGGTGACTTCGACTATAAACTCTTTAATGTCAGTGACGGGGAGATATGTTTAAGCGCAAAGAACAGCCAATAAGTAGTCTTGTCATGCGTCATCTGCGCGTCTTGGGACTCGAGACACCGCTCTTGCAGAAGCGGCTCATTGACTCATGGCCAGTGGTAGCCGGCGAGGCTATTGCCCGCTATACCACCAGTCTGCGCATACAGAACCAGACGCTTTATGTGCGCCTCAGCGTGCCTGCCCTTAGGGCCGACCTCAGCATGCGTCGTCAGGAGTTCGTACAGCGTCTGAACGAACATGTAGGCAGTCAGGTCATTGCCGACATCCGTTTTAATTAAATACCTCCCCCTATTCCTCTTCAGAAGGTAGGGGCTTCCTTAATCTAACTCCAATTCTACGGGGCAGTGGTCAGAGCCGAGGATATCGGTGTGGATCTTGGCGTCGAGCACACGGGGACGCAGACGGTTGCTGACCACGAAATAGTCGATGCGCCAGCCAGCGTTCTTCTGCCGAGCTTGGAAACGGTAGCTCCACCATGAATAGGTTACCTGCTCGGGATATTTCCAGCGGAAGGTGTCGGTGAAGCCGCAGGCCAGCAGGTCGCTGAACTGCTCACGTTCTTCGTCGGTGAAGCCGGCATTGTGGCGGTTGCTTTTCGGGTTCTTGATGTCAATCTCCTTATGGGCCACGTTCAGGTCGCCGCACAGGATGACGGGCTTCTGCTCATCGAGCCGTTTCAGGTACTTGCGGAAGGCATCCTCCCACGACATGCGGTATTCCAGTCGTTTCAGGCCGTCCTGCGAGTTCGGCGTGTAGCAGCATACCAGGAAGAAGTCGTCCATCTCTAAGGTGATGACGCGGCCCTCGTGGTCGTGCAGGTCGATGCCGATGCCGTAGCTCACGCTCAGCGGCTTGTGCTTCGTGAAGACAGCTGTGCCCGAGTAGCCCTTCTTCTCAGCAGAGTTCCAGAAAGATTCGTAACCCTCGAAGGCAATGTCGAGCTGCCCGGGCTGCATTTTCGTCTCCTGCAGGCAGAAGAAGTCAGCATCCAGCTCACGGAAAATATCACTGAAGCCTTTGGCTTCGCAAGCGCGCAGGCCATTCACGTTCCAACTGATCAGTTTCATAGCTCTATAATATTAATGTGGATGCAAAGGTACGAATTTTTTCTGTCATTTTCTTTTCAGATTCCATTTTTTTTTCTTACCTTTGCCGACAAATAACTAAAAAACGCTCATGCTATGATTACTTTCACTATGATTCTGCAGCTGTGCATCGTGCTTAGTGCGCTCTGGGTGGGCTCGCGCTATGGTTCGTTGGCTTTAGGCGCCATCTCCGGCATCGGACTGGCCATTCTTGTGTTCGGTTTTGGGCTGAAGCCCGGCAATCCGCCGACCGACGTCATCTACATCATCATCGCTGCCGTTACCTGTGCGGGCATTATGCAGGCCTCGGGAGGCATGGACTGGCTGATACAGATTGCCGAGCGGCTGCTACGTAAGCATCCTGACCGTATCACTTTCCTTGCTCCGCTCACCACGTTCTTCCTGACGGTGCTGGTGGGAACGGGTCATGTGGTCTATACGCTGATGCCGATTATCTGCGACATCGCCCTGAAGAAAGGCATCCGCCCGGAGCGTCCCTGCGGCGTGGCTTCCATCGCCTCGCAGGTGGGCATCACCTGTTCGCCCATCGCTGCCGCCGTCGTGGCCTTTGTCACCATCTCGAATGCCAATGGCTTTGATGTGACCATCCCTGGCGTGCTCATGGTGAGCATTCCCGCCTGTATCTGTGGACTGATGGCCGCCGCTGCCGCTTCCTATCATCGTGGTCTCGACCTTGACAAAGACCCCGTGTTCCAGGCCAAACTGAAAGACCCTGAGCAGCGTGCCTATATCTATGGCAACAATGCCACGACGCTCGACATGCAGATTCCGCAGTCGGCCAAGAACGCTGTGTTTATCTTTCTTGGTGCTCTCTGCGTCATCGTCTTCTTCGCCATCTTCCAGGATGCGTTGCCCTCATGGGACGGCAAGCCGCTGAAGATGAACCTCGTCATCCAGATTGTGATGATTGTGGCAGCCGCCCTGATGATTCTCTTCTGCAAAGCCTCGCCGAAGAAAGCCGTAGCTGGGCCTGTATGGCAGAGCGGTATGGTGGCAGTGGTGGCTATTTATGGCATCGCTTGGATGGCCGACACGTTCTTCTCGAACTATATGCCCGAGATACAGTCAATGCTCGAAGGCGTGGTGAAGGACTACCCGTGGTCGATAGCCATTGTGTTCTTCCTCGTCTCAGTGCTTATCAATTCGCAGGGCGCCGTTGTGGTGTCGATGCTGCCGCTGGCCTACTCGTTGGGTATCTCTGGCCCAGTGCTGCTCGGTGTGCTACCCTCGGTCTATGGCTATTTCTTCATCCCGAACTATCCTTCTGATATTGCCACGGTGAACTTCGACCGAAGCGGCACTACCGTCATCGGAAAGTACCTGTTGAACCACTCGTTCATGATGCCCGGCCTCATCTGCGTCTTCACATCTACCATCGTGGCTTACCTGCTTTCGCTGGTGTTCTATTGAATATGAATGATGATGCGGCGATAGGCCACCAAATGGAAGGGACCGTTGTCGTGGACTTCGCAAATGATGTGAATGGTATCGCCAGCAGCATCGGAAGGGATATGTATTGTGGCTATCGGCTGGTCAGACTGGTCGATAGCCACTTTCGTTGTGCCTATCTCTGGCTGCTGCCACCAAAGGAAGGTGAGACCGTCGCCGTCAGGGTCATCCGACTTTGAGGCATCGAGGCGGATGGTGGCTCCCCTCTCAGCAACCGAGGGGGCTTTCACTACTACTTTCGGATTATGATTGCCGTGCCCTTCGGCAGCCCACTGCATGCGGGCCTTGAAGTCGTTGAGCTCGTCAGGATAGAAGCGGCGTTTATAGCCCACGCTAATACTGCGCAGTGGCTCCTGCCAGGAGGTCCAGGCCGTGGTGAGCGATAGCCCGCCCACCCGCATTGACGCGGGTCCTCGGGGTCGTTCAGTCCGTTGGGCATCACGTAGAGGAAACTCGGCGTGTCGCCCTCCACGCCCCATTTGTAGTTCGGATACTCATTGCCCAGTTCACCGTGACCCTGAATGAAGTCCTGATGCTCCTGCCAGTGCTGCTTGCCCAGTTCGCATTGCTCCTGCCAGGCACCCTCGTCCCAGATGAACTGCAGGTCGTCGGCAAAGTCCTTTCGAAGCCACATGTGCGAACTATAGGCGCGGTTCATGCGCATGCTGTACTGCATGTCCTGGTCGGTGATGGTGAAGAGGCGGAACTTGCGGACGAAGTTTCTGACTTCGTCATCACTCCGCGTCTGCTTTACTCGCCAGATGGCCTGCGCCAACGTGTTGGCACCGCCCCAAGCAGCAACGTATATCGGACGCGGATCGTCCTCGTCGGCCAATCGTATCAGCAGTTCGCTACCCGGCGAGTCGTTGCGCTCGCCGATGGCCTTGATGCCGCCATACATACTGCCCATGACAGCACGGCTCGTGATGTACTCCGCACTGGGCCAATAGCCCATCTTCTGGCTGCCGTTCTCCTTCTTGAGTGATAGGTGTTTCTTCTGTCCGGAGCGCCGCATCAGGTTAGGCACGTCTTTGGCATAGGCCGTAATCACGCGAGACAGATACTGCTGCCACTCCAACGGATAAGGGTCGCAATTCCACCCTACGCTGGTGATGAGCGCTTCTATCTCAAAACAATCGGCATAGGCCATCAGCCTTACCATCGACTCCATGTCATCAGGTTCCACATCGGCAGGAGCAATGTCTGTACACACCACGAGCCGCGGTTTCAGTGTCTTATCGGCTTTGGCAACCGCCGAAACCGCCAATAATCCGAATAATAATGTCAGTAATTTCTTCATCGTTATTGCTATTTTGTCATTACGGCTACAAAATTAAGAAAAAAATAGCAAAGTTCGTGTAGTTTTTCGTAACTTTGTTGCGTCTAATGGGTGTAAAGATTCAAAACAGAACGACAATGATGACTTTAGAAAGAAAGTTTGCGCAAACCGTAGCGGAACACAAGAGCACCATCTACACCGTGTGCTACATGTTCTCGCAGGATGCCGACGAGGTGAACGACCTGTTCCAAGAGGTACTAGTCAATCTGTGGAAAGGTTTCGAGAGCTTCGAGCATCGTAGTGACATCAAGACGTGGATCTATCGCGTCGCCCTCAACACCTGCATCTCTCTCGACAGAAAGAAGCGGCGCAGAGCTGAGGAAAGGCTGACCATGGACATCAACCTGTTTGAAGACCGCGACGAGGACACGCGCCAGGTGGACATGCTCCACAAGCGCATCTCCAAATTGCAACCTTTCGACCGTGCGATTGTTCTGCTCTGGCTCGAGAACCTCCCTTACGAGGAGATTGGTCAGATTGTCGGCATCACGGCTAAGAACGTCAGTGTCCGCCTGTTTAGAATCCGCGAACAACTCAAACAAATGTCTAACGATTAAAAACTCAGACCCATTATGGATACACAATTTGAAGAAATGCGTGAGCAGATGAACACGCTGAAGAAAAAGCTGAAGGAGCAGGAGATAGTGAGCGACCGCATGATACGCCTGTCGATGAAGAAGACGGCCAACAACATCAAACGCCGTTATTATGCCATCATAGCCCTCTGCCTGCTGATGGTTCCTTACACCTACGTGGTATTCGTGTTAAACCAAGGCCTTTCGCTCGGCTTCTGGATTGCTACCAGCATCTTTATGCTCGTCTGCGCCGGTGCCACTTATTACAACTGTCAGAACGTTACCAATACGAATATGATGAGCAACAATCTGGTAGAAGTAGGCCGTAAAATGGCACGCGCCAAGAAGTTCGATGTTAACTGGCTCTACTTTGGCATTCCTGCCGTCATCGCCTGGCTGGCATGGCTTACGTGGGAATTCTATCAGAAGGACGCAGAAATGGCTCGTTACATGATCTACGCCACCATCTGCGGAGCCGTCATCGGTGCCATCATCGGATGCTCTCTCCACTTCAAGACGCAGCACCAGTATCAGGAGATCATCGACCAAATTGAGGACATCACAACAGAAGAGTGAGAAATAAGGAGTAAGGAGAAAGGAGTAAGGAGAAAGTTTGAATTTAGATTTTAGAATTTAGAGGTGTTGCCCTTTGGGCAAGTAAAATGTTAGATGTTAGAAGTACTTCTTCCTTCATGATTTATACTCGGCGAAGCCGACACCTCTTAATTCTTAATTCTTAACTCTTCCTTGCTGAAAGCAATCCCTCTTACTTCTTAATTTTTAATTCTAACATCCCATAGGGGGCATAGGGGTAAAATAGGGTGGCAATAACGGCAATAACGGCAATAACGTGTAATTAAAAATGAGGCTATACGCGCGTAATAGCCTCATTGTCAGATATTTGTTCATAAAAGCTAATCGAACCATGACCCATGCAACTGGTGGTGGTGAGAGCGATAATTGTAAGCCTCTCCCCTAACCCCTCTCCAGAAAGAGAGGGGGACTCCCCTCCTCCAGGGAGGCGATTGCGTCTTCATGGAGCAATCTTCTGTAAGGGGTGGTAGGAACAGGTTACTGATACCACCCCGCCCTTCGGGCAACCCCTCCTTTTTGAAAAGGAGGGGAGTTGGATTCTCTCCATTGCCAGTTGAATTCGCCGAAAATCAAAGTTGTATAAATATGCCGAATTTATGTTAAATGGTCGGCTGCCTCCTTTCTTAAACGAGCGACCCGCTATTTTCAACGAGGAGCGCGCTAATTTCGACGAGCGGCGTGCTTGTTTCAGTGAGCAGGCAGCGGCCTAACCACATTACGAAGTTATGCATATATATTCATTTATGCAATAGCTGTGCATAACTGTTCATAACCTATTAACGTTTTTGGGGAAAGTTGAGTTATTGCCGTTATTGCCGTTATTGCCACCCTATTTTTACCCCCTATGCCCCTTATGGGATGTTAGAATTATGAATTAAGAAGTAAGAGGGATTGCCTTCGGCAAGGAAGAATTAAGAATTAGGAATTAAGAGGTATCGGCTTCGCCGAGTAGGAATTAGGAAGTAGGAAGTACTTCTAACATCTAACATTTTACTTGCCCGCAGGGCAACACCTCTAAATTCTAAAATCTAAATTCAAACTTATTCCTTACTTCTTTCTCCTTTTGTTGTCATAATACGCAGTACCATCTCGTCAGTCGGCCCCATGCCGTTGGCACCGATGGCGGTGAGGTTGCGGATGCTCTTATCAACACTGTCATCGACGATGCCCTCCTGCGAGCTGACGCACTTGCCCTCCATCGAGAGCAGGGCAGAGAGGACTGCAGTAGAGACGCCGCTGGTAATCTTCAGCGAGCACGACGGTTTGGCTCCGTCGCAGATCATGCCCGTCAGGTTGGCCACCATGTTTTTCACCGAGGCGCAGATGCGGTCGTAGTCGCCGCCCATCAGGTAGGTGATGCCTACGCTGCTGCCTATTGATGCTACAACACAGCCGCAGAGAGCCGAGAGGGTGCCGAGCGACTGCTTGATGTAGATGGCGGTGAGGTGGCTCAGCATCAGGGCACGTATCAGCTCTTCCTCGGTGTTCTCGTTCTCCTTGGCATAGACGCATACGGGGTTTGTGGCGCAGATGCCCTGATTGCCACTGCCGCTGTTTGACATCACAGGAATCATGGCACCGCCCATGCGGGCATCGCAGGCAGAAGCCGTGCGGGCGATGATGTGACAGAAAATGCTATTGCCGAAGATGCCCTTCGAGAGCGGGCGGTCGATGGTCTTGCCCAAGTTGTGGCCGTAGTTTCCCTTCAGGGCCTCGCGTGCCGCGTTCATATTATATTCGCGCGTTTCCTCGATGAAACGAATCTCGTCGAGGGGTGCCGTAGTAGCGAAGTCATAGACCAGGCGGAGGGAAAGCCCCACCCCCAGCCCCTCCCTACAGGGAGGGGTGGAATGTGCTTGCACACCTTGATTATCCGACCTTGGAGTAATTCCTCCCCTCCCTATAGGGAGGGACTGGGGGTGGGTCTGAAAATGCGTATGATTCCCCGCGATAATCGCCGTTTCGCTTTTGCCTTCAGCCTCAACGATGATCTCTACGTAGAGCTTCTCGGTGATGTGCTGTTTCAGCTGGATATCGATACGGTTCTCGCTGAGGTACTGCCTACCTTTTTCTAAAGCCTCGGGTGTCAGGTCTTTCAGTACCTCTAATTGGTATTCGCTCTTGCCGATGAGTGCACCCAGGGCAATGGCAATGGGCAGACCGGTCATGCCCGTTCCTGGAATGCCTACGCCCATGGCGTTCTTCAGGATGTTGGCACTCAGCAACGCCGTGATATGCTCAGGTAGCCGTCCCAGCTTCTCCGTCGCCTTAGCCGTACATAGTGCCACGCACATAGGTTCGGTACAGCCGATGGCTGGTACCACCTCTTCGTGTACCAAAGCGATTATTTTTTCGCGTGTTTCCTTATCTACCATAGTTCTTCAGTCCTTTCTGCAGGAATTCGATGTACTGGTCGATGTCCTCGTCGTAAGAGCGCAGACCGTTGAGAGGCTTGCCCGTAGCGGGGTCAAGGAGCACGTAGAAGGGCTGCGTGTTGGCACCAATCTTCGTACGCTCCAAGTAGCTCCATTTGTCGCCGATAGTGCGTAGCTTGCGCTGGGTGCCGTCCACGTCAGTCACCTCGATGGGCTCTAGCAGCGGTGTCTTGTCATCTACATAGAGGGAAATGAGCACGTACTTATCGTTGAGCATATCGCGGACGCCAGGGTCAGTCCATACGGCAGCCTCCATCTTGCGGCAGTTAACACAGCCGAAACCTGTGAAATCAACCATCACGGGCTTACCCTCAGCACGGGCAGCGGCCATGCCTAGGTCGTAGTCGGTATATTTGGCCTCGACGCTACCTTCGTAGAGGTTGAAGTCCTGAGTGTTCATAGGAGGCGAGAAGGCGCTGATGGCTTTTAAGGGTGCTCCCCAGAGACCAGGCACCATATAGACGGCAAAGGCCAGCGATACCCATCCGAGGAAGAACTGCGGTACGTTGGTCTTGCGATTCTCGTCGTCGTGTGGGAATTTCAGCCAGCCTAACAGGTAGGCGCCTAACAGGGCAAAGAGCACTATCCACAAGGCGAGGAAGGTCTCACGGTCGAGCAGATGCCAGCCGTAGGCAAGGTCGGCCACTGAGAGGAACTTCAAGGCGAAGGCCAGCTCGATAAAGCCCAGTACCACTTTCACGGTGTTCATCCATCCGCCAGACTTCGGAGCCGACTTCAGCAGCGAGGGGAACATAGCGAAAAGCGTGAATGGAATGGCCAGTGCGATGGCGAATCCCAGCATGCCAATAGTGGGTGCCACGATGTCACCCTGTGTGGAAACGGCTACCAGCAGGAAGCCCACGATGGGACCCGTGCATGAGAAACTGACCAAGGCCAGTGTGAAAGCCATGAGGAAGATACTGAGCAGACCCGTTGTCTTTTCCGACTTCTGGTCAATCTTGTTCGACCAGCTGGAAGGCAACGTCAGCTCGAAAGCCCCGAAGAACGAGGCTGCAAAGACGATGAGCAGCAGGGCGAAAAAGATGTTGAAGATGGCGTTGGTGCTGAGGGCATTCAGTGCCGAGGCGCCGAAAAGCAGCGTAATGACCAGTCCCAGCAACACATAGATGACCACGATGCTGAGCCCATAGGTGATGGCTTCGCGAATGGCCTTCTTCCGCTCTTTGTTGCGTTTCAGGAAGAACGAAACGGTCATGGGGATGATAGGCCACACGCAGGGCGTGAGGATGGCGAGGAAACCGGCCAGCAGTCCCTCAATGAAGATCATCCACCACGATAGGTTCATTTCGTTAGAGCCTGCCGACTCAAAGGCCTGCAGCTCAGCGGTGATAGGTGTCCAAAGTGAATCCTCCGCCACAACCTCAGAAGGGATTTCAATGGTAATGCTGTCGGTAGCGTTGTTGTTGGCAGTATCTGTCGGCTCTTCTTCTGGAACAGAGAGGGCGGCAGCAGCCTCGGGGGCCTCCTCGGGGATTGAAGCTTGCGGTGCATCACCGCTCTTGCTGAACTCCACCGTGGAGGGCGGCATGCACATCTGGTCGTTGCAGGCGCCATACTCCAGATAGCCGCTGATGTCGTACTTCGGCTTGGTAAAGCGAATCTTCTGCACGAAGGCTCCTTGATTCTCGAAAAAACGCAGCGTGGTTTCAAACATCTCGTCGTACTCCTCTTTCACGTTGCCACGAGGCTTCAGCTTGCCCACCAGTTCGGCACCGTCCAGTTTATCGGCATGGAAAGTGGCTCGCGTGGGGCCGTCGTCGCTGATGTCGGTAGAATAGAGATGCCAGCCAGGATCGATGGTGGCAGAGAAAACAATCTCGGCCTCATCGCTCTGAAGCATTTTCAGTTCAGAACGGAAGTGAACAGGGTCGGCCATTTGCGCCCAAGCCACGAATGCGACGAAAATCGCCATGAATGAAAGAAAAAACCTCTTCATAGTCAGGAAATGTGTCGTTTTAGGCGGGCAAAGGTACGAAAAATCGGGCACATAGCAAAAATAATTCGTAATTTATTTTGTAGTTTGCGCGTTTTGTCGTACCTTTGCAGCCGATTTGCATAAAAAGTTTGATGAAGATAGACAAAAAACAGAACCAGTACCGTATTAATGAGCAAATACGCGTGCGTGAAGTCCGCATCGTGGGTGAGAGCGGATCGACGGTGATGCCCACAAAACAAGCACTGGATATGGCTCGCGAACAGGGCGTGGATCTGGTTGAGATATCTCCGAATGCCAATCCGCCAGTGTGTCGTCTCATCGACTATTCAAAATTCCTCTACCAGCAGAAGAAGCGCCAAAAGGAGATGAAGGCCAAGCAAGTAAAGGTGGAGGTGAAGGAAATCCGCTTCGGACCACAGACCGACGAGCACGACTATCAGTTCAAGCTGAAGCATGCTAAGGAGTTCCTTGAAGAAGGCAACAAAGTGCGTGCATACGTCTTCTTCCGTGGGCGTAGTATTCTTTTCAAGGAACAGGGTGAGGTGCTGTTGCTGCGCTTTGCTAATGATTTGGAAGAAGTAGGCAAGGTAGAGTCGATGCCATCGTTGGAAGGCAAGAAGATGTTCCTCTATCTGGCTCCGAAAAAGGCTGGAACTCAGAAAAAGAGCCAGCAGGCTCGTGACCGTGAGGCCGCAGAGGCAGAAATAAAAGAGGCCAAGCAGGTGAAGCAGAACGTCGAGATAGACGTAGAAGCTCCCGCCAATGGTGGATTGCTGGCCAATGCTAAAATCAGTGCTGATGCATTGAAGAAGCTGACAGAAGAAACAGATGCGTAACGCCCGGTATATGCGTTGCCATCGCCTATTTAATAACAATTTAATATTTAAAAAAATGCCAAAAGTAAAGACAAACTCTGGTGCCAAGAAGAGATTCTCATTCACCGGAACTGGTAAGGTTAAGAGACATCACGCTTACCACAGCCACATTCTAACCAAGAAGACCAAGAAGCAGAAGCGTAACTTGGTAGGCTACGAGATTATTGACAAGAGCAACATGAAGCAGGTTCGTGACCTGTTGTGTCTCCGCTAATCAAACCTATTGTCAAACTTCAAAAAAAGTAGAAAACTATGCCAAGATCAGTTAATCATGTTGCATCGAGAGCTAAGCGTAAGAGAATTCTGAAGCTCACCCGTGGCTATTTTGGAGCCCGTAAGAATGTTTGGACAGTAGCCAAGAATACTTGGGAGAAAGGTCTGACCTATGCCTATCGTGACCGTCGCGCTAAGAAGCGTAACTTCCGCGCCCTGTGGATTCAGCGTATCAACGCTGCCGCACGTATGGAAGGTATCAGCTATTCGAAGCTGATGGGTGCACTTACCAAGGCTGGTATCGAGATTAACCGCAAGGTGCTCGCTGACCTCGCCCTGAACAATCCCGAAGCCTTCAAGGCCATCGTGGAGAAGGTAAAGTAAATCGGTAGAAATGATTACAAACTAAAAAGGAGCTGCTTACAAGTAGCTCCTTTTAGTTTTCTCTTTCTCTTTATCCTAAACCTAACAATGGTTTCAAGTCATCTTCTTTATGGAGTATCCAGACAGAGGTGCCAATAAAAGCAAGAAATAACCATACAAGACAGATTTTTGCACGGCTTGGACCGGCTTTCTTCACTGGTACGGTGGCACTCTGCAGCGTAGTGAAGGCCGGAGTCTCCTCCTGAACCTTTGCCTCGGCTGCCAACAATGCTGAAGCAACCTGCTGGAAAGCGTTATACTGCAGCTGCATCTCGTTCTCTAAATCGGTCTGTCGCTGGCGGACGGTGTATAAGATGACGTCGTGGTTGGCATCCATGTATTCGGCATACTGCTGGCGGGCTCTTTCGTAGCTCTTCTTAGTTTCTGCATATATCTTTCTGTTGTACTCCAGATCCACACGGACTTTACTGGTGCGATAGTCGGTGATGAACTTCTGCAAACGCGTCTTCACGGAGTCGGCAATGGTGGCGCAAACCAAGGCGTCCTGGTCGGTGACATTGATGGTGATGACCATAGTCTTGTTGTCTACGTCGCAGACTACCTTTTTGTTGATGGCTTTTACAATCATAGCCTGTTGTTTGGTAAGCCGGAAGGGATCGAAAGGTTTCTCCTCTTCTTCTTCCTCTTTTGGTTCTCCGCTTCTGAACAGTCCGAAAAGAAACTTCATGCTTCCCCCAATGGCCTTGCTCCACCATGGCGACTTCTGCTCGTTTTTCAGATAGTCGTAGTAGGTCATGGTGCGGATGGTATCGTCGTCATTCTTTGGCTCCAGTGTGATCATGACAGGGAAAAGACTGGTCTTAAAGTCTGTGGAGTTCATGAGGTCGGGGTAGAGTGTAGGGAACAGGGCTTCAGTTCCCATGCCTCCGCTTCCCCTTCCCAGATTGACACCAAAATTGCTGGCCAATGCTGCTAGTCCGCTGGAACTGCTTCTTGTTGACATTTCCGGCGAGAGCTTGACGGTGCATTTGTAGTAGTTGGGCAGGCCTAATGCATAGATGGCTGCCAGCACGAAAGTGATGGGCAAGACCTTATAATATAGCTTTCTATGCTTGAGCAGGTCGCCAAAGATTTTCTTGAAGTCGATGGGCTTTTCTTCCTGCGCTGTTACGTTGTTTTTATTCTCCTCAGACATGATACTTGCTTTTCTGTGATTATTTGTCCTTGATCATATAGGTAATGGCGGTTATCATGGCTGCCATGCTTGACAGACCACTGACTGCCCTTACGGCATCAGTTAGTGTCCATGGCTGCCTGCGCTTCTTGCTCACCACGACGATCTCGCAGCCTGGTTCGGGTCTTGCTCCCTTCTTCGTCAGCATGGCTCGTCCGTTCTGATAGACGATGAATGTCTTCGACTTCTTGGCACGGTGTCCAAAGCCTCCAGCCTCGTTGACATAGTACTTGTAGTCCTTACCGGATTCGTAGAACAGGGTATTGGGAAACATCACATCGCCCGAGACACGCACAATCGGGTCATATTCTGGTACGAAGATGCGATCGCCTTCACGCAGTTGTATATTGGCATCTGAACTTGGGTCGTTGATGGCTTTCTCTAAGTCAATATACACAGGATAGTTGTTTTCGAGGTCCATCCTGGAATAGGCTATGGAGTCACCCTTCTCTGTAAGAATCTGGCGTACGGCCTCTAAGGTTGCACTTCTGCGTACCCTTTCCTCGTCGCTCATGCGCCGGGTCATGGAGGCTCCCTTGAGATAGGCATGCGGTGTCAGACCTCCGACCATCTCGATGATGTCGCTCAAACGCGTGACTTTATGCTCCAAAGCCACTGTGCCTTCCCAGTTTACCTCTCCGGTCACTGTCACTAAGCGAGCCTGATTGAAAACCGGGCTATTGTAGATAGTGACGTGGTCGTAGGGCTCCAACAGGAATGTACGCTCGTTGTCGATAACCAGGCCGTTTTTCAAATCAAAATAGAATTTCTTAGCATACTGATCCGATTTCTCTGTAGCCATTGGGTCACGTATTACACGGCTGACTTCTACGCGCATCAATGATGCCTCATCGCGCAGTCCGCCTGCCATCACGATCAGGTCTTCAATAGTGGTGTTGTCGGCATATTCGTAGGGGCCAGGACTCATTACAGCACCAGAGATGGTAAACGTACGTTCCATACGCAGTTCCTTTTCTGTGGGTATGAATACTACGTCCTCGTTCTGTAGCGGGAAATCGGGTACAGAGCCATCTATGATTCCCTGTACATTGACGGGCATTACGATTAATGTGCGATCTTCCTTCAGACGGTGTACTACGGCATGGCTGGTGTAGGCATCTTCTGTGAGGCCGTCAGCAGCCTCAATAAGTGTTTTCACACTATTGACATTTCCTCCAAGATGGAACTGTCCGGGACGGAAGACTGCACCTTTAATCTCGACCATGTTCTCAAAGCGGTTGATCATGCCATCTACGCTAATAGCATCGCCATCGTCAATCTTGAAGGTGGACATCTCAAATTCGCTTACATTATAGATTTGATAGCGTTCGCCCGTCTGTCTTACCAGTCGGACTGACGATTTGTGAGCGTCTCCAAGGAAACCGCCAGCATAATTGATAAGTGTTGCTACCGTTTCGTCCTTACGCATCTCGTAAAACATAGGGCGTTTTACGTTTCCTGTCACACCGACCAGACAGTTGTAAGTGGGAACGATAATAAGGTCGTTATCCTGAAGGTTGATGTTTCCTGCGAGCCGCCCTTCGAGAATGAACTTATATAAGTCCACTACGGTAACGAGCTTGCCATTACGATACACCTCAATGTTACGCAGCGTTCCAAGGGGACTGACGCCGCCAGCTCTGTAAAGCGCATAGAAAACGTTTGCAAATGCAGAGAGTTGGTAAGTTCCAGGTGCATTTACTTCTCCCATCAGGTTTACCTGTATTGTTCTGGTTTTACTCACAGTCATACGCAGGCTGCTGGTCTGATATCGTGAACCTATGGTAGCACGCAACTTGCTTTGTGCTCCTGCAACTGATAGACCGCTCAGATAGATGGGACCGTAACCGGCTACGGTGATGGTTCCATCTGGGGAGATGGTATGTACCAATGTTTCCTGGGAGGCACCATAAATATCGACTACAACCTGATCACCTGCCCCCAATACGTATGAATCAGGGACGGGCGTATTGACAGGTGGTTGGAAACTGGGGTTTGCCTGACTGAAAATGTCATGTCCGAAAACTTTTTTCCCTTCAGTTTCAGGGGTCACTTCTTGCATAGCTTTTACTTCACGTTCAGCCACGGCTACATCCTCTTTAGCATCACTGTACACAGCGCCTGTAGTACCTTGCTGTGCTGTCGTCAGTTCTTGTGATGTGGTGCCATCGCCATTTCCCTGCATTCGCTCGGTAGCCATTCTGACGGCACCGTCGGCAGCACGTGAAGCTCCACGATCAGAAACCTGCCTGTCATACTGGTTGCGAAGGCGGCGAATCTGCTCAATGTTCACTCCCTTCTGCATCAGTTTAGTCACAATTTGGCTCTCACTGGTTCCTGCCTTTACCTCTTTGGAAATAAACTGTAGGACTTGTTGGTCGCTCATGCCTTGTGCTTGAATATTGGCAGCACAACACAATGTCAACACAAATGATATTAAAAACTTTCTCATTATTATATGTGTAACGTTTTTATTTGTTCTTGGCCAGTTGTATCAAGTATTGCCCATAATCGTTTTTCAGCATAGGCTTAGCAAGTTCGCGAAGCTGTTCCTTGGTAATCCAGCCGCGTTTGTAGGCTATCTCTTCGAGACATGCTACTTTCAGGCCCTGACGCTTCTCGATGACCTCGATGAAAGTGGAGGCTTCCGACAACGAGTCGTGAGTGCCTGTGTCGAGCCATGCAAAGCCGCGCTGCAAGGTCTGAACCTTCAGTTTTTGCTGAGCCAGGTATTCCTGATTGACAGTAGTAATCTCCAACTCACCTCGGGCACTGGGCTTGATGTTCTTGGCTATTTCTACGACACTGTTGGGATAAAAATAGAGTCCCACGACAGCATAGTTCGACTTGGGATGCTCGGGTTTCTCTTCGATACTGAGACAATTGCCTTCTGCATCAAACTCGGCCACGCCATAACGCTCAGGGTCGTTTACATAATATCCAAAGACAGTGGCAAGGCCGTGCTTCTCAGCATTCTCCACACTTTGGCGTAGCAGTCCACTGAAGCCTGAACCGTAGAAAATGTTGTCACCCAGGACAAGGCATGCACAATCGTCGCCTATAAACTTCTCGCCGATGATGAATGCCTGTGCCAGTCCGTCGGGTGATGGCTGCTCGGCATACTCAAAGTGGACGCCCAGCTCTTTGCCGGTACCTAACAGACGGCGGAATCCCGGCAAGTCATAAGGAGTAGAGATAATCAATATCTCCCGAATACCTGCCAGCATCAGCGCCGAAATGGGGTAATAGATCATCGGCTTGTCAAAAATGGGAATCAGTTGCTTGCTGATACCCTTAGTGATAGGGTAGAGGCGTGTGCCGCTTCCACCTGCTAAAACTATTCCTTTCATGATATAATTACGTAATTTGGGTGCAAAGGTACGAATATTTGGGGAGTTAACGGAGTTAAAGTAGTTAAAAGGAGTTAAAGGACGTTAGTATTGCTGTTTATTTCGTACCTTTGCATGCGAAAATTGTGAATCATGGGAATAATAGGAAAAATCTTTGGCCGAAAGACGGCCGATAATGAAGTGAGAATTGGCGGCATGGAAGATTTCATGACGCTTATCCGTGTGTATTTTCAGGCAGCGATGGCTTCCGACCTGCATATCACGAATTTGGCAGCGCTGCCCGACCTGCGCACTTTCAAGGTGACGCTGAAAGTACCTACGCAGCAGGGACGCTTAGGCGTGGGTGAGAAAGCCCGCTGCAAGAAGATGCTCAAGGAAATGTACCAGATGGACGATCAGTTCTTCAAGGAGATAGATCAAAGCATCAACCGCCGTTGTCGTAAGTTGCAGGATGTGCAGCCCTATCTGCTACAGTTCCAGGCCTACGTGCAGGATATGATGATGCTCACAGGCAATCTGATGAAGTTCAAGCTGCGCATGCCCAGCCTTTTCAAGAAGGCCATTTACGGTATGACTCAGAAGACGGTGCATGACATCTTCACGAAGAACGATTACAAGGATGCCGGCGTCATTAAAACGGTGTTGGCTGTGCGTGAATATAACAAGCGCCTGAACTTCTCCGAAAAGTGGAGCACTGACTTCGTCTATCGTGTTGTGATGTTGGCCAAGAAAGAGCCGAAGAAAAACGATAAGTAATAGTCGGTAAGTGAAAAATGTGTACAAAATGTTAAAATAACGCAATTTTTTGTCGCTTTTCACTTGACATGTATCACTTTTCACATCTTTTGCCTACCTTTGTATGATAAAATTGTGGTCATGAACCAAGGTGAGAAAGATTTAGCCGTCTTCCAGACGCGTGTCAGACAGATGATACTCCGTTTCAAAGAGCTGAAGCAGGAGAATCAGAGTTTGTATGCACAGCTGGATGAGAACAAACTGCAGATAGAGCAGCTTCAGGCAAAACTGGCTCAGCGGGAACAAGACTACGAAGCGTTGAAGATGGCCCGTATGGTCGAAATCACCGACGGTGACTTGGAAGGTGCCAAAGAGCGGATAGCCAGTCTGATACGCAGCATAAATAAATGCATTGCTGTACTCAGCGATGAAAAGTAAGAGACGACGATGCCAGAAGCAAGTAACGAGAAACTCAATATAAGGTTGCACGTCTATGATGAAGACATTGCAATGGTGCTCCACAACCGCGAGGATGAGGTGTACTATCGTGCTGCTGCCAAACTTATCACCGAGCGCTACGGGGCCTATGCTCAGGTCTATAAAGGGCGCAAGAGTGACCATACCATAGGGCTGATGACGCTCATTGAAATAGCCCTGCGGTATGAGAAGGAACTGGGCAAGAACGACACGACCCCCTATGATAATATTCTCCGAGACCTGACTTCTGAAATCGAAGAGGCACTGAAGTAACGAGGGAGAATATTAACATTACATATATTTATGATTAGTACCATTTTAGCAATTATTATTGCCGCTGCTGCCCTTGTATTAGGCGTGGCAGGCGGATACTTCGTTTTCCTGAAAGTCGTCAAGGGAAAATACAATGAGATGATAGACTCGGCCAACAAGGAGGCAGAGGTTATCAAGGAAAAGAAACTGCTTGAGGTAAAGGAGAAGTTCCTCAACAAGAAAAGCGAGCTGGAGAAAGAAGTGCAGCAGCGCAACCAGCACATCCAGCAGAGTGAGAACAAGCTGAAGCAGCGCGAGTTGTCGCTGAACCAGCGGCAGGAGGAGCTGGGACGTCGCAAGAACGAGCTCGACAACCAGCAGACCCGTATCGACAATGAGAAGAAATCGCTGGCCTTGAAACAGGAGGAACTGGGCAAGATGCAGCAGAAAGAGCGTGAGAAGCTGGAAGAGCTTTCTGGACTGAGTGCCGAGGAGGCTCGCAACCGTTTGGTTGAAAGCCTGAAGGACGAAGCCAAGACCGCCGCTGCCAGCTATATCAATGAGATCATGGACGAGGCCAAGCTTAATGCCAATGCTCAGGCCAAGAAGATTGTCATCCAGACCATCCAGCGCGTGGCCACCGAAACAGCTGTAGAGAACAGCGTTTCCGTATTCCATATCGACAACGACGAGGTGAAAGGCCGCATCATTGGCCGTGAAGGCCGCAACATCCGTGCTTTGGAAGCTGCCTGTGGCGTTGAAATCGTAGTTGATGACACCCCCGAGGCCATCGTCATCAGCGGCTTCGATCCCGTACGTCGCGAGACCTGCCGTCTCGCCCTCCATCAGTTGGTAGCCGACGGCCGCATCCATCCCGCCCGCATCGAGGAGGTGGTGAACAAGGTGAAGAAGCAGTTAGACAACGAGATCATCGAGACTGGCAAGCGCACCGCCATTGACCTGGGCATCCACGGACTGCATCCCGAACTGGTGCGTATCATCGGCAAGATGAAATACCGCTCATCCTACGGACAGAACCTCCTGCAGCATGCCCGTGAGACTGCCAACCTCTGTGCTGTCATGGCTGCCGAGCTGGGACTGAATCCCAAGAAAGCCAAGCGTGCCGGACTGCTCCACGACATCGGCAAGGTGCCCGACGAGGAGAGCGAGATGCCCCATGCCCTCTACGGAGCCAAGATTGCCGAGCAGTTTAAGGAGAAACCCGACATCTGCAACGCCATTGGTGCCCACCACGACGAGATGGAGATGCAGACCCTCCTCGCTCCCATCGTGCAAGTCTGCGATGCCATCAGCGGAGCCCGCCCCGGAGCCCGTCGCGAGATTGTTGAAGCCTACATCAAGCGCCTCAACGACCTCGAGGCCATTGCCATGAGCTACCCCGGCGTCACCAAGACCTACGCCATCCAGGCAGGTCGCGAGCTGCGAGTCATTGTCGGCGCCGACAAGATGGACGATGCCGAGACTGAGGCCCTCAGCGGACAGATCGCCTCGAAGATTCAGAATGAGATGACCTACCCCGGACAGGTCAAGATTACCGTCATTCGCGAGACACGATCAGTAGCATATGCAAAATAAGGGCTGAACAGAGGTCATAGGGGGTAAAAAACGCCCTTCTATTTCTTCTATTTCTCCCTCATTCCCCAAAAACGTTAATAGGCGATGCATAGTGATGCACGGCTATTGCATAAATGATTATTTGTGCGTAACTTTGCTGTTGAAAAGATGTGTTAGCACGAAGCCCTGCTCACTGAAAATAAGCACGCTGCTCGTCAAAATTAGCGCGCTCCTCGATGAAAATAGCGGGTCGCTCGTTTAGAAAAGGAGGCAGCAGACCGTTTAACACAAGTTTGGCATATTTATACAACTTTGATTTTCGGCGAATTCAACTGGCAATGGGGGGATCCAACTCCCCTCCTTTAAAGGAGGGGTTGCCCGAAGGGCGGGGTGGTATCAGTAACCTGTTCCTACCACCCCTTACCCCTCCTCCCTGGAGGAGGGGAGTTGTTACAGTAAGAATCCGTGCCCAAAAACAGAAAAATCATGGGAATTACCGCTCTCACCACCACCAGTTGCATGGGTCATGGCCCAATCAGTTTTTAGGGCTAACTATCTATAAATGAGGCTCCTGCGAACAAGGAGCCTCATTTGTGATTTCCGAGAAATAGAAGAAATAGACAAAATAGACGAAATAGAAGGGCGTTTTTTACCCCCTATGGCCTCTGTTCAGCCCCCAGCCTCCTCGCTTAGGGGGTTCAGACCAGTTGCCGGTCTATTCCGTCATGTCGCCCTCAATATAGAGGCGAGTCAGCTCTGGGTTTCCGTTGGTGCGCACTGCGATGTTCTTCTTGAAATGTCCAAGCATCTTGCCCGCTCCGTTATAGGTGACTATGATCTCGCCGCCCTTTCCAGGCTGGATGGGCTCTTTGGTGTAGGTGGGCACGGTGCAGCCGCAAGAGGCGATGGCCTGATTGATGACCAGGGGCTGCTCGCCTACGTTGGTAAAGGTGAAAGTGCATGTTACTGTACCGTCTTTCTCCGAGAATTTACCAAAGTCGTGTGTCAGCTTGTCGAACTTGATCTCGGCAGGCTTCTGCGCCATTGTGGTGGTTACTCCACAAATGAGCATCGTGATGAAAAGTAATAGTTTCTTCATGTCATTCAATGTTTTGTGTTCACTATTTTGACGCAAAAGTACAAATAAGTTAGGAGTTAGGAGCGAGGAATAAGGAGTTTTTAATATGTTTTGCGAGAAATTATGGGTTTTTAGCTTTTAGTTATTGGCTTTCAGCAATCTACAATACTCCACGGCTCCCAGTAGCACACAGCCCGTGCCGTAGTCCTCGAAGTCGGGCGTACGGGTATAGCTCAGTGGCTGTCCTGCACTGGGATCCTTGCCCGTGCCCTGCATCCAGCCGATGAAGCCGTCGGGGTGTATGGCATCGCGCACGATGGCCTTCCATGCGCGGTTGCAGGCCTGTCGATAGCTGTCAGCCTTCAGATAACCCTGCCGTATGCCCCATGCCATGCCGTAGAGGAAGAGTGCCGTGCCGCTGGTCTCGGGCATCGCATAGTTGGTGCTCACTAAGCTGGGATTCCAGAATCCGTCCTCTCGCTGACATTTCAGCAGCGCCTTGCTCATCAGCACGAAGTCCTTCTTCAGCTCCTTATATTCCTTCGATTTCTTCGGTAGCTGCTCCATGCAGCGCACCAGTGCGGCATACACCCATCCGTTGCCGCGACTCCAGTAGCACTGTTGGCCGTCGGGCTCTTTGTAGGGCGGCACATAGTCGGCATCGCGCCACCATAGTCCCTCCTTCTTGTTGAACAGTCCTCCGCCACATTCATTCCTGGTCCAGCGATACATCTTCATGGCGTGGTCGCAGTATTTCTTGTCGCCCGTAAGCTGGTAAACCTGCATATAGAGTGGCATGGCCATCTGTATGGCGTCAATCCACGTCCACCAGCCGTAGAGCGAGCCGTTCTTCGGATTAGGTGTCTGCATCTGGTGGTTCAGGTTCTCAATCACGTGACTCAGCTGCTCCCGAGCCTCGTACTTCGAATCGCCCGCTAGCTCGCAATAGGTCTGTCCGCAGCACTGGTCATCGGCATCGCAGGTGGTAACCCCATTGCGTGGTGTCCATTGGTGGAAGTCAGCCCACCGCGTGGCATAGTCTATGTAACGCTGCTGTGGATCGACGGTCTGCAGTGCCATCAGTCCCTCGTAATACACGGCACGTGTCCATAGCGAGCTGGGTCTTATCTTTTTCACGTTGGTAGGAACGGTAGGGTCTTCATACTTCTGCATGAAGTAGTCGTTCACGCGGCGTGCCACGCCTAACACATCATCGGCCGCTGGTTGTGCAGCCCCTTCCATCATCAGTGCTGCCATTCCTATCAGCAGCCATAGTCTTCGTCTCATGATTCTTCTTTTATTGTTAATATTCATTGTTTCTTTTTCGCGGCAGCAAGGAATTCCGATGGGGTCATGCCATATTCGGCCTTGAAATTCATGGTGAAGCTCTTCACGGTGGTAAAGCCCACGGCATAGGCAATCTCAGTGACCTGCATCTGCGAAGTTTCGAGCAGGGCCTTGCCTCGCTTGATGCGGATGGTGCGGATGAACTCCGACGGGCCCTGGCCGGTGATGGCCATGAGTTTCTTGTAGAGTGTGGAGCGCGACATAGCCACATGATCGGCCAGCGTTTCAACGGAGAAGTCGGAGTCGGCAATGTTCTTTTCGACGATATCGAGAGCCTTACGGATGAACTGCTCGTCGAGGGGGGTGATGGTAATCTCGCTGGGCTCGATGTTCATCTTCTGCCGGAACTGTCGGTGGTTGTTCTGTTCCCACTCGATGAATTTCTTCACGCGGAGGCGCAGCACTTCGATGTTGAAGGGCTTTGTAAGATAGTCGTCGGCTCCCAGCTGCAGGCCTTCGATGCGGCTGACATCGGTGTCACGGGCAGTGAGCAGGATGACGGGGATATGCGACAGGTTGATGTCGCTTTTCACCCTTCGGCAAAGCTCGAAGCCATCGATGCCAGGCATCATGACGTCGCTGATGATGAGTCCTACCTGTTCCTGCTTCAGCACACTCAGCGCCGTTGCCCCGTCGGGAGCGGTGAGCACATGGTAATCCTCCTGCATACAGGAGCTGACGAAGGAGAGCATGTCTGTGTTGTCATCGACAACGAGGATGGATGTTTCTTCCGGCTTTTCCGATAGAGGGGGATTCGTTGTGCGCAAAGTTTCTGTGCGACCCTCCCCTTCTTTGGAGGAGGTGGGGTGGGCTTCCATTGGCAATGTAATGGTGAAGATGCTGCCAGTAGGGTGGTTGTCGGCAACGCTAACGGTGCCGTGATGCATCTTGACATATTCGTTGACAATGTGGAGGCCGATGCCGCTACCAGTCTGTGCGCTGTCTTTCGCTGCCACCTGGTAGAAGCGGTCGAAGATGTGCTTCTTGTCACTGTCAGCGATGCCTTTGCCAGTGTCTGCAAGGCTGATAATGGCATTTTGTGAGGCGTCTTGGCGGAAGGACAGGGTAACGCTACCGCCTGAAGGTGTGAATTTCATGGCGTTGGAGAAGAGATTGTTCATCACCTTGTTCATCTTCTCGTGGTCGTAAGCGAGGAAGCAGCTATCGGCGTCGTGCTCGAAGGAGAGCCGTATGCCCCGTTCCTCGGCATAGTCGCTGAACGAGACAAGAATGCCGTTCAGATGGACAATGATGTCACCACGCTGCATGTTGAGTGTCTCGCCTCCGGCATCGAGTCGGCGGAAGTCGAGCAGGGCGCTCACCTCGTCTAACAGCAATCTGGCGTTCTTGAGGATGTTGTGCAGCTGTGCCGACAGGTTCTGTGGGGTACCTCCGGCATCCATCTTTTTCACCATCTGCTCTAATGGTGAGATGATGAGGGTGAGCGGAGTGCGCAGGTCGTGGCTGATGTTGGTGAAGAACTGCAGCTTCATCTCGGTAATCTGTTCCATTTTCTGCCGTTCCATGAGCTGCTGTTGCCGTTCGTTGCGCTCGCGGTGCCGTTGTCGTAGCCTCATGCCGATGAGTAGCAGGAGTGTCAGGGCAGCCAAGGCATAGACGATATACATAGGCCATGTGCGATAGAAAGGTGGGGCAACGCTGATGTTCAGCTCACACGGACGGCCCATCGTGCCATCTTCGAGGTAGGTGCAGAGCTGCAGGGTATAGTCGCCTGGGGGCAGGGCGTGGAACGAGACGTAGTTATGGTCGGTAGTGGCCCAGTCAGCCATCTGTCCTACAAGTCGATAGGCATAGCGTGTGCGCTGTATGCCCTCCAAGCTTCCTGCGAAGAATCTCACGGTAATCGAGGCAGCATCGTGGCTCAGGCTGACGGTGCCCGTCTGCTCGTTGATCAGGCTATCGCCGATGGCAATCTCGGTGATGATGACATCGCGCTCTTCAACCTTGGCGGCCATGAGCTGGCGGGTATTGATGCTGATGTACCCTTCTGTGCCGCCCATCAGCATCTCTCCCTGTGGCGAGCAAACCATAGCGTCGCCATTGAAGAAGAACTGGGGCAGGGCAGTGGCAGCTTGGCGGCTGATGATGTCGATGCCGCTGGGGCTTTCTTTCAGGCGGATGGCTTTCACGCTGCCCGTAGAGGTGCATAGCCAATAGACTCCGTCGTGGTCGCGAGCCATTCCTTTGAGATTGTCGATGAGAATGAAGTGCAGCGTGTCGTTGCGCATGTCATAGACGGTGATGCCCTCCTGATGGCGTAGCACCAGGAGCTGCTTCTGCCTGTCGGCTTCAATGCCGGTAATCATCTGGCTCATCCACTGTTGGGTGCCTTTCTTGTTGCCGAAGGCCACGTTGCATTTGATGCTGTCAGCATCAGCTGTGCAACTCCATAGACCATATACCGATGCGACGTACATCGTGCCTGCTCCGTCGTAGCACAGGGCGTTGCCGTGTATATCGTTGCCGGCATCGTCAGTAACTACCCGTGCCTGGCTGCCAGCCTTGTCTATGATGACCGTTTTGCTGTTGGGCGACGACGTCCATATTCGGCCTTGTCCGTCGCAGGCCATTGTCCAGGCATGCTCGGTGGGGTAGGAACCGTTGTCGGTACTGTAGCGTTTCCATGTGCCGTTGGCAGCAATGTGATAGAGTCCCTGATTGTAGGTGCCTGCCCACATGCCGTCCTCTCCGTCGCTCAGTAGTGTCATCACCGTGATGTTGGGTAGTGGTGTTTTCCGTATGCTGCCGTCGGCATGCTCCACATAGACTCCGTTGCCGTCTGTTCCCATCCACAGGCTGCCTTTAGTGTCGTAGGCCATAGCCAGGATGTCGCCACACTGGGGTGAGTGGTGAGAGGTGAGCTGTGAGTGGTGAGGAAGGAGTGCCGAGAGTCCCGTTTTCAGATGTCCCACCCAGAGGGTGCCATCACGGTCGTTGGCCAGGCAGGTGGCATTGTCCGATGCCCTTGCCGTCATCGTGCCTGTTTTCTTGTCGTAGGCGAAGAGGCCCTTGTGGTCGGTAGCTATCCAGACGATGCCCTTACCGTCGTCTATCATGTCGCGTATGGCATTGTTGTCCGAGGCTCCTGCCGTCTGTGGCAGATTTACTGTCTCACGTATGCATCTGCCTCCCACCAAGTAGCGGCAAACTATCTCCTCACGTTTACTGTAGAGCCACAAAGTGCCGTCGGCATCGGCCATCAGCCGTAGGTCGCCAGCCTGCTGCTCCAGACGTTCTGGCAGCGGCTCGTGCTGCATTATGCCGTTCGATGTGGTGAGGTGCCACAGACCGTCAGCCGTGCAGATATAGAGGCCGTCGGCTGTTTCTGCTACCATGCCGGCAGCTGTGGCAGGCAGGGGGATGGAGGCTGCCCAGGTCTTTACGGTCTTCGAGCGGCAGTCATAGCGGCTGATGGTGTTGTTGTCAATGAGCCATAGTGCACTGCCAGTGCCCGCCTTCACCCGATAGTCGCCGTTGGGGTTGAGCCCCAGGCTACGCAGCGTGTCGGCCACGTGGTGGGTGAAGTGAGCTGTCCGTGTGTCGTAGAGGAAGTAGCGTCCACTTTCGCATTCCAGCCACAGCCGTCCGTCGCCGTCTTCCTCGATGGCTGTCACAGGTGTGGAGAACAGTTCGTCCAGCTGCCTGTCGCTGCTCTCAGGGAAGCGTGCCTTCACCTCGTATCCGTCGTAGCGGTTCAGCCCCTGAGTGGTGCCTATCCACAGCAGTCCTCGGCTGTCGGTGAGCAGACTGGTCACCGAGTTGCTGCGCAGCCCGTCGCCCATGCCTAATGACAGCAGGGGTGTGCCGCCCACTGTCGTTGCTGCTGCCATGCGGCTGATGCAGAGTGCCAGGAATAAAAACAGTCCTCTCATTTTTTAGCTGTTAGCTTATAGCTGTTGTCCAAACATGGGGACCTGCCACTTCGGGCAAGTCCCCATATCTTGGCGCTGCAAAGTTACAAAATAATCTTGAATTATCGCAGCTTTATCTGATATACTTTTTACCGTTCTTGATGTAGAGGCCGCGAATGGCTGTCTTCTTCATCTTGATGCCCATGAGATTGTAGGCATCGTCGTCACCCTTTTGGTCGGCCTGCATCTCGCTGATACCAGCAGTGTCGATGCTGACGCAGCTGAGTCGGAAGTTGTCAATCTTGTAACGGCCTGTGCAGTCCCACCAGTTGTCGTCGTAATTGCGGTTCATGGCGCTCTTGTTGTTGTCTGTGCGTACGCCGAGTACAATATTCTCTCCTCTGCCAAGTGTCACCTCTACGGCGAGGGTTGAGAGGTTACCCATGTCGCCCACTGCTCCCGTCTCGTTGGTGTTCACCTCGTCGTAGCCAGCGAAGGTGCGCGACTTCTCCTCTGGGTGCAGACGGTCGAGTTCCGACTCGATGTAGTATTCCTTCTTGCCGTAGTACTGGGCGTTGTCGTTCACCAACAGGCGCTGTCCTGTGAGTCGCGAGCAGCCTCCGTCGTAGGTCACGTTCATATCGACGGTCACCTTGTAGGTTCCTGCAGGCAGTCCGCTGACAGTCTGGTAGAGATAGGCATCGGGCACGGGAGCCGAGAGCAGGCAGTAGCTGTGGGCACCATCAGTGGCATAGTCATTGTCCTCGATAGCCGTCCAGCTGTTGATGCCGGCGTCAGCCAGTTCCTGTGCGCTATGGCATTCCTTACCCTCCACGCGCATCGTCCATCCGTAGGGCACGGTATGGGCGGCATTGCCTACCGAGATGTCGTTGCCATAGGTATTCTCGAAGCTGGGGTTGGCAATGAGGTTGGTCAGGTCGTCGCCAGGCTGTATGCCGCTGCCTATCTGTGCCTCGGCCATCAGCGCCTCCAGTCTCTCGATGGTGGCCGCTACGTCAGCCGTTGCCAGCTCAGGATAGTCCTTCTGGTAGTCGGCCAAGGTGGTGTCGTAGAGTGCCTTCAGCTGCTGTCCGGCCTCTGTGGCAGCTGCCGTAGCGTTGGCCAGCACGGCTTCTGCCCTGGCGAGCACCTCGGCCAGTCGTGCATACTCCTTGATGCTTGTGGCAGCCTGTTCGGCCAGTGCGAGCAGCGTGGTGGCAGCCTCGTTCACGTCGTCGAACTTGGCATCCTTGTCATCGAGCAGAGCCTTGCCTGTGTCGATGGCTTTTTCAAGGGCTTTGCGAATGCTGCCCTCCATCTTCTGCTGCATCATGCCTTCAGTCTGGGCCAGAGCGCTCTTCAGGTTGGTCTTGGCCTCCTCCATGTCGGCTCCTACGAAGTAGAGGCGCACGTTCTTGAAGATGTTCCAGAAACCGTTCGACGAGCAGTCGAACTCCACTTTCAGCGTGTGATCTGTGACGGTGGTCTCCACTACATTGTTATATAGTCCAAGGTCGAAGAACTTCACGGCTACATCAGAGTTGTTGGGCACCCAGTAGCAGCTGGCCTCATAGCCCTCCTTGATGTCGGTCTCGCCACAGGCAAAGACATTGTGGATGAGTGTCTCGCTGTCGTTCATGCGCACTTTCGAGGTGACCTTGAAGGAGGGTGAACGGTCGCCGTCGAGCCAGTCGCTCTCTGATGTTGCCCAGTCCCACGAGCACCACTGGAATCCCTGCACTTCGAGGCGGTAGGTGCCGTTGGGCACATTCTCCACCACCTGCTCGGCCTTGAAGTCGCACCACCAGCGCTCCAGTATCTGCTTGCTGGGGTCGATGCTGAAGTCGTTCAGCGTGGCCGTCCATCCGCCCGTGGTGTCGAAATGTCCGTTCACCAGCAGCTTGGTGACGTCCTCGCCAGCGGCGATGACTGAGTTCTTAGCCTTGTCATTGAGTTCGGCCAGTGTCTTGATGATTTCGGCGAGCTGCTCGTTGTCGAAGGCGTGCATTTCGGCCTTCTCCTCCAGTTCGTTCTCATCGATATAGTCGGCCAGTTCGAAGATGGCCTCGCTGTCGCCTGAAACCATGATGTTCATAGCCTGGTGCAGCAGCTCGTCGAGGGTGATGTAGGCCTCCTTGTTCTTCACAGCCGTCTCGTAGTGGGCCAGGAAGACTTTGAAGTGAGCCTCCTGTGCCTCAGTGTCGTTGCCGCCTATCAGTTCGTTGGCAGTGGCCATGTCGGCCTTGAGCTGGTCGCTGTAGCCGCTGAAGATAGCATTCTCGTCGATGAGGCTCTGGCTCTTGGCAATGAGGTCGGTCAGTCGCTCGGCCACAGGCTTGTCGCCCAGGTATTCCAGCTTGAAGTCGTAGATGATGCACTGTCCCACGTTTGTTCCCTCGAACATGATGCCCACTTCGGCCTCGCCGATACGGCACTCGAAGGTCACCTCGGCCAGTCCGCGCCACCAGCCCGTGTCGGGTAGCGGCTCGCGGAAGAGCTTGTCGCCCACTTTGGCATAGATGTAGGCACCCGTGATGGGATCACCCTCTTCGCCCGTGTGGCGAATCCAGATGCCGTAGTTGCTGAAGCGGTATTTGCCGTCGGGCAGGTTGCTCACCTGCTGGAACACGCTATTGTCGCCGAAGGCTCCACCAGCCCACGAGGCCAGCACCTTATCGTCGTCGTAGAAACCGGCAGGGTCCGACTGGCTCATGCCACAGAAGTTGGCAGGAATCATCGTCCAGCCGGGCACGTCGTGGCCGTCGTTCACCCAGTTCTCCGTCAGATCGGCATTGCGCAGGTAATGCGAGGTGATATCTACGGGATTGTCTTCCGATGCATGCTGCATGCGCAGTTCGAAGAGCACGTCCTGCACGCTCTCCACGGCTGCATCATATTCGGCCTGACCTGCCGAGGGATCGTTATAGACGGCCAGCAGTGCCGAGACGTCGTAGCCAGCCTCCTGCAGCTCCGTCATCACGCGGTGCAGGGCCAGCTTGCTGTGGAATAGTCCGTAGTCAGCCTCAGCCACGATGTTCCAGTCTATGGCACCCTCCTCGGCCTTCAGCACGGGCATGAGCGTCCAAGTCTCGTAGGACAGGCCCATCCACATGTCGGGATAGTCAGCCCAGGTGAAGGCATCCTTTACCTTCGAGGGCCTGATGTGCCAGCAGCCCGATGCCTGCTGCTCCATATACCAGGACGTGTTGATGTCAGTAGTTCCACCGTCGCATCCCACGAAGGCGAGGTCGGCATAGAGGAACCCCTTGCTGCTTTCCAGCATCCATTCGTTGTCCTGAGCCGTGAAGAGAATAGGCTCTCCGTTGTCAAGCAGCGCAGCCTGGATGCCCGACATGCCCATGAACCCGTCGGCAGTCGAGTTGTAGAAATAAAAGGTTTGTCCGTCTGCAGGCGTGCATGCGGGAGGCACGGGCTTCTCCCATGTGGCAGCGCTCATCACGGTAGCTGTCAGCAACAGGACAGCGAGGCAAAGCATTTTCGTTTGTTTCATTGTCGTTATGTTTTTAGAGTTAATAATCTCGGTTGCAAAGACGCTGCAAAGTTACGCACTTTTTCCTTTCCTCACGGGGCATTATGTTTCCAATAGGCGAAAATATGTGTCAATGATGGAAAAAATCATTCTTTTTGGCCCGAAGACGGCATCTCTTAATCTTGGAAACGGCATTTCGGAGGCCTCGAAACGGCATTAGTTTTCATGTTGCGAAGGTACAAAATAAATCAATGCAAAACAATAGTTACCCCTAATTATTTTCAAATTTATTTGAAATGTTAAAATGACGAACGTTTGAAGCCCCTTGAGAAGGGGCTGCCCTAAGCCAGGTGTGCCGTAGGCGCGGCGGCGCGGCGGCGCGGCATTTGCAAAATCAATATCTGGTGCAGTGGAGGTTCTGTGTGTTTGTATAATTATTATATATTATTATATATTATAATATATAATAATATATAATAATTTAATAATATACTTATAAGCCTCGTCCTACTATGTAGAATCCCCCACTGACGATGCAGTAAGAGCCATTATGCTTGCTTGAATAACCTGGTCGTGACGAATTCGAAAAAACCAAATGCCGCGCCGCCGCGCCGCCGCGCCTGGCTCAATCGTAGGGCTTACTCTCCTGACGGCTATAGACGTGCTTCTTGCCATCGAACCTGTAGATACTGCTGAGATTAACCTGCTCGTTGTGTATCATTTCGGTGATAATGAAGTCCTTGCCGTGACGGGGAAGGGAAAACCAGTAATCCTGCCCTTCCTTAGGCTGGTACGTATCGACAGGGCTCGACTCGGGGGTGAGCGTCTGCGTGGCAGGATCGTAGTCGTAGAAGCAGATGACAGAGAAGTCAGGGTCGCAGCTGCTGCTCACCTGGATGGCGAACAGCCGATGACCGTTGTCCCGCTTCCACACGCAGGCTTCCATGCTCTCGCCGTCGCCGTCGCCAGCATCCTCGCAGAGGTAGCCGTTTCTACGGTCCACGACGGCGCCTCCACCATATTCCTCGTCTTTGACCTCAGTGAAGTTAGGATTTGCGGCTTGCCTGAGTATGCCTTTCACCACGTATGTTGGCCATACGTTGTTGAAGGCTTTTGTCAGCGTGACGATATCCGGTGCCTGTCCGCCGTTGGGCACCTTGATGGTCTTGTTGGCCCACCCGAGTCCTATCTTTATCATTCCGTCATCCTTATAGGATTCCGTCTCATAGACAGTCTTGTATCTCTTGGCGGGCTTCAGCTGGGCCCATGCCGACTGGCTGCCAGCAAAGAGCAGCGTGAACAGTAGGATGATTGTTGTTCTCATGATTCCTTAGGGTATTTGATAATGACGCAGCAAAGGTACAAAAAAATCGGCAAGGAACAAGAAAAAGACAGGAAAAGTTTTGTTTTTCGCTTATTTTTTTGTATCTTTGCAGTCTAAAGATATAAGGGTATGGATGTATTAAACGACATATACACCGCCATCGCAGCAGAAGGCTTCACGGTCGGAAAATGATTGATAACTACGTAAATGACATATGGGAAAGAAGATTTTTCTCGATTCAATCTATCAGAGCATGCAGGACTCTGCACGGCAGGTGCACCTCTCATTGGGGCGTCCGTCATCGCATGCTACGCGACAGCAAGCCTTAGAGCAAGTAGCGATGCTGAAAGCGGCTCAGGAAGCCCAGCAAACTGGGAAATAGACGAATGTCAGGAACGGCTCACTTCTTTTCGTACCTTTGCCAGCTGATGGGCGAAGTCAGGCCTTTTATTGCGATGTGAAGATTGGGAAAAGTGGATTACTATTGAAACACAGCTACTTACGAACAAGAGAAGCCTCAATTAGTCCAGAATTGTTCCAGGAAAAATAGGCGGATAAACAAGTGAAAACAAGTAGAAATAAGTCGAAAAATCGAGGTTTCAAATCGTAAGAATACCCTTCAAAATCGAAAAAATGAATTAACATCTCATAACGTCGATTGCGCTCTCTACTTTGCACCAAACGCCAAAATTAGTGTGTTTGTTCATGAGGTGATAGAAGTACATATTGTGAACAATGTCGGATGACATTACCAAATTCAAAATAGTCTGGATATGTTAGGTACAGTTTCAAAAGGAAATGCTTCTTTGTCAAGAAATGGACTTTGATAAGATTGTTTAACAAGGATTATATATAGAAAATGGAAGAAACTTCGTATCTTTGCCACCGATAAATCGGAATTTGTATGGAATACTTTTATCCTTTTGGCGAAACCGTTCGCCGTTTAGTACAACAAGATAGAACTCCTAAACAAGTTTTTGTCCTTGGTGTATATGCCAGTGCTGTACATGCAAGATGGAAAAAAGGAAATGAAATAATTTGTCAGGCATTAGCGGTGGCGAGTGAACCAAGAATCTTTTGGGATGGTAATCCTGACGAAGCCAGGGAAATTATTTCCAAAATTCATTTGCCATCTGAACTTGGAAGTTTAGAGCCAGCTGGTAGTCATTTAAATGGACCGTCAGCAAAAGTATTGGATGAACATATTCTTGCACCATTAGGATATACGAGAAAAGAAGCTTGGTTGTGTGACTTGTTGCCAGAAACTCGTCTGAATAATAGTCAAGTAAGAGTTCTGAAGACAAAGTATGAACCCAGAATACAGCAATATGGTCTCAATCCAGTAACTATTCCTAAACGTCCAACTGTCTTTTGTGACATAAATAGATGCAAAGAAATACTCGCAGAACTGAAAGAGTCACGAGCAAATTTACTTGTATTGCTCGGTGATATCCCCATTAGGCAGTTTCTAAACAGAATCACCCAGGTTAATTATACTTCATTGCAGGAATATGTGTATTTATATGGATATGGGAATCCCTCAAAAGCTATAATCAATGGGAATAGCATAAATGTCCTTCCTATTGCTCATCCTCGACAAATTGGAGCCTTAGGTGCGCATAGTGAGAAATGGTTTCAAGCCCATTTAGAATGGGAGAATAAAAGCAAGTAAAT
>CAJOFE010000027.1 GCA_905233825.1 uncultured Prevotella sp. | reverse complement strand
GCATACATGAATATTTATGCCTAACTTTGCTGTCGCAATCAGGATGCAACAGCGACCATCGGCGGCGGCTCAGCGAAGGCCAAGCTAGCTCGCACTCCGCACTCGCACTTGCACGATGGTTGCACGGTGTTTCAGGATAGCAGGCAGCTCACGAAAACAAGCACGCTCCTCGTCGAAATTAGCGCGCTCCTCGATGAAAAAAGCACGTCGCTCGTTTAAAAAAGCAGGCCGCTTCCCCGTTAACACAAAATTAGAAAAATTAAAAGATTAAAACACAAAAACCAAACTACTATGGCATTAACTCATCGCCCGATGCGCATTGACGCTCGTCGCAACAACAACGAGTCGAGCACCAAGTATGGCTGATTCAGGCACTGGCAAGCAGACCTCAACTCTCTTTCCGTAGTTCTGAGTCTATCCTATATACGGTGTAGAGCTGGAGGAAGGCGGCAATGAGCAGCACGACGACCCAGTTGTTGTGGATATAGTTGAGCCACGTCAGCTGGTCGAGGCCGAAGGGGTTGCCATAGTCGGCGAACATGAGGGCTGCGACGACGATGAGGAGCACGTCGCTGAGGAGCATGATGCGGCGCAGGCGCTGGATGGTGAAATTTTCTCCCTCGTAGCGCTGCTGCACCTGCATGGCGACGAAAGCCAGGACGCCAACGGCAAATATCCATGGTGCCACGCTGCGCAGGAACATGCCCAGGGCTGCGCCCACGAGCATGAGCACGGCTCCCGAGATAAAGATGGCGTTCTGAAGGCTATTCAACTGTTTCATCGTCAATAATCTGTTCTTCAGCAGCGGCATCGTCGCTCAGCACAAAGACGTCCTCGTCGTCCATCTTCATGAAATAGCGCTCGCGGCCCACCTTCTCCACGGCCTTCGGGTCGCTCTGCAGCCGACGCACCTGCTCCTGGTTACCCTTCGTGATGGCAATGTGGCGCGCAATGTCGGTCTTCAGCTCGTTGATGCGGCTCTTGTTGCGCAGATGGGCCACCACGCTGTTGTCGCCCAGAAAGCCCACGATGAGCACTCCCAATGCCAGCACAATGACATACTTCTTGAACTTAAGGTGCAGAAAGCGCACTCCCAAGTCCTTCGTCTTTCTCAATACTCCTTTTACTGTCATATTAATTTGGCTTTTTGCTTTTGGCTAATAGCTAACAGCTAATAGCTAAGCTATACTCAGATCGAATGCCACCCGCAGCTTCTCTATGGAGGGATTCTTGCTGCTCATCAGCTCGAACTGCTCGCGCCGCGTCAGTATCTTCTGCCGTTCCTCGGGTGCAGCCACCCGCAGCGTCAGGGTGATGTCGCGATTGCGCAGATACTTCTTCAGCGTGTTCACGATGCTGCCCTTGATGCTCTCAACCTCGGTCTTGATGATGTCGTTGGGCACCACCACCTCCACGGCAGGCATGTCGGTGATGACGGGGTTCATGTTCTTCATGCGGGCAGCGATGGCGCTATAGTGCTGGGGCATGCGGTTGCACATGGCCATCCATTGCAGCTCCAGCTCGTCCTGCTTGAATTCCTCAGCTGCCTGCTGCTCGCCGTCGTCGGCCTGCAACTCGGGCAGAATCTGTTTCTTGTTAGGCTGTGCCTGTCGGCGCAGATTGCCCCACGAGTTGGTGATGCCCGAGAGGCGGGGCTTGGGTTTCGCAGCCGCGGCTACCTGCGGGGCCGTCTTCACTTCGGGCTGCGGTGACGGCTGCTCGCTCCTTGCGCTTTGCACCTCGCTCCTCGGAGCTGCAGTCATCAGGTTCTTAAACAGGGATTTTAGTCTTCTGGGCCTACGCCCACTGGCAGGTGTTTCGTCAGGCTGCGTCAGCTGGGCCACCTCGATGAGCGTCAGCTCTACCAGCAGGCGTTTGTTCGACGACTGCCTGTAGCCCAGGTCGCATTGGTTCATCAGCCTCAGGGCGCCATAGAGGAACGGCGTGGGAGCCTTCCTTGCCTGCTCCTGATAGCGCTGCTTCTGCTGCTCGCTCACCTCCAAGAGGGGCAGCGTCTGCGGGTCTTTGGCCATCATCACGTTGCGCACGTGCTTGGCCAGCCCCTGCACCAGCAGGCCGCCATCGAAGCCCTTGCCAATGATGTCGTTGAGCAGCACCATCACCTCGGGCACCTTATTCTCCAGCGACAGCTCCACGAAGCGGAAGTAGTTCTCCGTGTCGAGCACGTTCAGGTCTTCGATGACCTTCTGGTAGGTGATGTTGCCCTGGCAGAACGATGCAGCCTGGTCGAAGATGGAGAGCGCGTCGCGCATGCCACCGTCAGCCTTCTCGGCAATGACGGCCAGCGCCTCTTCCTCGTACTTGATGCCCTCCTTCTCGGCCACGGCCTTCAGGTGCTCAATGGTGTTCTGCACCGTCATGCGCTCGAAGTCGTATATCTGGCAACGGCTCAGGATGGTGGGCAGAATCTTGTGCTTCTCCGTGGTGGCGAGGATGAAGATGACATGTGCGGGCGGCTCCTCCAGCGTCTTCAGGAAGGCGTTGAAAGCCTGCGTCGAGAGCATGTGCACCTCGTCGATGATGAAGACCTTGTACTTGCCCACCTGCGGGGGAATACGCGTCTGCTCCATTAGCGTCTTGATGTGCTCCACCGAGTTGTTGGAGGCGGCATCGAGCTCGAAGATGTTCAGCGACCGCTGTTCGTTGAAGGCCTGGCAGCTCTCGCACTCGCCGCAGGCCTCGCCGTCGGCCGTGGGATGCTGGCAGTTGATGGCCTTCGCAAAGATGCGGGCACACGTGGTCTTACCCACCCCTCGCGGGCCGCAGAACAGGTAGGCATGGGCCAGCTTGCCGCTCTTCACCGTGTTCTTCAGCGTGGTGGTGAGCGCCGCCTGCCCCACCACCGTGTCAAACGTCATGGGACGGTACTTGCGTGCCGATACGATATATTCCATTTACGATTTATTGTTTACGATTTACAATTTCGTGCAAAGGTACACTTTTTTTCGGACATAAAGAACAAAAATTCAAAAATAATTATTACCTTTGCACCCAAAATAACAAATTGTACATCAGTACATCGTCAAATTGTAAATCTCATCGATGCCGGAAATATCTGTACGCGGGCTTGAGATGCCCGAATCGCCCATACGCAAGCTGGCTCCGCTGGCTGCTGCCGCCAAGAAGCGTGGCATACATGTCTATCACCTGAACATCGGACAGCCCGACCTGCCCACGCCGCAGGTGGCTCTCGACGCGCTGAAGCATGTCGATCGCAACATCCTCGAGTATTCACCCTCGCAGGGCTATCTCAGCTACCGCGAAAAACTGGTGGGCTACTATGCCAAGTACAACATCAACGTTACTGCCGACGACATCATCATCACCAGCGGCGGTTCTGAAGCCGTGCTCTTCGCCTTCCTCAGCTGTCTGAACCCTGGCGACGAGATCATCGTGCCCGAGCCTGCCTATGCCAACTACATGGCCTTTGCCATCAGCGCCGGAGCCAAGATACGCACCATCGCCACCACTATCGAGGAGGGCTTTTCATTGCCTAAGGTGGAGAAGTTTGAGGAGCTTATTAATGAGCGTACCCGCGCCATCATGATCTGCAACCCCAACAACCCCACGGGTTACCTCTACACCCGCCGCGAGATGAACCAGATACGCGACCTGGTGAAGAAGTACGACCTCTACCTCTTCTCCGACGAGGTCTATCGCGAATATATCTATACCGGCTCTCCCTATATCTCCGCCTGCCACTTGGAGGGCATCGAGCAGAACGTCATCCTCATCGACTCCGTGTCGAAGCGCTACTCAGAGTGCGGCATCCGCATCGGCGCCCTCATCACGAAGAACCAGGAAGTGCGCAAGGCAGTGATGAAGTTCTGCCAGGCACGCCTCTCGCCGCCCCTCATCGGACAGATCGTGGCAGAGGCATCGCTTGACACCCCCGAGGACTACCTGCGCGATGTCTATGACGAATATGTGGAGCGCCGCAAATGCCTCATCGACGGGCTGAACCGCATCCCCGGCGTCTATTCGCCCATTCCCATGGGAGCCTTCTACACTGTGGCTAAGCTGCCCGTTGATGACAGCGAGAAGTTCTGCCGCTGGTGCCTCAGCGAATTCGAATACGAGGGCGAGACGGTGATGATGGCTCCAGCAGCCGGTTTCTACACCACTCCCGGTGCTGGCATCAACGAGGTGCGAATAGCCTACGTGCTGAAGAAAAACGACCTCGAGCGTGCACTTATCGTCCTCAAGAAAGCCCTCGAAGCATACCCGGGGAGAATTGAGAGTTGAGAATTTAGAATTGAGACTTTAGAATTGAGACTTCCTCTTTTCATCGCCCGAAGAATCTATGGCCAGACGGATGACCGCAAGAAGGTGAGCCGTCCGGCTATTCATATTGCTACGGCAGGCGTAGCCATCGGTCTGGCGGTGATGATTGTCACCGTGGCAGTGGTCTTAGGCTTCAAGCACACCATACGCGACAAGGTTGTGGGCTTCGGCAGCCATATACAGGTGGTGAACGTGCGCTCAGTAGGCACGCAGGGAGTACTGCCCGTCTGCATGAACGACAGCATGATGGCAGAACTTGAGGCCATACCCGGCATACGCCATGCCGAGCGCTACACCATGACGCAGGGCATTCTCAAGACCGACCAGGACTTCCTCGGCGTCATGTTCAAGGGCATAGGTCCGGAATACGACACCACCTTCCTACGTGAGAACATCGTTGAAGGACATCTGCCCACCTTTTCCGACAAGAATCCCCGACCGGGCGAGGCCAACTCGAAGGACAACCCCTACCCCATCGTCATCTCGCGAACCATGGCCGACAAGCTGAAACTTCACACAGGCGACATCATCTATGCTTATTTCATTGCCGACCACGTGTCGCGCATCGCCTTCCAAGTCAGCGCCGTCTATCAGACGAACATGAAGCGTTTCGACGACCTCTTCTGCATTGCCGACCTCTACGTGGCCAACCGTCGCAACGGCTTCAAGGGCAACCAGTGTTCCGGTGCTGAGCTGCTCGTCGATGACTTCGACCAGCTGGAAGCTGCCGACCGTCATGTCATCGATCATTTCACGCAGGTAGGGCGTATCGACAGCGAGGGCAACACGCTGACCAACATCAATATCCACCAGAGCTATCCTACCGTGTTCCAGTGGCTTGACCTACTCGATATCAACGTTTGGATTATCCTTGGGCTGATGATTGCCCTGGCAGGATTCACCATGATTAGCGGACTGCTCATCATCATCCTCGAACGTACCCAGATGATTGGCGTACTGAAAGCGCTCGGCGCACGCAACAGCCTCATCCGTCGCACTTTCCTCTGGTTTGCCGTCTTCATCATCGGTCGCGGACTGTTGTGGGGTAATATCCTCGGCATCGGCATCGTCTTCCTGCAGAAGACCACCGGCCTGGTGCGTCTCGACCCTCAGACCTACTATGTCAGCGAGGCACCTATGGAGTTCACGCCTCTGCTCATCGTTGTGCTCAACATCGTCACCCTCCTTGTCAGCATCCTCGTCCTCATAGGCCCCAGCTACCTCGTCTCCCGCATTCATCCCGCACGCTCCATGCGCTACGAATAGCACTTTTTGTTAAAATTGCATAAACAGAAGCGGGATAGCACCTATTATAAGAGAAAAATGTTTATATTTGCAGATTGAATAAACATTTTAATCTTACAATACGTGAAACCACTATCTAAAACGAGAACCGGCAGACAGAACCGCATTGTGCTGCTGACTGTGCTGGCAGTAATGATTATCACCTTTGTAGTAACACTGGGGATTTGCTACCATGCCTTGCAGAATGAGTCCTACGCACGCTACGTAGGCATAATGGATGTGGCAGCAGAGAAGATTGCCAAGTCCGTCAGAGGCATGGAGATGAATGCCAAGAACGTGTTCGACGAAGTAGAGAAGCACCTCGACTCGCCCGAGGCTGTGATTGCCGCCTTGGAAAGCAAGGCAAGCCTGAACCCCGACGTGAGCGGATACTTCGCAGCTTTCGAGCCCGAATACTTCCCCGAGAAGGGAACATGGTTCGAGCCCTACATGCACCACAAAGACAGCAGCGACTACGAAATGACTCAGGTGGGCTCGGCACGGCATAACTATCACAGGACGGAATGGTATGTGAGAGCCAAGGAGTCGGGAGAGAGCTTCTGGGCAGACCCCTACTATTACTACGACGGAACCGACATCAGCGGGCACTACACCACGTTTGTGAAGCCCATCCTCGACGAGAACGGACAGCTGGTTTGCGTGTGCGGTGCCGACATGACCTTCGAATGGCTTACAAAGGAGCTACAGCGCATCAACGAGGAATTCAAGAACGACGACATGCTGAAGCACAAGCAGTCGGACTTCTACATCGTGGTCATGAACAACGACGGCAGCTGTATTGCCTATCCTGACGAGAGAAGCGTGTCGATGACTGAAGACGACGTGATTCACAACATGTCGCAAAAGAAAAGCGGCATCGTGAATATGACTATCTATGGCGTACCCTCGACGGTATATTACGGGCCGATAGACCATATCAACTGGACGGCAGCCCTCGTGGTGCCCCAGCATTCGCTGCTGAAGCAGTTGCTGACGCCAGCCCTGATTATGCTGGCTATTGCCGTCATTGGACTGTTGATTGTGTGGCTGGTATGCCGCAGAAGAAAAGATGCCGAAGCTGTTTAAGAAACATATTCTCAATACGTCGCTCAGACTGAACATCATGGTAGTCTGTGAGACGGTACTGCTATTACTGGCAGCGCTGGTTGTGATGTTCTACTTCGCACGTCACGCCCTGCACAAGGAGGCAATTCAAGATGCCGAGCAGACGCTGGAAGGCACGGTGCAGCATATCGACAACATCCTGACAAGCGTTGAGCAGTCGGCAGACAATATCTACCACGAGCTGGAGGCGAACCTTGACCAGCCAGACCGCATGAGTGACTATTGTACACGTCTGGTGGAGTGCAACACTCATATTGAGGGATGTGCCGTAGCTTTTATTCCCGATTATTATCCTGGGCAAGAACTGTTCATGGCCTATGTCCGACGCACTTCCGACGGGTCATCGGAGCTGATTGCCAAGGAATCGTTCGGTTCAACGCCCTATACGGAACAGGTATGGTTTACCGAGCCCATAGCCAAGAGTTGTGCCTGCTGGATTGACCCGCTACCCGATGAGGAAGGAGAAGGAGTGACTATTTCCTTCTGCATGCCCATCTTTGGTGAGGGGAAAGAGGTGAGAGGTGAGCAGCAGATAGTAGGCGTGATGACAGTTGACGTGTCGGTAGAGCAGCTGTCGGATATAGTGCTGGCAGCAAAGTCTTCACCCCATAGCTACTGCGTGTTGCTCGATCGTGATGGAGGGTACATCGTACATCCCGATGATGAGAAACTGCAAAACCAGACGGTGTTCAACCAGACGGAGCACGGTGCTAACCCCAGCTTGCACGAAGCTGCCGCAGCAATGGTGGCAGGCGAGACGGGTTATAAGCCTTTCACCCTGAACGGTGAAGACTGGTATGTGTTCTACAAGCCCTTCGCACACACCATCGTGATAGGACATCCGATGGAGCAGCTTGGCTGGAGCGTGGGCGAGATACATCCCAAGAACGACATCTACGGTTCCTACAACATTCTGCTTCTCTGGGTGATAGTCATCACTGTGGTGGGAGTACTGCTGTTCTTCGTGCTGTGCCGCATCGTGATACGTCGTCAGCTGACACCTCTGCGACAGCTCACCCACTCGGCACAACGCATAGCAGAGGGGCACTACGACGAGATTATTCCTGACCCGCAGCGTGAGGACGAGATAGGACAGTTAGAGGGCAACTTCCAGCAGATGCAGCAGTCGCTGGCTGCCCACATGAGCGAACTGAAACTGCTGAAGGCAACGCTGCAGGATCGCGATAAGGTGCTGCAGAAGGCTTCGGGCTATAGCATCGAGAACGACAGGGTGAAATCTGCATTCCTGCATTATATCACTAACCAGATGACAGCTCCTACCGAGGCCCTCGACAAGAGCGTGACCACCCTCTGCAACAACTACCAGACCATCAGCGAGGAAGATGCCCAGCGGGAGGTGAAAAACATCAAGCAGCAGAGCGAAACCGTGATGAAGCTGCTGGACCACATGATTGAGGCGGCACAGATAGAGCCGGGAAAGGAGGGCAGCAATGAGTAAGATTCAACAGAAACTGTCGCGCAAGCTCAGCCTGGCCATCATACTGATGGCAATACCCATCTTCGTGCTGTCGCTGGGACTGTTCATCTGGCAGGCACGCTACCTCATCAGTCAGGAAGCCATAGAGCGTACCAACAGCTTGCTGAACATGACGATGCTGCGCGTGAGGAACTACATGAGCACCATCGAGACCTCTACTAATACCTACGTCTGGCTACTTGAGGAGAACTTCACCCCCGACTCGTTAGAGGCTGTTTCCCACCGCATCGTGAAGCGAAACCCCAACATCATAAGCTGCTCAGTGAGTGCCGAGCCCTACATGTTCCTACAAAGCGGACGCTATTTCTCAGTCTATACCAAGAACGAGGGCGACACTATCTTCAGCGTGCGTGAGACGGAGTTCGACTACTTCGGCAAGGCATGGTATAGGGAACCCGTCTATACTGGCAAGGCCTGCTGGGTAGATCCGTTCAGCGATTATACCGAAACTGCCATAGACCCCAACGAGGCTATTGCCTCCTACTGTCGTCCGCTGTATCTGAGGAATAAGGAGAAAGGAGTCAGCACGATTGCCGGCGTCATTGCTACCGACCTGTCGTTCCGCCACCTATCCAATACCATTGGAGACATTGAGCTGCCCTACCCTCACGCCTATTTCATGCTGCTGGGTGACAATGGGCGCTTCTTCATTCATCCTGACTCCATGAGCCTTTTCCGAAAGACCATCTTCAACGATGCCGACCCCAGCAAGAATGCCGACATCATTGCCCTGGGACACGAGATGACAGGAGGCAAGCAGGGCACCATGCATGTAGAGATGGGTGGCAGGCTTTGCCACGTGTGCTACAGCCCCGTGACAGGTACCAACTGGAGCCTCGCACTGGTATGTCCTGAAAGCGAGATACTGTCCAGCTTCAACCATCTAGGCTACATCATCATCGCTGTCATCATCATCGGACTGCTCCTCATCATGTGGCTCTGCAATCGGGTAGTGAGGCAGACCATACGTCCCCTACACAAGCTGCTCGACAGTTCGCGACAGATAGCCGACGGCAATTACGACACCGTGATACCACGCTCCAACCGCAACGATGTCATAGGCCAGTTGCAGAACAGCTTCTCTGCCATGCAGCAGTCGTTGCAGAAATACATGGGCAGCATGCAGCATGCCACCGACAAGCTGAGCCAACGCACCGAGGAACAGGTTGAAGATATGAAAGCTACAGAGATAGCTGTCAAGAGAAAGAGCACCCTCGTGCAGAACGTGATGCACCAGATACGCACCCCGCTGAACATCATCCTCGGTTTCACCGAAGTGCTGTACAGTCACCTAAAGATACGCTTCAACAGTACCGCAGGCCAGACCTTGATTCCCGAAAGCGAGCTGAACAAAATCACCGGCATCATGAAGCACAACACCTACCACCTGAACCGCATGGTGCTCATGCTCTACGACAGCTCAGAGGCAGGAGCTGCCGACACGTCGGTCTATCAGAGGACTGATGAGGTATATTGCAATGCCCTTGCCCGGGAATGTATAGACCACACACAGAGTCACTTCCCCGGAAGCGAAGTCAGTTTCGTGACGGATCTGCCCGAAGGCGAGCAAATCCTCACCAACTACCTTTACCTCATGCGCTCGTTGCGTGAGCTTATCTACAACGCTGCAAAGTATTCCGACGGCAAGCACGTCGTGGTGCATGTCTCGCAGACTGAGAACAGCGTATGCTTCACCGTAGAGGACACAGGTCCTGGTTTGCCCGAAGAGTCACAAGACCTGCAATACGACCTCTTTACCAAATTGGATGAGGACTCTGAGGGACTTGGACTCGGTCTGCCGCTTACCCATCGTCATGTTCAGAACCTCGGAGGTAAGATGGTGTTCGACAAGGACTACCACAAGGGATGTCGCGTCACCATTGAGATGCCTAAATAATAACACTATGAAAAAAGTTGCGCTGTTTTTCGTCGTACTGTTTCTGACAGTACATGCCCTTGCCCAGATTCCCTATTATGCAGGAACGGTGGGTGACGGCAAGCTCTATAGCTATTCATCCTTGAAAAGTCGTCCCGGCATCAATCATCAGGAGACCTACACCACCTTCCAGTATGGCATTGGCAATCACTTTGCCACAGGCATAGACCTATACACAGGCCCCCACTGCGCCTATTGGGGAGGGCTTGTACGCTATGGACAGGAAATCTGCAAGTGGTATAACATCGGTGCCGAGGTAATTCCCTCGTTCAATCTGAACGACAACTTCAAGTTCTCCTACCTCACCTCTGCCCTCTACATGAACGGAGCGATAACGGGCGACGGACGCCTGTTCTGGTGCACCAACACGTGGTGGGTCATCAACAAAGGTGCCGACAACTCCTTCTCCAACTACGAATATCTGGGCTACAACATCCCCTTGAAGAACGGGCGTTCCATCACCCCTATGGCAGGAGCCGTACACTCCTGGAAATTCCATCAGGACTTGGAACCCGCAGCAGGTTTCTACTATTCCTTCAAGAGCTGGAACCTGTATCTCTGGGGACACGATTTCCTGAACAGCCACCCACGGTTCGTCATAGGGCTTGACTATACCATGTAAGTGCACTTTCCCTCCCCCTTGCCATCAACTGTGCCACAGGAGGGGAAATGCTAAAAAAATGCAAATATTATGTATTCGGGCAAAAATACTGCACAAAAAATTTGCAAATGTGCAGAAAAGAGTGTACCTTTGCACAGAATTTTCAAAATTGTGCAATGAACACAATAGAATGCTTTAACGAATATATACGTCAAACCATTATAGCCAACTGGAACCAGAACGCCCTAACTGACTATCAGGGGCAGACTCTGCAGTTCCACGACGTGGCCCGCAAGATTGAGAAGCTGCACATTGCCTTCGAGACCTGCGGCATCAAGAAAGGCGACAAGATAGCCATCTGCGGGCGCAATTCTGCCCACTGGGCTGTCACCTTCCTCGCTACGCTGACCTATGGCGCTGTGGCAGTACCCATCCTACACGAGTTTAATGCCGAGCAGATTCACAACATCGTGAACCACTCAGGTGCACGCCTGCTCTTCGTAGGCGACTTCGTGGCAAAAGAGATAGACCCCGAGCAGATGCCCCAGTTGGAAGGCATCCTGAACCTGCCCGACTTCTCGCTGATGATTTCCCGCTCCGAGCAGCTCACCTACGCACGCGAACATCTTAATCTTATGTTCGGCTCGAAGTTCCCCAGGGCATTTACCCAGAACGACGTGAACTATCATGCCGACGAGCCCGAGGAGCTGGCACTCATCAACTACACCAGCGGAACGACAGGCTTCTCCAAGGGTGTCATGCTGCCCTACCGTGCGCTGAGCGGCAACATAGGCTTCTGCATACGCCGTCTGGGCAAGGTGGTGAAGGCAGGCTCGCCCATGCTCGACATCCTGCCTATGGCCCACATGTACGGACTCTCCATCGAGTTCCTGTTCGGCTTCTGCAACGGATGCCACCTGTTCTTCCTCAACCGTCTGCCCTCGCCTTCCCTCATCGCGAAGGCCTTCACCGAAATCCAGCCCCGGCTTGTCGTTGCCGTTCCCCTCATCATCGAGAAGATCATCCGCAAGAAGGTGTTCCCCGTCATGCAGACCCCTCGCATGAAGCTGCTCATGGCAATGCCTGTGGTCAGGGAGAAAGTGAAGCAGAAGGTGTGCGAGCAGGTGTATCAGGCTTTCGGAGGACAGGCCTACGAGGTCATCGTGGGTGGTGCTGCCCTGTCGAAGGAAGTGGAGCAGTTCCTCATGTCCATCGACTTCCCCATCACCGTGGGCTATGGTGCTACGGAGTGTGCACCCCTCATCAGCTATCGCGACTGGACGGAGTTTGCCCCAGGCTCGTGCGGATGTGCCGTAGATGGCATGGACGTACGCATCAGCAACGAGGAGATACTGGCCCGGGGACAGAACGTCATGCTGGGCTACTACAAGAACGACGAGGCTACCCGCGAGGCCCTCGACAAGGACGGATGGTACCACACCGGCGACCTGGGCACCATGGACGAGGATGGCAACATCTACATCCGTGGACGCAGGAAGAACATGCTGCTGGGCGCCAACGGACAGAACGTCTATCCCGAGGAGATAGAAGACCAGCTCAGCTCCATGCCAATGGTCAGCGAATGCATCGTGGTGCAGCGCGACCAGAAACTCGTGGCACTGGTCTATCCCGACCAGGACGAGCTCATCAACTTCAGCGACGAGGAGCTGCAGGGCATCATGGAGCAGAACCGTCAGGAGCTGAACATGTGCCTGCCTGCCTACAGCCGGCTCTCAAGCATCGAACTGGTGCACGAGGAATTCCAGAAGACACCTAAGAAAAGCATTAAGAGATACCTATACACCTAAAACAACAAGAACTAACGTCGTACTTCAACATGAAAATACCAAGCTACAACGAACTGATAGAGCAGAGCATCATCGACCATTGGGACATGGATGCCCTGACCGACTACAAAGGACAGACTCTGCAGTACCACGACGTGGCACGCAAGATAGAGAAGGTACACATCCTCTTCGAGAACAGCGGCGTGCAGCGCGGCGACAAGATAGCCCTCTGCGGGCGTAACAGCAGCCAGTGGACGGTGGCATTCCTCGCCACCCTGACCTACGGAGCCGTGGCAGTACCCATCCTGCACGAGTTCACGCCAGACCAGATTCACAACATCGTGAACCACAGCGACGCCAAGCTGCTCTTTGCCGGAGACCACGTCTGCGGCACCATCAATCCGCAGGAGATGCCACATCTCGAAGGCATCATACGCAACACCGACTACTCGCTGCTCATCTCACGCACCGACAAGCTCACCTATGCCCGCGAGCACCTCAACGAGCTCTACGGCAAGAAATTCCCCAAGTACTTCCGCAAGGAGCACGTGCACTACTACCACGAGGAGAGCCCCGACGAGATGGCACTCATCAACTACACCTCAGGCACCACAGGCTTCTCCAAAGGCGTCATGATACCCTACCGCGCCATGTGGTCTAACTACGACTTCGCCTGCCAGGCAATGGGCAACAACCTGAAGAAGGGATGCAGCATCATCAGCATCCTGCCCATGGCCCACATGTACAGCATGGCCTTCGAGTTCAGCTACGAGTTCATACACGGATGCCACGTCTATTACCTCAACCGCGTACCCTCGCCAGCCATCATTGCACAGGCCTTTGCCGACATCAAGCCCTCCGTCATCATTGCCGTGCCCCTCGTCATCGAGAAGATCATCCGCAAGAAAGTATTCCCCAAGATACAGACACCACGCATGCGCCTGCTGCTGCAGATACCCGTCATCGAGCAGAAAGTACGCGACACCATCTGCCAGGAAGTGAAGAAAGCCTTCGGTGGCAACTTCTTCGAAATCATCATCGGAGGAGCATCCTTCAACCAAGAGGTAGAGTCGTTCCTCCACCGCATCAACTTCCCCTACACCGTAGGCTACGGAGCCACCGAGTGCGCACCCATCATCTGCTATGAAGACTGGCGCAAGTTCGTGCCAGGCTCTTGCGGCAAGGCAGCGAAGAACATGCAGGTGCGCATCGACAGCCCCGATCCCGAAACCATCCCCGGCGAGATACTCACCAAGGGCCTCAACGTCATGCTGGGCTACTACAAGAACGACGAAGCCACCCGCGAGACCATCGACGCACAGGGCTGGTACCACACCGGCGACCTCGGCACCATGGACGAAGACGGCAACGTGTTCATCAACGGACGCTCGAAGAACATGCTCCTCAGCGCCAACGGACAGAACATCTACCCCGAGGAGATAGAAGACAAGCTCAACTCCATGACCCTCGTCACCGAGAGCATCGTCGTGCAGCGCGACAACAGGCTCGTGGCACTCGTACACCCCGACCTCGACGAAGCCGAGAAGCTCGGATTCACCATGGAAGACCTCGAAGGCATCATGGAGCAGAACCGCAACGGCCTCAACCAGACTCTGCCTGCCTACGAGAAGATCAGCGAGATAGAAATCTACCAGCAGGAGTTCGCCAAGACGCCCAAGAAGAGCATCAAGCGCTACCTGTATAAATAACCCCCACTTTTTAGGCACGGATTTACGCAGCCTTATTTTATAAGGGCACGGCCTTCATAAGTGCTAACAGCTGTGTCTTTTGATAAAAGCCGTGTTAATCCGTGCCTAAAAACAAGCTGTCGAGTGTCGTTCCTGCCGCCCCCTAAACCGATTCTGGCGCCTTATAAATCAGTTTTGGAGCATCCTTCCCGACCTCGTGCCGTCTGCCGTCCCTATCACCCTTAACCACAATGCAAAGGTACAAAAAAATATCTGAATCCCGCAAATTTTTGACTATATTTTTTTACAAAACTCTGTTAACTCCCAAGAGAAATATTCAAGTATTCATTTATTCAAATAGGACAGAAAGGTTTTTAACCTTCAATTTATAGAAATTTTATTATTATATATATTATATATAATATATATAATAATAAGTATAATAATGAATAATTCTGTACCTATAGCCTCCCAATACGTGTGGCAGTCGTACCATTCCATATCTCTCTCATTCTTAAAATCAAAAATACTTTACATTATATAATTCTAAAAAACTTGACTTCGCAGAAATTCTAAAACATTCCTGTCCTAGTTGAATAAATGAATATTTGAATACTTTGAATAAATGAGTGCAGAGCCAAGTCTCACTCGACCCAGCTCTCGCAAGTTGAGTAAGGAGAAGAGGAGGCACTATTCCTTTTTTTCAATTTATGATACATTTTTGAAAAAGGGTGTCAAATTATTTGGATATTTGAAGAAAATTTAGTAATTTTGTAGGCTGAAATCAAAGAACAATTCTAATTTATTAATAATAACCAACTGAAATTTATGTCTTTCAAACCAAAAAGCTTGATCCGGCTGGGCATGAACGCCCGGAGGATGGTGCTGTTGGCTGCGTTTGCCCTGGGCGGTACGCTGCTGACGAGTGCACAGACAAAGGTGACGGTGGTAGATGCCACTGGCGAGGCCGTAATTGGTGCCAGCGTCCTGGAGAAGGGCACGCGCAACGGAGGCGTGACTGACCTGGACGGTAACTTCACCATCACCGTGAACAGTAACAACCCCATCGTCATCTCCTACATCGGCATGAAGACGCAGGAGCTGAGCGTGAGGGGGAAGAAAGAGCTGAGAGTAGTGCTGGAGGATGACAACACGGTGCTGCAAGACGTGGTTGTCGTAGGCTACGGCACGATGAAGAAGAACGACCTGACGGGTTCCGTGTCGTCGGTGAACACCGAGCAGCTGAATGCCAAGGGTGCTCCCTCGGTGCTGGGAAACCTGCAGGGCAGCAATCCCGGCGTGAGCATCACGCAGACCTCGGGTCGTGGTGGCAGCTACAGCATTGAGATCCGCGGTAGGTCGTCTATCAACTCGAACACTACCCCACTCTACGTGGTGGACGGTGTGATGTGTGATGACATCGACTGGCTGAACCCGCAGGACATCGAGCGCATCGACATTCTGAAGGACGCCTCTTCCACAGCCATCTACGGTTCGCGTGCTACGGCAGGTGTGGTGATGGTGACTACGAAGGGCGGACTGAGCGTGAAGAAAGACCAGAAGCCTACCATCAGCTACGACGGATACTACGGATGGTCGAAGACGGCCCGCATGCCCGAATTCATGGACGGACAGCAGTTCTACGACTTCCGCTTCAAGAAGTTCCTGACATACGCCGGTAATAACGCTACAGCTACAAACGCCAATTCTTCTCATCCCGTCTATCAGATTGGCGGCACTATCCTTGAGCAGTGTCTGCTTCGCGAGACAGAAGGTTCCGGCGCTTACCGTATGAAGGAAATGCTGGCCAATGGCACTACCACCGACTGGCCCAGCCTGGTGACGCAGGACGGCAGTCAGCAGAACCACTACCTGGCAGTGAACGGAGGCAGCGAAACGGTGAACTACCACTTCGGCGTAGGCTATAACGGCGAAGAGGGTATCTACAAAGGAGATAAGGCAAACCGCGTGAACTTCAAGGGAAGCGTCGATGCCAAGATCAACAAGGTGATCAGCGCAGGCTTCAACTTCAACGCTGCCAGAATACAAAGGGAATATGCCAACGATGCCGCTGTGCAAAGTGCCTACCGCATGAATCCCTATATGACACCATACGATGCAAATGGTAACCTGAATGTCAAACCAGGTGACAAGAATGCACTCAACACGACATCATATCAGTTCTCTGACGAGCCCAACCCGCTGCTGAAGATGATGAGCACCAACAGGCAGCGCGAGGGTTGGCGCGTGCTGGGTAACTTCTACCTGAAGTTCGACATCATCAAGGGCCTTGACTTCAAGACCACCTTCTCGCCCAACTACAACTACTCGCGTCTGGGCTACTTCGAGGGTTACAAGGATGAGAACGGCAACTTCTACGACTCAGGCCTCTCCATCAATGGAGCACAGCTGACCCATAACCGCAGCTTCACCTGGACTTGGGACAACATCATCAACTACAACACCACCATTGCCGAAGACCATAGCATCGGCATCATGGCCCTGTTCTCGCAGGAGGCAGGCAACTCGGAGAGAACCTATTGGGCTGCTACCGGTGTGATGGACTTGACCGATTGGTGGAACATGGGATCTGCCGTCAAAGATGACGGAAGTACTGGATTTGATGCAGAAAGCTCTAAGACATCTTACTCTGAGAGCAGCATGACTTCCTACGCCCTGCGCCTGAACTATGGCTACAAGGGACGCTACCTGCTGACTGCCACCGTGCGTCGCGACGGCAGCTCGAAGTTTGCCAAGGACAACCGCTGGGGCACATTCCCCTCGGCAGCTGCTGCTTGGCGTGTCTCTGAGGAAGACTTCATGAAGAGCATCGACTGGCTGAGCAACTTGAAGCTGCGCCTCTCCTACGGTGTGACAGGTAACAACGCGGGTATCGGTTCATTCGATACGCAGCAGACGCTCTCCGACCCCATCTACTATCCGTTCGGCACTTCCTACAATCAGGGCTATGCTCCTTCCAAGATTGTGAACAAGGACCTGAAGTGGGAGACTTCTACGGAGTATAATGCCGGTATCGACTTCGGCTTCTTCGGTGGACGCATCAACGGTAGCATCGATTTCTACCAGAAGACCTCGAAGGACCTGCTCTTCGAAGTACAGCTACCACTCGTTTCAGGTGGTGGAAAGATGGTGACCAACATCGGCTCCGTACGCAACACGGGTGTTGAGGTGGCTCTGACCACTGTCAACGTGAAAAACAAGGACTGGAACTGGGAGACCACCTTCACCTTCGCAACCAATAAGAATAAGGTACGCGAGATTAACGGCACGGGTGACCGTGTGCTGGGTTCCGGTACGACGGACAACCTATTCATCGGCTATTCTGCCAACAACGTCTATGCCTACGAATGGGGAGGCATCGTTACCGATCGCGACATGACGGTACCCGACAACGATGCTGCTAAGAACGCTGGTCTGACACCTGGCTCTACCATGAAGGAATATGACTATTATTATAAGGTATATGGCCTGACCGAGGGTCAGCCCTGGATTGTGGACCAGAACGGTGACGGAAACATCGACCCCGAGGACCGCGCTATCCAGAGCATGGACCCGAAATGGACGGGCAGCTTCACCTCGAACCTGAGCTGGAAGAACTGGGACTTCTCGTTCTCGCTCTATGCCAAGGTGGGCTACAAGATCTATTCGAACTTCCTGACCAGCAACATCTGCGACCTGGCAGACCGTGGACGTCAGAAGCTGAACATGGACTGGTACATCCCCGCTGGTACGCTGCTCGACTGTGACGGTGTGAATGCCGACGGTACCTACATCAACCCGAAGTATCAGGAGACTACGCACTACGGTGACTATCCCTTCCCGAACAACGGTGGTGGTAGCAGTGGCGTAGGTCGCCAGTCAGGAGAATGGAACCAGGCAAAGGGTGTTGTCAGCGCCTCTTTCATGAAGGTGAAGAACATCACCTTGGGCTACACCTTCGACAAGAACATCCTCAACAAGGTGGGCTGCAACCGCCTGCGTCTCTATGCAACGGTGACTAACCCGTTCGTCTTTACAGGCTACAAGGGCTTCGATCCTGAGTGGGCCAGCGCCGGCGTGAAGCAGGATGGTCCGAGTGTCGTGAACTATCAGGTTGGCGCAAGCATTAGGTTCTAAGACTTAGGAGTTAATGAATTTAAAGAAGATAAAAGAAGATATGAAAAAGAATATATATTTATCAGTAATCGCCGCCCTCTTCGCTGGTTTCACCCTGACAGCTTGCAGCGATTTCCTGGAAGCTGAGAACAAGTCGGCAGGCGGACAGACGGCAGATAATGTCTTCGGCAAGGATGCCACATCGTTGCTGACTGCTGCATACAGCAGCCTGAAGAACTACGGATTCAACCCGGACCTGTTCTCCAGAGGTACCGACCTCTATATCCACACCCGTGGCAAGAGCGTGTCGGACTTCGACACCTATACCTTCAATACGGAGAACAGCAATATTACCAATTTCTACTCGAACGTCTATAGGACCATCAACCTGTCGAATGGTGTCATCTCCTACGCAGGAGCCGACTCAGAGCTAAGCCAGGAGGCACGTTTCCTCCGCAACTATGGCTACTACCTGCTGACCCAGCAGTTCGGCAGCGTGCCCTATATCACAGACTATATCAACAGCGCCGAGAAGAACTATCCCCGCACCCCGCTGAGCGAGATCTACAGCGCCGTTATCGAGGATCTGACAAGTCTCTACAACAGCTCTTCGCTGCCTGACCAGAGCCACATCGGCAAGGCCTCGAAGCAGGCTGTAGCAGCCCTCCTTGCCAAGGTATATCTGGCAGCAGGATGGGACCTCGACACCACGCTGGGCGATGCCCTGCAGGGCACTTACTCAGTTAATGGTACCAGCAACTTCCAGCAGGCAGCAGCCTGGGCAGAGAAAGCCATCAACGGCATCGGACTCACCATGTCGTTCGAGGACAAGTGGTCACCCTTCAACGAGGGCAATGCTGAGGAAATCTTCTCCATCCAGTATGAGCGCAACGGATTCCCCGGTGACATTATCGATGGTGGACACAGCATGCACAGCGCTTTCGGAGGCTACTACGGTGCCTACGATGCCAGCGGTATCAAAGGTGCCAGTTCCGAGGACTGCCAGTCGCAGAAGAGCATGTACCTCTTTGAGAAGGGCGATAATCGCTATGCTGCCACCTTCATGATGGTGATGTACAACTCTTCGTTCGACGGTAGCGGCAAGCCCACGTGGGGCACAGAAGGCTACTACGCCTACTACAATTCGAAGGACAAGCTGAACACAATGGCTATCGCCAGAGTCTATTTCCCCTACTACTACACAGAGGCTGAGGTTCAGGCTTGGATTAACGCCCATGAGAGCCAGCTGATTGCCGACAAGGACAAGTACTGCAACTCTGACGTCCGCATCTCTCTGCTGACACTGCCACAGGTTACCAACTGGGTATACGTTCAGGATGATAAGGGCGTTGCCAAGTCAACAATGGTGCCTGCGTGAAGAAGTTCGACGACGCTGCTGCCGATTTCACCGATGAGGCCAATAACTACCGCGACATCATGGTGTTCCACGTCAGCGACATGTATCTCGTAGCTGCCGAGGCCTATCTGATGGCTGGCCAGCAGGCTCAGGCTCTGGATAAGATCAACGCCGTTCGCGGTCGTGCCGGTCTTGCTGCCCTTAGCTCTTTCGGCACCTACCAGCCCGAATACTCCACTACTGGCAGCTTCACTTTGAAGGATATCGACCTCATCCTCGATGAACGTGCACGTGAGCTATATGCTGAGGGACACCGCTGGATGGATCTGCGCCGTACCAAGCAGCTGGTTCGTTACAACGTACAGTTCAGCGAGTATATTTCCGACGCTGCTGCCATGGCCAACAACAAGGGTGAAGTGAAGTGGTATCGTCCGATTCCTGCCAACGAGATCAGTGCCAACACCGGTATCTCTCAGGAAGACCAGAACCCGGGATATTAATTGAATTTAGAGTTTAGAGTTAAGAGTTTAGAATTATGAAAAAGTTTATATATTCAGTCATTGCAGTGCTCGCATTAGGATGCACCTTCGTGGCCTGTGGCGACGACGACGATCCGTCTTACAGCTTCAGTTCATCGGCTGAGCAGGGATCTGCAGGAACCTACACGGGAGAGTGGACACGTACCAGTGATGATGGTACGGTTGAGACCTTCGCCGGCACCATTACGCTGGCAGCTGCAGGTACCAACGCTACCGATGTCACCTTCTCCTGCCCAGATGCATCGCTTGATGCTACATCCATTGCCAACGTGTTTCACGCCAACAATGGCTATCAGTTCTTCAACCAGACCGTCAGCGATGCCAACAAGCTGGGTGTTGCCTTCTCCGGAAGAATCGATGAAGCAGGCAACATGACTACAAACTTCACACGTTCACAGCGAGTGGGCCGTAAGAACTATGAGTTCAAATACGAGTTCAAAGGCAAGAAATAAGCACACCTCTGGAACATTCCGGTGAGAGCCGGTACCGATCATGCCGGCTCTCACTCTATGTTAAATATTTAACAACACATTATTCACATTCAAAACTTTAAAGTTATGAGAAAAATTCTACTTAGTGCTGTGGCTCTCGTAGCCACAATGAGTGTAAACGCTCAGGAGTTCTGTGCATTCAATGCAGACGAGAACGCTGACTTCGCTGCTATAGGTCTCTCAAGCGACAAGATTGCAGTCGTTGGCGGAACCGTCATCGGTAAGACCGCAAGCGTGGTGGCTAAGATTGGTGCTGACGATGATTACAAGTCATCATCTATTGGCACAATTAGCGTAGGCGACGCCTCCATCAACGGTGGCTTGCAAGGAAACACTAACCCTAAGGATGCTGATGGTGGTGTACCTTCATCAACACTCGTTGCCCCTGCAGGTGGTGCATTCTTCGTATTTGAAGTCGCCAAGGATGGTTATCTTTATGTATTCCAGAATTCATCTTCCAACAAATCTTATACTGTGTTTGAAGAGGGTGAAGCCATTGGATACGTTTTCTCTGCTTACTGGAAGAATGGCGTACTGCCTACCGGCGCTGGTGTTTACACTTATGAACTGAAGGGTGCTGGTGAGTACAATTGGTTGAAGGAAGCTGGTATCACCAGCGTACTCTGGCCTGAGCAGTACATCATCGGTGAAACTTACAACTTAGATGAAACCGTCAATGCAAAGGGCGAAACTGGCAAGGGCTATGGCGATGCCGGTCTTGGCGTTATCAAGTTCCCTGTATTCAAGGATTGTAAGTACATTGTAAATGCCAATGGTTCTAAGATGACTGCCAGCGGTTTCTACTTCGATGAGACAGGTGATGCAAAAGTATCAATCACTGTCGATGACGCTGAGGTAGTTATTCTGGGCGGTAATGGCGGTGGTTCTGCCGTGAGCAACGACATTTGGACAAACACTGCAACCGATGTTGTCAACTGGAATGGCATCTATCGTTTCGCCCTTGAGGGCCACGACGGTGCTAATGAGTGCATCGCTGAGATTCCGCAGGCTACTTGGGACAAGATGATGACCACCCCGTTCTACCTGCAGCTGCAGCCGCAGGCCGACTGGTATCAGATTCGCATCACCAACGGCTGGTGGGACGTAGAATGGGTAGGTGGCGACATCCAGCCCGGCAATGAACTGCTTTCCGACAATGGCGACGGCACCCTCACCCTCAAGGTTGACCTGGCCGGACAGCCCAACCTCGTAGCTACTCTGCTCGAAAAGCACCTGCTCTTCACTGGCAGTGGCTACATGCCGATTAAGCTCTTCTTCGCTGATGCTGCCAACATCCACTCTGTGAAGAACACGACGGCTCAGAGCAACGTCATCTACAACCTCTCTGGCCAGCAGGTTGACAAGAACTACAAGGGCATCGTAATTATCAATGGTAAGAAGATGATGCAGAAGTAATCATCTTTCCCTTGACATTTAAAATGAGCGGGTCGTTTTACTACGGCTCGCTCATCGTTTTATCCAAACTCTAAAGGTGCTGCTGGAAGAAGCGCAGCACACGCTCCTGAGCCTCTACAGGGCAGCTATGGGGCATGTCCCACAGTTCCGTTTCCAACTTGTCATCGGCACCTTGGCTCTTCCATACGTCGTGCATGATGCGAAAGGCTTTCTCCACACCTGCCACCGGGAAGAGCTTGTCCTGACTACCATTGATGAAGAGCATCGGTTTCGGACAGGCTATCGAGGCAATATGCGGATAGTCTAACCAGCGACGCAGACCAGGCAGGCAATTGGCAAAACCACCGTTCTCCGTACGACTATACTTGAAACTGAGCTGCTCGTCGGTGGTGGTGAGCCAACAGACGGAAGCAGCTGCCTTGATACGATCACTTAGGGCAGCAAGCATCCAGGCACGATAGGCTCCCATCGACCATCCCGTACAGCCAATACGGGTAGCATCGACCTCAGGCATCTGAGCCAGAATCTCGGTACCGCTGATATCATCGTAGATCATATAGGCAGACAAATCCACTCCATACATCATCATGTTGCCAGCAATGATGTCGTACTTCTCGCGCTTGGGACCTTCTTTCTGTCCACGCTCGCCCCACATCGGAGCATCGGCAGCAAACACCACATAGCCATGCTGCGCCAGATAATCACCCAGATACTGACCACCATAGCCTGCCACCCATTCATCGGCATCCCTGATCACCGTCGAATCCTCGCAGCTGAGGGGACGGACAACCTTCTCCTTTCCTATATAGAGATGAGCACCGTGGTCGTGCAGCACATTGATGGCAGAGAAAGGCCCTTCCCCATCGGGGATGAGCACATAGGCAGGGACGGAGTAATAGCGGCTAAGGCGCATCACTATCTTCCGGGCAGTGTAGCCGTTGCGATGCTCCTCATACAGCGTGGTGAGTGGAGAAGAGGCAAGAGGGGCTGGAGGAGGTGCGAGCATGCAATCGAAGACCTTCTGACGGGCAGCCTTCTTCCACTTCTTGAAATTCCTGATGCTACTGTTCCCCCACGCCAGCGGATAGGTGAGGTCTTTCAGCAGCGAGTCAGCATAGACGGGCAGGTTACGCTGGAACTCATATTTTTCACGTTGCTGCGCCATCGTGCTGCCCGTCATGAGGCCCCACATGGCACACACAAGAAGAAATGTTTTCATATCGCGAAGTTTTGTGCAAAGATAAAAAATAATTGTGAATTATGAATGATGAATGATGAATTATTTTGTATCTTTGCAACAGAAATCTAACAAAAGACTTTATGAAGCGACTATTGACCATGATGATGCTGGCAACCCTGACCGGCATACAGGCGCAAGCCCAGGAAGAGAAACAAAGGGATTGGGAGAATCCCGCCATCATAGGCATCAACAAACTGCCGTATCACGCTACACTGCAGCTCCCTTCGAAGGAGAAGGAGTGCAAGGAGATTGTCAGCCTCGACGGGCAATGGCGCTTCCATTGGAGCCGGAAACCCGAAGAGCGGCCTGTGGAATTCTATCAGGAGGACTACGACGTGAGCCAGTGGGACAGGATTACCGTGCCTGGCAACTGGCAGACGCAGGGCTACGGCACGCCTATCTATATCAACATCAACTACCCCTTCGTGAAAGACCGCCCAAGGGTGACCACTGAGCCTCCCAAGGACTGGACAGCCTACGAAAACCGCAACCCCGTGGGACAGTATGTCAGGTTCTTCGACGTGACGAAGGAGATGCTGTCGCAAAATCTTATCCTCCACTTCGGCGGCGTCCACTCGGCGATGTACGTCTGGGTGAACGGTCAGCAGGTGGGCTACAGCCAGAACTCGATGTCGCCGGCGGAGTTCGACGTGACGAAATACTTACGAGAGGGCAAGAACAAACTCGCCGTAGAGGTCTATCGCTGGAGCGACGGCAGCTATCTGGAGGATCAGGACTACTGGCGCCTCAGCGGCATCTTCCGCAGCGTGCAGCTGTGGGTAAGGCCGCTGGTACATATAGCCGACTACCAGGTGACGGCTGTTCCCGATGCTGACTATTCGAAGTTCACAGTCAATGCTAAGATTGCCGTATGCAATACAGGCAAGAAAACCGCAAAGAACCTGTTGGTGCAGCTGCAGATGGCATGTCCCGAACTGTATGGCATCAACGTCAATCCTAACCATAGGAGCCCCTCCCCCTCGGGGGAGGTCGGGAGAGGGGTTATTCCGAAACTGCCTGCTGGCGATACCATTACCATAGAACTGGCATATCACTACGATACCCCACCTCGTCTGTGGACTGCCGAGAAGCCTTGGCTCTATCCCTTCACCTTGCAACTGCTTGGCATGAAGGATAGCAAGAACAATGAAGAGTTTAACTACCACTTCGGTGTGAAAAAGGTGGAGATTGTGGGCGAGGTCTTCAAAATCAACGGCAAGAACGTGAAACTGCGCGGCGTGAATCGTCACGACCACCACCCCATTACTGGCCGCTATGTGGATGATGCCACCTACGAGGAGGACATCCGCCTGATGAAGCAGGCCAACATCAACTTCCTGCGCACCTCGCACTATCCTGACCGTGAATACCTCTATGAGCTCTGCGACCGCTGGGGCATCTACGTCATGGACGAGGCCAACCACGAGACTCACGGCTATGGCTATGCCAACAAGGTAATGGGCGAAGACCTGACTTTCCAGAAAGCACATGTAGATAGGGCCGAGTCGCTGGTGAAGCGCGACTTCAATCATCCTTGTGTCATCCTCTGGAGCCTGGGCAACGAGGGCAGTGTGGGACCGAATATCGAGGCGATGTATAATAAGGTAAAAGAACTCGACAGCACGCGTCCACCCTTCTATGACAGCGACCGTCGCTACTCTGCCATCTGGGACGACAGCTATCTCTATCCCGACGACCTGCGCCGAGAGGCTCAGAAGGTTACCGACAAGCCCTTTATGATGCGCGAATATGCCCATGCCATGGGTAACTCTGGTGGCAACCTGCGGGAATACTGGGACGTCATCTACGCCGACTCATCTATCTGCGGTGCCGCCGTCTGGGACTGGGTGGATCAGGGACTAAGCAGAAGGAGGGGGAATCCTGACGCAGAGAAAGCCTCCCCCAGTGGGGGGAGGTTGGAGGGGGCTTTCCTCTACGGCGGGGACTTCGGTGACAAGCCGAACGACGGGCCGTTCTGCATCAATGGCCTCATCGCCCCCGACCGCAAGCCGCATCCGCATTACTATGAAGTACAGTATGTCTATCAGCCCCTGCAGTTCGAGCGCGACGCTGACGGCACAATCCGCATCATCAACCGCGACTTCTTCACCGACCCCAGCGAGTACGACATTACTTATGACACCCTGCACATCACTGGAGAAATCCTGCTCAACGTTGCGGCTCGCCTGAAGGAGGACAAGCCCTGGGCCCCGAAAGGTTTTGCGGTTGCTCGCGAGCAGTTTGTGCTCAAGGCATGGGAGTGGCCGCAACCCGCGAGTCTATCAGCTTCCCTCCCTCGCAGGGAGGGGTCAGGGGGTGAGTCTGTTATTATCGCCGGCAATGCCCTCACCTCGTGGATTGTCGATGGCAAGGAGATGCTGCAAGCCCCGCTGGAGCCCTACTTCTGGAAGCCCGAGAACGACAACCAGAGCGCAGCCCACTTTGCCGAGCGCGTAGCCACGTGGAAAGAGGTCAAAGACGTCAAGGTGACCTACACCGTTATCAACGATCACACCATACTCGTTGATATGGACTACCAGCCTACGTCCACCGACCGGCCTGTGATGCCGAAGTTCGGCATGCGCATGCGCCTGCCTGCTGACTATACGAAGATACGCTATTACGGTCGCGGTCCCTGGGAGAACTATCCTGATCGTAAAGGCTCCGCCTTCCTCGGCCAATATGAGATGCCACTATCGGAATATGAAACCGAGTATATCCATCCGCAGGACAACGGCAATCGTTGCGACATCCGCTGGTTTGAGATAAGCAATGCAAAAAGAAGAATCCACATAGCCGGTCTTCAGCCGCTTTGCATCCGTGCCTGGGACTACGGAGAGGAAGATCTGGAAGGCGTTCGTCACCCGAATGAAATAAAGCGTGGAAGCTTCGTCAACCTGAACATTGACCTAAATGTCCACGGTGTAGGCGGTGCCGATACTTGGGGCAAGCGCACCCTACCGCAATATACCATCGACGGCAACCTACCCCACCACTATAGTTTTATTCTCTCTACCGAAAGCTTATTTGAATTCACTCCCGCGGCTTCCAGAACCGTGACGAGATAAAGAATATAACAATTCTCCGCAGGAAAATTTCTCATATAAGATTTTTCCTGCGGAGCTATCGCATCGTTAATCGTTACCTCTTACTCTTTCGGAGCTTCTTTCTTAGGAGTTACCTTCTTAGCGGGCTTCGCTGCCTTGGGAGCAGCCTTCTTTGAAGGTGCCTTAACCGCAGGTTTCACGCCCTCCAGCTTCTCGAGTTTGGCCTTCAGACGAATAATTTCCTTATCCTTCATCTCAATCTCGTCGCCCTGGTTGCGAATGGTAGTGAGCAACGAGTTCAGTTCCTCGTTCTCAATCTCCATTGGATAGAGGGCATTGACGCGATTGATAAAGTCACCCAGGATGTTCATATAGTTGGTGAAAGCATCGAAAGGACCACTATATATGCCGCGGTCAAGTCCTACATTCGAGGGCTTGGTAGTCATAAAGCGGAAGTTGTTCGAGGCCTGCAGGTAGTCCCAATCCTGCATGATGCGCGGATCATCGGCAATAAGCAGACGGTCGGCTACGCTGTAGAGTTTCTGGAAGGCCTCACGCTGCATGGCGTTACCCAGCCAGCAGGAAACGTCGCGTTCCTCATCGACCCAGCTCAGCGTGTCGGGCACGTCAATCTGTCCGACGCTCTTTACCTTCATGCAGATCTCAGTCGGCGTAGAGAAGGTAATGCCTTTCTCCTTAGCGCAGGCGGGCAGAGCATGGATAAATTCTAGGATATTAGAGCTGAGCGGCTGTGCGATGCCGAGGGCAGACAACTCCATGAAAATGTTGATAATCTGCTCTTCCTCAGGCAAGCGAGCAATGCGGTCAATATAGGCATCAGCAAAAAGAGGATAGCCTTCCCATTCGGCATTGTTGAAACGCAGGGAGATATCATCGGAGAGTTCCACATCGCGCAACAACAGCTTTAAACTGGGGGCGATATTGCAATTATAAACATAGTGTGGCGACTTCCAGCCAAGCACATGCTTAGCTCCCTCAGTCAGCATACCTTTGAAGCCTAAGGCTGCAATCTGGGCGCCGATGTCGTCGCTGTAGATGAGCGACGAGTTGCGGGCCACCTTTGGAGTCTGTCCGAAGTACTCCTTGATCTTAGCTACTTGCTTCTTCATGTCGCGGGCAAAGCTGTCGGGATTGGCTAACGAGGAGAGACCATGACTGTAGGGTTCTGCGAGGAACTCCACACAACCAGTTTCGTTGAGTTGCTGCAACTTCTCCAACACCTGCGGAGCATGCATTTCTAACTGCTCTATGCCTGTGCCGCTGAGTGAGAAAGCGACCTTGAAGTACTGGCCATTCTCCTTAATCATCTGCTCCAGCGTGCAGAGTGCAGGCATGTAGCTACGCTCGGCAATGTCGCTGATGCTACGCTCGTTCTCATAGTCATCGTAATAGTAGTGGTCGGTACCGATGTCGAAGAAACGGTAGCGCTTCAGATGGATAATCTGATGTATCTCAAAATATAAGCAAATTGTTTTCATAACTCTTAATTCTTAACTCTTAATTCTTAACTATATTATTGCTCCCATCCAAGGGTACGACGGTAAAGGGTACGAATCCAGGTGCCAACCTTTTCCCAGGTTATCTGATCGACCTCCTTCTTGCCCTCCTCCTTGAGATACTGGAAGAGTGATTCATTGGTGCAGATACTGTAGATGGCATCAGCCAAGGCGTGGATATCCCAGTAATCGACCTTGATGCAGTTGTCAAGGATCTCGGCACAACCACTTTGCTTAGAAATGATACTGGGTGTGCCACATTGCATGGCCTCAAGGGGCGAGATGCCGAACGGCTCCGATACAGAAGGCATGACATAGACATCACTATCCTTCAGGCACTCATACACCTGCTTGCCGCGCATGAAACCAGGGAAGTGGAAACGGTCGGCAATACCGCGTTCAGCAGCCAGATATATCATGGCATCCATCATGTCGCCCGATCCTGCCATGCAGAAACGCACGTTGCGCGTACGGTGTAGCACCATGTTGGCAGCCTCGACGAAGTACTCGGGACCTTTTTGCATGGTGATACGTCCGAGGAAGGTCACCACCTTGTCCTTGCCTGTATGGTCGGGACGCGGAATGGCATCGTACTCGGCAGGTAGCGGATAGACGGCGTTATGCACGGTAAAACACTTGCGCGGATCCTGATGATACTGGTTGATGACAGTCTGCCGTGTCAATTCCGACACGCACATGATACAGTCGGCCCAGTCCATACCGTTCTTCTCAATCGAATAGACGGTGGGGTTCACCTTGCCACGCGAACGATCAAAATCAGTTGCATGCACGTGGATGCACAGAGGCTTTCCGCTGACCTGCTTGGCATGGATACCAGCTGGGAAAGTGAGCCAGTCATGGGCATGGATGATGTCAAACTCCTCGGCACGGGCAACTTGTCCCGCAATAATCGAGTAGTTGTTGATTTCCTCATGCAGATTGCCAGGATAGCCACCGGCAAACTCCATAGCGCCAAGGTCATTGACGTTCATGTAGTTGAAGTCGGCATAAATATGGTCGCGCAGTTTGAAATAGTAGTCGGGATCCATAATGTTCCCCACCCTGTTCCTCACATAGTCGTAATCGACATCGCGCCAGGCAATAGGCACGGCATTCATAGCCACGATGCGGCAGGCATGCTGACTCTCGTCACCGAAAGGATGCGGCAGACAGAGCACGGTCTCGATGTCTCCCTGGGCTTTCAGGCCCTCAGAGATTCCATAGTTGGCAGTGGCAAGACCACCAAACACATGAGGAGGATACTCCCATCCAAACATTAATACTTTCATCGTCGTTCCTCCTTATTTTTGGTATGAATACTTTTCCAACAGCTTCATCGTGCGCAGGATCTCAGCTACGTTCATAGCAAACGACATAGCACCACGTCCGTGGAAGGGTGGATTGCCGTCAAAGAGCTCCGAAATGGTGCCGATAGCATGGTAGTCAATCTCATCCTCGTAGCCCACCATCTGCCGTTCAATGAATGACAGGCGCGAGCGCTTGTAGAGCTTCAGGCAGGCCTCCATGTAAAAGCCACCCAGCCACGGCCAGGCGGTGCCCTGATGATAAGCATAGTCACGCTGCGTCTGCGGGCCGACGTACATGGGGTTATAGCCACCACTCTTCGGCGACAGCGAGCGTAGTCCCTTTGGAGTAAGCAGTTCGCGTGTACATATATCTACTACGCTCTTCATCTGCTGCTGCGTCAGCGGTGAGTAATCGAGCGCTACGGCGAAAATCATGTTCGGGCGTACGCTCCAATCCATCATGTTCCCATCAACGTAGTCCAGTAAATAGCCATATTCATTAACAAAGGTATCGACAAACGACTGCTTGGTTTTCAGGGCCATTGTCTCCAGTTGTTCGGCACCCTTCTGGTCACCCCTGTCGGCAGCCATTGAGGCGCAGAATTTCAGGGCGTTGTACCACAGGGCGTTGAACTCTACGATGTAACCCGAACGAGGCACGACAGGACGACCGTTGGCCGTAGAGTTCATCCACGTCACTGCATGATCGCGTCCATTAGCATAAAGCAGACCGTTGGCGTCGAGCCGCAGGTTGGGATGCTTGCCATCCTCAATGAAGGTCACGATGTCCTGCAACAGCTTACCATACATCTCGAAGGCCTTCTCACGACCTGCATGCTTGGCATACTGCTGGATGGCCCACACGGCCCAAAGGGGCACGTCGGGCTGCTCCATCTCATAAATCTGCACGCTCAGCTCCTTGCCCTCCATGAAGTCACGCAAGCCGCGCTCAGCAGTCTGCATCACCAACTCGAAGTAGTCCTGTTCATCAATGGCCAGCGTCAAACCCGGCAGGGCGATGAATGTATCGCGGGCACGAGCTTTGAACCACGGGTAACCAGCCAACAGATAACGGTCGTCATTGGCTTTGCGGTTGTGGAACTGATGGGCAGCTGCCACCAGGCTATGATAGAAATTGTCACGCGGTAAGCGATCGGCAACCTCTGCATCGAAAAGCTTCTTCAACGATGAAGCCTTAACCTGCGACGTAGAGCCGGAGAAGATAATGCTCTCGCCCTTCTTGATGGGCATCTCGAAGTAGCCTGGCACGTAGAGATCCTCGTTCGAGGCATAGCCACGCTCCTGTTCCTTCGGATACTCGATGCCACGATACCAGTCAGGCTGGAAGACAAACTCGTTCTTCTTCGAGAACTGCATAAAGAGGTCGGGATAACCGGCATACATGCATGTCTTGATACCTCCGTCGATAGGAGTATATTCACGGCTGGCTACCATGTTCTCATGCGTAAACTGGCGCACACTACGGAAGGCCAGGAACGGACGGAAGCGTAACGTTGTTGCCGAATGTGCATCCTCCAGCGTATAACGGATGAGGATTCGATCCTCATAATGTTGGAAGATAACTTCTTTCTTCAACACCACGCCACCAACACGATACACAGTAGTGGGCACTAAGCTGGCGTCAAACTCACGGATGTACTTGTGTCCCTTGGGACTGTAATTGTTGCCCTGATACTTGTGGAGGCCCAGGTTGAACTCTGCTCCGTGCTGAATCACCGTGCAGTCGAGCGACGATAGGAGAACATGGTTCTCATCGTCCAACTCGGGCACGGGAACAACAAGCAACCCGTGGTACTTACGCGTATTGCAATCGACGAGTGTCGATGCGCTGTAGGCACCACTTCGGTTCGTGCGGAGCAGCTCGCGACGCAGACTTTCCTCCAAGTTGGTCATCACGGCTTTCTCAAATCGCAAATAACTCATAGTTCCTATTTAGGTTTTTAATTCGTAGTTTATAACAGGTTTTAATATTCGCTGCCCAAAGGTACGATTTTTTTTCCAAGCAGCAAAGGAAATAATATTCTTTAACACATCTAATCGGGAATCAGGAAGTTTATAACCTCCTGTTCCACGGTAATGGTATATGATCCTACAGGCTGTTTGATTAGTCGGCCGTCGATGCCGACAAGAGCATGGCGGGCCTCCTCAACAACTAATTCGCGAGTACGATAGGGATGGACGGAACGATGGTTCAGGAAGCGACCGCTGATAAGCAGCCACAGCCCACTGAAGAGCTGCATAAGCTGGGGGTCATAGACCACCGTGAGGTCGAGCATACCATTATAGGGTACGGCACTGGGTGTCTGGCCATAACCATGCGCATTACCCACACAGACGGTCATCACACGGCGATCGACGATCTCGCTGTTTACTCGGATACGCATCTTGTAGTCCTTGCGATGGAAAATCTTCAGGATGACGGACACCACAAACGATAGCGTACGCGACCAGAGGATGCGCCGCGTCTGCTGGCGCAGGTTCATGATGTCGGCAGTAGTACCTATGTTGATGCAGTTCAGGAAGTAGCGATGGTGCTGTTCTTCGTGCTTGTCGGTATAATGTATGCGCCCCAGATCAACCTTCCTGACGCGCTGTTTCGTCAGCCACTCCACGGTCTGGGCATCGTTGTCGTCGCTGAATTCCCAGAAACGGGCAAAGTCATTCATAGAGCCGTTGGGAATCACGCCCAACATTACCTGTTCGCGCACACTGCGTTCTTCGCGCATCAGGCAATTCACAGCATCATTCAAAGCTGAGTCGCCACCCACGATGACAATAATCTTATAGCCATTACGGATGAGCATGGTGACCAAGCGCTCCACGCTGTCCGTGTTCTCGCTCTGTACCATGTCGAATTTTACACCATGCTTCTCAAGCTCCTTCTGCAAGCGTTCCCAACGCTTACGCTTGCTTCTGATGCCTTTTCGGGGACAATACAAGATGCCCCATCGCTCATTCAATGCATAATTCATAATGCATAATTCATAATTATCTTCACTTTCTCCTCCATCGGCAAGGTGGCATCAATCCAATGAATGGTGAAGCCTCGCCGCTCCATGCCTCGGAACCACGTCATCTGCCGTTTGGCAAATTGATGGATAGCGATTTCCAGCTGACGGAACATCTCATCATAGGTCAATGCACCAGTCACGTATTCCGTCACATATTTATATTCTAACCCATAATAGGTCAAATTCTCAGCAGGGATACCCTCCTTTAGCAAGCCGCGCACTTCGTCAATCATGCCCTCTTCCAAACGGGCTTTCAACCGACGGGTAATCTTCTCACGACGCAAATCACGGTCGATGTTCACTCCGACTATCAGAGAAGGAATGGCAGGTAACTCCCTTAGCGGCAAAGGATGTTCTATATTGTATTGTTCTATCTCGATGGCGCGGATAGCCCGCTGGCAGGAATCTACATCCGTCGTGTTATGCATGTTCGATCCGTTCTTCTGCTTCAGCTCGCGCAGCATCTTTGTGAGTTCCTCTAACGTTTTTCCTTCCAGTTCGTCGCGCAGCTGTTGGTTCTGCGGCACAGGCGAAAGATGATAGCCCTTCAATACGGCCTCGATGTAAAGTCCCGTACCGCCACATAAGATAGGCACCGCTCCCCTACTCCGAATGTCGTTATAGGCATCGAAGAAGTCCTGCTGATACTGAAACAGGTTGTACTTCGTACCAGGCTCGCAGATATCTATCAGATGATAGGGAACGCCCGCATAGTCAGACAGGTCCTTTCCCGTACCGATGTCCATGCGGCGATACACCTGACGGCTGTCGGCAGAGATAATCTCCCCACCGCTGCTGCCTTCAGCTGTAGGCGGCAAGGCCTGAGCCAATGCGGCTGCCACCGGCGTTTTACCGCTCGCCGTCGGCCCCAGTATCGTAATCATCTGTCTCATGCTCATCCGAAGATACTTCCCGCGTTAGAGGTGGAATCTGTGGAATATCGTCAATATCCATTAGCTGTGGCAAGGGATTCTTGTCGCTCTGCTTGGCGCCCAGCTTCGTTAGCTTGGCACAGGTCTGCAAGATGCTGGGGCCGCTGGGCATCAGCTTCTTTTCACCGTCTTCATATGCTTTCGTCGCTGTCTCGAGTGCCTTGCCGATGGCCTGATAGCGCTTCATGAACTGCCCCACCCTATCGAGCATCTCTGCGGCCAAAGCATAGACTTTCTCATGGTTCTGCGCCTGGGTTATCTGCGTCCATGTCAGGTTGATGATGCGCAGGGCAGCAAAGAGCGTCTGCTCGTCGGCCATGAAGACGTTCTTCTCCATTGCCCGCCGCCACAGATCGGGCTGTGCGTTCAGGGCTGCCCAAAGGGCACCACTATGGGGCACGAACATAATAACATAGTCCATGCGCACTTTCGGCGACTGGATATAGCTGGAGTAGTCCTTTGTCGAGAGCTCCTTCACGTGGTTCCACACGCTATCAACGTGCTGCTTCAGGAAGCGGTCGCGCTCCGTCTCGGTCTCTGCATTCACATAGTCCATGAAAGCCGTCATCGAAACCTTCGAATCGATGATGACCTCGCGACGCTGATCCAGATGCAGGATGACATCCGGGCGCATCATGGCCCCACGGTCATCGGTAACAATGTTCCCCTGTACATCGCGGATATATGTCTGTACGTCGTAATGCACGCCCTGTGTCAGCCCCTGACTGTCTAACAGCTCGCTGAGCACGCGCTCACCCCAGTCGCCCTGCACCTTCGAGCCATGCTTGAAGGCACGCGTCAGCTCCTCGGCACTCTGACGGGCAGCCTCACTCTGGCGTATCATCTGCTCGATGTTCGCTTTCAGCTGTCCGCTCAGTTCCGTCTGCTTCAGCGCGCTGTCGCTCATGGCCTGTTTCATCTTGTCAATGGTTTCACGCAAAGGGGTGACAATCTGTCCCAACCCCTGCTGGCTCGACTCAGAGAACTCCTTCTGGCGCTGGCGAAGCATGTCGTCGGTAGCCGATTTCAACTGAGCCTGCACTTTCGCCATCATTTCCTCGAATCGTTGCTGTTGGGCCTGCATAGCTTCCTGATGGTGCTGTTCCTGAGCGGCCAGACGCTCGTCGCTCACCGTCTTCCACTCTTCCTTTTCGTCCTTCAGGCGCTGCTGGGCTTCGGCTTTCACACCTTCTATCAACTCACGCACATGCGCCCGCGAAGACTCCTCACGGGCCTTGGCATCATCCAGTTGCATGCGCAATGCATCAGCCTGGGCAGCCTGCTGTTGCCTTCCGCCCCGCATGGCCAGCATCCCGATGACCAGCCCTAATACAAAAGCCACAATGGCAATCACTATCTCCATATAGAGGGCAAAGTTACGAAAAGTCGAGCACAAAATACGATTTTGATTGTTAATCTAATCAAAATCTTCAAAATTCATTTGTTTTTTATGCCGAGACGGAGAAAGTTGAGGGGGAAAACTACAAAAGTTAGGAATTTCCCCACGAACTAATAGGGATTTTCTTTTTTCAGTTTATGGAGAATGCACTATCTTTGCAACATCAATAATAACTCTAAATGTTTACGATTATGAAACAGACAACATTTTTTCTCAAGTCATTTTTAGTGATGGTAATGATGGGGTGGACCATGACAAGCCACGCCCAAAGGTATGAGATTGACCGTGGCCGTGTATATTTCGGCGAAGAGATTATGATGCAGGCCGATGCCCGTAGTTTCGTTGATTTAGGTTGGGGCTATGCAAAGGACCGGGAAAATGTGTATATGAACGGTCGTGTGCTCGAGAATGTCGATCCGTCGTCGTTCCGACTGAAAGAGCGTTCCACCTGGCGTCATCACGGGCACGGGGATATGAGTGAGCCCCAAGCACCACGCAGAGGTTATTACAAGACACAGTTCAACGTCTATTACGGCGACAAGAAGATTGACGCTATGCCCTCCACGTTCGTCGAGCTGGGTAGCGGCTATGCCAAAGATGCCTTCAACGTCTATTATTTCGGCGACAAACTAAAAGGCTGCATGGCATCATCTTTCGAGATACTGGAAGGCGGCTATGCCAAGGATTCCTTCAACGCCTATTACCGCGGCAACAAGGTGGAAGGCGCCTTTGCCCCGTCATTCCGATATACGGGCGACGGTTATGCCGAAGACACCTTCAATGCCTATTACAAAGGTAAGAAATTGAAATAGTAGGAAAGTGGACATTTGATACTTTCCTTCTTTCTCACTTTCGACAGATGGCAGTAAGGTGTGTCGAAAGGAATGTGGTAAAACGATTTTCGGACGCGGCAAAAACGATTTTGGACGCAGCAAAACGATTTTTGGACGTAGCTATTTGAGTTACAAACCCTTAACGACTATAGACAAGCAATGGGAGCATACCACTAACACGGCACGCTCCCATCAAAATGATGATTGTTACAGGATTTACTTTAGTACGATGCTCTCCAGAATGCCCTTTACAACCTCGTCATTGATGTCGGAATTACTGACATAGATGCCCAGGTTTCCACCATTGGCAAGCGGAGTACGATAGATAATCGGGTGGCTATCGTCTTTCTTCGATACACGATATTCAATACCGTTGATGGTGACGGGCTCAAGCTCAACAAAACCATCATAGGTTGCCATTTCGATAGACTCATCGATAGACAATGAGTTAGAAGCCATTGTATTGACGCTCTTGCAGTCGCCAGTCTCGCAGGGCAGCATCATATCGACCATTGTCTCGCTATGCTCTGACACCCACCATCCGGCAGGAGCGGTAATGCTGAAAGACTCGGCATCGAAGGTTGTTGCCTCAGTCAGCACGTCATCATCATAACTTGCAGTTACTTCCATCTCCTCAGCAGGAGCCTCTGTTTCCTGAGTATCGGCAGCCTTCTCACCGCCCTTGCTTCCACACGATGCCATCATGCAAACAACTGCTGCAGCCATGGCATAAGAATAGATTTTTTTCATCGTTGTTTTTACTGTTTTTGCTTTTAAGAATTAATGTTTATTATTAGAAATCGGTATCGTACTGATCCTTACCTTTCGAGAAATAGACTCTCTCGCCATCCATCATAAACCAACCGTTCTTGTTGGTGGCACGAAGCTTTACAGCATGGCCGGTGGGGTCGTCGAAAGATGCATCATCAACATTGGTGGCATCAGGATTGGGGAAGAGGTCGATGTTGGCCACGTCGCACTTCATCTGGCCAGAATAGGTGATGGGGTCGTTCAGCGCCCAGCCCACACGCACTTTGTACGGGCCATTGTCGTAGCCATAACCCTTGCCGTTGGGTTTGTACTGATTAGAGGGAGTTGCTCCGGCGAAGTGCTGGAACAAGTTGTTGTGCGTGGGGAAGCCTGCGTAGTCGTTACCACCGAAGGTACCAATGCAGAGATCTTGGAAGGTCTTATTGGAAATACCATAAGTGTTGAGCTGCTTGTACTGGGTTCCGAAGAGGAAGTCGATCATGTCGCGGCAATCCTGGCTGCAGTCGAGCAGACGAGGGCATACGAGGTACATCACAGCAGCCACGAAGAGGGGATTCTTGGCAGCTTCCACGCGCGATCCATCGGGATTCTCCATGAGAGTCTTCAGCTCAGCCACGTTGCGAGGCAGACGGTTGAAGGTGAACTCAGAAACGCGATAGGTCTTATTGTTGCCGAAGTAAGTGTATTCGTGTGTAGCGGTAGAGTCAATCAGCTTGACGGTCTCCACGGGGATGCTATAGGCCGTGATACGGGTGATGTGATCTACCTGATAAGGATACGTGGCATAGGTGAACTGATCGGTACTAGTGTTGTACTGTGCAGTACGCTTGTTCTCCAGATAGTAGGTCGAGTTCTCATTCACCTGACTGGTAGTCGTGCGGAAGCCCATCGGGTTGGCTTGTCCCTTAGCGGTGATAACGCCGTTTGCCTGGAAGTCTAGATACTGATGCTCAGGGTTGCAGTAGGTATAGTCATCTTTCATACCAGAAGCAACGCTGGTCTTGCCAGTACCGTCATTGACGATGGGCATATCGAACTCTACACGCCAGTACTGCTGGGTGCTCTGTGCGAACGAGGTCATGGCAAATGCGGCCATGGCGATGGTAGTAAATATCTTTTTCATGATTCTTGTTTTTTACTGTTTTACTTTTTTACCTTGTTTACTTTTTTGTGAATTTCAGGGATTTATTGCCTACGCGAACAACATAGACACCGGCATTAAGCTGTCCCACCTGAATGGTGGTGACGCCATTGCTCACGGCAGCCTCAGTCATCAGTTTGCCATCGAGCGAATAGACCTGTGCACGGGGAGCGTCGCCACAACCCGAAATGGTCATCTGCTCGCGAATGGGGGTCTGCAGCTGAAGCTTCTCAGGAGTCACAGCAACCATAGGCTCGATGCCCGAGATGCCATCCTCATCACCACGATAGAAATAGACAGCAGTAACGCCCTTTTCAACGAGGCCACCCACCTCAACGTCAATCTTGTTCGAGCCATCCTCGACCGTCATGACAGGCAGATTCACCATCTTCCAGAACTTACCCGTGTTGGTCAGCAGATAGACCGGCTTCGACAGGTCGATATAATTCGTACCGTCGCTGTTGGTCTTGTACTTGTCGAAGTCAATCTCTACTTCGTGCTTTCCGAAGCTAACGCTCTGCACACCGGCTTCGCCCTGGCCATCCTTCAACACGATTTCGAAAGTGCTTCCACCATCGGGCACAACCATCATGCTTACGCGAATCACAGGGAAGAAGTTGCCCGTGTTGGTCTGTACGCACATCACATTCTTCTTCGAGGCTGCAGCATTAGCATCGGTAGCGCTGCCCAGTCCAGCTGCTACTATGGCAGCCAGAGCAAGTGTCTTCCAATGTTGTTTAACTGTTCTCATGTTTTGTTTGTTTAATAAATTAATAAATAAAAGTATAAAATGAATAATGTTTTGTCACGTCATGTATCGCTCGCGTCTCTTCTCCATATACCGGCATACCATGATTTCCATTCTAAGCACCCGTTCCAAGTACTCCTTGGTATAGTCTATTGCCGCATTCTGGTAACTGGTCATGCTCATGATTCACGTATTTCATGGTGCAAAATTACGATGGAATGGCGCTATCTGCGTTATCATTTCGTGAAAATGTGTAGTCATTTCACGCAAAGGGCGGGAAATGTTACACAAAGAAAGCCCCATGTTACATTTCATAGGGCTTTCATGCTATTTTCATACAGATTCATACTTCTTTCTGCTTCTCAACATACTGCGTCGGCGTGATGCCAAACGTCTTTTTGAATGCTCGCGAAAAGTTGGAGGTGTCGTTATAGGCACAAAGCTGTGCCACTTCGCTGATGTTCAGCTCTGGACGGTTGTCGAGCAGATACCGGGCGCGACGCATGCGGATGAGAGCGACGAACGACTGTGGCGTCTCGTTGGTCAGCGATGACAATCGCTGGCGGAACTGGAACAGGCTCATATTCATCTGCTCGGCCACCGACTCGGCATCGGCCTGTCCGTTTAACAAATGCTCGTTGATGATATCTACCGTTTTCTCCAGGAAGTCACGGTCGGCAGCTGCCAGATTCTCGCGTTGTTCGTCAGTAGCACCCGTCGCCATCGCATTGTCATAGCGCACGCTTAGTTCCTTGTACTTCTCACGCAATTCTGCAATATTGGCACTAAGTTGCAGGTTAATAGCTGCCTGACGATGCTGGCGACAGCGCATCAACCACCAGATAAGGACTGAAAGCAACAGCAGCCCACATACGGCAATGATGGCCACCATGATGACACGGCGCCTGGCGGCACGCTCGGCCTCGTTCTCCTGTTGCAGCCAGTCGTTGCCAAACTCCGCGTTATACCGGGCCAGGCTCTCAGCCGAAACAGTATTGTAGAGCGAGTCCTTCAGTTCGTTGAAGCGATCCAGCTCCATCTTTGCGCTGTCGGGTTGAATTGCCCACAAACTTTCGTAAAGTCCCTTACGGGCATGCATCTCGTTGGATTTGTCACCAATACTCAGGAAGATGGCAGCCGCCTCCTTATAATAGGTGACAGCCTCGCCCTGTTGTTCCTGACACAGCAATGTCATACCCATTTTGTTGCAACTGATGCCCAGCGACTGGCGATCGCCCACCTCGCGGAAATATGGAATAACCTGCGCCAACACCTGCTCGGCCTCTTGATAGCGATGCAGGCCAACGAGTACAGACGCCTTCTGCGACAGACGCACCATAGCCTTATACTCCCGTCCCAACTGTTGTTCCAGCTCGTAAGCCTGTTGAATATAGGCGAGAGCCTGCTCGTCATCACCCATAGCATGATATACTTCGGAAGCCATACCCAACAGCACAGCTTGCCGCCCAGGGTTACCAGCCTTCCCTGCCAACTCTACTCCTTTCAGTACATACTGTTCGGCCTGTTCAGGTTGGTTAGCTGCCATATAGATACCTGCCAACGTATTCAGGCTCGACGACATGCGGTCAGGGTCACCACTTGCTTCGTCCAACTTATAACACTCCTTGGCAAAGCCGACAGCCTTCTCATAGTTACTGAGCCGCACATGGATAATGGCCAACAGACTTAGACAGTCAGCCTCCAATTCGCTATTGTCTGCCTGACGAATCAACGGCAGCGCCTTCATGCCATAGGTTTCGGCCTGCTCATACTGCTGCTGCTCGTAGAGATACTCCGCCGCCCAGTACCACACCTGCTCCCGAAGGATGCCGGCAGGCGTATTGCTATTATATATATATAATGTGTCAAGGAATTCTTCTTCATACAGCTGACGAAAGAAGGCATTGGCCTCACTCACCAGTTCCTCTTGTCTGTCCGTCTGGCCAAAACGCTCTAATTGCGGCCCAATGTCGGCCCACGATGCCAAAGAAGTGATAAATGATATGTGAAAAATGAAGAATGACAAAACTATAAGTCTCTTTTTCATAACCTTTCGCTTCTTCTATTTTTTCGTTTCATTGATGCGTTTTACCCCCTGATAATTGATGCTGGGCTGATGCTCCAAATAGCTGATGACGAGATCAGCCGTCTTGCGGTTAATGCTTTGTCCCGGATCGCGACGGGGAGCGGTGGTGATAGAGGTCACATAATTATTGGTCACCACACGATAGCGCTGCTTCAGGTTCAGCTTGCGACCGTCGGGGGAGAACAGCGTGAGTTTCTTCACATGCTTGGGGTCGTTAGCATCGCGCACCACATCGCACTTGATACCGCTGACAAAGGGGAACTGGTTATCATCATTATCACAACAGGAGATAAGCATCTGACGCAGCTCCTCGCCGCTGAGATCCAGCATCATGGCATCGTTGCCAAAAGGATCGAGCTTCAGCACGTCACTTATGGTGAAGGGCCCCGTGGGATGCTCGTCGTAACGCACACCACCGAAGTTCTGAATAGCCACATCGGCACCCGTCTCAGCCACCATGGCATCGCACATCAGACACCCTAGCTCCTCATATGTGCTGAAAGGCTGCTCTACCTGCGTCAGCGTACGCTCGAAAGCAGGATTCTCACAGAAGAAACGCGTCATCTCCTCCACGGCCTTGTTGCGCCCTGCGTGACGAGCCACACTGATAAGGTCGGCCTTCTTACGTTCTATGCGCCACGGGTCGGTATACTTATCTCGGTTAAGAATGATGGTGATATGAGTAACACGCTTCAGCCGGTTCTCATTCTGCGTAATCAAGATACCATTGTGCATCTCGCCGCCACTAATCTGCGTATGGGTGTGGCCTCCGATAATTAGATCAACCCAAGGGAAGAGCGCCGAGCTCTCTACGTCGGCCTCATAGCCATTGTGCGACAGCAGGATGACCACATCGTTCTGCTGGCGCAGCCACTCATACTTCGCCATCGTTTCATTGAAAGGTGAGAACATCATGCCACGACAGTTGTCAGGATGCGAGTCAGGATGGCCATGCGTACCTATCTGCACGGCTCCTACCACACCCACGCGGATGCCATCGACATCAAATGACTTCGTGGGCGACAGGTGTATGCGCAACGAGTCTGCCGGGTGGCAGTTGGCACAAAGATAGGGAAAGTTCGACAGGTTGATGAGCTGAGCCAAGCCGCTGGGGCCGGAGTCAAACTCATGATTGCCCAGCGTGGTAGCATCGAAACCCACCTGGTTCATCAAGGCCACCATAGGATAGGCAGGTATCTCATACATATCGTTCAATGGCTCACCCGTACGGTTATCGCCAGCCGAGAACACCAGCAACCCTGGATAGAGGGCACGCAACGAGTCGGCTATATCGGCCAATGCTGGAAACGCCTGAATGTTAGCGTGCATGTCGTTAGCCGAAAGGATGTGTACCTCTCGTCTTTCAGCATACGCCGAAAAGCTAAATAACAGATAATAAATAATAAATGATAAAGCTGCAAATCTTTTCTTCATAGCATTCTACTTTACTCCCCTACTCTCTTACTCCTCAAAAATTCCACTTCAAGGCCATCGTGGGATTGACGAAAAAGGTTTTATCGTTGTACTGATTATAGACGAAGTTATCGCTTATTTCCCACTCCGTGCCTATACTCAAGTGCTTAGTGACATTGTACCATAGTTGCGGCTCTGTGAGGAATACCAACTGGCCATGATGATTGGCCTTTTCACCGCGCCAGAAATCAACAAATCCAGAGAACGCACATTTCCCACCAGCAAACGGCATATTCCACACACCTGTCAGTTGCATGCTGTGATAAGCCGACGTATAGTTGTAGCTTTTGAAATACCTTTTATATAAGAGCTGCAAGGAGTAAGTTGTGGAAGAACTGGGGATGTACCCATTCCAAGCAAAACCCGCAAGAGCCGCCTGCTGAAAACTGCCACCCTTGTTCAGTCCGCCGTCATACTCCACATGGACTGCATAAGGTGATCCTGACACCAAGTTGAACTCACGGGACACCTCCGTATAGGCGCTTTCCGTGAACTTACGACTAACGTCCACATCTACGAAGTAGAACCATGATCCCCACTCGTCAATTCTGAACTGCTCCAAGGTCATTGTCACCTTCTGCCGTCCAGCCTCCTCATCAGGATAGATATTCCGACCCAGATCATAATGCAACTGCACGTTCTGCGCCTCTGCTGTAAAAGCAGCTACTGCCATCAGTACAACGGAAAGAATCTTTTTCATCATAACTCTTAACTTCTAACTATAAACTCCTAATTAAATACATATTTCAGCACGAAGAAGAAGGCTACCACATACATCGCCACCGATAGTTCCTTATAGCGACCTGTACATATCTTCACTAAGACATAGCTCAACAAGCCCAGCACGATGCCGTCGGAGATGCTTCCAGAGAAAGGAATCATCACCATCGTGACGAAACAAGGGAACGCCTCTGTCAAATCTCCGAAGTCAATTCTTGCTATGGTTCCCACCATCAGCACGCCTACCAGCACCAGTGCACTTGTAGTAGCTGCCGAGGGAATGATAAGGAACAGCGGCGAGAAGAACATTGCCACGAGGAACAACATTGCCACCGTAAATGAAGTGAGGCCCGTGCGTCCACCAGCAGCGATGCCCGTCGTACTCTCCACGTAGGTGGTCACTATCGAAGTGCCACAAAAAGCACCCACTGTCGTACCAACGGCATCGGCCATTAACGCTTTGTTCAAACCATGTATGTGACCCGTTTTCGGATCGGCCATTCCTGCACTGGTAGCTGCTCCGATGAGTGTGCCCAGCGTGTCGAAAAGGTCCATGAACAATAATGTAAACACCACTATATAATAGTTCATGTCGAACGCCAAGAAACGCCCGAAGTCCATGCGGAAAGCAATAGGATCAATCGACGAGGGCAGACTCACTAACGAGAAGCCCTCGGGAATCTCCGTCACGCCAAGGGGAATGCCCACAGCAGTCATGACAATAATAGCATAGAATAATGCACCACGCACTTTCCTAGCCATAAGTACTGCACCCAACAACACACCGCCAATGGCAAGCAGCGAAACTGCCGTCCATGATCCCTGAGCGGTTATATTGGTTTCGTCTCCCACGATAATACGCCCGTTTTTCAGTCCGATATAGGCTATAAACAGGCCTATACCCACAGATATGCTATATCGTAAGTTCTTAGGAATGGCATTCACCAGCGCCTCACGGACATGCATAACGGTCAGGAAGATAAAGATGACACCTTCAAACATCACCGCCGCCAGCGCCTCCTGCCACGTGTAGCCCATCGTGATTACCAACGTATAGGCAAAGAAAGCATTAAGGCCCATACCCGATGCCAACGCAAACGGCATCTTCGCATAGAACGCCATAACCAACGTGGCTATGGCAGCTGAAATGACTGTCGCCGAGAACAACGCCCCCTTGTCCATGCCCGCCTCACCTAAGACCTGCGGGTTTACAGCCAGAATGTACGACATCGTTAGGAACGTCGTAAAACCTGCCAACAACTCCGTCTTCACGCTATGCTTCGCCGGGTCGAATCCCAGACACATCAGCAGCTTCTTCATAACATTACTTATTTAATGTAACAAATATTCTGCAAAGGTACGAATAAGTGAGCGAAATGCAAAATAAAAAGGTATAAAAAAAGCCGTCCGACAAAAACGGACGGCATTTTTTTACTAAAAGCTAATAGCCAACAGCTAAAAGCCGTATTATTTCAGCTCAGCGAGGTACTTGATGGTGCGAACCATCTGGCTGGTGTAGCTGTTCTCGTTGTCGTACCAAGCAACAACCTGTACGAGAGAGTTGCCGTCACCAATCTTGCTGACCATGGTCTGGTTAGCATCGAACAGCGAACCGAACTTCATACCGATAATGTCGCTTGAAACAAGCTTCTCCTCAGTGTAACCGAAGCTCTCGTTGGTAGCAGCCTTCATGGCAGCGTTGATACCCTCAACGGTAACCTCACCCTTCACGACAGCGTGCAGGATAGTGGTAGAACCAGTGGGAGTCGGAACGCGCTGTGCAGCACCGATCAGCTTACCGTTCAGCTCGGGAATAACGAGACCAATAGCCTTGGCAGCACCAGTTGAGTTAGGAACGATGTTCTGAGCACCAGCACGAGCGCGCTGAACATCACCCTTGCGCTGAGGACCGTCGAGAATCATCTGATCGCCTGTGTAAGCGTGAACAGTGGTCATGATACCGCTCTGGATGGGAGCGAAGTCGTTCAGAGCCTTGGTCATAGGAGCCAGACAGTTGGTGGTGCAAGAAGCAGCGCTGATCACGGTGTCAGCGGGAGTCAGAGTCTTGTGGTTTACATTGTAAACGATGGTGGGCAGGTCGTTGCCGGCAGGAGCAGAAATCACAACCTTCTTGGCACCAGCCTGGATGTGAGCAGAAGCCTTCTCCTTAGAAGTGTAGAAACCTGTGCACTCCAGAACGACGTCAACGCCCAGCTCGCCCCAAGGCAGCTCAGCAGCGTTAGGAATAGCATAGATAGTAATCTCCTTACCATCGACGATGATAGAGTTGTCGGTGCAATCCACAGTGTGCTTGCCCTCACCGAACTTGCCACAGAAACCACCCTGAGCGGTGTCATACTTCAGCAGGTGAGCCAGCATCTTCGGGCTGGTCAGGTCGTTGATAGCCACTACTTCATAACCCTCGGCCTCGAACATCTGACGGAATGCGAGGCGACCGATACGGCCAAAGCCGTTAATTGCAACTTTTGTCATTGTTTGTTTTGTTATTTAATGAGTTTAAAACTAAAAAAATCACTTTTTTGCACCCTTCGATGCATTTTTTTCCGTTTTCGGGCACAAAGTTACGAAAAAATTCCTATATTTGCATCAAATTTCTGTCTTAATTAAAGTGAAAAGTGAAAAGAGGTCAGAGAAAACTGAGATAGGTCAAGAATCGTAAGAGCATATTGCAACATAAAGTTAGCAAAACATAAACATTAAACATTAAAATTTTTAACTTCAAACATTAAACTTCAACAACTATGGGATTTATTAAAGAATTCAAGGAGTTTGCCATGAAGGGCAACGTAATGGACATGGCCGTCGGTGTCATCATCGGCGGTGCGTTTGGAAAGATTGTCAGCTCGCTTGTCGATGACATCATCATGCCGTTGGTAGGCAAGGCATTGGGTAATGCCGACTTCACCAACCTTTATGTCGCCCTCAGCGACGGCATTCCTGCTGGCACACCATTGGCCGATGCCAAGGGCATGGGTTCCGTCTTCGCCTATGGCTCGTTCATCCAGCACGTGGTCGATTTCCTCATCGTCGCTTTCTGTATCTTCATGATGATCAAGGGCATGAACAAGCTCAGCAAGAAAAAGGAAGAGCCCGCTCCCGAGCCCGAGGCACCCAAGGGTCCCACGCAGGAAGAGCTGCTCACCGAGATCCGCGACCTGCTGAAGAAGTAAAAAAGCGCCGTGCTAAATGAAACGAGGAGCGTCCAAAAATCATTTTGGACGCTCCTTTTTCCGTTTTGGAGCGTTGTGCCGATAAGCAATTTCTTGCAATAAATCAAATAAATAGCAAGATATTGCATTTTTTATTCATTTTCATTGTGTGTGCGCAAACAATTAAATACCTTTGCACACAGAAACGTGCGAACACGGGCTGCACCTCGACATAGAGAGCGAGCTTTCTGCACTCGGTTTGCACCGTCCATGCAACAAATTCAATAGGTAAAGATAAGTAATGAGAACTTTAGACTTCAGGCCGAAGATGGTATCGGCCATTAAGAATTACAACAAACAGACGTTTATGGCCGACCTCATGGCCGGCATTATTGTGGGCATCGTAGCCCTGCCTCTGGCCATCGCTTTCGGTATTGCCAGTGGCGTCAGTCCCGAAAAGGGTATTATCACCGCCATCGTGGCCGGACTGGCCATTAGTGCTTTTGGCGGCAGTAAAGTACAGATTGGCGGTCCCACGGGAGCCTTCATCGTCATCGTGGCAGGCATCATCAACCAATACGGTATGGAGGGACTGACCATCGCTACACTCATGGCGGGTGTGTTCCTCATCGGCTTCGGCCTGCTGCGCTTAGGCACTATCATCAAATACATCCCCTACCCCATTATCGTGGGCTTCACCAGCGGCATTGCCGTGACCATCTTCACCACGCAGGTGAAAGACCTCTTAGGCATGCAGATGACCGACGTGCCGAGTGACTTCATTGAGAAATGGATAGCCTACTTCCAGAACTTGGGGAGCATTGACGCGTGGAGCGCCGTAGTGGGCATCGCCAGCGTAGCACTCATAGGTGCCTGGCCCTTGCTCACAAGCCGCTCACCACTAAAAAAAATTCCCGGCTCACTGGTGGCCATTATACTGATGACAATCATAGCGTTGCTGCTAAAAGAGTATGCAGGCATCATGAGCATCGAGACCATTGGCGACCGCTTCAGCATCTCTTCACAACTGCCCCAGGCCACCATGCCTGTACTGTCGTGGGAGGGCATTAAGGAACTGGTGCCTCCAGCCATGACCATCGCTGTCTTAGGAGCCATCGAGAGCCTGCTCTCGGCAACGGTGGCCGATGGTGTCATTGGCGACCATCATAACTCTAACACCGAACTGGTGGGTCAGGGTATCGCCAACATTGTGTCGCCCATCTTCGGCGGCATCCCTGCTACGGGAGCCATCGCCCGCACCATGACCAACATCAACAACGGAGGCCGCACCCCTATAGCCGGCATCATCCACGCTGTGGTGCTGCTGCTCATCTTCCTCTTCCTCATGCCGTTGGCCCAGTACATCCCCATGGCTTGTCTGGCTGGCGTGCTGGTAGTGGTAAGCTATGGCATGAGTGGCTGGCGTTCGTTCCGTGCCTTGCTGCGAAATCCCAAGAGCGACATCACCGTACTGGTAACCACATTCCTGCTGACTATCATCTTCGACCTCACCGTTGCTATTGAGGTAGGCCTCATCTGCGCCTGCCTGCTCTTCATGCGCCGTATGAGCGAGACCACCGATGTGCGTGCTGTCTATGACGAGATTGACCTGAACGAAGATGCCGACATGGAGGCCGGCAACCTGGAGCACCTCACCATTCCCGAGGCTGTAGAGGTATATGAAATCAACGGTCCCTACTTCTTTGGCGCCGGCAACCGCTTCGAAGACCTCATGGCCCGCTATGGCGGACATCCCAAGGTGCGCATCATCCGCATGCGTAAGGTGCCCTTCATCGATTCCACAGGCCTGCACAATTTGGAAAACATGTGCCGCATGAGTCAGAAAGAAGGCATCACCGTCGTCCTTTCAGGCGTCAATGAAAAAGTGGAAGCCGTACTCACACGCAACGGCTTCCAAAAACTGCTTGGAGCAGAGAACATCTGCAACCATATCGACCTCGCTTTGGCAAGAGCCAGAAAGCTCACCGAGTAACCCCGTTAAACGGGATGTCACAGATATAATCTTTTTTGGACGCTCCAAAATGATTATTGAAGCCTCCAAAATGGGATAAAGGAGGCACCTTTTCGGCTAAAAGAAGGCACCTTTTGGGGCAAAAGAAGGCATCTTTTTACCCAAAAGAAGCCACCTTTTTCGGCTTTTATGCAACTCAGGCATCCTGGCCTCGCCTTCCGAGGAGAATCTCATGTACCCATATACTGTCCGATGAAGAAGATGGTACCCGTGGACCACTCCCTGATGAAGTAGAGGAAGGGATGGGTGGCGTGGAAGCGGACCGGTTCGGGCGGCACGATGTCGAGCCCTGCAATTCGCCCCTGCAAGAGCGTGGCAACGGTTGCCTCGGTGCCTGTCTCGTCGACCTTGATGCGGCCCATTTGCCTGATCATACCGATGTAGGTAGCCATGTCGAAGAGGTTGGAGAAGTTCGCCTTTATACTGAATGCGCCGGGCATGCCGAGTGCTTTCATGGTGCCGGTGAGGTCCTCGTCGGATGACGTCTCAAAGCGGGGCAGCTTCACATCGACATACACTCTTTTCATCTCTTCGTCCATCTTCTCCCAACTGTCGGCCGAAAGTGACTGGGCCACCTCACTGACGGTCTTACCTTCCTTCGGCAACAGGACGATCATCTGAAAGGCCCCGTTGCTATATGGCAGACGAAGGGTCTGACAGAGGTCGTTCTCGGTATAGAGGAGCTTGCGAGCCTGCGTCATCATGGGCACCATCGTCTCCCGTCCGTCCTCACCCTTGAACACCTCGTCCATTGTGAGGCTCTTGCGGAACTTATCCGTCCAGACGCTCTTGAAATAGATGACGTTCACGAAGGCAAAGCCCATCGTGGGGTCTAAACTGGGCTTGTCGAGCACCTGGGGTATCATCCCGTTTGACTGCCGGCTGACCTGCTGATTGATCTCGTCGACCGACTTCTGGCTGCTGAAGTCCACACTGCTGAGGATGGCTTGATAATCGTCTCTGGCCACGCGCGTGAAGGCTGACTTGGGCGTGTAGCCTTCTTTCGAGAAGAAGTTGTTGTTGATTTCCATCTTGGTCAGCTTGTCGAGCTGCGGGGCCTCGGTGAGCATCTTGCGGCAGAAGTTGTTGACGAGGGGGACCGCTGCGTCGTTGCAGCCCAGCAACGTGCTGATCTGCTTTCGGGTGTCGCCGCCTGCCCCGTTGTTGATCAGTCCGAGGGCGTAGGTCATGCCTAAGGGCGACAAAAGGATGCTCTTCTTGGTGCCGACCTTGCGGAACATGTTGAAACCGAGGTCGTTGACCGGCGTGACCAGGGCCTGCTCTTCGTCAGAAAGTGGGAGCGAACGACGCGGGTTGTCCTCGTTAAGCACACCCTCTTCATCCACCTCTATTTCGATCGCCTCGAATTCAGACATATTGATTGAGGGTATCTCCGACCCATTGATTTCCCGCTTGGGAATGGGCAGACCGTCCTGATCGGGCTCACGCTTGGCTTGAACGCGTACCTCTTTGATCTGTGTGGCGTCCTGCAGCTTCACGTCGAACTTCGTCCTTGTTCCGATGGGCATTATCACTGTGCGATAGCCCACATATGTTATTCTCAGCCTATTATCGGTGTTCTTCACTTTCATGGCGAAGTTTCCGTTGGAATCGGTCAGAGCATTCGACACGATGCGGTTGGCACTGTCGATCTCCAACACAATACACATCGTGAGGGGCCCCGAAGCGTCGGTAACGGTGCCTGAGATGTGCGCCTCATGGGCCTGTGTATCTTCACACAGCGTGCATTGTCGGGACCTTCTCAGCATTTTCAGAAAATCCTGATCGTTGCTTAATACCGGTTCCATCTTGATCTTGTTTTTTTTCTTGTAGATGGGCACTTCGACGGTCTTCATACCGATGTAACTGATACGAAGGCGGTCTTCGGGGTTTTTCACCTTCATGGAGAAGTTGCCTTTCTCATCGGTGGTGGTCCACTCGACGAGACTTCCATCGATGTCAACCTCACACACGGTGGCACCCCACAAGGGGCCAGCCTCGTCGCATACGTAACCTTTTACGGAGGTAATCGTCTTCTTGGCACAGACAACTGTGACAACCATCAGCGCTAATAGCGCAAAAATCACTCTCTTGCTCATATTATATACTTTGTTACATCGTTCCGTTGAAACTGACGGGATCTCTATGCAGCGGCCGCACACGGATAGTCGCCCCGCCAGAATCATCTATTTCAATAATGTAGTGGTAAGTGTCCTCGCTTGACTTGACGTCGATATCAATCTGCGTGTATTTTGACTTCGGCCTGCTCTGCTTATAACTCAGGACAGGGGCCTCGAAGTTCAGACCAATCGACGGCGACTGCATTGAAGGCACCTGAACCTGACCCAGATAGGGCAGATAGCTGCGCAACGTGTCGCCTTGCAGCTGCAGGTAGAAGTCGGGAGCCACCGTACGCGACCCATAGCGCATGGTACTTATCGAATGGATGTCAATACGCCATTGTCTGTCAGCGATGGCATTGGCTACAGCCTGACGTTTCCCGTCCTTCTCTGCGTCCTTGAGATACACCAGCTTACCGTTGATATAGCTCTTGATCCTATACCATTCTTTCGGCATCCAAGCCGAACCCTCCGATGAGAAGAAAAGAATATGAAGACCATCGTTGCGGCGCTGGTAATAGACGGTATAATCCTTGAAGCCTTGGTATCCTCCGCCCATCAGCATGACACCGTTGAAGGTGTTATTGACCAGCCATTTCGATTCGTCATCCTCATCGGGGTACGGGATGTCCGATCCATCATGGAAACGGTAGTACTGGTCCCGATGCCGGTTGACATAGTCATAGGTCAGCGACTGCAATTGCCGCATCAGCCTGTTGGCCTCGTCCTGATACCGGGCAGGAATGAAGTAGCGGGTGCCTGTGGCCAGACCTGCCCCGCTCTTACTTTCGGGGTTGAATTTCGTTTGGATGCCACCGTCGAAATCGTCCTTGAACCCTGCGTCGTGGCGCCAATAGATAGGACAACTGTATGCGCCCTGCAGCGTCATCGCAGGAGCAAGGGCAGGCCGCACCTGCGCTTCGAAGGCGGCCACATCAAAGGGTTTCATCTCCTCATACGCCACGCCAAGAGGCTCTTTGTGCAGATGACTGTATATACATTCATCGCAGCCGTCTTCGTTCTTCCGATAGAAGAAATCGGCGGTCACAAACGCACCATAGCGGCGTATCTGCTGAAAGGGATGGGACGTCGGCCCGTAACTGGCTTGGGGACTCACCCAGTTCAAGACATACTCCACGGTGTCGGTGCCATCCTGGTGGTTCTCGTACATCTGGCTCTCCGTCGCTTCTTTGCTCAGATCGGTAAAGAACAAGCGGATGGTGCCGAGGGCTTTCGCCTGTCGCTCCTGTCTCTGGGCTATGATGCTGTCTGGCATGGGCTTGAAGGTGTTGGGCATGCCTTGTACGGGCATCGCCATGCTCCAACTGCGAGTGATACTGATGCCATCGGTGTTCGACTGCACGGAATTGATCTTATAGCCCTGCTCCTGCAGGCTTTCTTCGAGTTGTCGGAGACGCATGTTCGGTGTCTCAGCCCAGTTTTGCGCCAATACCGTCGTTGCCAGTGCAACTATCCATAAAAGTGCATAAAGTCTGTTCATGACGTATCTGTTTATTTACAATCTCCTATATGTCGCCTTGCCGTTCACCCAACGCTTCATCTTCTGCCACCCTTTGGGAATCCACAGGTCGCCGGCGGTGGTAACGGAGAGCACATGGAAACCGTCGTCGTCACGATAGCAACGAAGGTTATAACTGTTGCTGCCATTAAAACTGGGCCCCTCCACGATGTCGCCGGAAAACGGTTGCCCGTATATATTGAAAATGTGCCCCCCGGAATCAAGGACCATGGTGGCGGGGATGAAAGTATAGTTATAGGGCTGCTCCCGATGGCGGTTCACATAGTCGAGCGCCAGCGAGTCGAGCTGATGGCGCAAGGTCGCTATTTCAGCTTCGTACCTGGCCGGCACGAAATAGTGGGTGCCAGTGGTGAGGCCCGCGTGCTTCTCGTGCAGCGGTTGTGACTTCCACAAGAGCGGATCATCATAACGTATGCCCGCTTCGTAGTCCTCGTCGTGCTCCCAATAGACCGGCCAGGCCTTGGCCCCCTTCACCGCCTTCAGCGTCTCCAGAGCTGGCTGGATATGTGCCTCGAAAGCGGCAATATCGAAGGGCCTCAGCTCATCGTCGGCGATGCCACGCGGCTCATCATATACATGAGAATAGTTGCCATAGGTCCTATGATCAACAAGAACCCGTTTCAGCTTAGTATCCGGGTTCGACGGATACCAGATGTCTTCTTTCCTCGATACATAACTGAAAGATGCCACCTCACGGGGAACCCAGAACTGCATGGCATGGCCGAAACGCGAATAGTCAAGAATGCCTTTACGATTGCGGAAAGCGATGGAGTAATTGATGGTGTCAGCACCATCCTTGTGATATTCGTACAGATAGCTCTCCTTCGCCTCCCTGCCTAAACAGCCGAAGGCGGTGCGTATGGTATCCAGCACTTCATCCAACTGCCTGCGGGTGGCAGCATGCACGCTGTCTATCTTCAGATAGGTCTGCTGCACCTCCTCATCGTTCAGGTTGTTTGCCCTACCCGCCGTCAACAGCATCCTGTGAATGGGAGCGAGCACATCGTAGAATGCTTTCCAACGGTAAGTAATCTCGTCATCATAGACGACATCGTTACTCTGATAGAATTCCACACCATCGCCATGCTGCCGCAGCCAATCTTCCAGCTGACAGATACGCGGGTTCGTATTCATTCCCGGATGCTGCCCATCTACCCATAGCCCTTGGCCGAATGCCGGCATTACCAGCACAACCACCCATATAAGTGCATAGAGTCTGTTCATGATAATCTGGTCTTAATTGTTCATGAGTTGTTCAATTTCCCGTTGCAGGCGCATGCCACGAGTGCGGATTTGCTCTGCGTGAGCCTCGGCCATGAGGAACGGGTCGGCCTGCATCATATCAGGCATCCACTCCTGGCCCTCAGGACGGTCTTCCATACCGTCAGACTCCCCTTCCACGCTATTCGCGGCAACATCCGCCTCATTTGTCGCCGACTTCTTGCCGGTGCCCACATTGGTCCGTCCCCTTCGAACTCTGTGCCCGTCGGCTGCTGATTCTGTGTCCGCCGGCTGTGGGCTCACACTTTCCTCCTGTGGTTCTCCCTCCTTACTCGTAACTTCTTTCTCCTCCGTTTCCGACATTTCCGCTGTGGGCTGCACGGCGTTTTGGGCAACCAACGGCTGACTCACGCTACTTTCTCCGTTGGGCATCAGCATAAAACCTATACCTATGACGAATAGCAGGCAGGCGGCAACGGCTACCCAGCGCCAAAGCTTTCTCGTCTTGGCAACGGGCTCCGATGTCATCTGCCCATGCATCTTGGCCAAGAAGTCGGCAGGCAGCTGTGGCGAGTCTGAGTATTTGCGTCTCAGAGCCTCGCGCAGGTCGGTATCTTTATATGTTTCTTTCATCTTGCAGTTTCTTATAGAGTTTCTTTCGTGTTCTATATAGCCGATTGGCCAAAGCTTTCGCATCAATGCCTGTAATGTAAGCAATCTCTATCAGCGGACGGTCTTCGAAGTAGTAGAGCGTCAGGAGCATCCTCTCGTCAGCGGGCAGTTCATCTACCACCTCCATCAATAGTCCGATGCGCTCCTCGCGACCTGTAGAGAGCTCCGCCTCCAGCTCCTCGTCGCTGATGTCCGTTTGCCAGACCTGTGTATCCTCAATAGATACGATTTGCGGCCGTCGCCGTTTAAGGAAGTCGAGCGTCAGGCGGTAGGCGATGCGGCAGAGCCAAGTGGAAAGCGAAGCCTTCCTGACATCATAGCTGTCGATATGGCTGAAGGCACGGAGAAACGTGTCCTGCGTCAGCTCCTGGGCATCCATCACGTCAGTCACCTGCCTCACAATCATCGCGAAGACACGCTCTGCAAAGCGACCGACCATCTCCGTCTGTCCCTCATGCCGTCCATGACGGACAAGCTCCGCAATTTCTGTCTCTGTCAGTCTCACTTTACTTGTTATACGACAAGTTTAGGGAAATATCTCGCTTTTTCCTGAACTATTTTAAAGAAAAACGCCAAGCGTATATCAAGACGACAATAAAACCTGCCAACGGAATGATGAATGGAAGAAAGGGATTAGTATTGTCAGCCAACCAGCCCATGAGCAGGAAACCGCAGCCACCAATGGGCGTCATCATCAACAGCGAAGCAGCACTTTTCTTCTGCTGGGGCCTTAGTTCTTGTACGGCCAAGGAGAAGATGGTGGGGAACATGATAGCTTCGAACATATAGTTGGCTATCAGTGCTATAAGTGATAATATACCGAGATTGAGCATCGTCAGCAGCATGCAAGTTACTGTGCCCAAAGTACAATAGAGCAACATACGCTCGGCCTTGACACTACGCATGATCCAGCTGCCCACGAAGCGACCCACCATGAAGATGACCAATGCCAGCGACACCACCCTTGAGGCATCGAGCTTCGACATCCAGCCAGTACCCGTGACGAAGTTCACAAAATAGCTATTGATACTAATTTCGGCTATCTCGTAGCAAAGCAAAGCTAACAATCCAAATACGAACCATCGATTACGAAGCACGACACCTAATCCGCTCTGCTCTTGACGATTTTCGCTTTCCGATGTCACTTCTGGTAATTCCACTCTCGTAAACACTAACGCGATAAGCAATACCAGCACACCCATGATGGCATAGGGCACCGAGACGTCGGCATTTCCACCATCTTCACGGAAGAGGAAACTACCCACCAGGAACGTAGCCATGAAGCAGCCCATGCCGTTGAATGTCTGAGAAAGGTTCAGACGACTGCTCGCTGTCTCCTTCGGCCCTAACTCCGTCACATAGGGATTGGCAGCAGTCTCTAAAAATGTCAGGCCGCAGCCAATGACAAACAGCGCCCCAAGGAACGCCACAAAAGTGTTCCCGGGAATAAATGCAAGTGCACCCAGACCGAACAGCGTCAGTCCGAATACCACACCCCGACGGTAGCCATAGCGACTGATGAAAATGCCGGCAGGAATAGCCATCAGGAAATAACCCAAATAGGTAGTTACCTGAATGAGCGACGACTGGGTAATAGAGATATGAAGCTCGTCCTGAAAGTGCTTGTTCAACACGTCGAGGATTGCACGGGCAAAGCCCCAAAGAAAGAACAGCGTAGTGATGAGCACAAAGGGTACTACATAGCGTTTGTCGGTTAGTTTTGCTTTGTTTGCCATAGATTCTCTGCGTTTTTATGATGCAAAGGTACGAATAAAAGCAAATTAATCAAAAAAAAAGACACTATAATTTGGGTATCTCGAAAATTTAAGTTATGTTTGCACACTGAAATACAAAGAAGAATACAATATGAAAAACAAAAACACATTACTGGCTGCTATTGGTTGTAGTTTTTTGACCCTTAGTAGTTGCTCAAAAGAGATTGTCAGCGAGGCTGACAACGAAAGTGAACGTACGGCTCAGCTTCGTATCATCACCCGTGCGGGCGATGACGTTTCCCAAATCAATGACGGACGTATCTATGTCTTCAATTCCTCAGGTGCATGCGTTGATATTCTTACAACGACAGAAGAAACGCATAGCGCATCTGTACTGTTGCCGCCAGGCGATTATACCGTCTATGCTATAGCCAGCGAAGATCTAAGCAGGTTCAGCCTTCCCTCAAAGGACGAAGCGAGTCCTACGAGTGAAATAGTACTCGACGCAGAAAAAGAAATGGAAGACTTTCTTACGAAATCTGCCATTGTAACACTAGAAGAGAACGTACCTCAACAGCTAAACCTTTCTTTAGAGCGCAAAGTGACTTGTTTCCAGAGCATCACCATCAAAAAGGTGCCCAGTGACGTAACAGACGTGACCGTTTCGTTTGGCCCACTATACAAAGCAATTTGTCTTGACGGAACCTTTCCTGACAAAACCGAGTCATATTCTATTTCCCTAACAGGCAACGGTTCTGGCATTTGGCAAGCCACACCAGGAAAAATGCACTTCCCATCGAAAGGTAATCCCACCGTTACCATCAGCTTCACACGCGGTTCTGCCACAAAGAGCTACTCCTGCGTACTCGATCAGGAACTGCCAGCCAATCATCATCTTACTTTGGAAGGCACCTATACCGAAACTCAAGGCGTCACGCTGACTGGTGTCATTTCTGGTGAAGCATGGGGCGATGACGTAACCATCACTTTCAGCTTTGATGAGACGAATAGTGAAGGAGGTGAAGACCCCAATAATAACAACAATAACAATACAACCTACACAGCTGGTGGTACTTACAACGACCATTATATTGTAGCTGTGAATGAGAACACAATTACTCTATTGTCAAACACTCAAAAGCACGGACTAGATATAGGGAATAGTAATGATGCAATATCAAATACAATAAATGGAGAGTTGTCATCATGGAATGAAGACATAGGTTCATCAGGCATTTGGCGTCTCCCAAACGAAACTGAAGTACGTGCGTTCTTAGAAGATCTAGATATTAACGTTGGTTCATGGTATAGTTATTTCTACTTGGACGGCTCGATTGTCAAAGGTATTAAAGTAAAACTCTTAGCAACAGGGAAAAGGAGTTTTGAATACACAACAGAACTAGGTACTGAAACTTGGTTACGCCCGGTCATTGACATTACGCTATAAGAGAACAGAATGAATATTAAAAAGGGGATGCAACCATTTGATCGCATCCCCTTTCATATTTACTATTCAGATTACTCCTCCACAGCAGCCTGCGCGGCGGCTAACGGGAGCTGAGTATCAGCACTTTACGGCAAATTTGGGAAACATTTGGGAAACATTATGAGCATGTACTGCACATTCTGCACCCCATTTCCTCAAAATATCTGTCCATAATTGTTAGAACACTCATCGCATTACGACTTTTACGCACGTTCTGCAAATTTTGCTTGCAAAATTAATGTTTTCTCATGACATTACGGTCGTTTTGCACGTTTTTCTTGCAGAACGTGTTTGTTTTTAATATAAATTAAGGTATAAACCACATCTTGTTACCAAAATCTTCTTTCGATTAAAAGAAAAATGGATGGAATTCAATGCCATAAGTTTAGGTTTAAGTTTAGATGTTCTTATATATATAATAAGGTATTGTAAACCCCAATCTGGAGATTGAAGGTTTAGCCTTTAAGTTTAGAATTGCAAGTATCTATACATGAATAAACGTAAACCTAAACTTGCCCGAATAAAATAATTGAATGTTTCCCAGAACACATTTTTCTTTTTACTGAAGATGAACCGATTTATTCTCTCCCCTTCTCATTCCCCTTTCCTTTTGACTGAAAAACGTTTTCATGAAAAACATTTCATTTTGAGTTAACTTCTGTGGTATAGAAAGAAAACTCGCCTAAATGTAAGTTTTCT
>CAJOFE010000026.1 GCA_905233825.1 uncultured Prevotella sp. | reverse complement strand
CAAGGAGATAAAGGCCCTCGCTACCGACAGGCAGGAGATCTACAACCTCAGCGGACAGAAGGTGAACAATCCTACAAAGGGATTATACATCATCAACGGAAAGAAAGTATTGGTTAAGTGAACGGAAAGGGAGCGCGCTCCCTTTCCTGAACGCGAATGACTTAGGGCAGAGCCCAAGGTACTGCTCAAGTAAATTCATACCATCACACATCAACTGGCGGCGTTCCACAAAAAGGGACGCCGCTTGTTTTTGCGTAAATATATGCAGAAAAATTTGGTAGTATGCAAAAAAATAGGTAATTTTGCAGCCGAATTTGAATAAATATACCAAATGAAAGTAAAAAATCAACGACTTGAGGCCATTCGCCTCATTATCTCCAGCCAGCAGTTGGGCAGTCAGGACGAACTTCTCAACGCCCTGAGAAAAGAAGGATTCATTTTAACCCAGGCCACCTTGAGCCGCGACCTGAAACAGCTGAAGGTTGCCAAAGCCTCTACTCTGAGCGGCGAATATATCTATGTGCTGCCCAACGAGACCATGTATAAACGTGTGCCCAAGATCTCGACCGTGCGCGAGATGATGCAGGTACCGGGGTTCCTGAGCATCAGCTTCTCTGGCAACATGGGTGTTATCAAGACCCGTCCTGGTCATGCCAGCGCCATCGCCTGGAGCATCGACCGCAGTGATCTTCCCCAAATACTTGGCACCATTGCCGGCGACGACAATATCTTCATCGTCATCAAAGAGGGAATAACACATCGGGAAGTAGTTGAGGCATTGAGCGAAGTGGTGCCGAATATGAGGTAGTTAGGAATTAGGAGTTGAGAGTTCATAGAATATGGAACAGGAAATAGAGATTGAAGTCTTGGTAGCAGGTCCCGAGCATGAGATCTATGTCGATACCATCCTCGAGACCATTGCCGAAGCAGCCAAAGTGCGTGGAACAGGCATTGCCAAGCGCACGCACGAATACTTGGCCAAGAAAATGATGGAGGCCAAGGCTGTCATTGCTTTAGCGAAAGACGGCCGCTTTGCTGGCTTCAGTTACATTGAGACGTGGGAAAACCAACAATATGTGACGACGAGCGGCCTCATCGTTCACCCCGACTTCCGTGGTCACCATGTGGCCAAGCGCATCAAGGACATGACCTTTTCGCTGGCACGCACGCGCTGGCCTCATGCCAAAATATTCTCGCTGACCAGCGGTGCCGCTGTGATGGCCATGAATACAGCTTTGGGGTATCAGCCCGTCACTTTCGCCGACCTGACTGATGACGAGGCATTCTGGAAGGGCTGCGAAGGTTGCGTCAATGTGGATGTGCTGCATCGTACCGACCGCAAGTACTGCATCTGCACGGCCATGCTCTATGACCCTACGGAGCATCTGCCTGCTAAGATTCCCGATGAGGTCATCTCACGCATCAAACATTTAGAAGAATTAGAAGGACAATAAAAAGGTAAAAAAGAATATGGCAAACAAGAAAGTAGTAGTAGCTTTTTCTGGTGGACTTGACACCAGCTACACCGTAATGAAACTGACCCAGGACGGCTGGGACGTCTATGCAGCCTGCGCCAATACGGGCGGTTTTTCTGCAGAACAATTGAAGACTAACGAGGAGAACGCCTACAAACTGGGCGCCGTGAAATATGTGACACTCGACGTGACGCAAGAATACTACGAGAAGTCGCTGAAGTATATGATTTTCGGTAATGTGCTGCGCAACAACTGCTACCCCATTTCGGTCAGCAGTGAGCGCATCTTCCAGGCCATCGCCATCGCGCGCTACGCGAAAGAAATAGGTGCCGATGCCATCGCCCACGGCTCTACGGGTGCCGGCAACGACCAGATCCGCTTCGACATGACCTTCCTCGTGATGGCTCCTGGCGTAGAGATTATCACGCTGACCCGCGACAAGAAACTGACACGCAAGGAGGAAGTGGATTTCCTCAACGAGCACGGTTTCTTCGCCGACTTCACCAAGCTGAAGTATTCTTATAATGTAGGCATCTGGGGCACCAGCATCTGCGGTGGCGAGCTGCTCGACCCCACGCAGGGACTGCCCGAGGATGCTTATCTGAAGCATGTGACGGCGAAGGAAGACTCGTTGCTGAAGATTCAGTTCGAGAAGGGCGAGATTGTAGGTGTGAACGGCGAGAAGTTCGACGACCGTGTCAAGGCCATCCAGAAGATTGAGGAGATTGGTGCCTCGTATGCCATTGGCCGCGATGCCAATGTGGGCGACACGATTATCGGCATCAAGGGTCGCGTAGGTTTTGAGGCTGCAGCTCCGAAACTCATCATCGAGGCTCACCGTCTGTTAGAGAAATCGACACTCTCGAAATGGCAGCAGTATTGGAAAGACCAAGTGGCCAACTGGTATGGCATGTTCCTGCACGAGAGCCAGTACTTAGAGCCTGTGATGCCCGACATCGAGGCCATGCTGACCTCTTCGCAACGAAACGTGACAGGAACTGCCATCCTGAAGTTGCGCCCTTACGGTTTCGAGACCGTGGGCATCGACAGTCCCAACGACCTCACCAAGAGTAAGCTCGGTGAGTATGGCGAGACACAGACCGGTTGGACGGCCGACGAGGCTAAGGGCTTCATCAAAGTCAGCTCTACCCCACTCCGCGTGTATTACGGAATCCACAAAGACGAGAAGAGATGACCCCCTCCCTAACCCTCCCCGAGGGGAGGGAAACGTAATTTGCTGACTATGATAGGAAATGACGGGAACTATAATACTGCCTCACCCGATAGATATCTTCTTTTAAAAGATTTTGCTCATCAGAACAAACAACATCCCACCGAAGCAGAGTCGTTGCTATGGAAGTATATTCGTGCAAAGCAATTAACGTTCAAATTCAACAGACAGCATATAATAGGTGGTTACATCGCAGATTTCGTCTGCATTGAAAAGAAACTTGTCATAGAAGTAGATGGAGGTTATCACGCAGAGTATGAACAAATAGAGAAAGATGAATTGAGGACTGAACGATTGAATGAAATGGGGTTCACCGTCATCAGATTCTCGAATGAAGAAGTATTGGGTAATATCTCTGCAGTTATCAATATAATAAAAAGTAATTTATCTGAATAAAATGAGTATGACAGGAACGAATATAGCGCTTTCTTCCCTCCCCACGGGGAGGGTCAGGGTGGGGGTTCTTGGTGCGGCAGGCTACACGGGCGGCGAGCTCATCCGCCTGTTGCTGAACCATCCCGAGGTTGAGATTGTCTTCGCTAACTCCGAGAGTAACGCAGGCAACCTGGTGAGCGATGTGCACGAAGGACTCATCGGCGACACCGAGTTGCGCTTCACCAACGCGATGCCCTTTGACGAGGTCGATGTGCTTTTCTTCTGTTTCGGTCACGGCAAGAGCGAGGCTTTCCTGAAGGAGCACACAATCCCCGAGAACGTGAGGATTATCGACCTGGCGCAAGACTTCCGCATCAAGGGAGAGCATGACTATGTCTATGGTCTGCCTGAGATTAACAAGGGAGAGATTGTAAAGGCGCAGCATGTGGCCAATCCTGGGTGCTTTGCCACCGCTATTCAGTTGGCTCTGTTGCCTGCCGCCAAGATGGACCTGCTGACGGAGGATGTCGCCGTGAACGCTATTACGGGAAGCACTGGAGCCGGTCAGAAGCCTGGCGCAACGACCCATTTCTCGTGGCGCAACAACAATCTAAGCATCTATAAGCCCTTCCAGCACCAGCATATTGCAGAGATACGCCAATCGCTGACACAGGTACAAGGTCATCTTGAGGTCTCCATCGATTTCATCCCCTATCGTGGCGACTTTGCCCGAGGCATCTTCTGCACGGCTGTCATCAAGACCGAGGTTCCTGCCGACGACATCATTGAAGCCTACAAAGCCTTCTATGCCGATGCCGCCTTCACGCATTATGCTGATAAATCGCTCGACCTGAAACAGGTGGTGAATACGAACAAGGCGCTGGTGCATTGCGAGAAGTACGGCAACAAACTGCTCGTCACCAGCTGCATCGACAATCTGCTGAAAGGCGCTGTAGGCCAAGCCGTTCAGAACATGAACCTCATGTTTGGCATCGACGAGACAGCAGGCTTGCTACTGAAAGCCTCAGCATTCTAACGACATCTGCAAATCATTATGCCACGCAAGACAGACGGAGTAGAGTTTGAGCTGCATCCCGGCCCCAAGAAGGATGAGGAGGGCAAGCCGTTGCTTTATGCGCGCCCATCCTCCGGGCAGAAGATAAGCATGAAGGAACTGGATGATTTCTGCGCAAAGTACAAGGACTTCCAGGAAGACGGAATGGTGCGAGCGTTTAATCTCTTCCTCGACGTGGCTGGCAATTGGCTTTCAAAGGGTTACCGCATAGAGACGCCTATCGGCTCGTTCTCCATGAAACTGAAACTTCTTGGCGAGCATACCGACCCTAAGATGGTAACAGGGCGCGACATCAAGTACGGTGGCGTGGAGTTCATACCCTCGAAGGAGTTTTTCAAAAAAGCAGGCAGCAACAGGGAGGGCTATCGAAAGAAGACCGGCCAGGTGGGCAACAGTCAGATGTACGACCCCAAGGCTATGGAAGAGGCTCTGCGTAGGAGTCTGACCAATGGCTATACGTCGGTCAGCACTTTCATGTATTCCAGCGGTCTGAAGCGCGACTCCGCCCAGAAGTATCTCGATAGCCTAGCTAAGGGCGATGACTCCCAGCTCGTCAGAGTGAAGAACGGACGGACGTACATCTATCATTTAAGGAAGAAGTAGCATAGTACAAAAAACGGTACCGACCTCCCGCTCCGCATATACCGAGCCCGCGCCCCTTATATGCCGAGCGGGAGGCCCGCATATGCGGAGCGGGCGCTCGGTACTCGAAAGAAGCCTTCTCCATCCCTGTTTTCGGCCCGTTCTCACCCTGTTTTCACCGTCCTTTATCCCTATTTGGTGCCTCCTTTTGGTGTGCAGATAAGGGAATAATTATGCCACACGTATGCATTACAGGCGCCAAATACCACTATTTTATGCAAAAAGATGGGCGAAAGTAACGGTTTGTCGGATTTTTGCTGTATCTTTGCACACGAATATAAATATCAGGCAATATGAAACTATTCGACGTATATCCCCTCTTCGACGTGAACATCGTCAAGGGCAAAGGTTGTAAAGTGTGGGACGACAAGGGACAGGAGTATCTCGACCTCTACGGCGGACATGCCGTCATCTCCATCGGACACTCCCATCCCCACTATATTGAGAAGGTGACAGAACAGCTCAATAAGATCAGTTTCTACTCCAACTCCGTCGTCAACAAGCTGCAGGCCGAGCTGGCTGAGCGCCTGGGGAATATCTCGGGCTACGAGGATTATCAGCTCTTCCTCATCAACAGCGGTGCCGAGGCCAACGAGAACGCGCTGAAGCTGGCATCGTTCAAGACGGGCAACGTGCGCGTCCTCTCCTGCGAGGGTGCCTTCCACGGACGTACCAGTCTGGCCGTCGAGGTGACGCACAACCGCAAGATTGTGGCCCCCATCAACGACAACCACCACGTGCGTTTCCTGCCGTTGAACGACATCGAGCCGTGGATTCGCGAGCTGAGCCGTGGAGGCATCGCCGCCGTCATCCTCGAGTGCATTCAGGGTGTGGGCGGCGTGAAGATGGCTACGCCCGAGTTCGCCCAGAAGCTGGCCTATGCCTGCCAGCGCTACCACGTGCCCCTCATCGCCGATGAGATTCAGTGCGGCTATGGTCGTAGCGGCAAGTTCTTCGCCCACCAGCATCTGGGCATCAAGCCCGACATCATCACGATGGCGAAGGGCATTGCCAACGGTTTCCCAATGGGCGCCGTGCTCATCAGCCCCGACTTCGTGCCCGAATACGGACAGCTGGGCACCACCTTCGGCGGCAACCACCTGGCTTGCGCCGCAGCCCTGGCCACGCTCGACGTGATGGAGAGCGAAGGACTGGTGGAGAACGCCCGCGTCATCGGCGACTACCTGATGGACGGCATTCGCGGCATCGGCAGTTCGCACATCAAGGACGTGCGCGGCCGAGGCCTGATGATAGGCATCGAGCTCGACATGCCTCACGCTATGGTGCGTAAGCCCCTCGTCCGCCATGAGCATTGCTTCACAGGTGCCGCTGGTCAGAACATCCTGCGCCTGTTGCCACCACTTTGCCTGACGAAGGCCGAGGCCGACGATTTCATCGAGCGACTGATTAGAGTACAGCCAGAAGAAGACTAATAGCAGGAAATCCTAAAATGATGGATGAGTTAGAACCGATAAAGCGGAAGATATATGAGATTCGTGGCCAGCGCGTGATGCTCGATCGCGATTTGGCTGCTATGTATGAAGTTGAAACGAAAGCACTGATACAAGCAGTCAAACGCAACATCAGACGATTCCCTGAGGACTTCATGTTTCAGCTGACGAAAGACGAATTCCTATTTTGGAAGTCACAAATTGTGACCTCCAAATCAGATAGGATAGGATTGAGACGTCCACCTTATGCATTTACAGAACAAGGTGTAGCTATGCTGAGTGGTATCTTGCGTAGTGATATTGCTATTGATACCAACATTACCATCATGCGAGCTTTTGTCGCTGTCCGTCAGGCTTTACCAGTATTGGCTACACAAAAGGACATTGAAGACTTGCGGCAACGAGTGAAAGCTTTAGAGGACACTGGTGCTGCTACTCAATCGGCTGTGGAAGAAACACGCAAGGAGCTGATACAGGTTTATGAAGCCTTGACACAGCTGGGCGAGAAACAGCAAGAACCTTTGCCAGAGATTGGCTACGTCGCCATTCAGAAACGAAGGGAGAAGAATGAGAACCAAAAATAAGTATAACCTTTAAAACCTTAAAAATGCCTAAAGTGAAACTATTATCCTTCCTTTGCGCCCTGCTGATGTCGATAGGCATGCAGGCACATGACCTCGAGCCGCTACATGTGGACGGACGATACCTAAAGAACCCGGCAGGCGACATCGTGACGCTACACGGGTGGATAAGTAATTGGGGAAATTTTTACTTTGACATTCCCGAGGCAGGTGACAATATGGAGCGAGACTTTATGCTTTGGAAACTGACTACTGATTCCATTTTGAACAGCGGATGGAAGATGGATTATGCACGGTTTCATTTTTCAAACTACGAAACATCACCTTCCGACTTTGATGGTTTTGTTCGCAACAATTTATTTGAAACTTACTATCTGCCACGCATAGATTATCTAAACAGCAAGGGTATCTACGTGGTGTTGATGTGCGATGTGAATGATAATGACGGGGGATATAGGGAAATAGGTGACCCATTATGGCAACGACTGATGAAATATTGGGACTATGTCAGTAGTCATCCGCGCATCAAGAACAATCCTGGCGTAATGTTTGAACTGGCCAACGAACCAGGACATTTTCAAGGTAGCGACGGTAGCTTGAATGACTTCCGTACACTGAAAGCCTATTATCAGCCAATGGTCGATATCATCCGAAACAATGGTTGTCAGCAGATAATTTGGATACCAGGAAGTGGTTGTCAGTGGGAATATCGGGGCTATGCTTCCTATCCCATAGAAGGTGGTAACATTGGTTATGCCGTTCATGGATACGACTGGTTTGGTGGAAGAGATTATGATAGTATCAGGAAATTTTGGGATGCAACTGTGAAACCAGCCAGCAATATGGCTCCCATCATGGTAACTGAAACGAGTTGGCCAGGAAGTTATGGAATTTTTGATGGAGAAATGGTAGAAGACCCTGCTCTGACCAGTGACTTCGGTATCAACTTGAAACGTGTGATGGATGAGTTAGGCAACGTGAGTTTCAATTTGCTTAATCCAAGTGTGGAATTAGCAAATACAGGCTTGCCATCAGAGACACTAAGTCCATCAAACGACCCTGAAGGTCCATGTATGGCATTAAAAGAGTGGTATAAGGAGTATGCAAAGACCAAATACGCCTCTCCTTCTTCCTTGAGTGCTACCAGCGTTGAGTTGGTAGAGGCCCCCTCTTGTGTGCTTCCAAACAAGGTAATACCGCTCGCGCTGATGGCCACTTTCAACGACGGACGGAAGTGGAACGTGGCGGGCGATGCAGTTTGGAATAGTTCTGACGAGAGTGTACTTGTAGTCAACCACGGCAACATTTTCGTTAAGAGTGAAGGCACAGCCACAATACATGGCCAGTACACCGACGGTACAGGAAAGGCTTTCAACACTCAGTTTACTGTTCAGTCGCAGTTGTTCCCGCTGACCCAAGAGGGTGTTGAGAATTTCTTTGAAGCTACGTTTGATGAAGCTACACATACGTTTTCAGGAATTGGAGACATGGGGTGGGCATACACCGAATATAATCCTATCGATGGTATATCGCTTTGCAAAAGTATAGACTTACTTGACTATCAATATTTGGTGATGCGTATGAACGAACCCGCAGCTTTTAATGCAGGACTTAGATTAGTTTCACATGGAGGTGACGAAGGGGAGGCTTTTGTTGACTTGGCTGGTAAGACGGAAGAGGTTATAGACCTGCATCAGTTACCCAACATAGACCTCACTCATATTGAGACAGTGAGTTTCTGGGTATACGAAAGTTCACTAAGCGTCAAGGAGCTTTTTCTAAGTAATGACGGTGTAAATCCGGTCCGTTATGTACAGTCCACCACAATCAAAGCCAGTGATGCAGCCATGCGCTATGGCGATGAGGTGCCGCAGTTGCCTTACACCGTCAGTGGCTTTGCTCATGTGGGCACACCTAAACTCACTACGACAGCCACGAAATCTTCGCCCGTGGGGAACTACAACATCACTGCCGAGGCTGGCAGTGATGCCGATGACGACATTCGTTATTTTCCGGGGCGCATGACCGTGCTGCCTGCCGTCCTTAGCATGACTCCTGGCAATGCGGAGATGTACGAGGGAGAAGAAATCCCGTCCGTTAACATTACATACAGTGGTTTCCGTAATGGCGATACCGAGGGCACTGCCATCGCCACAGCTCCTACGACTTACACGGAAGCTACCCGCCATGCACCAGCTGGCAGCTACCCAATTGTGGCTACGGGTGGTATGACTAATGGGAACTACAAGTTGAGCTGTATGCAAAATGGTACGCTGATCATTCACGAGGATCCCATTGATGGCACTGACCTGACCGCCCGTGTGGGCATTTCACAGGATAACTGGCACGCTTGGGGAACGACAAACACCCAGTATGCCCCCGCCGTCAAGACCAAAGACGGACGGACAGCACAGATGACCGAGATATACGTGGGAACGACCGAGACCACAGGCGAACTGATGTGGCAGGAGGTGACAGGACTTCCCAACGGCGACTACGTGGTGGAGGTGTTTGCCAATGCCGTCTATACACCAAATCGTGGTTTCGACACATCGGTAGAGGAAGGTGATGAAGATGTAGCCTATGTAGAGGCTAACGGTGAGCGCACATACGTTGATGTCCGTTTCGGTGAATCAGTGCCTTGGAATGGTTTCTACCGCATCAACACCACCGTGACCGACGGCAAATTGCGCATCAGCATGGTAGCTGAGAAGCCTGGCACTAACTGGCATACCATACAAATCAAACGGCTCGTCAAGCTACCTGAGACCACCGTCACCGCCGATAACAAGACAATGGTCTATGGCGACGAGATGCCGGAACTGACCTATACCGCCGACGGCCCTGCCCTTGACGGCACGCCCCAGCTGACCACCACCGCCACGAGCGCCTCGCCAGTAGGCACCTATCCTATCACGGTGGAACGTGGAACGGAAACCAATGAGCGCGTACTGTATGTGGCTGGCACGCTGACCATCACCAAAGCTCCGCTGACGGTGGGCGCAAAGGACGAGACCATCACCGAGGGCGACGCCATTCCGACGTTCACGCTGACCTACGACGGCTTCCGCAACAACGACAACGAGGCAACGGCATTCACCACGAAGCCACGAGCCACGACCACTGCCACTTCGTCGTCACCCGCAGGCAGCTATCCCATCAAGGTGAGCGGCGGCAAGGCCAAGAACTATGAGCTGAGCTACGAGCAGGGCACGCTGACCATCGTAGCCAGTGCCGCACCGCAGGACGAAGACCTGACGGCTCGCGTAGGCACATCGCAAGAAGCTTGGAACGCATGGGGTGTCTGTGCTACGGAGTTTGCACCTGCCATCACCACTAACGACGGACGGCGGGCACAGATGATGGAGACCTACGAAGAGACGACCGAGACCACAGGCGAGATGATGCACCAGACCATCACGGGACTGGAGAACGGCGACTATGCCGTAGAACTGTATGCCAACGCACAATATACTGACGGGCGCGGCTTTGCTTCTGACCTGAAGGACGGCGCTACAGACGTGGTCTATGTCAGTGCCAACGAGCGCCGCTGTTACGTGAAGGCACATATCGGCACGGCAGTGAGCGAGAACGGAGTCTATACCGTCTATGCCCACGTCACTGACGGCATACTGCGCTTGGGCCTAACGGCAGAAAAGCCAGGCACGAACTGGCACACGATACAAATCAAGAAGCTGACGCTGCTGCGTCTGGGCACCGTTATCTATGCCGATGACAAGACGCGCGAGCAGGGACAGGACAACCCGAAGTTGACCTACGTCGTGAGTGGGGCTGACATTACAGGACAGCCACTGTTAAGCTGTACAGCAAGGAAACAGTCGCCCGCTGGCAGCTATGTCATTAGAGTTGGCAAAGGCACAACCAAAAGCGACTTGCCCATATATCTGCAGCCCGGTGTGCTGACGGTGACCGTGCCTACAGGCATTGAGGAAATAGGTGTTGATGAGGCCAACGCTTCCGTCTATGACTTGCAAGGCCGACGCGTGGAAGGTGCGGAATCTGGCAAGCTGAATCTCCTACGACCCGGATTCTACATTCGTGCCGGCAAAATAATTCATGTAAAGCGATAAAGTTAGTAGATAAAAAGAATACCAAGTATGAAGATAGCAGTCATTGGAGCCGGCGCTATGGGTGGCGCCACGGTAGAAGGACTCATTGCAAGTCCGCAGTTCAACAACGACGACATCTGCGTCAGCGACCCTTCGCAGGCCGTGCTCGACAAGTTTGCCGCTAAGGGCATCAGCGTCACCACTGACAACAGAAAGGCGGCTGCCGAGGCCGACGTGGTGATGGTCGTCGTAAAACCCTGGTTGGTGGAGCAGGTGCTGCGAGGCATCAGCTCCGCCCTCAGCACAGAGAAGATACTGGTGGTCATTGCCGCTGGTGTTCCTTCAGCCAAGATACAGGAATGGACAGGCATTGAAGGCCTGCCGCTGTTCCTCTGCATCCCCAATATCGCCATTGCCCAGCTGGCATCGATGACGTTCCTCGTGCCCACAGCTGAGGCTAAGCCCCAGCATACGGAACAGGTGAAGGCCATCTTCGAGGCGATGGGACAGGTGCTCATCACCGACGAGCAGCATCTTGCAGCAGGCACCACGCTGGCCTCCTGCGGCATCGCCTACGCCATGCGCTACGTCCGTGCTGCCTCCGAAGGCGGTGTGGAGCTGGGCTTCAAGGCCGACGATGCCAAGCACATCGTCATGCAGACCATGAAGGGCGCCGTAGAACTGCTCGAAGCCACTAACCTGCACCCCGAGGCCGCCATCGACCTCGTCACCACCCCCGGCGGAGTCACCATCAAGGGCCTGAACGAAATGGAACATGCCGGCTTCACCTCTGCCGTCATCCGAGGGCTGAAAGCTGGGGCGAAGTAAAAGGAGAGTTTTTCACGGAAAATACATTTTTAGGCACGGATTCTTGAATTTACCAAGAATCCGTGCCTAAATTTACAAGTACAGTCCGAAAGAAAGCGAGCGGAACTTCACGCCTCCGTCTTTCAGCACGTCATCGTTAGAGTACTTCACGTAAAGAGGAAAATCGGCGATGCGCATGTTCAGCATCCAATCGATGGTGATGGGGCGCTGGCGGATGTGTTTCTCTACACGCTTGCACTTGTCGCCTAGGAACTTATATTTCGTCTTGATGCTGGCATAGGTATTGAAGTTCACCACGGGGCCGAAGCCGATGGCAAAGCCTCTACCGAAGTCGTGCTCGAAACGCAGGGTGCCGGTGAGCGAGAAAACTTTAATGCGCGAGGACTTCGGCTCGAACTCCAAGGGGTAGCCGTCGAGGATGACGTTGCCGTCGAGGTCCTTGGTGAAGCGCAGGTCGTCGGTCATGCGGTAGTTCTTCCAATCAATGCCAAAACCAAGTGACAGTTTATTTTCTCTACGACGATCAAAGATGTGATCCCACTGGAAGATAGTGGCAAATATCTCCCACGACTTAAAGGTGGAGAAGCTGACACGCTCATCTACTTCGGTAGGACAGGTAAAGCCGAGGCCGAGGTGTGCACTCAGAATGTCGTTGTAGAAGATGTTGGAGTTCTGCGGGTCGTCTGAGCGCCTGCCAAGCCTGACGGAGGGAATGAGGTCCCAGTGCTCGCGACTGATGCTGGTTCTGCTCTCGTAGTTGGCATCAACGAGGCGAATGGTGTTCTGATAGACGAAGTCGTCGTCACCCTGCTTGCCATTGACGATGACGCGCTGCAGGGAGTCGCCGCTTATGACGGTCACCTTGCGGGGATTATTGATGACGAGAGTGTCGTTCTGCGCAGCTACGCTGCTAAATGACAAATGAGAAATAATAAATGATAAATAAATGATGCGTTTCATATTTGTGCTATTTTAATAGTTTTTCTAATTCTTCCAAGCTCTCGACGGTCCCCTCCATGTAGATGACGGTCACCTCGCACTTTTCGTGGCGAACGTCCCACTTCTCCTGTAGGCAGAGGAAACGGTTCTTCCCGTTGCTCGACGGCAGCTGCATCTTGCAGGTGTAGGTTTTCCAGCTGTGGGGATTCTCACGGTAGGAACGCATGTCGATGCTGATTTCCTTGTCTTGTTCGAGAAGCTGCCCCAACAGTTTGTTTTCGTCAAATGTGACGTTCATGCGCAGGCTGCGGTAGTAGGTGAGCTGGTATTTCTCCAGCGTCTTGCCTCTCACACGCGTCTCTATCATCCGCTCCTGCGGGATGACGCGACCTTGGAACAGCTCATTGATTTTCAGTCCTGTCTGCGCCAGTGCCCCTGTAGGGCAAAATGAAAGATGAAAGATGAAAAGGGATAAAATGATAATGCGTCTCATATCTATAAACTTTAAACTTCAAATTTCAAACTTAGTTACAAAACATTGACTTCAGTTGCTCCTCGACGATGTCGCTACCATCGGTACTGGCAAGGGCGGTCATGGTCTTCTGCATCTCGCCGAGAACGACGGCTTGGTCGGTGGTACGCTCGCCGTAGATGTAGGCCACGTATTCCTCTTCGGGCTGGTCACGAAGCGAGAAGACGGTAACGGCTGCTCCTACTATCAACAGGGCAATGGCAGCAGCTGCGGCCCAGCGGAACCAGCCTCGGCGAATGGGCTGCACGGCTTGCGACAATGGTTTCTCCACCTGCTGCACGGCGGCAAGGTCGAGGAACATCTCACACAGGGGCATCAAGTCCTCGGGCAGTTCGCGGGCCTCACGGAAGAATTCGTAAAGCTGCTGTTCCTCGCTGAGCGTGGTCTCGCCGTCGAAAAAGCGATCAACTAGCGTGCGTATTTTCAGGATGTTATCGTTCATATTGCTTCAAATATTGTATTCTTACTGTCTGTCGGGCTCGGCTCAGGGCCTTGCGGATGGCCACCTCGTTGCTGCCGATGAGGGTTGCGATGTCTTTCATCTCCATTCCATCTATGTGGCGCAGGCGCAGAATGGTCTGCTGGAGAGAGGGTAGCGTCTCGATGATGGCAAGCATGCGTGAGAGTCGCTCGTCGTCGGCATAATCGGAATCCTCGGAAGTGATGTTCTCTTCGGATAGTCCGGAAGGGCATCGCTGTCGCCGCAGCTGACTGATACACAGGTTGCGGGTGAGCACCGAAGCCAGTGCGTCCATCGGACGGCGCACTTCGCCAACCATCTGCCACAGGCGGAGCAGTGCATCTTGCACCACGTCCTCGGCATCGTCGTCGCCCAGGTATCGCCGAGCCACCAGAAGCAGCCGCGGCCTCACCTTTCGGGCCTCTTCCATGAATTCTTCTTGCGTCATTTCTACCCTCTATACGCAAAAACTTGCGGTTTGTGACATATTTTAGCTGCAAAAATAACAAATTCTGAAGAATTCTTTGTACTTTTGCACGGAAAATTAAACTGAGCATCATTATGGAAGACCAACTGAAACAGATTGGCGAGCGTCTGCGCGGACTGCGCGACGTGCTCGACATACCCGTGAGCGAGATGGCTGAGACCATCGGCATCGACGCGGAGAAGTATGAAAAGATAGAGGCAGGCGAGCTGGACATCACCATCTCGAACCTCATGAAGATTGCCCATAAGTACGGGGTATCGACAGAGGAGCTTATCTTCGCCGAGTCGCCACACATGAAATCGTACTACGTAACGCGCAAAGGTCAGGGTATGAGCATCGAGCGCACGAAGGCTTACAAATACCAAAGCCTCGTGGGCGGCTTCGTGGGACATAAAGCGGATGTCTTCATCGTCACCGTAGAGCCGAAGCCCGGAGCACGCACCATCTATAAGAACAGCCACCCCGGGCAGGAATTCAACCTCGTGCTCGAAGGCAAGATGGAACTCTACATCGGAGGCAAGACCATTGAACTGGACGAAGGCGACAGCATCTACTTCGACTCGACAAAACCCCACGGCATGCTCGCAGTTGGCGATAGACCCGTGAAATTTTTAGCCTTTACTGTAGAATAAAGACCCACCCCCATCCCCTCCCTGTGAGGGAGGGGCATAAATAGAAACAAACACGAAAACAATATGGAGAAGAATAAAGAAACGCAAGGAGTATCTACTCCCCTCCCTCACAGGGAGGGGCAGGGGGTGGGTCTCTTGAATAGATTTTTGAAACAGACGAAATTCACGTCTGTTGAGGATTACAACAAGAACCTGGAGTTCATCATCCCTGAGAACTTCAACTTCGCCTATGATGTGATGGATGCCTGGGCCGAGGAGAAGCCTGAAGGACTGGCCATTCTGTGGACGAACGACCTGGGCGAGGAGATTCGCACCACGTTTGCTGAGCTGAAGGAGCAGACCGACCTGGCCGCCTCTTACCTGCAGACGCTCGGCATTGGCAAGAACGATCCCGTGATGCTCATCTTGAAGCGTCGCTACGAGTGGTGGGTGGTCATGCTTGCCCTCTGCAAGATTGGCGCCATCGTCATCCCCGCCACCCACATGCTGACGAAGCACGACATCGTCTATCGCAACACCCGTGCCTCAGTGAAGGCCATAATCTGCGTCGATGACCCCTACGTGACGGGGCAGATTCAGCTGGCAAAGGACGAGAGTCCCACCGTCAGCCAATATATCGTTATCGGAAAGAACATCCCCGAAGGCTTCCATGACTACCTGACGGAAATCACACAGGCTCCGAAGTTCCAACGTCCTGCCTTTGTAAATACCAACGACGACACGATGCTGATGTACTTCACCAGCGGCACCAGCGGTGAACCGAAGATGGTAGCACACGACTACCTCTACGCTATGGGACATCTTTCGACGGGTGTCTTCTGGCACAACCTGCACGAGGGCTCACTCCACCTCACCGTGGCCGACACGGGCTGGGGCAAAGCCGTATGGGGCAAGTTCTATGGCCAGTGGTTCGCCGGCGCTACGGTCTTCGTATTCGACCACGAAAAGTTCAATGCCGACACACTCTTAAGACAAATGGAGAAATACAAGGTGACAAGCTTCTGTGCTCCCCCCACCATTTACCGCTTCATGATTCGTGAGGATTTGAGCAAGTACGACTTAAGTTCGCTCGAATACTGCTGCACCGCTGGCGAGGCCCTAAACCCTGCAGTCTTCGATAAGCTTCAGGAGAAGATCGGCCTTCGCATCATGGAAGGCTTCGGTCAGACCGAGACCACGATGACCCTCGGCACCTTCCCCTGGATGACACCAAAACCCGGAAGTATGGGCATCCCCAACGCTCAGTACGACATTGACCTCATTCGTCCTGACGGCACCAGTTGTGAGGACGGTGAGAAAGGTGAAATCGTTGTAAGGGTGGGCGACCACAAGCCCATCGGCCTGTTCAAATGCTACTACCGCGACCCAGAGCTTACCCGCGAGGCCTGGCACGACGGCCTGTACCATACAGGCGACATGGCCTGGCGCGACGAGGACGGCTACTACTGGTTCGAGGGCCGTATCGACGACGTCATCAAGTCCTCAGGCTACCGCATCGGCCCGTTCGAAGTGGAGAGTGCCCTGATGACACACCCTGCCGTCGTGGAATGCGCCATTACTGGCGTCCCCGACGATATCCGTGGTATGGTGGTCAAGGCCACCGTCGTACTCGGCAAGGAGTGGAAGGACAAGGCCGGCGATGACCTTGTGAAGGAGCTGCAACAGCATGTGAAGCGTGAGACGGCTCCCTACAAGTATCCTCGCATCGTCGAGTTCGTCGATGAGCTGCCCAAGACCATCAGCGGCAAAATCCGTCGCGTGGAGATTCGCAAGAAGGATGCAGGGAAGTAGCAGGACAAAACGGCTCCTTCCCTGGCTGGCGTTGGCATTAGGGGCCATCGCCATTTGGGCGTTCTACCAGCTGTCCTACAGCTATCATTTTTTTTACAAGGAGCAGAATCAACTATTCCTGCTGTCGGCCGACTATATAAGTACTTATCGTGGTGAGGGCTGGCTGGCACGCTTAGTGGGCGATTTCCTTACACAATACTATTATTACCGTTATGCTGGAGCTGCCATCCTGACCATGCTCATTCTAGGTATAGGGTGCTTGCTCTATAACGGTTTCTGCCGTCTGCACATCCATCGCTGGATAGCACTACCCTTGGCGCTTACTGCCATGGTCTTCGAGGCCGTGCTACAGCTGCGCCATGACTGTCCGCTCAGCGTCACTATCGGTCACATGGGCATGGCCATGGCCGTATGGCTGGCGGGCGTAGCCTATCAGCCATTCCGTAAGTGCATGATGGCACGCGGGATGAAAACCACCAGATACAGAGCCTTAGCGTGCATCATCGGCCTCCTGTTTGTAGTGCCAGTGCTGTGGCTTTTCAGCATACCCAAGCAGAATCTTCGTCTCGGTATGCCCGAATGGGAGATAGAGAAATTGCTGGCCGTTGACAGCGAATACCGTTTCGGCAATTACGACGCTGTCGTCACGCTCGTCGAGCAGGAGGAGCAACCGGCGACAGAGATGAAGTTCTTCTATAACCTCGTCATGGCTCAACGTGGAATGCTGCCCGACCAACTATTACGCTTCATCCCCAACGAACTGGGAACGCTGCATCGCATAGGCCCCGACACACCGCTCTACACCATCAAAAACATGAACGAGCTCTACTGGGTGCTGGGCGACATGACCTTCACCGAGCGGGCAGCTATGATGGCCAACGTCTTCTCACCTACCAACCGTAGTGTACGCATGGTGAAGCGGCTGGCCGAGTGCAACATTGTCAGCGGCGATACGCTGGCAGCACGCAAATACCTCCGGCTTTTAGAGCAGACCGTAGCTTACAGCGAGTGGGCGAAGAAGGCCTGGCAGCTACCCATATATAAGGAGAAGCAACAGCTGCGCAATCAGCAGGATACACTGGCCGTGACTGACAACGCTCACTTCATCATGATGCAGTTGCTCGATTCCAACCCTGATAACGTCGTCGCCCTCGACTATATGCTCTGCACCGAACTGCTGCTGAAGGACATCCAGAACTTCAAACGCGACTACGACCGATATTGCTCTACGCGCCCCCGCCAGAAAAAACTCTATCAAGAGGCGCTCTGCATCTGGCTGGCGGCCACCGAGGCTCCGCAGGAGAAGTGGCAACAGCTCATCACGATGCCCGACGTCATGCAGTGCTTCGTGCAATATAACCAACAGCGAGGTAGCGAAGCCTTACGCGACACCTACTGGTACTACTTTGATAAGGCCCAAATACCTGAACAGCCATGAAGAAAGCGCCGCTATTTGCAATATTCCTAATGATAGTCCTAGGTGCCTGCACACCAAGGCCCAAGGACGTGCGACAGATGGATGCCCTGCCCCCCATTTATCCCGACTATGCCGATGTCACTATCCCCGTAAACATCGCACCTCTGAACTTCCTCATCAGTGAGGGAGGCTGCGACGCTATCGAGGTGCAAGCCGGCACACTGACACTTAATGCCCGTGGCAACGAGGCCGTGTTCGACATCGACGAGTGGAAGGAGCTACTGGCAGCAGGCAACGATTTGCAAGTAACCGTCACTGCCCTCATCGATGGTCAATGGCAACAATACAAGCCTTTCACATGGCATGTGGTGAAAGACAGTCTCGACCCCTGGCTCACTTACCGCCTCATCGAGCCCGACTACGAAGTATGGAATCGCGTGGAGATACGCCAACGCTGCATGGAGAACTGGGACGAAGCCCCGCTGGCCGACTATGAGCATCAGGAGAACCGTTGCATGAACTGCCACACCTTCGGCAGCCAGGATCCTAACCTCAGCATGCTCTATGTGCGAGGCCCTAACGGCGGTGCCATCCTTAATGAGGGCGGACTGCTGCGAAAACTCCATCTGAAGACCGACTCGCTCATCTCAGGCAGTGTCTATTTCGGTTTCTCCCCTTCCGGGCGCTACATCACGTTCTCAACGAACATCATTATTCCCGCCTTCCACAGCCAGCCACGCAAACGACTCGAGGTCTATGACTCGAAAAGCGATGTCTATGTGGCCGACCTGCAGGAGCATCGCATCCTGCGCAGCCCCCTGCTGGAGCAGGGCAACGTCTTCGAGACCTTCCCCACCTTCTCGCCCGACGGGAAGTACATCTATTACTGTGCTGCCGACAGCGTGCTGCTGCCTAGCGACATCCAACAGTTGCAATACGCTTTGGTGCGCATCCCCTTCGATGAGGCTACGGGCACTTTCGGCATGCAGGTCGATACACTCTTCAATCAGCAGAGCGTCTGCCATCCGCGTGTCTCACCCGATGGCCGCTACCTGCTTTATACCGTTGCCAACTACGGTACCTTCCCCATCTGGCACCCCGAGGCCGACCTGCAGCTATTGGACTTGCAGACAGGCACTATTAACACCCTCAGTGTGGTGAACAGCACAAAGAGCGATACCTATCATTCGTGGTCGTCGAACAGCCGTTGGTTCGTCTTCGCCTCGAAACGCGATGACGGTCTCTACGGTAAACCCTACTTCAGCTACATCGACCGCAACGGTCAAGCCCACAAGCCCTTCTGCCTACCACAGCGCCATCCTCGCTTCTACGAAAACACGCTGAAGTCGTTCAACGCCCCCGAGCTGGGTCGCGGCCGTGTCCCCTTCACTCCCGAGGACGTCGCCCGTGCCATGCAACAGGAGAGCGAGACGTTTCAATAAAAAAGTAGCGCCGCACAAAAATATTTTTTGCGCGGCGCTAAATTTCTTTTCTACGTTGGTTATTTCACAACCTTCTTACCATTCATGATGTAGAGACCACGACGGTAAGCATCAACTCGCTGGCCTTGCAGGTTGTAGGCGGGAGCAGTAGCGTCAGTATACTGCACCTCGACGATGGCATCGGGAATGGGCTTTGCCTTGACAGTAAGCTTACCAGCCTTGAAGGTCATAACATAGCTTTCAGGCTCGGCGCTGACAGTAATCTCGTACTCTCCAGCTGGCGAGTTCTCATCGGCCTCAGTGAAGAACTGGGGTTCCTCCAACCATCCTGGCTCAGCATCATGTTCGAGCAGACCTTTGTAGCTGAGTTGGAACTCAGGATTTGGCTCGCCCTCTTCGCGCTCAACGTCAAGGACCGTTGCCTCAGCCCCCTCTACCTTACGCACGATGATGTAGCCGTCGATGAAGTTCACAGCCTCGGCATTCTCGACAGAGCCACGTGTGATGTGAATAGGATAGCGTCCAGCAGGCGACCACTGGGTAGCCTCGCAACTGAGCTCGGGCTCACCCTTGATGCCGTCGCCAGTAACATTATAGAATAATGTGGGGTTCTCTTCACCGTAATAGCGGATGGCATTGCGCACCTTGACACTAGTGCCAATCTGAAGGATGTTGTCTTCGCCAAAGTCGCTCCATTGGGCGGCTTGCAGATACTTGGTCTTCAAGCCACTATAGACATAAAGAATCGCTTTTCCGAAGGGCATTCCCTCGAAGACACTTGTTCCCATGAGCTTAGGCATTTTCTTGGAAGGGACACGCAGTTCAAGCAGACCGATGCAGCCGCAGAAAGCTTCACTGCCGATAGCGGTGATGGTTTCAGGCAGGCGCACACGACGCAAGGAAAGACAGTTCTTAAAGACGCTATCAGGTAGCAGATTATCTTCAAACTCGGCCTTTGTGAGGTCGAGGATGCGCAGACGCCCGTTGGTGGCATTGCCCTCAGCATCCCATCCTGCCAAATGGCGCAAGTAAGCGAAGTCATCGGCATTGAGGGGGCCTTCAACGGTAAGTGTTCCCACTAGACTGTTTTCAAGGGTATCAGTAAGCTCTATAGCCTTTTGCAGCTGCCCAGCCTCGGTCAACATGACCGTTTCTGAGCGCAAAAGAGAGTGGTTATTGCTCGTAATGCCGATAATCATGTCCTGACCCATGTTGAAGTTATATCCTCCTGGATTGAGCTGGCTGACGTAGAAATAGCCGTCGTCATCGCCTGCCCATCCCCAGTTCACCGACACCTGACCGTCAGCATTATAGCCGTCGAATACAAAGGCATGGCCTCCACTGAACCAACTGGAACCGCCATAATAAAGAGGACCGTTCTCCGACAGTTCCTGATAGATGATGTCCATCCACTCGGGTTCGTTATATCTATCACGCTCGAGACAGGTAGCATTTTCAAAACCGAAGTAGTCGCGCAGTCCTTGAGCTGCATCCTGCGAATAGGCACCGCTGCCCTCATTGGGGCCACCATACTGCATATCGGCAGCCACACCGCAGTCGCGCATCAGCAAGGCTACGGCATCAGCTTGCTCCTGGGTGTAGTTATCCTCGGTGTAGATGTCGAGCATATTGACCCAGTCATAATAGTCTTCCTCGAAATTGGCATACACGGCTTCACCACTGGGTCTGTTCTGCGGATAGTAGATGGTGCGCTCGCCCTGTCCGTGAAGGGGAGTCTGGTGATAGTTCAGCACCTGCGCCATAGCCGTTGCCACACAGCCCGTAAGACACTTCACGTCGTTTTTAAACGTGGGACACATATTATTATATGGTTTCCCTTGATACCATTTTGAAGTGACCATCGAGGGCACCTCATCAGGATATTTCAGAGGATCGGGGGTAGTGACCTGCATCGGCATACCTGCCGCTACCAAGTGGCGGGCAGCCTCGTTAGTGGCCTGAAGCCACCACTCAAAGTTAGGATTGCGACCCTCGGAATAGGTTGAAGTGGAAACACCCATGACGGCAGGTAGCAAATCATCGGCAGCAATGATGGCAAAACCTCCATTCTCAGTGCCAATGACTTCCATCTGCTCCGTACTCCTAAGTACTTTCAAGGTAGCATTGCTGGGTGCCAGATGGCGGGCAGCACGATGTTTGTTAATAGCCTGACGTGCAGCTTGTTGCATCTCAGTTTTTGTGCGTGGAGCGGCCATAGCTACTGAGGCGGAAAGCATCAGTACAGCCATGAAAGCATACAATCTTTTCATCTTTTCAATCAGTAATTTTAGTATAAAATTGCAATTTCGCTGCAAAATTACTATTTTTCTCGCGAAAAAGAACAAAAGATTCAAACTTTTTGCTTACCTTTGCTGAATAAAATTAGCGAGAATCATAAAACCTTACAATCTTATGAAGAATATACTGGTGATTGGCTCCACAGGACAGATTGGCTCGGAACTGACAATGGAGCTGCGCCGACACTACGGCGGCGACCACGTGGTGGCAGGCTACATCAGGGGTGCAGAGCCAAAAGGAGAACTGGCCGAGAGCGGTCCGATGGCACTGGCCGACGTCACCGACGGCGAAGCCATCGCCACCGTGGTAAAGCACTATCACATCGACACCATCTACAACCTCGCAGCCCTGCTCTCGGTAGTAGCTGAGAACAAGCCTCGACTGGCCTGGCAGATAGGCATCGACGGACTGTGGAACATTCTGGAGATAGCTAAACAGGAGCAGTGTGCCGTCTTTACTCCCAGCTCGATAGGCTCGTTCGGCTTGGAAACACCTCACGACATGACTCCACAGGATACCATCCAGCGCCCTCGCACCATCTACGGCGTGTCGAAGGTGACCACCGAACTCATCAGCGACTGGTATCATTATAAATATGGTGTAGATACACGCTCTGTGCGCTTCCCTGGCATCATCAGTTATGTCACGCCCCCTGGCGGAGGCACCACCGACTATGCTGTTGATATCTACTATTATGCCGTGCGTGGCGAGAAGTTCACCTGTCCCATCAAGGCCGGCACACGTATGGACATGATGTATATGCCCGATGCCCTGCGCGCTGCCATTCAGCTGATGGAGGCTGACCCCACGAAGCTGATTCATCACAACGGTTTCAATGTGGCAGCCATGAGCTTCGACCCCGACATGATCTATTATGCCATCAAGAAGTTGCGCCCGGAGTTCGAGATGACCTACGATATTGACCCGCTGAAGCAGAGTATTGCCGATTCGTGGCCCGACATGATGGATGACTCATGCGCCCGTCGCGAATGGGGATGGAACCATGAATACGGTCTGATGCAGATGACTGCAGACATGCTCGAAAAACTGAGCGCACGTATCCTACACAATGGAAGCATCTGAACTGTTTGAGATATGTAGGGAGCTTGCCCAGAGCCAGCCCAGTGCAGAGGCCACGCGCCAGCTGCATGAAGTGCTGGTGCTCAGCTGTGCCGAAGGTTGCCGTCAGCAGGGCGGAGCCTTCGGTAACCTGTTCTCACAGGTCGATTTCCTCAGCAAGAAGCTGGGATTAGGCACGGAATTAGGCATCTCTCTGCAAACGGCCCGTCGCCATACCAATACAGGAGCGCCAATCAGCAGTGAGGACTGGTCCTATGATGTGATGGCCATAGTGCATCTCGTCAGCGCGGTCTTCAAGGATGACATACCTGGCCAACTGCTCAGCCTGTTACCCATCAACGAGCGACCACGCCGAAAGGGACTACGCATCAACAAGGAGTACGTACGCTGCATCGTGAATAGAGTGGAAGACGAATACATTTTGGCCGACACAGAGGATGGACAGATAACTATCGACTACCGCAACACTGAGGGAGGGCGCGACTTCGCCTATCTAAAGAAACTACTCAAGTCTGGCATGCAGCTGAACCTGTTAGATGTGGTCGTCTCACAAGCCGTCTCACTACGTCCCACCTCATCTCAAGAAATCCTCATTCCAAGTCAAGTCATCGTGGAGCCAGATTTCCTCATCGACATTTCGTCGCTGGCAGCCTGCTTCACCAACTACGGCCACCACCCACTGCTTTACACGCTGAACCGTCTGAAGGAACGCCCCAACACGCAGGCTACGCTATTAGGTAACTTCGCAGGAACTGCCCTCGATGACATTATCAACAAAGGCGACGAGGCCACTCTTGCCTCCTCGCTGCAACGGTCCTTCCGCGAGCAAGCCCTGCGTTTCTGCGCCTGTCCCGACTTCGACACCAGGAAGTTCAAACAACTGGCCGAGGAGCAGATGCGCAACATCCGTGAGGCTGTTACCCTTCTCTCACCACTTACTTCTCACCACTCACCACTCCTCGAGCCCTCTTTTATCTGTGAAAGGTTGGGCTTGCAAGGACGCGTCGATCTGATGACCAGCGACATGAGTCTGTTGGTGGAGCAGAAATCGGGCAAGAACATGAAGATTGAACACCAAAGCCACGATACCCATGGGTTGCAATTAGAGAGCCATTATGTACAGCTGTTGCTCTACTACGGCGTGCTGCGCTATAACTTTGGCAAGACCGACCGCCAAGTGGATATGCGCCTGCTCTATTCACGCTATCCTGCTGCACAGGGACTGCTCAGCGTGAACTATTACCGTACACTGCTGCGTGAAGCCCTGCGTCTGCGCAACCAGATTGTGGCCACTGAGCTGTTCATCGCCCGCGAAGGCTTCCAGCGCATCCTACCCCTACTCAATGCCGACGTCATTTACAAGGACGCCCATCGTGACGAGCATTTCCATCGCTATGTCCTGCCAGAAATAGAATCACTCACCTCTCACCTCTCACTTCTCACCCCTCTTGAACTTGCTTACTACGAACGCATGCTCACCTTTGTCTATCGCGAGCAGCTGGCCGGCAAGTTAGGAAGCAGCGAGACACGCCTGCACCATAGCGGAGGCTGCACAGCCGACCTCTGGCAGATGCCGCTGCAAGAGAAGATAGAGACGGGTAATATCATCATGGAAGCCTCAGCCACGAGTCCTCTCAATTTCCGCACTGGCGACATGGTCTATCTCTACCGTTACAAGGACGAGCCTGACATATGTAGCAACATCCTTCTCAAAGGCTCATTGATGGAAATCAATCCTGACCACGTAACCTTAGCTCTGAACGACAATCGGCAGGAACCCCTCACTTTCCAGTTCGGCGATGGACGCCACTGGGCCATCGAGCATGGAGGCAGCGACGTAGGTACTGGTTCTGCCATCCGTTTGCTGCATCGTTTCATCACATCTGACCCTCGTCGCAAGGCACTCCTGTTAGGACAGCGGGCACCAGAGGCCGACACCTCGCTACAACTCTCACGCAACTACCATCCTGACTACGACGACGTACTATTGCACATCAAACAGGCTCGCGATTACTTCCTCCTTGTAGGACCTCCAGGAACGGGCAAAACAAGCATGGCCCTCAAATATATAGTAGAAGAAGAGCTACAACTCCCCTCCCTCTATAGGGAGGGGCCGGAGGAGGGTCTCCAGGGGCTTCTTCTCATGGCCTACACTAACCGTGCCGTTGATGAAATCTGCGACATGCTTTGCAATGCGGGGGTGGGCTTTTTACGCTTAGGCAATGCCGCCTCGTGCGACGAGCGTTTCCGTTCATATCTGATCGACACGGTTCTGGCCGATACCCAAAAGCTCGATGATGCCCGTGCCCTCATTGAGCGAACACCCGTCATCGTCGCTACCACCTCTATGCTGCAGGCACAGCCATGGGTGCTGGAACTGAAACATATCTCGCTGGCTGTTGTCGATGAGGCATCGCAGATTCTGGAGCCCAGCATCATCGGCCTGCTCGCCCACGATGCCATCGACCGTTTTGTGCTCGTAGGCGACCATAAGCAGTTACCAGCCGTTGTGCAGCAAAACCCTAAGCAGAGCCTCGTCACGGAACAATGCCTGCGCGACATTGGGCTGGAAGACTGCCGACAAAGCCTCTTCGAGCGACTGTTGCGATGGGAACACCACCAAGGGCGCACCCAATTTGTGGGCACGCTCCACGCTCACGGTCGCATGCACCCCGATGTAGCCTTCTTCCCCCTGCACCACTTCTATCATCAGGAGCAGCTACACGCCGTTCCACTACCCCATCAGCAGGAACAGACCTTAGGCTACAACCTGCCCGCTCGTGACCAGCTCGACGAGCTACTGAAAACAAAAAGGGTGCTGTTTCTGAAGTCCGAACAGGAAGAAACTATGGTTGCCGACTTGCTGGCTCGCATCTACCGTTTTACACAAGACCACTTTGACCCATTGAAGACGGTGGGTGTCATCGTGCCCTATCGCCGTCAGATTGCCCTCATTCGTCAGGCCATTGTAGAGCCCTCCGTCCTCTCAGATATTTCCATCGACACCGTAGAGCGCTATCAGGGTAGTCAGCGCGACATCATCATCTACAGCTTCGGCGTTGAGCGCCGTTACCAACTGGACTTCCTCACCGCCACCACTTTCATTGATGACGACGGTACCCTTATCGACCGCAAACTGAACGTTGCCCTGACACGTGCCCGTAAGCAAATCATCATCTTAGGACACCCTGACCTATTGTCGCAGGTGCCTATCTTCCGTCAGCTCATACAGGAATGCCGAATGCCGTTCATTCCCACACTAACTGCCTGATCACAATACTGCTGAAGGCATCGCCCACCGTCACATGAATCTGACAACCACCAGGGGACCACTCGGCTTACCGCTTGCCACCGAAGGGACGCAAGTAATAAAAAAAATCGTCATTTATTTTGTATTTCGCTCGATTTGCACTACCTTTGCACACTGAAATGAATAAAAGGATTGTAATCAAGGTGGGGTCGAACGTGCTGACACGACACGACGGCAAGCTCGACGTAACGCGCATGTCGGCTATCGTCGATCAGATAGCGTGGCTCCGGAAGCAAGGCTACGAGGTAATCTTGGTCAGTAGCGGAGCCGTGGCCTGTGGACGGCGCGAGCTCACCGTGGAGCATGCCCTCGACAGCGTGGAGCAGCGCCAGTTGTTCTCGGCCATCGGGCAGGTGAAACTCGTGGGACTATACTATGACCTGTTCCGCGAATACGGCATCCACGTAGGTCAGGTACTGACGATGAAGGAGAACTTCCAGCCGGGTGAACAGTACCAGAACCAGCGCGCCTGCATGACGGTGATGCTGGAGAACGACGTGCTGCCCATCGTCAATGAGAACGACACCGTCTCCGTCACCGAGCTGATGTTCACCGACAACGACGAGTTGAGCGGACTCATCGCGCAGATGATGAAAGCCGACACGCTCATCCTGCTCTCGAACATCGATGGCATCTATGACGGCCACCCCGATAACCCCTCTTCACACATCATTCCACAAGTGACTCCCGGCTGCGACCTCTCACAATATATCAAGGAGGAGAAGAGTGCCTTCGGCCGTGGCGGCATGCACTCGAAATACACCACGGCCAGCAAGGTGCAACAGGCCGGCATCAGTGTCATCATTGCCAATGGCGAGCGCGAGAACATCCTCATTGACCTGATGGAACACAAAAACGAAACACCACACACAACATTCATCCCATGCAACTGAAAGAAACGTTTGAACGCGTGAAGCGTGCCAGCAAGAGCCTGGCATTGCTCAGCGACCAGCAGCGAAACGAGATTCTGCTGTCAGTAGCCGACAACATCATCAACAATAAGGCGAGAATACTCGAGGCCAACGCCCAGGACTTGGCAAAGATGTCGCAGGACAACCCGCTCTACGACCGCCTGCAACTGACCGACAGCCGTCTGGAGGGCATCGCCAGCGACATGCGCAACGTGGCCACCCTGCCTTCTCCCCTCGGGCACATCACCAAGCAGAAGACGCTGCCCAACGGTCTTCGTCTCTGTCGTGTTTCCGTGCCTTTTGGCGTTATCGGTATGATTTACGAGGCCCGTCCTAACGTTACTTTCGATGTCTTCTCTCTTTGCTTCAAGAGTGGTAATGCCTGCGTGCTGAAAGGAGGAAAGGATGCCGACTGCTCTAACCGCGAAGAAGTGGCACTCATCCACGAGGTATTAGAGAAACATGGTGTGTCGAAAGATGTGGTAGCTCTGCTACCCGCCACCCACGAGGCCACAGGCGAGATGCTGAATGCCGTGGGCTATGTTGATCTCTGTATTCCACGTGGAGGCCGCAAACTCATCGACTTCGTGCGTGATACAGCCCGCATTCCTGTGATTGAGACTGGTGCAGGCGTGGTGAACACTTACTTTGACAAGGATGGTGACTTAGAGATGGGCAAGGCTATCATCACCAACGCCAAGACCCGCCGTGTCAGTGTCTGCAATGCCCTCGATTGTCTGCTCATCCATCAAGATCGCCTAAATGATTTAGATTGTCTGGTTAGTTCTCTCTCAGAAAAGAGTGTTATTATATTTGCAGACGAGAAGGCCTACACTGCTCTTCAGAATAAGTACCCCTATCTGGAACACGCTACAAAGGACAGCTTTGGCACAGAGTTCATGGACTATAAACTTGCCATCAAGACTGTTGCCTCGCTTGAAGAGGCGCTGAATCATATTGACGAATACGGAAGTGGCCACAGCGAGGCTGTCATTACGATGAACAAGCAGACTGCACGCAATTTCCAAGCACATGTGGATGCTGCCTGCGTCTATTGGAATGCTCCCACCTCGTTCACCGATGGTGCTCAGTTCGGACTTGGTGCTGAGATTGGCATCAGCACGCAGAAGCTCGGTCCGCGCGGCCCTATGGCTTTGGAAGAGATAACGACCTACAAATGGCTCATTGAGGGCGAAGGACAGATAAGAAAGTAACAAGTTTTTGCAAGTGATGAGTAACAGAAGACGTTCAATGAACAGTGTGGTGAGGGTGCTGCTGGCGCTCTTCACTCTGCACCTGTCGCTCGTCACTGCCATGGCACAGACAGCCACCAACAGGCTGGACTCGCTGCAGAAAGAGATGTACCGTCTCTTCCCAAAACAAGAAGTACAAGAGTTTAACGACGTAGTAGAGCAGCTGAAGGCAGAAGCCCTACGTGTCGGCGACGAGCGCGTCTTCTACAAAGCGTGGGGCAACCAAGCCATCTACAACTTCACCAGGCAGCGACAGAAAGGGCTCGACATGTGCCGCGACATGCGCCTCTATGCCCAGCAACACGACGATATGTTCGGTCTCTACACATCCTCCTATGCCAATGCAAGCATGCTTTCCAGCCTCAGACATTATGAAATGGCTGAAAACGAATACCTGAAATGCATAGAGTTTCTGGTCAACAACTTCCCTGACGAGGACAGGGCTCCCGTCTATCTCGCACTGGCAAAGATCTACCAGAACCAAAACAAACTTGACAAAGTGAGAGAATGTGCCGACAAAGTGTTGGCCGCCCCACGTTCCACCAACCTACACAAGCTGACTGCACTAAGTTACAAGTGCCTCTCGTTCTCACAAATTGACGGTTCACAGAAGGAGTCATTTAACCAGATTTATGAGGAGCGCAAGCGCCTGCAGGCCGAAGTGGGGCATGAGGACGACTTTTCACTCCTCATCGAATTTACGCATGCCTTACTGAATGAGGAATATGATGTGGCGATGAAATTAGTCAATCAGATGACCCCAATAGATCAAAAGAAGTCGATGTCGCGTATCTATGAAAAGCAAAGAAAGTTTGAAGAGGCACTGATGTGGTATAGGATTTACCGTGCCTACTATGATTCAATCAACGCAGCCATTTTCAGACAACAGTCGACCGAGCAAAATGTGGAACTAAGCGTTGCACGTGCGGAGAGCGAAGCAAAGGACTTGCGATTGGCCAATCAGGAGCTGCAGCTACATCAACAGGAGCAGGAGCTGCGGCACCGCCAGATGGAGGCAGAGGCAGCCGAACACGAGCTACGACAGCGTCAACTGGAGGCAGAGGCCGCCGAGCTGGAACTGAAGAACCGCGACGCTGAGCTGGCCAATGCCGCCATGCAACTGGAGCAAGCCTCACTCAACAGCGAGGTAAAGGAGTGGCAGTACCGTCAGCAACTGGCTGAGATGGAGGCGCAGAAGAATGCCGAGGAGGCACGGAGACTCTCGCAAACATACATATTTATTATAATAGGCATTGTCGTGGCCGCGCTTTCCATCTTCACCTACCGCAGAATGAAGCAGGTGCGCAAGCTGAAGGCCATCAACGAAGAGCTGCGCACCGCCTACGAGCAGCTGGAGCATACCACCACGGTGAAGAACCGCATTGAGAACGAGCTGCGCATTGCACGCGACATACAGATGACGATGGTGCCCGAGGTCTTCCCCGACCGTGCCGACCTGGACATGCACGCCTACATTCAGCCGGCAAAGGAGGTGGGCGGCGACTTCTACACTTTCCTGCTCGTCGACCGGCCCGACGACGAGGACCACAGCGAGGCACTGCTCTACTTCTGCATCGGCGACGTCAGCGGAAAGGGCGTACCGGCATCGCTCTTCATGGCGCAGACCACCAGGCTCTTCCGCTCCATGGCTGCACAGGGACTGATGCCGGCAGAAATTGCCAACAGGATGAACCGCGAGCTGTCGGAGCACAATGATCAAGGCATGTTCGTCACCATGTTCATCGGACTGGCCGACTTGCACACCGGACACATGGACTTCTGCAACTGTGGCCACAACCCGCCCGTCGTCAACGGAGAGTTCCTCAACGTCGAGAGCAATGCCCCACTGGCACTGTGGCCTGAGATGGACTTCATGGGCGAGGAGATGGACGACATACGCGGACAGCGCCTGCTGCTCTACACCGACGGACTGAACGAGGCCGAGGACGAGAGCCAGAACCAGTTTGGCGACGACCACCTGCTGGAGCTGATGCAGCAGCATCTCGACTACGATGCCCAGCAGACCATCGACATGCTGCACGAAGCCGTGGCAGAGCATGTAGGCAACGCCCTGCCATCCGACGACTTGACCATGCTGTGCATCAAAATTAAGAAATAACAATAAGGACAAAGACATAAGAAACACCATGAGAACTTTTATCAACGTCAATGACATCGGCCCGCTGGACAAGGCGCTGGCCGAGGCTTTTGAGATTAAGAATGACCATTATAAGTACCAGCATCTGGGCAAGAACAAGACCCTGATGATGATTTTCTTCAACAACAGCTTGCGCACCCGCTTGTCGACACAGAAGGCCGCCATGAACTTGGGCATGAACGTCATCGTGCTCGACGTCAACGCCGGCGCATGGAAGTTGGAGACTGAGCGCGGCGTTATCATGGACGGCGATAAGAGTGAGCATCTGCTGGAAGCCATTCCCGTGATGGGCTGCTACTGTGACATCATCGGTGTGCGCTCCTTCGCCGGCTTGACCGACCGCGAATACGACTACGCCGAAACGGTGCTGCAGCAGTTCATCAAGTACAGCGGCCGGCCCGTCTTCGCCATGGAGACGGCCACCGTTCACCCATTGCAGGCCTTTGCCGACCTAATAACCATTGAGGAACACAAAACCATTGAGCGTCCCAAAGTCGTTTTAACCTGGGCTCCCCATTGCCGTGCATTGCCGCAGGCCGTACCCAACAGTTTCACGCAATGGATGAATGCCGCTCCCGATGTTGATCTTGTCATCACCCACCCCGAGGGCTACGAGCTCGACTCGCAGTTCGTGGGTAATGCCGTCGTGGAGTACGATCAGAAGAAAGCTTTTGAGGGTGCCGACTTCATCTACGCCAAGAACTGGAGCAACCCAGGTGTCACTACCCCTGCCGACTACGGTAAGATTACTTGCAATGACCGCTCATGGACGGTAGATACAGAGCACATGTCTTGGACCAACAACGGCAAGTTTATGCACTGTCTGCCTGTGCGTCGCAACCTTATTGTCACCGACGATGTCATCGAGAGTACCAACTCGCTCGTCATCCCCGAAGCTGCCAACCGCGAAATCAGCTGCTCAGTAGTGCTGAAGCGCATGCTGGAGGCGCTTCGCTAAGGAATAGTGAACAGGAAATAGTGATTAATAAATAGAAAAATAAATCATGTTGATGGGAATGCCCGTGTGGGCCTGGATCGTTTTCTACGTATTGGTGTTCATCATGCTCATTGCCGACCTGAAGATGTTCGGCAAAAAGGGGCAACATGAGGTAGGCGTGAAAGAGGCGCTGAAAATGACGGGCGTGTGGATAGCCGTCTCGTTGGTTTTCTGTGCGGGCATCTATTTCCTCTATCCCGTCGATCCTCACGAGAAAGCAATGGAGTTCCTTGCGGGCTATCTGATTGAAAAGTCGTTGTCGATGGACAACCTCTTTGTATTCCTCATGCTCTTCTCGTTCTTTGCCGTCGAGCGTAAATATCAGCACGAGGTGCTCTTCTGGGGTATCTTCGGTGCATTGGTACTGCGCAGCGTTTTCATCTTCGCTGGTGCCGCAATGGTCGAGCGCTTTGAATGGATACTAGGTCTTTTTGGCCTGTTCCTGCTCTACACAGGTTCCAAAATGTTCACCCACGACGAGGAGGCACAAACCGACCCCAGTAACAACTTCATTGTAAAGCTATTCAAGCGATTCTTCCCTGTCACTGACAAGATGCACGGTGAGAAGTTCTTCATCAGGGAAGAGGTCAAGGATAAAGATGGTAAGATTACGCTGCGCAAGCTGGCCACCCCGCTTTTCATCGCCCTTATCGTCATCGAGACCACTGATGTTGCCTTCGCTGTCGATAGCATCCCGGCCGTTTTCTCCGTCAGCCGCGACCCGTTCATCGTGCTTACCTCGAACATCTTCGCCATCCTCGGCCTGCGTGCCCTTTATTTCGCTTTGGCCGCTGTGGCCAAGTATTTCTCCTATCTGAAATATGGTCTCGGCATCATCCTCATCTTTGTAGGTATCAAGATGTTGCTGGCCATGAACGAGTACATCAACCAACTGGGCAGTCTCGTAGGCCTGAACCTGAACATGCCCCACATTGAGATTCCCACTCTCTGGTCGCTCATCATCATCTTCGGCACCCTGGTACTGTCAATGGGACTCTCGGTTGTTATCTCACGCAAAAAGAATGAGAAATGAGCACCCTGCCCATTTCTCATTTCATTGTCTCATTATTTCAGAACACCCAATTCGCGACCTACCTTAATAAAGGCAGCGATGCACTTGTCGAGCTGTTCGCGGTTATGGCCAGCAGAAATCTGTACACGGATGCGGGCCTGACCTTTCGGCACTACGGGATAGTAGAAGCCCGTGACATAGATTCCCTCTTCTTGCATCTTTGCGGCATAAACCTGCGACAGCTTGGCATCGTAGAGCATCACTGCACAGATGGCACTCTGCGTGGGCTTGATGTCGAAGCCTGATTGGAGCATCTTCGAGCGGAAGTACTCGACGTTCTCCACCAACCGGTCATGAATCTCGTTGCTCTCACCCAGCATCTTGAACACCTCGAGCGAGGCACCGATGATGGCAGGGGCCAGTGAATTGGAGAACAGATAGGGACGCGAACGCTGGCGCAGCAGGTCGATAATCTCCTTGCGACCGGTAGTAAAACCGCCCAAGGCTCCTCCGAAGCTCTTTCCTAAGGTACCTGTGTAGATATCCACCCGACCGTAGGTATTGTAGAACTCACTCACACCGTGCCCTGTCTTGCCCACGACACCGGCGCTGTGACTCTCATCAACCATCACCAGGGCGTCGTACTTCTCGGCCAGGTCACAAATCTTATCCACAGGAGCCACATTGCCGTCCATTGAGAACACTCCGTCGGTGACGATGATACGGAAGCGCTGGGCCTGTGCCTCCTGCAAGCAGCGTTCCAGTTCCTGCATGTCGGCATTGGCATAGCGATAGCGCTTGGCCTTGCAGAGACGTACACCGTCAATAATAGAGGCATGGTTCAGGGCATCGCTGATGATGGCATCCTCCTCGGTAAATAGTGGCTCAAACACGCCACCGTTGGCATCGAAGCAAGCAGCATAGAGGATGGTGTCCTCGGTCTTGAAATACTGACTGATGGCCTGCTCCAGCTCTTTGTGGATGTCTTGCGTGCCACAGATGAAGCGTACACTCGACATTCCGAAGCCGCGACGGTCCATCATGCGTTTCGAGGCTTCAATGAGACGTGGATGGTCGCTCAGACCTAAGTAGTTGTTAGCACAGAAGTTCAGTACTTCCTTTCCTGCCACTTCGATGGCAGCCCGTTGTGGACTTTCAATGAGGCGCTCTTCCTTGTAGAGTCCTGCCTCGCGAATCTCGCTAAGTGTCTGAGCGAGATGTTCTTTCATCTTTCCGTACATAGCATTAGGTTTTTTATTGTCGTTGCAAAGTTACGAAAAGATTTCAAAAGAAAGAAAGGATTTTCTATATTTTTTTGCTGACAACATAGTCAAAGCGGTCGAAATGGGTGTAGCCCATAGCCTCGAGCTGCTGCTGACTGCGCTGGCGGTCGGCATCGGTATTGTAGTTAATGATAAGTGGCAGACGGATGGTGATGTGCTCTTGCAATTTGCGGTCGGCCAGCAGGCTGAGATTATGCAACAAGGGAGCGATGTCGCCTGTTGTGTAGCGATGATAGATGTCGGGCTGCAAGTCCTTCACATCTATATAATAATGATGTACGTAAGGGATGACGGCCTCTAACTGTTGCTGATCCACATGGAGCGACGATTCTAAATAGATGTGCCACTCAGGAGGACATAGCTGGCTGAAAGCTGCAATAAAATCGCTGTAAAGGAGGGGCTCGCCGCCACCGAAGCATACACCTCCGCCTGTGGCTAAGAAGTAGAGATTGTCTTTCATCAGTTCCTCCACCAGTTCCTCGGGCGTTGTCCATCGCCAGATACCCTCAGGCTCCCAACACTGACGGTTCAGACAATACTGGCAACGCAACGGACAGCCGTGAAAGGCCACCAGCGTGGTGACGCCGTCGCCATCAACACTCAGGCGATGGCGGGCAATGGCTATGAGCGGAGCTTTCACTCGAGCCTGAAAATGACGGGAACGGTATATTTGGTATTGACCGGAGTGCCCAGCTGTTTACCAGGATGCCACTTTGGCATGCTGTTAATAAGGCGCAAGGCCTCCTTGTCGGCTCCCTCGCTGAGCGATTTAACCACCTTCGCATCGCTGATGCTGCCGTCCTTCTCCACCATGAAGGTTACGATAACGCGCCCCTGCACATCCTCGTCGGGATATTGCATGTTCTTCTTCAGATAGTCCATCAGCGCCTGGTCGCCGCCGGGAAAATGCGGCATCTCTTCCACGATGCCGTCCAACACCTTCTCGTCAGCTTTCAGCGGACGGAGGCTGTCAGTAGTCATCACAGGAGGCTCGCCCATCACTACCACCTCCTCCAGAGAATTTCCACGTGTAGTGTCAGCAGCCAATGCCTGCTGTTCTGGCGGCATGACGGGGATGCCAGCCGTAGGTTGGAAGACTCTGAAAAGACCACAGCTCTGCAATGCAGCCACTCCTGCCGAGATACCCACTAAGCTGACGGCACGTCCCAAACGGCGACGCTTGCTGAGTTCGCTTTCCAAATAGCGTACCTCGGCTTCGCAGACAGGACAGGTGCCGGCACATTCGCCCTCGTGGTGGCACTCACGCGGCTCGTACTTAATCTCGTTGGCTTCAGCAATCTGCTTGCGGATAGCCTTCAGCGTGTTGCAGATGTGACGTCCTTGCTTCATGTCTTACTTGTTAAGTTTCCAGGTAACGCCGTCCTTGGTATCTTTTACCTCAAAACCGGCGGCAGCAAGTTCGTCGCGAATTTGGTCGCTGGTAGCCCAGTCCTTGGCGGCTTTGGCCTTGGCACGAAGGTCGAGCACCATATCCACCACTTTGCCGAAGGCTTCCTCGCGATTGCTCTGGCCATTGACTGTCAGCTGTTGGCTATTAGCTTTGAGTCCCAGAATGTCTTCTGCAAAGAGGTGCATCACCTCCGACAGTTCTTTCAGGCAGTCGGCGCAAATGGTGGCCTTGTGGTCGATGAGGCGATTGACGACGGTGGCAGCCTCGAAAAGGATGCTGATGACCTGCGGCGTCGCCAGATCGTCGTTCATGGCATCATAGCAACGCTGGCGCAGGCTCTTCACCACGCGCTCCGTCTCAGCATCGCACTTCTCGCTGGCCTGCACACGCTGCAGGTCGCTGATGGCATTGGTGAGCTTCTCCAGTCCCTTCTCAGCAGCCTGCAAGGCCTCGTCGCTGAAATCGACGGTGCCACGATAATGAGCCGAGAGGATAAAGAAGCGGATGGTCATGGGCGAGTAGGCCTTCGTCAGCAGCTCATGCTGACCAGTGAAGAACTGCTCCAGCGTAATGAAATTGCCCAGTGACTTACCCATCTTCTGCCCGTTGATGGTAATCATATTGTTGTGCATCCAGTATTTCACGGCAGGATGACCCATTGCGGCCTGCGCCTGTGCTATCTCGCACTCATGGTGAGGAAAGACGAGATCCATGCCGCCACCGTGAATGTCGAATGTCTCGCCCAGATACTTACGTCCCATCGCCGTGCACTCGCAATGCCAGCCAGGGAAACCATCGCTCCAAGGCGAGGGCCAGCGCATGATGTGCTCGGGCTGAGCCTTCTTCCACAGGGCGAAATCGGCCTGATGGCGCTTCTCGCCAACGCCGTCCAGCTCGCGGCTGGCATCCTTCACGTTCTCTAAGGAGCGACCAGAAAGAATGCCATACTGGTACTGCTTATTGTAGGCTTCTATATCGAAATAGATACTGCCGTTCGACTCGTAGGCAAAGCCATTGTCAAGTATCTGCTGCACCAACTGCTGCTGCTCGATGATGTGACCTGTGGCACATGGCTCGATGCTGGGGCGCAACACGCCCATCGAGTCCATAGCCTGATGATAGCGGCGCGTGTAGTACTGCGCTATCTCCATTGGCTCCAACTGCTCCAGCCGTGCCTTCTTGGCAATCTTATCCTCGCCCTCGTCAGCATCATGTTCCAAATGGCCTACGTCGGTGATATTCCTGACGTAGCGCACCTTATAGCCCAAGTGCTTCAAGTAGCGGAACAGAATGTCGAACGTGATGGCCGGACGCGCATGACCCAGATGGGGATCGCCATAGACGGTGGGGCCGCATACATACATGCCCACATGCGGGGCGTTGATAGGCTCGAAGCGCTCTTTCTGGCGCGTCAGCGTGTTATAGATTACGAGTTTTGATTCCATACTTTCCTGTTATTTGGGTGCAAAGGTACGAAAAATTTTTGAGAGGGAGAGAAAAAGAGAGAGAAAAACTTTTGAAGTTTGAGTTCTTCGCAGAGCGAAGAATTCTGAAAACCCCATAGGGGGTAAAAAAAGGGTGCCAATTTTGCCAATTTCGCCAATTTCGTGTAATTCAAATCGCTCGCAAGCGGACCTAACTACTTGCATACGTGAGAGTTAGTGGTCCACAATTGCTTTGTGAGAGTGGTATAGTCTGTCGCGGATTCTTCGCAAAAAACTGATATTTTTCATGAAAATGGGGGCAAAATCATCTATTTTTAGCCTATTTTTAGTATATTTTCCTGTTCTTGAGCCTTTTTTGATACCACATACAGGATGCAAAAATACAGAATTTATCAGACAAAACAAAAAGCAATTGGCAAAATTGGCAAAATTTGCACCTATTTTTTACCATATCATGATATCTTTATAAATAATAATTCTATAAATATATACTATATTTATAGCGCCTATAGGACATAGGCTATAATTACCTGCCAATTTTGCCAATAACGCCAATAACTCCAATTTCTACTTTCTTCTTAAAAAAAGTTA
>CAJOFE010000025.1 GCA_905233825.1 uncultured Prevotella sp. | reverse complement strand
AAGTATGAGAAGGCTGGCTACGAGACTACCTACTCTGATTGGCTGCCAGTGCCCCCGCCGCAGTTGGAGGTGAACGTGGGCATGACACAGCTGCGCCAGCCCGCCGTGCAGCGAGTAAAGGCTTATCCCGACGGCATCGACATCACCTTCGACAAGTACATGCGCCCGCAGACGCTGACGAAAGAGAATATCTTTGTGACCAAGAATGGCCAGACCATTGGCGGCAAGATAGAACTACTCAACGCTGAAAGTGGCTACCAGACATCCGATTCGGCCTATGTCTCGAAGGTACGCTTCATGCCAGACAACGCTAACCTTAACGTTGACGACAAGGTGCAGCTCACCGTCCGTAAGGCTGTTGAGAGCTACGCCGGCCTGCAGATGGAGCAAGACTTCACGCAGCAGTTCGATATGGAGCAGCGCGTGACGGCCATTATCGCCGATAACATCATCAACATGTCTGAAGACAATGATTATACGGTGGCCGTTCGTGTTATTCCTGCTGAGTCCGCAAAGAGCAAGCAGCTCGTTGCCACCTCCCTCGACGAAGACGTGGTAACCGTTCTCCCTCTACAAGGGGAACAAGAGGGGGGCTTCACCCTGCATTCCACTGGCGTTGGTGTTACTTCCGTTAAGTTCTCCTTAGCCGACGATGATGAGTTGCAGGCTACCACCCTTGTCGTGGTGCGTGACTCATCCCTGTTGACTGTCGATGAGCCTCATGCTTCACGCCTCAGCGGCACGGAGATATATCGTGGCGCACAGATCAAACTGACCTGCGCCACTGCCGGTGCCACCATCCTCTACACGCTCGATGGCTCGTGTCCCTGCGACACTGGGAGTGCCAGCGTGCTAACTTACACTGGGCCCATCTTGGCTACTGGCACCGAGCTCGTCATCAAAGCAATGGCCGTAGCTAAGGGAACAGGGGAGAGCGACGTGGTGGAGTTCCGCTATAAGGTCATCGACAACACCGTAGGCATAGAGCCGCTTACCACTCACCACTCAACCCTCACAACACCCACGACCTACTACCGCCTGAACGGACAGCGCATCGCCCGCCCAGAGAAGGGCATCAACATCGTGCGCCAGCCCAATGGCAGCGTGCAGAAGGTCATGGTGAGATAGCTGCTGTTATTACAACAAAATACGACACTAATATGAAGAAAACATTTCTTATCATGTTTACCGCGCTGCTCAGCGCAACGTCGGCAAAAGCCGCATTTGTCAAAAATGGGCTCATCTATCGCTGTTACTCTGTTGAAGAGGGCGCTGTCGTAGTTGGTATGGAAGATGACTACAAGGTAGACAGCCTCGTCATCCCGGAAACCGTCATCGACCCTGACGACGGAGTGGAATACCCCATCAAGAAGATTGATGAGATGGCCCTGGACAAAGGCGTGTTCACCGTCATCACCCTGCCCAATTCGCTCAATTACATCGACGAGGATGCCTTCTGCGACTGTTACAACTTGACACGCATCTACTGCTTTGCCGCCGAGCCGCCCCGTCTTAACAGCGAGGCATTTGGCGAAGAGGATTTCAAGAAAGTCACCGTCCTCGTACCGAAAGATGTTTTAGATGCCTACAAGAACGATGCCCGATGGGGGCAGTTCCAGCACATCGAGCCCATGGATGCTACCTTTGCCCGTCTGACGACGCCACGCACGACCGCCGCAACAGCCAACACGCACTACTACAGTCTGGACGGCCGGCGCACCAGCAAGCCCCGCCACGGCATCTATGTAAGCGGCGGTAAGAAAGTTGTCGCAAAAAAATAACCCCCAAAACATCATCATCATGAAAAAGATACTTTTACTCCCGTATATCAAGGGATTCTGGCTGACCGCCTTGGCACTATGCATAGCCACAGCCGCTCTGGCTGAGGATGTCATCATCCCTACCACCGATGAGCATCCCTTTGTGCTGTCCTACGGCACCGTCACCAGTAGTCAAACACGAAACTGGTTCACAGACTTCGGTCTGGAAAACATTTACGACGGTGACCTGATCACCTACACCCTACAAAACCAAGAGGACATCAATTATTATAATGTGTCCTTGGAAGCCTGCAGAAATGCCGGTACTGTGACGGTGGACTTCAACCTCAAGAGTGCCGACGGCAATGAAGTGGCCTCTACCGTCTTCAACATTGAGAGTACGAGCATTGCCACCTACACACTGCAGACGCCGTCAATGAAGAAAGGCAAATACACCCTGACGCTGACCTTCCACCAGACGTCGAACAAGAGCTGGCAGTCGGCCCGCATCAAGCGTATTGCCTTCGAGAAAGCGCAGAGCCTGAAGCCCGGCGACGAGATTCCCATCGTGAACGCAGAGTTCGATGACCTCCTCACCGCCCAGGACATCAACGGCTGGACGCGCACGGGCGGCTCTTCCGTTGGCCAGCCTAATATCTTCGGTAACACAAGTGCCGTGGTGCATTTCAACTACGGCACGGGTCTGCTGTCGCAGTCCGTCTATAACCTGCCCAACGGCCTCTACATGCTACGCATGAACGTTTACGACGGTGCCAACAACCTGACGGGCACAGACGCCGTGGAGCAGGACACCTATGTATTCCTGAACGACCGTATGGTGCCGATGAAAACCGCCTTCGACGAGACTGTGGGCTATCGCAACATCTACCGCTGGTATGAAGGGCGGGATAACATATACTACCGCCGCACCGCCGACGGGCGCTGGATGCCCACCCAGCAGGTGGAATGGAACGAGGCCCTGGCCATGGCCAAGCACTTCTACGAGAACTGCGTGGTGATGGTCGTCATCGGCGGCAAGGCCACCTTCGGATGGCAGAAGACCGGCGACCGCAGCACGCGTATTGTCTTCGACCACGCTACGCTCACCTACCTCTCCGACAAGACCAGCATCAGCGAAGCGGAGTGCGCAGCACTTGAGCGTGAGCAGGTGACCAACGACTACAAGGCACGACTCGCAAAGACGGAGCAGGCCGTGCGCACCGAGCTGGCCGCCAAGCGCCCACACGCTCCGCAGGCGGTCATTGAGGCTAATGCTGCTATCAACGCCGACATCGCCTATACCTCCAATGAAGAATACATCGATGCCATCCTCCATTTTGAGCACCTCCTGCAGCGCCTGCAGCTGCCGTTCCACGACATCACGCTCAGTAGCGCCGGTACACTGGCCGACCAGTTCACATCTTATGATATACAGGCCAACGACACCATCGCCTTGAAGCTGAGCGGCACACTGAACGACGACGACCTCACCGTGCTGATGACGCTGGACAACGTGATGGAGGTAGATTTCAGCGATGCTACGCTCATCGCGCTGCCCCGAAACCTGTTCCTATACAAACGCCTGCTGACGTGGGTAACGCTGCCGCAGCAGTTGGAGTCCATCGGCAACCGTACCTTCTCGGGTTGCTGGAGCCTGCGCGACGTGACGCTGCCCGCCACCTTGAAAAGCATTGACGAGCGGGCCTTCGAAGTCTGCCGCAGCCTCGACCGTGCCGTCATCCCCGAGGGCGTCACCGTTGGTAACAAAATCTACGATGAGGCGGGCCTCCGCTCCGTGGTGCTGCCCGCCTCCATACGCACGGTGCCCTTTGGTCTTTGCAGCGACTGCTCCGACCTCATCGACATCCAGTTCAACGGTCAGGTGGTCATCAACGAGAGTGCCTTTGCCAACTGCATCAACCTCCGCACGCTCAACCTGCCCGAGGGTCTGGAGTTTATGATGAGTTACTGCTTCGGCAACTGCAGCGCCCTGACCAGCGTCACCCTGCCCAGCACATTAAAGTATGTCTCAAGGCCATTCTTCAACTGCAAGAACCTAAAGGAGATTACCTGTCTTACTATCGCTCCACCCTATCCCGCCGACACACACATCCACGGCGACATCGGCGATAAAGGTTTCACGCTCTTTGTGCCGCAGCAGGCCGTGGACGACTATCAGGAGGCCAAGATATGGAGTGATTTCGAAGTCGTGGGGACCGACCAGTTGCCGCCCACGCTCAGCATCAATGCGCCGCTGACCTTCGCCGACAATGCCCAATGGCCCGTTGGCTACAAGCCCGACATGAACATGGGCATGATTGTCAACTACTGGGGAGGTGCCGTCGGCGGTGCTCTCAGTCGCGGCACGCTGACCAACGACGGCCAGTCGATGCTCTCCATGGGCAGGATGGCGCAGCAATACAACTTCTACAACTGCCGCAACTACGGCAATGCCGACAACATGCAGTTCTTCACCTCACTCATCAACAACGGGCAGATGCGCGCTGACGACGTGAGCGTGGAGCTGCGCTTCAATACTAACAACTGGGAGAACATTGCCTTCCCCTTCGATGTGCGTATCAGCGACATCGAGGTGTATTACAAGGGCGAAAAGCACTCCATTGCCGACGTGCCGTTAGTCATCTATGGCTACGATGCAAAGAAACGCGCCGAAGGCGACCTTGACAACGCCTGGGTGCGCATGACCACCGGCAGCACGCTGCATGCCGGACGCGGCTACATCTGGTCCACGCTCCTCAATGGCTATCACGCCCAGTTAGAGCTGCCCACGAGCCAGTTCATCGTCCACGCCGTGCAGAATGCCCACAAGCCAATGTTCTTCCGCAGCGACAACGTCGAGGTGAAGCTCGACAAGATATTCTCCGAGTTCGCCCACAACCGCTCGTGGAACTTCATCGGTAATCCATATCCCTGCTTCTTCGACTCCCGCTATATGGACACCACGTCGCCCATCATTGTGTGGGAATACCAAGGCACGGTCAATGAGAGATACACAGCCTACTCGCCCCTTGATGACAACTATATCCTGCATCCGGGCCAAGCGTTCTTCATCCAGCGCCCGTTAGACCAGGAGAGCGTCATCTTCGACAGCGAGGGTCGCCAGCACAACCTCGTCCCGCGTGACTACATTCCCGCCGGTGCCCGCCGTGCTGCCGCTGCTGCCCATCCACGACAGGTGTTCAATCTGCTGCTTGACAGCCTCGACCGCACGCGCTTCGTCATCAACGAGGCCGCCACGCTTGATTACGAGCCAGGTCGTGATGCCAGCAAATTCACGGGTCTCAATGCCGATGCCGCCCTGTTCTACGTCGTCCGCGACGGCGTGCGCTACGCCATCGACGAGCGTCCGCTGGCCGACGGCCTCGTCCATCTCGGCCTGCAGTTGTCCAAAGAAGGCGCCTACACCATCAGCCTTGGCGATGCTTCGCATCTAATGAATAATGAAGTAACCCTCATTGATCATGAAACAGGCACCGAGACTAACCTCTCAACAGATGCCTACACCTTCCATGCTGAGGTCGGCATCTTCGAAGGCCGCTTCACCATCCGCCTTGGCGATGCTCCTAATGGCATTCAGTCTGTTATGACAATGCCACAACAAACGAAACAAATCTACGACCTCCAAGGCCGCCGCATCAGCAGCCCACAGAAGGGCCTCTACATCCAGAATAATAAGAAAGTCATCATCAAATAAGCATACAGCCATGAAAAGAATCATTCCAATATTTGCGCTGCTGCTCTGCCAGCTGACTGCCATCGCCCAAAGCGAGGAGACGAAATACACACTGACCTTCCAGAATAATCTCGAAGGAAGCTGTGCCTTGTACTACACTACAGAAAGCCAGTACAATAAGCCCTATGACAACGACAACAAACCCATGATTGCTGCAGGTCAGAATGTGGTGATTGAACTGATTGAAAAAAACGGCTGCCAACTCGTGAACTTTGTCAGTACCGACACCATCATGGATAGCCGCATCGACCGCACTAATGCGCACTACACATATCATCCGATAACCGAGTTCATCATGCCCGAACACGATGTCACCATCACCGCCGTGATGCAGTTTAATCCCGACCTGCCTGACCACCCCGTCGATAATGACTGGAACGAGGCGACAGGCTCTTTGGTCGTCACCCACTTCACGACCGGCCATCTGTTCGAGGCTATTGACAAAGCCACCACGATAGAGAGCGAGTACGGGGAAAGCCATCGTTACGGTAACATCGTGTCGCTTACCGTGGCGGGCAAGGCCATCAATCAGGATATGTCCGATATCGAGGGTAAACTAAGGAACTTAGGCAAGCTGCAGTATTTAGACCTTAGTCGCACCGACGGCATCACAGAGATATTCCAATATATGTTTAATACTTTCCCCAACCTGCGCACCATCGTCATGCCCGCGTCGGTAGGGAAGATTGGCTCCTATACGTTCAACGCGGATTTGGAGTCGTTCACCATCTACGCCACCACGCCACCCAAGCTGGAAGAATATGCCTTCTACAAGACCTCGCCCTTGCTCACCATCTATGTACCCGCTGAGTCGCTACCGCTCTATGCTGCCGCCGACGGCTGGAAGAACTTCAACCTCATGCCCATCACGCAGGGCGTGCACAAGCTGACGGTCAATATGCCCGCCAATGCCGACATGCAGCAGTACAAGGACATGTCCCTCGAACTGGTGAACACGAAGACCGCCCAGACGCGCCGCTACGTGCTGAACAGCCAGAAGCAATATACATTTACCAACCTCATCGAGGGCACGCAGTATAATATTTATATAAGGAACGTGCGCGAAGACATCCTCGGCAGCATCCTCGCCGTCGATATTGATAAGCAGGACGTGGAGGCCACCTTCGCCGACCTGAAGACGCCGCGTGACATCACCCTGCAGCTCTTACTGCCCGATGGTTCTATTCTTCCCTCCCTTGGGGATGGGGCAGGGGTAAGCTTTACTTGGACTGACATCGTAGGCAACTACCTCGCCGCCGGTGCCACCCTTACTGGTCAGATGGAGGGTGCCCGAGTTATTGCCAAGGTGAAGCTGGGCCAGCAGCTTGGCACGCAGTACGTGCAGCCTGCCGACACTATGATTACTGTGAGTGATAGAAATGATGTGACTCTGCGGCTGACACCGCTGCCACAGACCGAACTTATCGGTACCGTCACCGCCGCTGCCACTGGCCTTCCCATCCGTGGCGCGAACATCGCCGTGACTCAGCAGCTAGGGGCGTTGGACGCTTACCGCCTTTGATGCCCCAACGGAAATCACCGCCCAAGCCAATGGCTACGTGCCACAGGTACAAACAATTCCCGTTCTCCCCCTGAAGGGGGAGTTAGAGGGGATTGCCCTTGTTGATTTGTCGGGTACTACCGTGCTCATTGACTTCAATTACACCCCCGCCACTCGTCCAGGCGAGGCTCCTGATGCCGATGCCACCTTCAGCGGCTATGACAACATCAGCTATACTGTCTATGACGAGACACACGCTGAAGACCTGACCGCTGATGCCGTGATGCAAAGCGGCAGACTGGTGCTGCAAGACCGTGACTTGGAGCAGGGTACGAAACTACGCGTCACCGCCACCAGCCTCACCAGCCTCTTTATGCCCGTCACCACCACCTGCACGGTGAACGAGAACAGCGAGGCCACGGCATCCATCCATATCACGCAGTTAGGTCAGCTGAAGGCCACCTTCGCCCAAACCGACAACAGCGATGTAGTGGGTATGCTCTATGACGGCGACGGCCAGCTGCAAGGCTCCTACTACTACGACGAGGCAAAGCTGAAAATAGTAAATATCCCCGATGGTGCGTACACCCTTGTCACCATGGGCGAGAGCTGCATGTTCAACGGCGTGAACACCCTCACCGCCTTGACGGAGATGCGCTTGGAGGAGGGCCGCGACTACGTGAAGAACGAGGTGACCATACAGAGCGGGCGCATCGATAGCCTGCATAACGAGCGTATCCCCATGATGGACGAAAGCATTTTCAACTACACTACTGAGAACACTCACTTCACGGCCAACAAGTCGAGTGTCACCGTGGGAAACTACGTCACCCTGCGCACGCAGGTGGAGTTCAAGGATGGCATGATGCCACGTGAGGCTGCGCTGCTCTTCGACCTGCCCAATGCCTGCTCCTTTGTGGAAGGCTCCGTCATGGCGGGCAACAGTCTGGCGCAATACGAGCTGGACGGCAACCGCCTGACCGTGCCACTCGGCAATGCCGCCGATGTCGTGCGCTTCTGCATCATGCCCACCGAGGGCGGCTACTATGAGCCGACTGCCACCATCAGCTTCAGCACTGGCTGGGTTGATCTCACGCAGCCCCTTGGCTCCGTGGCCTTCACTGCCGAGGCACTGAGCATCTACGTGGCTGATCAGGTGTCGTATGGAAGGGCACCTGTCAGCGGTCTCGCCATTGCCAACTCTGACGTGAAAATCTACGAGAGCGGCTCGCTCATCGGACATACCGAGGCCGGCCCCGACGGCACATGGATGATGACGTGCAGCCTGAACAGTGCCTACAACCTGTCGCAGCATGAGATTTACGCCGTCATCACCACCCCCGACGGTATCGAGATGCAGACTGAAACGCGCACCGTCACCGTCAGCCACGGTACGATGACACCCGTGGTATATTGCTCGACCAGCGCCACCTCAGGTGTCATCAAGTGGGACTTCCGCGAAATGACCGTCTCGCCGAAGCACAACGCCTGGCCGTTAGGCCCCGGCATCCTGCCCTTCACGTTCAAGGTGGACTTCTACAACGAGGACAATATCATGGTGAACGACACCACGCTCATCTCCAGCGTCACGCTCTACGTGCAGCTCAGCGACGACAGCTACATCGTACTGAAAGCTCCCTACAGCGAACTGAGCCACAAGTGGATTGTCCAGGCCGACTTCAGCATCGACGCCTCGCCCAAGAATGTCTTTGTGGACTTCGTACAGGACATGACCATCAGGGCCGACCGCCAGGAAGTGGACGATATGATTCGAGACACAGAGCTGGAGAAGGAGGAAACACGCCTGTTGGTGAAGGAAATCTACGATTTGGCCGACCGTGAGACGGTGATTGACGAGCAGCCTCTCTATGACGAACTGCTGGAGCTGCTCGCAATAGAACACCCCGACGAAGCACAGTGTAAGCGCATTACAGAACTGATGGCCTTGCTAAACGAATACGATGGTGAGGTAACGTCGGGGCCAGACACCAGCATTGACGAATTGCTTGCCGACCTTGATAGTATGGAAGAGTGGAATAACCAGTGGCGCGACGAGACGCTACGTATGCTGTCATTAGTTGCCAGCACCGATACCGTGGCCCATCAGAGCGAGGAGGGCGAGCATGAGTTAGACATCCCACTGCCCGACGGCACCATCCACTACGCTGTAAAGAAGGTGGGCAGCATCAATGAGCAGGCGCTGTTGGAAGAGGGCTACTACAAGATGTCCATGACCGACGGCACAGACATCTACATGATTCGTAACTACAATAAGGAGGGCTATATCGACACCCGCAGCATGATGATGTACATGCTGACTTGGGAAGAAAAGGCCGCCGCACGTGGCAACTCGAAGGCCCGCTCGGCTCTGCCGCTTTGCTCCACAAAAAACAAAACAGGACAGGATGGCACACCAGAGCTTGGCATCCCCATCGAATCCTTGTTCGACCCGGCAGAGTTGAGTAGATTCAGGGAAATAAGCGATAAGCTGTATCATCTTGAAGACAACACTGCCTTGCACTCACGCGAAGGTTTTGTCGAAAACTATATAGGACCAGGCAAGCAACTGGCTAAGGAGTTGGCCCTCTGTAGTAACAACCTGTACAAGAGCGGGAAGAAGATTCTTAATGACTCAACGTGGACGATGTATTTTAGAACCAAATGGAAGTGTGATGAGCGCATTGAAAAGCTCCAGAACATAATAAAAGTGTATGAGTATAACCAGAAATGGATGGAAAAGGAATATGGTTGGGATCTCGAATATAGGGGCGATTCTCATGCTTCAGATTACAACTCGATTGTCGCCAAAAAACTTAAAGTAAAGGATGACTTAGAGAAAGCGAAGGAAGAGAAAAATAAGACGGAGGAAGTCTTTAGGAATAAAATAAGGCCGCTCTTACGTGATCTCCCTGAGACCTTGGGAAACACTGCCAGAAAGCAACGGATTTTCCAGTTGGCTTGTGAATACCAGGATACGCCTATCAGCTATGTCTATTGGGCCTACTGGTGTTTCTACATCTCCTCAGACTTGCGCGACGACCTCACTGCATGGGGAGGGACATACCATGACATCAAGGGCAAGCTGAATTGTCCTGGAAATCCAGAGTATGAGGAGGAAGCACGCAAACTTTATGATAGGACGATAGATGCCATCCTGTCCTATGGCAAAGAGGAAAAGCAAGAGACCTGGTATCGCACTTGCGAAATTGTTCAAGCAGGCAGCTACCAGTACAATGGTGAAGAATGGGGGCACTATCTCCCCCGCACTGAAAATGAAGTGCCGCTGTCATGGTTCTACACCAGCTGGGTGGATTTTCATAACGATTGGAATTATAAAACTTCAATGAGTGGCTATGCAAACTTTGTTTACTCCAAAGAGAAGGAAATGTTTGCCAAGTCAAAGGGTGAGCGGAAGCAACTCGATGACGATATCAGTAAACTGAAGTGTACACCTAAGGATGATGACGAGGAAGAGGAACCCGTAAAGCCTATTCATATAACCCCGGATGGCCCGGATGACTCTCCCTCTGGTAGCAGCTTCAGAATCAGGTTTACTCCATATTTCGCCATCGACTTCTACCACGACCCGTCGGGCTACGTCTATGAGGCCGTCAACTCGAACCGCCTGGAGGGCGTGCGCGCCTCCTGCTACTACAAGGAAACAAAGGAAGACATGTACGGCGACCTGCACGAGAACGTCGTCCTCTGGGATGCCGAGGAGTATGCACAAGAGAACCCGCTCTTCACCGATGCCGAGGGCAAGTACCGCTGGGATGTGCCGCAGGGATTGTGGCAGGTGAAGTATGAGAAGGCTGGCTATGAGACCGCCTACAGCGACTGGCTCCCCGTGCCCCCACCGCAGTTGGAGGTGAACGTGGGCATGACACAGCTGCGCCAGCCCGCCGTGCAGCGCGTGAAGGCTTGCACCGACGGCATCGACATCACCTTCGACAAGTACATACGCCCGCAGACGCTGACGAAAGAGAATATCTTTGTGACCAAGAATGGCCAGACCGTTGGCGGCAAGATAGAACTACTCAACGCTGAAAGCGGCTACCAGACACCCGATTCAGCCTATGTCTCGAAAGTGCGCTTCACGCCAGACAACGCTAACCTTAACGTTGACGACAAGGTGCAGCTTACCGTTCGTAAGGCTGTAGAGAGCTACGCTGGCCTGCAGATGGAGCAAGATTTCACGCAGCTGTTCGACGTGGAGCAGCGCATCACAGCCATTGTGGCCGACAGCCTGATCTACATGGCCAAGGGCAGCGAGCAGACCATCACCGTCACTGTCCTCCCCGCAGAGGCCGTGAAGGGCAAGCAGCTCGTTGCTACCTCACTTTCCGAGGACGTGGTAACCGTTCTCCCCGGGGAGTCTGAGAGTGTCTTTAACCTGCATGCCACTGGTCTCGGTTCGGGTGCTGTCAAGTTCACTCTGGCCGATGACGAGCTGACGACTACGACCACCGTCATCGTCCGTGACCCTGCCAACATGTATGTCTATACGCCGAAGGCCTCGCGCATGAGCGGCACGGAGATCTACCGTGGCGCACAGATTAAACTGACCTGCGCTACTGCTGGTGCTACCATCCTCTACACCTTAGACGGCTCCTGTCCTTGCGACGCGCAGAGTGCCAGCGTACTCACTTACACTGGCCCCATCTTGGCTACTGGTACGGAGCTCGTCATCAAGGCCATGGCTGTGGCCAATGGTATGGCGGAGAGCGACGTGGCAGAGTTCCACTATAAGGTCATTGACAATACAGTAGGCATCGAACAGCCAACCACCAACCGCCAAGAGCCAAAAGCAGACTCTCCTGTTGCCTATTACAGCTTAGACGGTCGGCGCCTCACTCGTCCAGCCAAAGGTCTGAGCATCGTGGTGATGAAGGACGGCACAGTCAAAAAGGTAAATAAGTAGAAACCTCCTTCGGGGGAACGTGTAATAAAAAGGGACTCGACGCTGTAATAGTATCGAGTCCCTGTATTTTTGCCATCGTTATTTATTCCTGCTTGATATGAATGTCGCGCTGGGGGAACGGAATATGTATGTCGTTGGCGCGAAGAGCATCATAGATGGAACGGAGCACATCGCTCACCACATAGATCTTCTTCACGGCATCAGCCCAAACGTAGAGCTTGAAATCAACGCTCGACTCACCCATAGCGGCTACGGTGGTCTTGGCTCGCTTGTCGGGGTCTGTCCACTCATGATGCAGGTTATTGACGGCATCTTCTACAATGCGCGATACGTCTTTCAGATTAGAGCCGTAAGCCACGCTAAAGGGAATGGCGGCCAGCACATAGCCATGATTGCGTGTCAGGTTCTTGTAGTTCTTAGTGAACAGCTGGCTGTTCTGGAAGGTGATGACCTCGCCATAGAGCGACTCAATCACGGTAGAGGTATAGCTGATGGAGGCAACCTTACCCATCGTGCCTTCCACCTCGATCCAGTCGCCCACCTTTACACGACCAGCCATCAGTGTGGCGCCGTAGTAGATATTCTCGATAATATCCTTCGAGGCGAAACCGATACCTGTGGAGAGACCGCCGCTGATGGCCAGTAGCCAGGTGACGCTGACGTGAAGGATAGATAGCGACATCAATAGCCAGATGCCCCAAACGAGTACCTGAACGACGTTGCGACCCATCACCTCGCGACTGGCGGCTGTGCTGGGATCGGTCATGTGGAAGTGCAGGCGCATGAGCGAGAGAATGGTGCTGGTGACGTAAGAGAATAGGAACCATAGGATGACTACCATCGATATCTTGAAGATACTGACTTCCAGGTTCTCCAGATTAATGAAGTTGTTCTTGAATAATTGCCAACATACGTCGCCGAGGTTAAAGACGTCGGCTGCCCAATAGATGGAAAGCATGACGGAACACACACCAATGACAGGCAGAAGCACCTTATATATAAATAGGTAGAACCACGACTGCGTGATGGGCTTTGTGTCGTAGTGGTGACGATGTCCGTAGAGTTTCAGGTAGCTGCTGATGCAGGTGATAGTGAGGATGCACGTGAGCTGCATGATCCACCAGATGAGTATCTGCACGGCCAGCAGTGTATAACCAAGCCACGAGCTGGCTAATGCCACAAGGAAGATGCCCAAAGAGATGTAGGTGTAGAACATGTCGGAACGCGGAATGTTCCTGTTGTGGCGCTTGATAACCCTCCACTGCCATATCGTACAAAGCAAAAGTATGACGGGGAACACCATGTTCACCAGCTCGTTAGGAATGAGAACAATACGGAAGGCAATGACGATGAGACCGACCAGAATGAGCGGTGAGTAGATGTGGAAGGCACTCTTGATTTGGTCGCCCTTCACACGCAGGAGCAGCGAGATGAGGATGACACCCAGCAGCCATGCATATTCTATGAGCAACCCACTGGCCATGATGAAAAAGTTCTGGTGCAGTGTGGCTCGCATGATGCCTAATACGGCAGCGAAGGTAACCGTTGTGGTGGCCATGATGATGCAGGCCCGCTTTTTCAGGAATTCCCTCGTGTGGAAGCGGCGGGGCATGAAGTGGAACACCAGCAGGTTGAGTCCGATAGCCACTAGGACATAGAAAAGTATCACGGAGAAGAGTCGTAGAATGACCGTACTATCCCAGTCGGAATTGCGGTTGCTGGAACGGTATTTGTCGGCTACGGCTGTCTTCATCTCTTCCCAACGGGCTCCGAAATGCTTCAGGATGGAGATGTAGTTTTCGCCACCATTACGGAAGATGCCTGTCTGAATGTCGTTATAGCGACGATTGGCATAGTCGTTCAGATGTTTCAGGCGTTGCTCGGTGTTCTCATAGATGTTGATATACTCAGCCACCTGGCCACGTGTGTCCAAAAGCGTGTTGCGGATACTGGTGGCAAGTGTTAGACAGACAGTGCGGTCGGTCAGTGCCGTATTGTCCAATAGAGTAGGGCGTATGTGCTTCAGACTGGTAACCAGACTATCGTACTTGGCAATTTCCGTATCAATCTTCTCAATGTATGACTTGAAAGGCAACTGCTGGTGTTGGAACGAGAGATACTGCTCGGTAGCCTCATGACAGGCATAGGTGAGGTCGAAGACGTGGTTTTGGTGCTGGGAGTAGAGCATCAGGGCGTTCTGGTTGCTGCGCTTGATAGTCTCGCGAAGCTGCTGAATGACGTCACGTGTCTGCTGCTTGCGTTGTTCAGCCAGGTTCATCAGCTCCTGATAACTATCCGTCAGCTCTGCGCGAAGCACGCTTAAGGTCTGCTCCAGGTTTTGCTCCTTCAATACAGCACTTGATCTGAGTGCAGGAAAGAGTATTAAGAGTATGATTATCAGTCTTTTCATCTTTGTGTACTAATTTCTTAATTCAAATTCAAGACAGGCCCATCCTCCTTCGTGGTGTTCGGCCTTGAGCACCAGTCCTGACGCTGCGGCTTTGGTGGTAAGCAGGCCTGTGTCTTCGCGATAGAATCCACTGAGTAGGAGTGTGGCACCTGTGTTCATAGCCTGACGCATGCGGGGAAGGTCGGCCAGAAGGATGTTGCGATTGATGTTAGCTAATACCACATCGAATTTCTCATGGAGTGTCTGAATGACGGTGGAATCGCCTAAAATAGCCGTGAAACGTTGTTCCACGCTATTTAATGCAGCATTATGCTTTGCATTGTTCACGCTCCACTCGTCGATGTCGTAGCCAGTAGCATGAATGGCTCCGCATAGCAGGGCCACAATGGCCAAAATGCCTGTGCCAGTGCCACAGTCGAGTACCCGCTTGCCTTCCAATGGTAAAGCCGTCAGCGCAGCAGCCATCATTCGCGTTGTTTCATGATTGCCTGTACCGAAAGCCAGCTTAGCGTCGATTTGTACCATGATAGGTAAGTGGGAAGGGGTGGGGGGCAAGTGGCGTCCATCATATATAATAAGGTGTTCGCCTATACTGATAGGTTTGAAGCCCTCCTGTTCCCATTGCTCGTTCCAATCACGATTTTCTGCCTCATTGACAGTGTAGTTGACGGTGGCGTCGCAGAAGGGTAGGGCGGTAACCATCCCATCGAGGGCATCTGCATCGAACATCTCCTGCTGTATATAGCCCATCAGGCCTTCCGGTGTTTCCTCGAACGTCTCGAAGCCTGCTTCACCCGCCAATGCAGCTAAGACATCACGCACATCCTGAAGGGACTCTTCGGGAGCAGAAATCGTGAATTTTACCTCGAAATATTTCATCGTTTAGTTAATTTTGACTGCAAAATTATAAAAAATAGGGAAAATCCTACCATGTTTTAGGGTTTTTCCGTATTTTTGCATTAAAAATAGTAGTATTTTTGCATCGTGAATCATTAAAAACTCAAGAAAGATATGAAAAAGTGGATTCTCTTATCAGTCATGCTGGGAGCAGTTTCGCTCTCGGGTTTTGCACAGGACGACATGTATTTCGTTCCTACGAAGAAGAATGTAGATCGTGAGAGGGCTACCTATGGTATTCCTACTGACACCTACTATTCGGGCTCTACCCGCAGTATCGACGAATACAATCGTCGCTGGGCCAGCACCTACGAGGTGTTGCCCCTTGATACTGGCGACATTGTCAGCTTTGCTGCCGTAGAGGGTATTTATCCTGATTCAGTGGGCGATTTCACGCTGACCAAGCGTATGTCGCGCTGGGACGGCTATGAGCCTTCCACCGCCTATATGCTGGGTTACTCACGCGGTTATGCCGATTCCTGGGGTTGGCACTCGCCTTGGTACTATTCCAGCTTCTATCCTTGGTATGATCCTTGGTATGACTGGTGGTACGATCCCTGGTACTATGGCTATTATGGATACTATGGCTACGGCTATCCGTGGTACAGCTCATGGGGTTGGGGAGGCTATTATGGCCGCTACTATTCCTATCCCTACTATGTGTCATACGGTGGTGGAGGGTACTACTCGCCAGGCACTCAGAATCATGGTCGCATCAGCGGCTCCGGCAGCCGTGGCTTGGCTGATGGGCGTACACACACCTATTCAGCAGGCACCTTCGGCAGTGGCCGTACGCTTGGAACAGCCCGTACAGGTGGTTATGGCGGTTCACGTTCTGGTAATACTAACACGGGCGGTCTGACGACTACTCGCACCAGGACTACAGCAACTCCCTCATATTCTAATTCCAATGGTAACTTCGGAGGCAGTATCAGCAATTCCGGCGGTAGCTTCGGTGGCAGTCGCTCTACGGGAGGTAGCGTTTCCAGCGGCGGTAGCTCTGGCGGTGGTGGCAGCTTCGGCGGCAGCAGTAGCGGTGGTGGCGGCGGTAGTCGCTCCGGTGGTGGCGGTGGCTTCGGCGGAGGCCGCAGATAAGATGAATAATGAAAGGTAAACAGGTAACTATATATAAAAGTACAAGGATATGAAGAAGATATTTGCTATTGCTGCTTTCTCGCTGGCTATGTTGCCGGCAGCAGCACAGGAGACATACGAAAATGCGAAGATCGCTTGGGGTGACCTGAACGGTACAGCACGCTACGTGGGCATGGGAGGTGCTATGGAGGCTTTGGGTGCCGACATCTCGACCATTGGCACCAATCCCGCAGGTATAGGCCTTTTCCGCAAATCGCAGGCCAACATCTCTTTGGGATTTGTCAATCAGGAAGACGCACAGGCCTTCGGAGGTGGACACACCACGAACATGAGCTTCGACCAGTTAGGTTTTGTCTATACCACTCGTACCAGCCCTACGGGATTCCTGAACTTCGGCTTCAACTACCATAAGAGCCGTAACTTCAATTACATCCTCTCAGCTGCTGACAATCTGCAGAATGCGTCGCAGAACAAGCTTACCTATGCTAAGGCTAAGAACGAACTGTTGTTCGAGGGTAACGGCGCTCCTAACTTCAACAAGCCCTATACGCAGTGCAACCAGCTTGACGATATGTACTCGCGCAATTTGCTCTACGACTACGACGAGAACACGTGGTACTATGAGGAGGCCGACCGCTACACGATGGATCGTCGTCACTGGGGCTATGTGGGCGACTATGACTTCAACTTGAGTGGCAACATCAACAATCGCGTCTATCTGGGACTCACCGTGGGCATTCACGATGTTCACTACAAGCACTACAGCGAATATACGGAGTATTTCCCCCAGAACTCGCCCATACAGGTGGCTGATGACCGTAAGATCACGGGTGCAGGTGCCGACCTCAAATTAGGTGTCATCTTCCGCCCAGTTGAATACTCTCCGTTCCGTATCGGCCTTTCTGTGGCAACTCCTACATGGTACGACCTAACGACACGTAACTACACGTCGATGAGCGACGCAGGTGGTTCTGTCTATAACGGTGAGGAGTATGACTTCAAGCTCTACACCCCTTGGAAGTTCGGTCTCAGCATGGGTCACACCATTGGCGACTTCCTGGCCTTGGGCGCCAGCTACGAATTTACCGATTATGGCACGTTGGACACGCGCTACAAGACGGGCGAGCACTACAACTGGTGGTATGACGACTATGTAGAGGAAAGCGAGAGCGACGACGTCATGAACCGTCATACGTCGGACATGTTGAAAGGTGTATCTACTTGGAAGCTGGGTGCTGAGTTCAGGGCTGCTCCTGAGGTGGCTGTTCGCTTCGGCTACAACTACGTTTCGCCCATCTATCAGAAGGCTGGATACAAGGATGGTACGCTTGCCTCAGAGGGCTCTTACTATAGCTCGACTACCGACTATACGAACTGGGAGGCAACGCATCGGCTCACCTGTGGTGTAGGCATCCAGATTGACAAGGTGAACCTTTCGGCCGCATACCAGTATTCTACGCAGAACGGCTACTTCGAGCCCTTTATGAGCTACGAGGACTTTGAGACGCCTCTTGATGACAACATTGCTTCTCCAGTGAAGGTGAGCAATAAGCGTCATCAGCTGCTCTTGACGGCAACATATTCTTTCTGAATAATGCTTCTTGAAGAATACTATTTCAGAAAGACAAACTATAGGGAGGGCTTGAGAGCGTATCTCAAGCCCCTTTCTATTTTTCCAGTTTATTTATTTATCATAATAGCAATTCAAATTGAAGAACAAACACGAAACTAAGCACGAGAAAGCTTGCTGGTAGAAAATTCACTAATAAATTTTGCTATTCCGAAAAATATAAGTACTTTTGCACGTGAAAACGAGAACGTATATGAACGACATCAAGAAAATAGTGCTGACAGGTGGCCCTTGCGCTGGCAAGACCACAGCGTTGGTGCGTGTCATTGAGCATTTCTCCAGTCTGGGCTACAAGGTATTCACCATTCCTGAAGTGCCCACACTGTTCACGCAGTCAGGTATGAACTATCTGACAAAGAATCAGGCGTTTTTCTACGAAGGTGAGAAAGCCACGCTCGAGATTCAGTTGGCGTTGGAAGATAAATTCTTGCGTATGGCCGAACAATGCGTGAAGCCCAGCATCATCGTCTGCGACCGTGGTGCTATGGACATATCAGCCTATATGACTCCTGAAATGTGGGAAGACATTACGCGAGCTGTTGGTACTTCTACGCCGAAGTTACGTGAGCGTTATGATGCCGTGCTGCATTTAGTCTCTGCTGCCGATGGTGCCGAGCAGTACTATACTACCGCCAACAATGCCAGCCGTGTGGAACAGATGAACGAGGAAGGATTGCGCATCGCCCGTTTGCTCGACAAGAAAGTCATTCATGCCTGGACGGGCCATCCTCATCTGCGTGTCATCAATAACCACGATGATTTTGAGGCGAAAATGCACCGTGTGGTGAAGGAAATAAGCAATGTCTTAGGACTGCCTCAGCCCATCGAGGAAGAGCGCAAGTTTATTGTGGAAGTGACTGCCTCCCTACCCGACGATTGCATTGCCAGCGACATCACCCAGACCTATTTGCAGGGTTATCCCGATGCCGAGGAGCGGCTGCGCAAGCACTGCTGGGGCCGTAAGCAGGTATTTGTGCATACTACGAAAAAGAAAACCGCCGCGAACGAGGAACTGGTGACCGAGCGTCAAATCAACCAGCATCTATATGAGATGATGCTTCCTTTGGCAGATCCTCAGCGCCATACCATTCACAAGAAGCGCAACAGCTTCATTTGGAAAGGACAGTATTTCGAGATTGACACCTACCTCGACCAGCTTGAAGGTCTCATCATCCTCGAAACAAAAGGCATCGCTACTGGTGAGGAGTTGAAAGTGCCTCCCTTCCTGAAGATTGTCAAGGAGGTGACAGGTGCCCAGGCATACTACAACTATAATTTAGCTAAAAAATAATACATTATTACATATGATACTCGACAGAATCAACGAACTACTGAAAGAAGTAGAGACACTGAGTGCCCAGAGCGCAGAAGAAGTGGAACAACTGCGACTGAAATACCTGAGCAAGAAAGGTGAGATTACAGCCCTGATGAATGACTTCCGCAATGTGGCTGCTGAGCAGAAGAAGGAAGTAGGCATGAAGATAAATCAGCTGAAGCAGATGGCTCAGGAGCGTATCAACGCTTTACGTGATGACTGCCAGACACAGGATAGCGGCGATGAGAACATTGACCTTACGCGTACCCCCTACCCCATTCAGCTTGGCACCCGTCATCCGCTGACCATCGTGACCAATGAGATTATCGACATCTTCTCGCGCATGGGCTTTGTGCTCGCCGACGGTCCCGAGGTGGAAGATGACCTCCATGTGTTCACCAAAATGAACTTTGCTGCCGACCATCCTGCCCGTGACATGCAGGACACGTTCTTCGTATCGCAGCATCCCAACGATGTGACTAAGAATATCCTGCTGCGTTCACACACTAGTAGCGTTCAGGCCCGTGTGATGGAACAGATGCACACCGAGGACGGCAAGTTGACGGCTCCCATCCGCGTCATCTGCCCCGGACGTGTCTATCGCAACGAGGCCATCACTGCCCGTGCCCATTGTTTCTTCCATCAGGTAGAAGGCCTTTATATTGACAAGAACGTCAGCTTCACCGATTTGAAGCAAGTGCTCCTGTCGTTTGCCCGTGAGATGTTCGGTGCCGATACGAAGATTCGTCTGCGTCCCTCTTACTTCCCCTTTACCGAGCCTTCTGCCGAGATGGATATCTCGTGTTTCATCTGTGGCGGCGAGGGCTGCGGCTTCTGTAAGCATACAGGATGGGTAGAGATTCTGGGCTGCGGTATGGTTGATCCCAATGTGCTTGAGCAATGCGGCATTGACTCTAAAATCTACAGCGGCTATGCTTTCGGTATGGGTGTAGAGCGCATCACCAATCTGAAATATCGTGTGAGCGACCTACGCATGTTCTCAGAGAACGACACCCGGTTCCTGCGAGAGTTTGAAGCAGCAGACTGAACAAAAAGATAAGATTGAAGGTGCCCTGACAGCACCTTCAATCTTTTTTAAAGGAAAACACTGCTCCTATAAGCCGGGTTCTGTTCCGACATTGCTGCCGGTGCCTGCCATTTATCTACTGCGCACGTCACCATGCGCCTCCAGCGTTCTACCCTCCATCGCTGCCTTGCGGCACTTGGGCGGGCAGCCCTCGTTGTCGATGGTTTACATGAACTTGCAGCCTCCAGCGGAAACAGCCCGACGATCACCCGTCGGCTGGTGGTCTCTTACACCACCTTCTCACCCTTACCTTACTGATGAAAAATAGCAACATTCCATAGCAGGGCGGTTGTTTTCTTCTTTCCTAACCAGCTGTCGCCAACTGCTTCTACTTTCAGAAGTGGAGCACCCTGTGCTGCCCGGACTTTCCTCCCGCGTAGCCTCACAGCCACGCCAGCGGCAGAGCTAAAGCAGTGCTTTCAAAGTGCAAAGGTACGAATAAGTGAGAACAATACAAAACAAATAGTCACTTTTTTGCTTTTATTGTCGAGAGAAAAACCAAATTTTATTTTAATTTAAGTGATTAAACGAATGCAAATTTTCACCTCCCGCTCGCAAACAGATTTTAAAGCATCTTCTTGAAATGTTAAAATGACGGAAAAGTGACCGACAAATTGTCAGAATAATAAACTTTGACCTTATATTTGCATCAAAATTCTCAGAAAGAACAAAGACATTAACAAAACATGACAAATATGAAAAAGATTGCAAACTATTTGATTCCCACCACAAGCGTGGTGGCCATCGCATTCGCTATCGCAGCATTTACGAACACACATGCAGCTACTCAGACCCTTGGTCAAGAACAGAATCAGCAGCTAGAGATGGTCAGCGTTCAGGCCGTGCCCGTCGCCCAACCTGTTGACCTGAGCTATGCAGCCGAGAAGGCACTTCCCTCTGTCGTTCACATCAAGTATGTGCAGAACTCCAAAGTTCAGACCGTTGAGGTGCAGAGCGACCCGTTCGAAGACTTCTTCAACGACCCCTTCGGCGGATTCTTCGGTCCCCGCCAGCGTGGTCAGGGCGGCACTCAGCGACGTCAAGTGCAGACTCCGAAGCGCACGGCTACGGGCAGTGGCGTGATCATCTCGACCGATGGCTATATCGTCACCAACAACCATGTTGTGGATGGTGCTGACGAGCTGACTGTCACTTTGTCAGACAGCAAGGAGTACAGTGCACGCATCATCGGTGCCGACAAGACCACCGACCTGGCACTCATCAAGATCGACGCCCGCAACCTCCCTGCCATTCAGGTTGCTAACAGCGATGATGTGAAAGTAGGCGAATGGGTGTTGGCCATCGGTAACCCCCTGGGACTGAACAACACCGTCACCGCAGGCATCATCTCTGCCAAAGCCCGCACCTTAGGCGCTAACAGTGTGGAGAGTTTCATCCAGACCGATGCTGCAATCAATGCCGGCAACTCGGGCGGTGCACTGGTTAACACCAACGGTCAGCTGGTAGGCATCAACGCCATGCTCTATTCGCAGACAGGTTCCTACAGCGGTTATGGCTTTGCCATTCCTACGGCCATGATGAACAAGGTTATTGATGACATCAAGCAATATGGTACTGTGCAGCGCGCCATGATAGGCATTCAGGGTGGCGATGTGAAGAGCTTTGTTGATTCCGAGAAAGAGGAAGGCCGCGAGGTAGATCTGGGCACCATGGAAGGCATCTATATCCAGAAGGTCGTGGAAGAGAGCGCAGCTGCCGAGGCAGGACTGGAGAAGGGCGATGTCATCATCGAGGTGGACGGCCAGAAGGTGACCAAGTTCGGCGACCTGAGCGGCATCATTGCCCAGAAGCGCCCAGGCGACAAGGTAAGCCTGACCTACCTGCACAACAAGCGCAAGCACACCAAGACTATCACCCTGCGCAATGAGCAGGGCAACACACAGGTAGTGAAGAATGCCGACCTCGACGTGCTGGGTGCTGATTTCCGTGAAGTCTCGCAGCAGCAGAAGGATCAGCTGGAAATACAATATGGCCTGGAAGTGGTCAAGATCAACAGTGGCAAGATGAAAGATGCCGGCGTTCCCAAAGGCTTTATCATCCGTCAAGTGAATGACGAGCCGATGAAGACCGTTGAAGACCTGCAGGATATCGTCAAGGAAACCAGCACGTCAAGCGAACCCGTACTCATCATCAAGGGCATCTTCCCCACTGGAAAGAAAGGCTACTTCGTCATTCAGCTAGCCGAGTAAGGGAGTTCCTTGCGAGTAAAGCGGAATAGCCAAGCGGAAGATGGAAGATTTGCGGCGCCAAAATGTTAAAAAAAAACAAGGCGCAACATAATCTTCCGTCTTCCATCTTTTGTTTTCTATAAATTACTTACCTTTGCACGGAAAAACTTGATTCTGGTACCATTATGAGGCAGCTTAAGATTACAAAATCAATTACGAATCGAGAGAGTGAAGCCCTTGATAAGTATTTGCAGGAAATAGGGAAAGAAGAGCTGATAAGTCCTGAGGAAGAAGTGGAACTCGCCCAGCGCATTAAGAAGGGCGACCACAAAGCCTTGGAACGGCTGACCCGTGCCAACCTGCGATTTGTAGTCTCCGTGGCCAAGCAGTATCAGAATCAGGGTCTCTCCCTACCCGACCTCATCAATGAGGGCAACGTGGGGCTTATCAAGGCCGCTGAGAAATTCGACGAGACACGCGGCTTCAAGTTCATCTCTTATGCCGTGTGGTGGATTCGCCAAAGCATCCTTCAAGCCATCGCCGACCAGAGCCGCATCGTCAGGTTGCCGCTCAACCAGGTGAGCTCCGTCACTAAGATCAACCGCGCTGCCAACCGTTTCGAGCAGGAGAACGAGCGTCGCCCCTCGGTTGAGGAACTATCGGAAGATACCGACCTGCCGTTGGAGAAGATTGACGAGGCCATGAGCATCAACACCCGCCATGTATCCGTCGATGCTCCCCTTGGCAATGATGAAGAAGGCTCCTTGCTCGATCTGCTCGTCAATAACGATGCGCCTGCAGCCGACCGCACACTCGTCGATGAGTCGCTCAAGGCCGAGATAGAAAAGACCCTGCAGACGTTGAGCGAGCGTGAGCGCAACATCCTCATGGCCTTCTTCGGAATAGACCAGCAGGAAATGACCCTCGACGAGATCGGCGAGAAATACGGACTGACTCGCGAACGAGTGCGCCAGCTCAAGGAGAAAGCAATCAGAAAGCTACGTACAACCAACAGACATAGTGTATTAAAAGCATATTTAGGACAATGAAGAAAATAGCATTCCTCGTGATTACCGCACTGATGCTCCTGCTTTCAGGAGCGAGTGCCAAGAAAGAGCCCGTACCCCATATCTACATGTTCGGCATGGCGGCATCGTTCACCGATACCATCGTCCATTTCACCGCCATCCAGCAGATTGACAGTGCTTGGATCGACACGAAGAATCAGTTCCTGCAAGAGCGGCAGGCCTACTCCTACCAGCTGCGTGACTATCTGAGTCATCAACAGCAGTTGCCCCATCGCACCTGCATAGTCTTCTATTCCCAGAAACGTGAGAAGTTGGAGAAGAAGTTCCAGAAGATGCTCAAGCTCTACACCAAGTCAAAAGACGGCCTTCAGCATTTCGATGTGCGTCACCTTGACGCTCAGCAGTTCCAATTCCGTGTGGTAAGTGCCGAAGTGATAGAAGAAAACGAAGAAAAGTGATAGATAGCTTGAGTTCAAGATAGAAGTGCAATTGCAGTTGCCAGTTGAATTCGCGCACCGTTAATTATTACTAATTCTGCAAAGTTATGTTAAACGGCCAGCTGCCTCCTTTTTCAAACGAGCGACCCGCTATTTTAATCAAGGAGCGCGCTAATTTCAACGAGGAGCGTGCTCGTTTTGATTAGCAGGCATCTTGTCCCTTTTCCCCTTTTCTCTCACTTTTCTTACATTATTCTTGCTTGATTAAAACAAATTGTGTATCTTTGCACGTTGAAATAGAAACGAGATAAAGATGACCGAAAGCAAAATTACGCTCATTGCAGGTCCCTGCGTCATTGAATCAGCAGCATTGCTCGATACGGTGGCGGCTAAGCTTGTTGATATTAATAAACGCTTGCATACGGATATTATCTTCAAGGCCTCGTTCGACAAGGCTAACCGCACCTCTATCCATTCCTTTCGTGGTCCTGGTCTGGAAAAAGGACTACAGATGTTAGCCGAGGTGAAAAGCCGGTATGGCCTGCGCGTATTGACCGACATTCACGAGGCATGGCAGGCCGAGGCAGCGGGACAGGTGTGCGATGTGTTGCAGATTCCTGCCTTCCTCTGCCGTCAGACCGACCTTCTCGTGGCTGCTGCCCGTACAGGAAAGACGGTAAACATTAAGAAGGCGCAGTTCCTTTGCGGACGTGACATGCAGTATCCTGTTGAGAAGGCTCGTGAGGCGGGAGCGACGGAGGTATGGCTGACGGAACGTGGCAACATGATGGGCTACGGCAACTTAGTTGTGGATTTCCGTAACATCAGCGATATGCTCGACATTGTGCCGACCGTCATCATGGACTGCACGCACAGCGTTCAGCGTCCTGATGCAAAAGGCGGGAAGACGGGAGGCGACCGTCGCTTCGTGCCAGCGATGGCGTTGGCAGCAAAAGCCTTCGGTGCCACCGGTTATTTTTTTGAGGTACACCCTACCCCGAACGAAGGACTGAGCGATGCGGCAAACATGCTGGAGCTTGACAAACTGGAGAATCTCATCAGGCAACTATTATGACGACGAGAGAATACGGCATACGGGCGATACGTGATGAGGCGGAGGCATTACTCGACCTCATTCCGAAGATGGACGACCAGTTTGACAAGGCCGTCGATCTGATGCTTGCCTGCAAGGGGAAGGTCATCGTCACGGGTGTGGGCAAAAGCGGGAACATCGGTGCAAAAATAGCTGCTACGCTCTCATCTACGGGCACTCCGTCTTTCTTTGTCAATCCATTGGATGTGTATCATGGCGACTTGGGTGTCATGACGCGTGACGACGTGGTGCTCGCCATCTCAAACTCCGGACAGACGGATGAGTTGCTGCGCTTTATTCCTATCTTGTTGCACGAACATATTCCTATCATTGCCATGTCGGGCAATCCAGCCTCGCTGTTGGCAAAATATTCCCTCTATCATCTTGACGTCAGCGTGGAGCGCGAGGCGTGTCCGCTGAATCTAGCTCCCACCAGCTCAACCACTGCCACCTTGGCGATGGGCGACGCACTGGCCATTGCCCTGATGCAGAAGCGCCAGTTCAAACCGCAGGACTTTGCCCATTTCCACCCAGGAGGCGAGTTGGGAAAGCGACTGCTCACCACGGCTGCCGACGTGATGCGTACGAACGATTTGCCGGTCTTTGCACCCGAACTTCATTTGGGGCAGGCCATCATGCTGGTCAGCGAAGGAAAGCTGGGGCTTGGCGTGGCAGAGGTAGATCATCGTGTGGTAGGACTGATTACCGATGGCGACATACGCCGTGCCATTGAACGCTGGCAGGCGGAGTTCTTCGACCATACTGTCAGTGATATTATGACCCGGCAGCCCAAGACAGTTGGGCCGGAAATGAAGATAACAGAGATTCAGCGCATCATGCAGACCCACAAGATACACTCGGTGTTGGTCGTCGATGACAGCAACAGGCTCATCGGCGTGGTGGATCACTACTCGTGCATGTTGTAGCAAAAACGAAACGATATTACATGAAAAGGCTGAAACACATAATCATTGCACTGGCAGTTGTGCTGACCCTGCCGGTGACGACCAAGGCCCAGGAGCTGTTTAAGACGCTTGGTGCCCGTAACGGACTGACCTCAAGTCAGATTAACTGTATATTGAAAGACGGACGAGGATTCATGTGGTTCGGCACGCCTGCCGGATTGTATCGCTATGATGGTTATCAGTTCAAGCATTTCCAGACTGATTCCCAAGATGGTTCCTCATTACCAGATAGTTATATAGAGTCTGTACAAGAGGCTGTGGGCGGAGAGTTGTGGGTCAAGACGGCTGCTGGCTACTGTATCTATCATTCCCAGACTGAGAGTTTCGAGCGCGACCTGCGTCAGGTGTTTGCCCGCCTCGGCATTTCCGAGCCACCGCAGATTATCTATGTGGATAGCCGTCAGAACCTGTGGGGTTACATTCCGTCACAAGGTATCATATGCTATAACCTGCAGCAGCAACTGGTCTATGAGTTCGGCTATACGAATAGTGCTTATGCCATACCTCAAGGAACCGTCTGCTCTATTGGCGAATGTCGCGACGGCGCGCTCGTCGTCTATGATGACGGCCGCATCGTCTGCTGTAACACCACACGCCAGCAGACTACTCCATGGCGAAATGCCGAAATATCCCAGCGCAAACTACGTAAGACACCTTCCCTGAAGGTCTTTGCCGACCCGTTGGACAATATCTGGATGTATGGTCAGGGCACGCTATTCGTCTATAACAAGACTGCCGACACATGGGACACTACTATTGGCGACCAGCTGGGCCTGACCAACGTTAATGTTGATTATGGCATCAACTCGATGGCTGCTGACCGTAATGGCAATGTGTGGTTAGCCACCAGTCGTCGCGGTCTGATGAAGATTAATATCAATACGCATGAGATGGACACTGTCCTGCTGCAAAGCATGCGTAACAATCAGAGGCTGGCTCAGACGACAACCATACAAAGCGTATATGTGGATAACAGCGATGTGCTATGGGTGGGCACTGCCAAGTCGGGCGTAGCCTATTATGGCAGTAATATCTATAAGTTTGAGACGAATCCCCTCGGCGATGTGACTGCCATTGCCGAAGACAGCACGGGCAACATCTGGTATGGTACCAGCGATAATGGTATTGTGGGATATGAAGGACTGCTTGCTAGTCTGAAGGTGACGGCCATGGCCTATACTGCCGACGGAAGCCTGTGGGTAGGCTCGAAGCAAAACGGACTGACACGTATAAAAGATGGACATGCACGCATATACTCATCGACGAGCGACAGCTTACGGAGTACCATCACCAACGACAACATCAACGACCTATGTACGGACAAGGCAGGCAATCTGTGGATTGCTACCGACGGTGGTCTGCAGATGTACAACCTGCGTCAGGAGCAATTCTCCAACTACACCAAAGAGAACCGAAAGCTACGCACCAATAATGTCACTGCCCTGCATTACGGTTCTGGGAACCGTATGTTTATCGGCACTTCTGAAGGGCTGATTGTGCTCGACATGTCGAACATGGATATGAAGTTGTACATCGGCAATTCAACAAATATGCAGAAGTTTACGAACAACTATATTACTCAACTGTATGAGGATTCTCGTGGACTGCTTTGGATAGGAACCCGTGAAGGCGTGAATGTCTTTAACATGGAGGAAGACAAACTCGACAATCTGACGGAGAAGCAAGGCCTTTGCAACAACAATATTTGCGGTATTGCAGAAGACAAGAACAAAAATGTTTGGATAACCACAACCAATGGTGTCACCCGAATCGTATTGCAGCGTAACCATGAGGAGGGCACCTACGATTACGGATTGTACAACTATTCGAGTAATGACGGACTGCAGAGCGACGAGTTCAATCTGGGCTCCATCTTGACCATGAAAGACGGCAACGTCATGATGGGTGGGTTGTATGGCGTGAGCAGCGTTCGGGTGAAGGCAGATGATGACAACTCTGCCCTGCCTCCTGTCATGCTGACTCAGTTGTTTGTTGGAGAAGAAGAAATACAAACTGGCCACCAGTATGACGGGAATGTCATTCTGCAACAGGCACTCAACGAGAGCCTTTCCCTCCATTTCCTGAGTCATCAGAATACGATTACAATCAAATTCGCTGCAGGAAACTATAATCAGAGCGAACGCCTGCAGTTCATGTACTGGTTAGAAAATTACGATAGTGACTGGCACAACGGCGATGCACTGAATCATGGCGTCACCTTTGAGAATCTGTCCAGCGGGAAATACAGACTTCACGTAAAAGCCATCAGTGCCGAAGGATATATCAGCAATGAGGAACGTGTCATCGACATCATGATTGACAAGCCGTGGTATCTGCAGTGGTGGATGCTCGTGCTCTATGCCATTGTCGCCATCACCGTACTGTATCTTTGGAAGATCGGTATCGATCAGATACGCGATTTGTGGAAACGTAAGAATGCCGTCATCACCGAACTTGCTCAGCAGCGCGAGGATATCAAGGCAGCTAGCGATGAGTTGCGTCAGCCCATGTCACGCATGACCTCTATCATCATGACGTTGGCTGAGCGTGAAGGTACGACGGAAGAGCGCGATCAGCTCAATGCCCTACACTCGCAGATGCTGACCATCATCACCCGTGTCAGCGATATGCAGGCTGCTTTGGAACATCCTGAAGACAAAGCCAAGAAGAGCGTCAATCGCAGCTATGAGCTCAATAGCCGCGGTGTGATAGAGCTTCCTGAACTGATGAACGACGAGCTGACGTCAGAGATTCATACTCGCACCGACGTGCCTACTGCAAAGTTCCGCGTCATCTTCATTGACGATAGCGCTGAGTTCCTGAAGTTTGTCACCGCTCGTCTGAAGTATGTTTACGATTTCCATCCCTACAACGATATTCAGAAAGCAGCACACGACATTGAGGCCTCGATTCCCGACTTGGTCGTTTGCAAGCAGGATATGGAAGGCATGACGGGAAGCGAGCTGTGCAATAACATCAAGACGCATTCCAAGCTCAATAAAATCAAAGTGGTCTTGATGACCGACAAGAAGCTTAATCCTACCGACATGATGAATCAGGGTATCACCCTCTCAGCCGATGATTATCTGGCCAAACCATTCAACGTTCAAGAGGCTGCCATGCGTTTCAACAAGTTGTTAGGCATTGGAGCATTTGACATTACTAGCGACCTCATCGAGGGTGCCGAGACGCGACTGCTTGAGAATCGCAACTCCAGTATGACGACAGCTACCGAGACGCTGCCCGACACTGCTTTGCAGCTGACGGGTGAGGTGACCGAAGATGAAGAGATTAAGGCACTTGAGGTGAAGTCCATTCGCATGCACACAAAAAATAATGAGGAGCAGCAGGAACCATCGCATGAGGCCGAGGAAATGGAGAAATACGATTTCGACGAGGAGAGTTTCAGTATGAACGATGCCATCGACCAGCAGCTCATCACCAGCATCGAGCAGTATGTGCAGCAGAACATGAGTCGTGGCCCCATTAACCTAGAGGAGATGGCAGCTTCGATGGGTATGGGTATGAAACCTTTCTTCCAGAAGGTGCGCGACATCACCGGTAAGACTCCTGCTGAGGTAGTTCGTGACCTGCGTCTGAAGCATGCCTGCATCCTCCTGCAACGTACAAATATCAACATGAGTGAGCTGGCAAATAACATCGGCTTTGCTACGGCTGAGCATTTTATCGGCCTCTTCAAGGAGCGCTTTGGCATCTCGCCCTCTGACTACAGGCTCAGGTATCGCAAGTAATAGAAATGAGATTACTCTTTTTCCTGTTATCACTCTTCACTGTTACAGCTTCAGCGCAGCCTTCCGACTCGCTGATTCTGCACCAGTTGCAGGACTATGGCATTCAGTTCTCCAATGACAATCGCGTCACGCTCCTGTATTCGGGTCAGGAGAAGTTTGACGACATGTTCGAGGCCATCCGGCAGGCACGTCACAGCGTACATCTGGAGTACTTCAACTTCCGCAACGACAGCATTGCTTCTTTGTTGTTCGACATCCTGAAGGAAAAGCGCAAGGAAGGGGTAGAGATTAGAGCTATCTTCGACGGGTTCGGAAATGATTCCAACAATCAGCCCCTGCTCAAACACCATATCAAAGCCCTTCGCAACGATAGTGTGGAAATATACGAGTTCGACCCGGTCCGTTTCCCCTGGATTAACCACGCCTTCTCCCGTGATCACCGTAAGATTGTGGTCATCGACGGTAATGTGGCTTATACTGGAGGCATGAATGTGGCCGACTACTACATCAAAGGTACAGAGCTGGTGGGTTCCTGGCGCGACATGCACTGCCGTATAGAAGGGAGCGTTGTCAATGATCTTCAGCAAATCTTCATCCGCACATGGAAGAAAGTGACGGGAGAAGACATCACGGCAGCTGATTACTATAATGCCCAGGAGCCGGTTCTCATCAGCGGATTGAAACCCGACACCACCAGCACAGCCGGCCACAAGTTAGTGGGCATCATCAATCGTGAGCCACGGGTCACCAATGATATCATGCGCTATTTCTATGTGCATGCCATCGATGATGCCCAGGATTCCATCCGCATCATCAACCCCTATTTCACGCTCACCCCCTGTATTAACAAAGCACTCAGACGTGCACTGAAGCGTGGCGTAAAGGTGGAGCTGATGATTTCCGTGAAATGCGACATCCCACTCACCCCCGATTGTGCTTTCTACCACATGCATAACCTGATGAAGCGAGGAGCCCATGTGTGGCTCTACAAGCCAGGGTTCCACCATTCCAAGATCATGATGGTCGATGGCCGCTTCTGTACGGTGGGCAGTACCAACCTCAATGCTCGTTCCCTGCGTTTCGACTACGAGGAGAACGCTGTCATCATCGACCGTCCCACCACGCTGGAGCTTGACCGTATGTTCGACCGTGACAAGTTAGAAAGTATCTATCTCACACCAGAGGTCTGGAAAGACTTCCGTACTGGCTGGCAGAAGTTCCGTGGATGGTTTGCCCATCTCATCAGCTTTACACTATAGCATCAGGTCGCTCATCACCATATCACTCACAAAGAGTCCCTGTCGGGTAAGACGTAAAAAGTCACCATCCTGACAGAGCAGCCCATTGGCAATGTATTTCTGTGATTGGCGAAGACAATAATCATAGTAATGGGATGACAGCGAACTAAGACAGATTCCCTCTCGTGTCCTGAGCGCCGTCATCACAGTTTCATTATAATACGTGTCATCATCCAATTCTTCACCATTCGCAGGTATCATCCTGTTTTCAATACTTTCCATATATTTGCTGAGATCAGCTACATTCCATTGTCTGCGCCTCCCTTCAAAGGAGTGAGCCCCCGCGCCGAGTCCGATGTAGGGCGTGTGATTCCAGTAGCTGCTATTATGGCGCGAACGGAAAGAACCTTTCCTCCTTGCGAAATTCGACAGCTCGTAGTGCTCATAGCCTGTCTGCTCCAGCCTGTCCTTCAGGTCGTAATACATCTGCCGCTGCAATTCTTCATCCAGTTCCTCTACCCTGCCCTCTTTCAGCATCCTATAGAGCGGAGTACCCTCCTCATAACTCAGAGCGTAGGCCGATAAATGCTCTACGCCGAGTGCTAGCGCAGCATCAATGTCGGCATGCCATTCGGCCAGTGTCTCTTCAGGGAAACCATACATCAGATCGACGCTGATGTTACCGATGCCTGCCTGTCGTAACCTGCTGACGGCTAACGGCACCTGCTCTGCCTTGTGACGACGATGCAGGAAGTGCAATCGCTGGTTGTTGAAAGTCTGAGCACCCATGCTCACACGGTTTACCGGCAACTGCTTTAACATATCGGCAAACACATCGGTTATGTCGTCGGGATTGCACTCCATCGTGACCTCTGCCTTGTCTGACACATTATATATATTATATATAGCATCGAACAGCTGATTCAACTGGTGGGCAGAAAGTTGTGAAGGTGTCCCTCCACCCAGATAAATTGTATCTATTTGCGTACCTTGTATCTCGTGTTTCCCACTTCGAATAGTCATCTCCCGACACACGGCATCTACATACCGTTGGCGCTCATTGAGCGACGTGGTGGAGAAGAAGCCGCAATACACACAACGGCTGCTACAAAACGGTATATGTATGTATAAACCTGCCATTATAGCCGCAAATGTACTAAATTTATTTAATATTTAAAAGCATTTCTTGGTTTTTCCGCAAAAAATGACTAATTTCGAGCCGTTTTTGCGGAAGCCTAAATAAAAACACCTAATAAAATACTAACAACATGAAAGTTTATCAGACAAACGAGATCAAAAACATTGCACTCATTGGCAGTGCGGGTAGCGGCAAGACAACGCTTGCCGAGTCATTAGTTTACGGAGCCGGCATCATCAAGCGCCGCGGCACGGTAGAAGCTAAAAACACTATGAGCGACTACTTCCCCGTGGAGCAGGAGTACGGTTATTCTGTCTTCTCCACCGTCTTCCATGTGGAGTGGAACAACAAGAAGCTGAACATCATCGACTGCCCAGGCAGCGACGACTTCGTGGGTGGTGCTATCACAGCCCTCAATGTCACCGACCAGGCTGTCATCCTCGTCAATGGTCAGTATGGCCCCGAGGTGGGAACGATGAACGCCTTTCGCAACACTGATAAGCTGAAGAAGCCCGTCATCTTCCTGGTGAATCAGCTCGATCGCGACAACTGCGACTTCGAACAGATTCTGCACCAGCTGCAGGATGTCTATGGTCCCAACTGTGTACCTGTGCAGTATCCCGTGGCTTGCGGTCCCAACTTTAACAGTATCATTGACGTGCTCATCATGAAGAAGCTCTCCTGGAAGCCCGAGGGTGGCGCTCCTATCATCGAGGAAATTCCTGCCGACCAGCTTGACAAGGCCAAGGAGATGAAGGCAGCCCTCGTCGAGGCAGCAGCTGCTGGCGACGATGCTCTGATGGAGAAGTTCTTCGAGACTGAAGACCTCTCTGAGGACGAGATGCGCGAGGGTATCCGCAAGGGCCTCGTCACCCGTAGCATCTTCCCCGTCTTCTGCGTATGTGCAGGCAAGGACATGGGTGTGCGCCGTCTGATGGAGTTCCTGGGCAATGTCGTTCCCTTCGTCAGCGAGATGCCGAAGGTGAAGAATGCCGCTGGTACCGAAATCAATCCCGAATCTACTGGCCCCACCTCGCTTTACTTCTTCAAGACCGGTATCGAGCCCCACATTGGTGAAGTAAGCTACTTCAAGGTGATGAGCGGTTCGGTGAAGAGTGGCGATGACCTCACGAATGCTGACCGTGGCTCGAAGGAGCGTATCGGTACCCTCTATGCCTGTGCAGGTGCCAACCGTATTCCTGTCGATCAGCTCAATGCCGGCGATATTGGCTGCACCGTGAAGCTGAAGGACGTGAAGACTGGTAACACGCTGAATGGCAAGGACAATACCGACTGGCACTTCGATTTCATCAAGTATCCTAACTCCAAGTTCTCCCGTGCCATCAAGGCCATCAACGAGAGCGAGACAGAGAAGATGATGGCAGCTCTGAACAAGATGCGTCAGGAGGATCCCACATGGGTCGTCGAGCAGTCAAAGGAGCTTCGCCAGATTATCGTTCACGGACAGGGCGAGTTCCACCTGCGCACGCTGAAGTGGCGTATGGAGAACAACGAGAAGATTCAGATTGAATATCAGGAGCCAAAGATTCCTTATCGTGAGACCATTTCGAAGATGGCACGCGCCGACTATCGCCACAAGAAGCAGTCGGGCGGTTCGGGTCAGTTCGGCGAGGTACACCTCATCATCGAGCCCTACACCGAGGGCATGGAGGATCCCGTGAGCTTCACCATCAACGGTCAGGAGTTCAAGATGAACATCAAGGGCAAGGAAGAAATCGATCTCGAATGGGGCGGCAAACTCGTCTTCATCAACAGCGTTGTTGGTGGCGCCATCGACCTTCGCTTCATGCCTGCTATCCTGAAGGGTATCATGCAGCGCATGGAGCAGGGACCGCTCACAGGTTCTTATGCCCGCGACGTACGCGTCATCGTCTATGACGGTAAGATGCACCCCGTCGATTCCAACGAGCTTTCGTTCATGCTGGCAGGACGTAACGCCTTCTCTATGGCATTCAAGGAGGCAGGTCCGAAGGTGCTTGAGCCTATCTATGACCTCGAGGTGCTCGTGCCCGGTGATTACATGGGCGATGTGATGAGCGACCTGCAGGGCCGTCGTGCCATCATCATGGGTATGGACAGCGAGGCTGGCTATCAGAAGCTCTCTGCCAAGATTCCTCTGAAGGAGCTTGCCAGCTACAGCATCGCACTCTCGTCAATCACTGGCGGTCGTGCTTCCTTCCAGACCAAGTTCTCCAGCTATGAGCTCGTGCCGAACGACATCCAGCAGGCACTGATCAAGGCTCACGAGGAAGAGATGAAGGATGAGGATTAATTCAATCCTACTAATTAACAAATCCCGAGGCAGTTCGACTACCTCGGGATTTCTGTATCTATAAAGAAACGTGTTAATGCATGCAATTCGTGCCTGCATTACATAGCTTCCTCACAGGGAAGGTAAAGTAAGTATCGGGGAACGGCTCGTCTTTCAGCGTAAAGTGCCACCACTCGCTGTCGATTGGCTTGAAGCCATGATTGAGCATCGCCTTGCGCAGAATCATACGGTGCTTAAACTGTTCTTCAGTAATGCTGCGCCCCACAGGACTCTTGTGATTATCACCCGTATATTCGCCCGTTTCAGGATTGCCACAGAAATCGGGATGACTCTCGGGGCCAAACCAGTCGAACGTGCCACCCATGTCCAGTTCCTTCTCCGTCTCCATGTCAAAGAGAGTCAGATCAACCGTCGAGCCACGTGTATGGCCGCTCTTCTCATAAATGTACTCCTGTTCAAAGAGCACACTCTTGTCGAGATCGGGATAGAAATAGGGCTTCATGCGCGTGTCGGGGATATCCTCAGCCCAGCGCACGAAATGATCAACACCCATCTGCGGACGGTAGGCATCATAGATTTTCAAGCGATAGCCCTGCTTCATCACCTCGTCGCTCACGGCCCGTAGGCTATCGGCGGCCTGCTTTGTCATCAATGCTGTCGACTCCAAGTAGCCGTCTATACGGTCGCCCACAAAGTTGTACGTACCGAAGTAACGAATCTCCAAGATAGCATCAGGCACTACATCGGTCAGCGTCACAAACTGGCTCGCGTCTTCCGTTGCACTGGCAGCATTCTCCGACGAGCAACATGCTCTCTTCATCACCTTGTGGTCACATTTCGAACGACAGCCACCTGCCACCACTGCGCCGCAAATCAGAAGGATGGCGGCAATCATCCTTAACTTACTTCTTTTCATAATCTTATTTTGTTTTTAATACTTACGGTGCAAAGTTACAAAGTATTTCTGAGATAAAGCAAAATAAACAGCGATTTTTACTCATTTCATAAGAGTGCTTAAGCTGGAAATAAAGGCACTTCTAAGTTCACTTTTCCTCTGTTCTCATGTTGGCTATATGGGTGGGAGTTCGTTTTAGGTGCCTTCAAATTGATTTTTGCGCCTACGCAAAATGGTTTACGCGCTAACGCAAAAAGGTTTGTGCGCCTACGCAAAATAGATTTTAGATTTCGGTATAGATATATTCTTGTCCGCGCTTGGTTTTCAGCAGTTTAGGCTTTTCACCTTTTGTCCATCCGTCGAGTAGTTTCTTGGCAGAATAATAGGTGAGTCCTGTATAAAACCCGAATTGGGAGACGGTGACGTAGCCGTTCCTCTGGGTACATTCATGCATCTTCACTTCCAACACTTTCTGGTCGGTAAGAATCACTTGCGTATTAGTTTCCGGAACGAGGCAAAAACCGTTGAGCCACTTCTTGACTGCCTTATGCCAACGCTTGCCTGAGCTATATTCCACACCGTCGAAGCGTACATCACTATCATTAACGTCATCAGGGTCAGTAATTTCACACGTTGCCTTCAGTCGTGGAGCGAATGAGCCGATGGGCGTATTAATCCGATACCCCTCAGCCAACAAGTTGCCTGTGGCTTGGATAAAAATATCAAAAGCCCTTGTCAGTTCAAAAGGTTTCATCCCATAGTTCTTCGCACAATACTCATCCAGCCCTGCCATTGAAATTTTCTCTTTCCTGAAAGGACGGGGATAATACAATATCTTCCCGTCCTTCCCTTTAGCGGGCGTCGGGTGCATCCTAAACGGCATTATTCCTTCTTTCTTTGACATACGCGTATCTATTTATTCCCACTCTATTGTGGCAGGCGGCTTTGAGGAGATGTCATAGCAGACGCGATTAACACCACGCACCTTGTTGATGATCTCGTTGCTGACTTTGGCCATGAAGTCGTAAGGCAGATGGGCCCAGTCGGCAGTCATGGCATCGGTGCTGGTGACGGCACGCAAGGCCACAGGATGCTCGTAGGTTCGCTCATCGCCCATTACACCAACGCTTCGTACTGAGGAAAGAAGGATGGCTCCAGCCTGCCATATCTGGTCGTAGAGTCCCCACTCGCGGAGCTCACGAATGTAGATGTCATCGGCTTCCTGAAGGATTCGCACTTTCTCGGGGGTGATATCCCCGAGGATGCGAACGGCCAGTCCGGGTCCTGGGAAGGGATGGCGGGTGATGAGGTGCTCGGGCATGCCCAGCTGGCGCCCCACACGGCGCACCTCGTCCTTGAAGAGCCACTTCAGCGGCTCACAGAGTTGCAGGTTCATCTCCTTGGGCAGTCCTCCCACGTTGTGATGGCTCTTGATGACTTTGCCCGTGATGTTCAGGCTCTCAATACGGTCGGGATAGATGGTGCCTTGGGCTAACCAACGGACAGGACCAGCCGCCTCCGCGTCTCCTCCTGAGAGAAGGGGAGTTTGAATGATTTTCTTAGCTTCGGCATTGAAGACCTCAACGAAGTCACGACCTATGATCTTGCGTTTTTGTTCAGGGTCGGTAACGCCTGCAAGGTCGGCAAAGAATTTACTGCTGGCATCGACACCTATCACGTTCAGTCCAAGCACCTTATAGTCTTCCATTACCTGCGGGAACTCGTTCTTGCGTAGCATGCCGTGATCGACGAAGATACACGTCAGGTTCTTTCCAATAGCACGGTTGAGCAGCACGGCGGCGACTGAGGAATCGACACCGCCTGAGAGTCCTAGAATGACGCGATCGTTGCCTAGCTGTGTCTTGAGGTCGGCGATGGTGGTCTCAACGAACGAGGCAGCACTCCACTCCTGGTGCGAACCACAGATATCAACCACGAAATTCTTCAGCAATTGTTTGCCCTGAAGGGTGTGGAACACCTCGGGGTGGAACTGGACGGCGAAGATTGGAGCCTTCCCCTGGCCCTCCATAGGAAGGGGTGACCAGAAAGCGGCGTTGGTAACGTCTGCTGTGCTACCTATGACCTGGAAACCGTCGGGAATGGCGGTGATAGTATCTCCATGACTCATCCACACCTGCGAGTCTTGCTTGAAATGCTTGAAGAGCGGGTTGGAAGTATCGACAGTCTTCAAATGTGCACGACCGTATTCGCGTGTGTCAGCTTTCTCTACCCTACCCCCTAGCGTATGCGAAATGAACTGGGCGCCATAGCAGATGCCTAGCACAGGTACTCGGCCAACGAATTGAGAGAGATCGACTTTGAAGGCTTCGGGATCGTGTACGGAATAGGGTGAGCCACTAAGAATGACGCCGATGACGCTCTCGTCGCCAACGGGAAACTTATTGTAGGGCAGAATCTCGCAGAAGGTATCGAGCTCACGCACACGACGGCCAATGAGTTGTGTGGTCTGTGACCCGAAATCGAGAATGATAATCTTTTGCATTTGTGATTTAAAAATTGATATTTGAGGATTGAGATTTAAGCTACTCTGTTTTCAGAAACTCCTCCGCTTTTGCCAGTGAGTCGAGCTTGCCAACATCAATGAGTTTCAGGTCGTCCTTGGGAAGTCCGACTATGTGAGCCCGATGGCAGGTGGAGAGATAGAAGTCCATGATGGGGAAACGCTCGGGAAAGCGCTCCATCAAAGTAAATAGTCGCGGTGAGAAACTATGGATGCCGCTGAACGCAAATGCGTATAGTTTAGAGGTGAGTGGTAAATGGTGAGAATAAAGAGAGGTGCCAGAACAAGCCTGCACTTGGTAAGCATCGTCAATGACAAGCTCTTGCTCACGCAGCCAGGGGAATGGACTTCTCACTTCGCCCGTCTCCACGTTCATCCAGCCCATGAGGCGCATAGCATGATCGAAGAGCAGATAACGCTGGGTCTTACGACGACTTACCAACAGCACTGCATCTTCATCAGGCTGATGCTGACGGGCAAACCAGTCGTAATCGACATTGTCGAGAATATCGACATTGTGAATCAGGATGGGACTGTCATCAAGGAACAGCGGGGCTGCTTTCTTCAGTCCCCCACCCGTTTCTAACAGCTTGTCGCTCTCATCGCTAATGTGCACCATCGGTGCATAGTCCTGCTGACTGACGTGGTCGATGATTTGCTGGGCGAAATGATGGACATTGATGATGAAACGGCCATAACCCTGATCGCGAAGCTTCTGGATGACCCTGTCAAGCAAAGGAACACCCTGCACAGACACCAATGCCTTGGGCATGATGTCGGTGAGAGGTTTAAGACGGGTACCAAGTCCCGCCGCGAAAATCATGGCCTGTTTCATACTTTGCTATACATGCTATTTGTGCGCTGGCTCTGCCGGTATTCCGTAGGAGTCTGCTTAAACACATGGAAGAAATTACCGATGAAATAGTTGGGTGTGTAGAACCCACATTCCATTGCCACCTGTTCTATGCTCATATCGGTAGTGGCCAGCAGTTGGGCTCCTTTGTCCAAACGAATGCTTCGCGTCAGTGCTCGTGGACTCTTGTACAGATTGGCTGTTACAGTTTCATAGAGTTGGATGATATCGACGTCGCCTACCTCACTGAGCTTGTGCATAGTGAGCGAGCGCTCGGGTTGTGACTTGACGAAAGGCATAAGCTTCTTCATCAGCTGGATGAACTCGGGTGAGAGGTCATCGCTGGTGTCTTCTGCCATATTGCCTTTCTCGTCGCTCATGATTGGGGCGTATTTCAGCGTAGAGGCTGCATCGCACCGTTTTACATAGAAACGGATCTTACGGATGATGTCACCTTCTTCGTTGTTGCGACGGTCACGCATACGGGTATTGCGATTGTAGAGGAAGAAATTGAAAAGCAATAACCCAAGCAGGATGAGGGAGAACAAGAAAAGCAGGCCTGTAGTGCGCCACCAGGGCTGCTTGACATGTACTTCCCAAATATAGCGCTCGTCATTAGGTATGTCTTCCTGCCAGACATTGGGGAACAGCGAGGCCTGTACTTCAACATGATAATCACCAGGAGCAAGATTTGCCATAGGGAAGTGCAACAAGCCCCTACTATCAACAAGCGTAGTGTTCTGGTAGGACAGGACTTGCCATTCATTTCCCAATTCATAGACGCGCACTCGATAGCATGTCTGCATAGGACGGAAATAATTAAGTGCGGAGAATGTCAGCGAGACAGAATTCTGGTCGCTCTTCAAATTGATATGCTTGACAAGGGAAGGTGCCCTGTCTATGACCATGTTGCCATCATAGAGCTGACTGGCATAAATATCATTGCCATTAACCAATAGACGAGTGAGCTTCGGCTTGATATTGGTAATCAGATGGGGTATATTGACGTCATGCAGATTTGCAGGATTAAAGACCACAATATGTTCAACGCCCTGCATGGCGATAGAGCCGTCGGGGAGCATAATAGCCTTGCAGTTCTCGAACGACTCGTTAGGCACATTGTCGTCACCAGTGAAGTTGTTGAGAAAGGCAATCTGACCGTTTCGTATGAGAAAGAAGGTAATACCGCATGAAGTGGCCACCCAAATGTTGTGGTCGTTATCCTCAATGACGGAATGGATGACATCATTGTGCAGACCATTGCGACGGGTATAGACAATTTGTTCTTTACTGCCGGGTTTTTCAATATAGAGTCCCTTACGTGTACCTATCCACGTCCATCCCCTGGTATCGACATATTTGCAATAGGCTTTCTTACCTTCATAGGTCTCAATGTTCTGCTGGATGTTGTCCATCATCATTGAATACTTCGTAGCCAATGCATGGCCCCAGGGATAGGCACGGAACGACACAGAATGAGGACGTGCATAAAGCAGGCCTCGCTTCTCAGTTCCAATCCATAGGCCACCCTGATGGTCGAAACACATGGCATTGCAATCGGTAGCCATTGTCTGACCGTTGGTCAGCTCCACCTCTGGGATATGTTCAAGTTCCTTCGTGTCAGGCTGGAAGATAAAGTAGCCGTATTTCGATGGTATATACAGATTCTTCCCCTCAGGGTCGAGAGTCATGTTGTTCAGATGGAAGGGTCGTTCAATAATTACTTCCCACGTTTTCTGTCGGGCATCGAAGAATTGAAGGATAGCCCCATCGCTGCCGTTTCTGATTTGGAAGAAGCCGTTGCCAAATGGAAGAAGGACAGATGAGTCGGCATATTTTGCAGCCTTCACTTCATCATAAGCCAGCAGCTGGCAGACAACATGGCCCAGCGTGTCCATGCCTATGACTTCGCCATTGTCATAAAAAGTATAAAGGATATTGTCAATGCAATCTATATCCTGCAAACTAAGACCTTTCTGTACGGGGTATATACGATTGCTATTAGGACAATAAAGCCCCTTCGGGGTGAGGAACCACATGTCGTTGTACTGGTCGCCGAACATGTCAAGTATTTCATCCTGACAACCCATACCCTTGATGACACTATCCACATTCTGTATGAAACTCTCCATCATCAGGTCGATACAAGTAACCTTCTGCTTATCTTTCAGCCAGATGTGGTGCTCACGGTCGAAGTATAGATGGTAATGCCCCTGATACAACGGAAGGTTGAATTCATAGAGCGGCTTGGAATCAGCATGTGAAAACGACTTGCCATCATAGAAATTCAGATTACCGATGGTAGATATAATCATACGTCCCGTCCTGGTGCATTTTACCACCTGCGCACTGTTGTCAGCCAGTCCGTCAGCAGCATTGATAATTGTAAAAGAGCGCTCTTCCGTGATGGCTCTTGCTGGAGTAGTCATCAGCACGGACAATGACAGGACAAACAGAATATGATAGATATACTTCATCAGTCAGGTAATATTCCGCAAAATTACGAAAAATACATCTTTCGGCCAAATTTTTTGGAAAAAAAATGGGAGGATGCCTCATAAAAGGAATCCTCCACTTTTATTTGCACCTAAGTCGAGGTGACAGGACTCGAACCTGCGACAGCCTGGTCCCAAACCAGGAACGCTACCAACTGCGCTACACCTCGATTTTGCGGCTGCAAAGGTACTAACTTTTTTGCACCCACACAAATTTTTACGTAATTATTTAATGATACCTTGATCAACAAAAATTTTCTTCAGGGCCACCACTGAACGTTCCACCTGCTCCTCGGTATGAGTTGCCATCAGCGCATAGCGGACTAAAGTGTCCTGAGGAGCACATGCAGGAGGAATGACAGGATTGATGAATACTCCTGCATTGAAAGCTAATGCCGTAACGAGGAATGTCTTATCTGTATCACGCACATAAAGCGGAATGATAGGACTCTCGGTATCGCCAATCTCGAAGCCTTCTTCACGGAAACGTTTCAAAGCATAATTGGTTACCTTCCACAGCTTCTCAATGCGCTCGGGTTCTCGCTGTATGATATGCAGGGCTTCCATAGCGGCTGCAGTAGCAGCAGGCGTATTCGATGCTGAGAAGATGTAGGTACGGCAAGTATGGCGCAACCAGTTGATAGTATCGCTGTCAGCTGCAATAAAGCCTCCGATAGATGCCAACGACTTCGAGAAGGTGCCCATGATGAGATCTACATCCTTGGTCAGACCGAAATGATCGCATACACCACGTCCCTGTTTGCCGAAGACACCGATGCCGTGAGCTTCATCGACCATCACCGAGCAGTTGTACTTCTTCTTCAGTTCGATAATCTCAGGGAGCTTGGCCAGATCGCCTTCCATCGAGAATACACCATCAACCACGATTAATTTGATGGCTTCCTCGGGCAATTTTTGTAAAACGCGCTCCAAATCGGCCATATCGTTGTGCTTGTAGTGGAGTTGCTTGGCAAAAGCCAGACGACGTCCGTCTACGATACTTGCATGGTCGCGGTCGTCGCAAATCACGAAATCGTCTTTTCCTAATAAGGCGGGGATGACGCCTTGGTTAACACTGAAGCCCGTAGAGAAGCAAAGACAATCGTCTTTGCCAATGAAAGCTGCGATTTCCTTCTCTAATTGAATATGCAAATCAAGCGTTCCGTTCAGGAAACGGCTGCCTGCACATCCTGTACCATATTTGTCAAGAGCTTCCTTAGCCTTGTCAATAATGCGTTGGTCGCCTGTAAGGCCAGTGTATGCGTTCGAGCCGAACATCAGCACTTTGTGACCTCCCATCTCTACCTCAGTACCTTGTTTTCCTGTGATGGCGCGGAAGTAAGGATAGATGCCTTTGGCCATCGCCTCCTGAGGAATGCGGTACGATTTGTACCTTTCTTGCAGTTGTCCCATAATGTCGTTTATAGGTATTTCATTTTTTTACAGGCTGCAAAGTTACATAAAATTCTGCAAATACACACCTCTTTTTTATAAAAATGTTTGATTTTCGCATTTTTCTTTCTCTTTTTGAGGGTATTTCAGGCAAAATTTGTACATTTGCACCCATGCAAGAAGAGAAGAAACGTATTGTATTCATTGTAAATCCTATTTCTGGAACAAGTTCAAAAAAGGGATTTGAGAAAATAGTAGAAAAGAATCTGGACGGAAATTTATTCGACTGGCAAATTATCAGGACTGAATATGCCGGACATGCTGCCGAGATTGCCAATAAGTGTGTGAAGGATTCCGTTAATATATGTGTGGCTGTCGGCGGCGACGGTACTGTCAATGAAGTTGCCCGCTCGTTAGTAGGCAGTCAGACGGCACTTGGTATTGTGCCTTGCGGTTCGGGCAATGGTCTTGCTCGTCATCTATGTCTGCCCATGAGTATGAAAGGAGCCCTTTCTATTATCAATAAGGGGATGACGGGTTTCTTCGACTATGGAACCATCAACGGACATCCTTTCTTCTGTACGTGTGGAATGGGATTTGATGCCTATATCTCTCTGAAATTCGCACAATCAGGCAAGCGTGGGATGACGACCTACGCCAAAATGGTACTGAAGGAAGGCATGAAGTATCAGCCGACAAGCTATGACCTGCGCGTTGAGGACGAACAGGGCAATACACAGCATTATGAAGCCTATCTCATCGCCTGTGCCAATGCAGCACAGTATGGAAACAATACCTATATCGCCCCAGGGGCTTCTATGCAGGATGGACTGCTCGACGTCATCATTATCGAACCGTTTAAGGGAATGGGAGGCCCGAAGCTATTGATGGATATGATGCTGAAAACCCTCAAGGACAACAAGCACGTGAAGAACTTCCATGCGCGGAAAATCCATATCACTCGTTCCGAGGATGGTGCCGTACACTTCGACGGCGATCCTACCATCATGGGTAAAGACATTGACATTGCCGTCATTCCTGGAGGTCTGAAAGCTGTCCTCAACCCTGATGCCATTGAAGACAAGTCAGAGCCAAGCCGTCTCGTTAAGGTATTCCACCACACCCACAAGTAATAAAATAAAAATTATTTATGTTCGCGAACATTAATATAATATGAAAGACAATTTATTGGAAATCTTCCCTATTGTCGATGAGAACGGACATGTTTTAGGTTCCGTCACACGGGGCGAGGCTCACTCGGGCACTCGGATTCTCCATCCTGTGGTGCATTTGCACCTGTTTAACTCAAAAGGTGAGCTTTATCTGCAACGTCGCCCTTTGTGGAAGGACATCCAACCTGGCAAGTGGGATACAGCCTGTGGTGGGCACATGGCATACGGCGAAACGCCAGAGGAATCATTAAAAAGGGAGGTTTGTGAAGAATTGGGCATCATCCAGTTCGAGCCTGAATTGTTGGGAAGTTACGTGTTCGATAGCAAGCGTGAGCGTGAGCTGGTCTATGTAAACCGCACCACCTATGACGGAACCGTCGCCCCCAATCAGGAAGAGCTTGATGGAGGTCGTTTTTGGACTCGTGAGGAGATAATGGATGCGATGGGAAAAGAGATTCTGACTCCTAACTTTGAACAAGAATACCTGAAGTTTTTCGGTTCATAGCCCATGCAGTGGATTCTGGTTGTTATCTTCATTATTATTGCCTGCCTGTATGCTGGCTGGCGTGTGCATAAAGCCATCTCACTACGTAATGACCCATGCGCAGGCTGTCAAGGATGCCCTTTGAACGACGCAAAACGCAAAAAACAACCATGTGAATTCAAAAACACCACAAAAAATTTGGCGGAAAGGAAAAAAAATACTAACTTTGCATCCGCAAATCAAGGGTGCCTTGGATGAGTGGCTTAGTCAACGGTCTGCAAAACCGTCTACAGCAGTTCGAATCTGCTAGGCACCTCAAGAAAAGAGAGCTTATTAAGAGGGCACTGAAAAAGTCCTCAAGATATGAAGACTTCTCGATTATTAACAAAAAAGCAGATTGCACATAGCCGTTACACACGGATTAGCAATCTGCTTTTCATTATGCCCTTTTATGCCCTTTCATGTCACAGGAAGCATCCCAAATGCGTCTCTGTAGGTTCATTTGAGCGCACTATGGAAGTCCGTCCTCTCCTTAGCTGAGTTTGAGGATTCTCTTGATGTTTGCGGCAAATATGGTGATTGC